>NZ_JAILYE010000010.1:0-38655 GCF_021011285.1 Enterococcus sp. SMC-9 | reverse complement strand
CCCTACCACACGATGGGCAAGTACAAGTGGCAAGAATTGGGTTTAAAATATCCATTAGAAGGAATTGAACCACCGACGCGCCAAAGAGTGGAAAATGCTCAAGCATTATTACATGTTGCAGATTACAGTGGCTATAAAAAAGAAACACTGCTGGTGGTTTAATGTAAAACCTCACGCTAGCACCAATTTAAAAAGTACGGTTTATTTACCAAACAAGCGGCTGTGATAAAAAATTATCACAGTCGCGTATTTAAGACGTGTATGTTTTTAGTTTAAGTGATTTTCAGCTTTTTTAGGTAGTTGACTTTTCGCGATTTCTTCCCAACCCATAACACCTTTTTTATGATTTACATGAACAATCAGGTAAGCATCTTTTTTCATGGGATGGTCTTTTCTCGAGTTGAAATCAATGTCTAATTCTTCGCCACAAGCATTAAAACTGGCTAATTTGTAACGATATTTATAGACCTTATGTCCAGCTCCTTCACCGATATACGTACGTGTTCCAGCTTGGTTAATTTTTGTGTAATAATCATTGGTTCCGTAGTTATCATGGTACCAATAAAATATCCCGCCACTAGCTAACAAAAATGGGAGGGCAGTAAAAATAATTTTTTTCATACTGATTCTTCCTTCTTTCTAACAGCCTCATTTTAGCTGAGAAGAAATTTAAAAAAAACAGGCACAAGTCGGAAATGAATTTGCGACTTTAGTCGTAAAAAATGAATTAAAATTAAGTTTTAAGGTTTCAGACTTTCTTAAATTGAAACCCCTTTACAAAAATCGATAGTTGACAAAAGAAAGGAGAGATTGTAATATCCTACTTGGGCACCCTAATTACTTAGGGTCAAAGTTCTGGAAAATATGCTCCCTATTCATTTTGGATAGGGAGCATATTTATTTTACAGAAGCTTTTCCTGCGAAAAAATATAGAGGGAGTTTTTAATTAATGACAAAATATATTTTTGTAACCGGCGGCGTTGTGTCGTCGATTGGTAAAGGTATTGTGGCAGCATCGCTAGGACGCTTATTGAAAAATCGTGGATTAAAGGTAACGATTCAAAAATTTGATCCTTATATCAATGTCGATCCTGGTACGATGAGTCCTTACCAACATGGAGAAGTTTTTGTAACAGATGACGGGGCAGAAACGGATTTAGACCTTGGTCACTATGAACGTTTTATCGATATTAACTTAAATAAGTATTCCAATGTAACAACCGGTAAAATTTATTCTGAAGTTTTGCGTAAAGAACGCAAAGGAGAATATTTGGGCGCAACTGTTCAAGTAATTCCACACATCACGAATGAAATTAAAGAAAAAATCATGCGGGCTGCAAAATTAACCGATTCTGATGTCATTATCACAGAAGTCGGCGGAACAGTTGGTGATATTGAATCATTACCATTTTTAGAAGCATTGCGCCAAATGAAAGCTGACGTGGGTTCAGATAATGTGATGTACATTCACACGACGTTGATTCCATACTTAAAAGCAGCTGGGGAAATGAAAACTAAACCAACACAACATAGCGTAAAAGAATTACGTGGTTTAGGTATTCAACCAAATATCTTAGTAGTTCGGACAGAACAGCCTGTTTCACAAAGCACGAAAAATAAATTAGCGCAATTTTGTGACGTGGCACCAGAAGCGGTCATTGAATCTCGGGACGTGGAAACATTGTATTCCATTCCATTAGCATTGCAAGCACAAAAAATGGATCAAATTGTTTGTGAGCACTTGAAATTAGATGTACCAGAAGCAGATATGACTGAATGGCAAGCGTTGGAAGAAAAAGTACTCAACTTGAAGAAAACCACCCGAATTGCCTTAGTTGGTAAATATGTTGAATTACCAGATGCATACATTTCAGTAGTAGAAGCATTAAAACACGCTGGTTTTGCATTTGATTCTGATATTGCTATTGATTGGATTCAATCAGCTGATGTGAATAAAGACAATGTAGCAGAAGTGTTAAAAGATGCTGATGGTATTTTGGTTCCTGGTGGTTTTGGCGATCGTGGAGTAGAAGGTAAAATTGAAGCGATTCGTTATGCCAGAGAAAATGATGTCCCATTTTTAGGTATTTGTTTAGGCATGCAAATGGCTTGTGTGGAGTTTGCCAGAAATGTAGTGGGCTTAAAAGATGCTAATTCAGCTGAAACAAATCCTGATACACCAAACAATATTATTGACCTAATGGCAGATCAAGAAAATATTGAAAACATGGGGGGGACATTGCGCCTTGGTTTGTATCCATGTAAGTTGAAAAAAGGAACAAAAACAGCAGCTGCTTATAACGATGCCGAAGTTGTACAAGAACGTCACCGTCATCGCTATGAATTTAACAATAAATACCGGGAAATGTTTGAAGCAGAAGGTTTAGTCTTCTCAGGTGTTTCGCCAGATAATCGACTAGTAGAAATCGTGGAACTACCAGACAAGAAGTTCTTTGTTGGTTGCCAATTCCATCCAGAATTAATTTCTCGACCAACACGCCCACAACAACTAATTAAAGCCTTTGTTGGTGCTGCGTTAGAAAACCAATAGGCGTGTCTTTCCTGAGTAACATTTAAATAAAAGCCAAATACCTGAAACAAAAAATACCTGCGTCTTGATGTAAAAGTTGCAGAAGTATATTTTTGTTTCAGGTTTTTTGTTAGTTGTTCAAGCTAATTTTCAAAAATTAAGAAAAAGTCTGTGAAATAATTTGCAGAGCAAAATAATTGCTGATGTTATCTTTTGAATTAGAAAAGCAATGGCAAAGGGGAATGTACCAAAGTTTTTCAGAAAAACATTTGAAAACAGCCGCTATTTAAATTTGTGCAATCTTTTTATGAAAGAATTAATCTGCCATTTTAGTGGTAATAGCAGGAAATATTTGCTAAAATAGTAGCGTTGGTTAGGATATGCCTAACAAATAAAGTTTATTAAAACTTAGGAGGAATTTTTTATGCCAGTAGTATCAGCAGCAGAATTTCTAAAAGCAGCCCGTAAAGGTGGTTACGCTGTCGGCGGTTACAACACAAATAACTTAGAATGGACTCAAGCGATTTTGGAAGCAGCAGAAGCTAAAAAAGCCCCTGTTCTAATCCAAACTTCAATGGGTGCAGCAAAATACATGGGTGGTTACAAATTAGCTGTTAACATGATCAACGACTTAGTTGAATCAATGAATATTACAGTTCCAGTTGCAATCCACTTAGACCATGGTGACTACGAAGCAGCTTTAGCATGTATCGAAGCTGGCTACACTTCAGTTATGTTCGATGGTTCTCATTTACCATTTGAAGAAAACTTGAAATTAGCTAAAGACGTTGTTGCAAAAGCACACGCTAAAGGTATCTCAGTTGAATGTGAAGTTGGTTCAATTGGTGGGGAAGAAGACGGTATCATCGGTGCTGGCGAATTAGCTGACATTGAAGAATGTAAACAAATGGTTGCTACAGGTATCGACTACTTAGCATGTGGTATTGGTAACATCCACGGTGTTTACCCAGAAAACTGGCAAGGTCTTGCATTTGACCACTTACAAGAAATCGCAGATGCTGTTGGTCATGATGTACCATTAGTATTACACGGCGGTTCAGGTATTCCAAAAGAACAAATCCAAAAAGCTATCTCAATGGGTGTTTCTAAAGTTAACGTTAATACTGAATTCCAATTATCATTTGCTAAAGCAACTCGTGAATACATCGAAGCTGGCAAAGATCAAGAAGGTAAAGGCTTTGACCCTCGTAAATTATTAGCACCAGGTAAAGCTGCTATCGTTAAAGATGCTGAAGAACACATTGACTGGTTCGGTTCAGCAAACAAAGCTTAATTACATTAAACTTTTAAACTTCAGATCAATTTGGTCTGAAGTTTTTTCTTTTTAAATGACCAAAAACCTCGTTAGAATCAGCTGATTTTAACGAGGTTTTATTTTGGCAGTGAATATCGGTTTATTTGTTTGGATATGCTTAATTAGCTGGTCTAACGGGAATTAAGACTTCAAAAATTTGATCTTCAGGATTTTCTGAGGCGGCTTCATCTTGCCAAAGCAATTCCCAAATATCGCCATTTAAAACCAAATTATTATCTTTTAAGTAATTACGAAAGCGATTGTTAAAAATATTAATATAATGAATTTCATCTTTCATAAAACCAGAAACATAATAACCGGCTGGTCGTTGTATGATACGTTGTTTCTCGTAATGGGCTAAGCGTTCAGGTGGAATTTTAACTAAGGCACGATAAGGCGCAGCATGAAAATTTTCTTCATAAAACGCCGCACCATCTACTAAAAAACCAATCGGATAGCCACTAAAAAGATCGCTGCTGTCAACAGAATTATAAAAACGCCCATAGACTTGCAGAGCATCAATGTCATCAAAGTTTTCGATAATATCTGAGATTACAAAATACTCAGCTTCTCTGTAAGTATATGTGATTGATTTTAAATCGAAATTTTCTAAGGTAGTGTAGCGTGTAATATAACTATCAAGGGAATTACGAATGCGTTTAAGTTTATTTATCTCTTCGTCGACTTTTTCTTTTTGGCGTTTGAAACCAGCTAAAACAGCAGTAACGTTTCTATTTTTCAAAAAAGTATCAATTTCATCAAGTGAAACGTCAAGATTTTTCAAAAGTAAGATAACGTCCAGTTCAAAATACTGTTCAATGCCGTAATAGCGATAGCCGTTTGCGCCAATTTTTGCAGGCTTGAAGAGATTTATTTGATCATAATAAATTAACGTTCGGCGGCTGATGCCGGCATAATTTGCCATTTCACTTACGGTTAAATATTTTTTCATCAAAAAGTTTCCTTTCTGTCTTGACTGTAACGTTACGTTACAGTTTATCCTACCATAGGAGAAGGAGGGAAAAAAGATGAAATTATTTAAAATCTTTTTTAAAGAGTATCACAAGATGTTCTTTGTCACCTTCATTTTAATGGTAGCACAAGCAGTTGGAACATTGTTGATTCCTTATTATGTCGCTGAAATTATTGATGAAGGTATTTTGACACAAAACCAAGGAGCAATTTGGAAAAACGGGCTGTTGATGTTAGCAATTGCCCTTATCACAGGCGTAGTTGCGATTGCCGCGAGTTATTACTCTGCTATTTTAGCTGGTCGATTTAGTTATTTTTTGAGAAAAAAATTAGTAGCTAAAACCCAGAAATTATCCTTAGCAGATTTGGATGCATTTGGGACGCCAACACTTTTGGCCAGAACCACAAGTGATATTACCAATATTCAACAAATTTTGATGATGGTTTTTCAAATGATTGTGCCAGCACCCCTTATTTGTTTGGCGTCAATTGTTTTGACAGGGATGATTTCATGGCAGTTTATTTGGATTCCCATTGCTTCAATCACTTTATTTTCACTTGTAGCACTGCTGGTTATTAAAAAAGCTATTCCTTTAGCAGATGTGATGCAGCAACGAATGGATAAAATGATGCAGATTTTGCGGGAATTTTATACCGGTGTTCGGGTGATTCGTGCGTTTAACAAAACAAATGATGAGAAAAAAAGAACGGATCAAACTTTTAGCAGTTATGCAGAAGTTATGATTGCGGTCAATAAACTTTTTGCAGTGTTAAATCCAACGGTAAATTTAGTGATGGGTTTAGGTATGACAGCTGTTTTAGCCTTTGGTGGTGTTTTTGTGATGCAAGGTATGGTGCCAATCGGCAGTTTAACTGCGATTAGTGAATATACGGTTTTAAGTTTATGGTTTTTGACTATGGCTGCAATGGTAATTGTGATGATACCAAAAGCACTCGCTTCATTAGAGCGGATTGGTGCAGTTTTAGCGGCAAATGAAGAAATCGTGGATGGTGATATAGCCGAATTTGTGCTGGCAGATAATAAACCGATTGTTTCTTTTAAACAGGTTGATTTCACATATAGTGGTGCACAAGAGCCGGTCTTATCTGATATTACCTTTGATATTTTTAAAGGTGTGACGGCAATTGTTGGTGGAACAGGCTCTGGTAAAAGTACAATTGCAAAAGCACTATTGCGCTTTAAAGATACGGCTGAAGGTGAAATTCTCTTTGGTGGAGTGCCGATTAAAAACGTCACGCAAGAAGCATTGCGACAAAAAATCAGTTATGTGCCACAAAAAGCATTTCTATTTAGTGGTACGATTTTCGATAATTTCCTTTTTGGAAATCCTGCGGCAACAAAAGAGCAAGTGGCTAAAGCCGCTGAAGTTGCCCAAGCCGCTGACTTTATCACTTCTTTACCACAAAAGTATAAGGCCCCAATTGCTCAAAAAGGAAACAATTTTTCTGGTGGACAAAAACAACGCCTAAGTATTGCACGGGCATTGATTAAACCAGCAGCAGTATATTTCTTTGATGACAGTTTTTCAGCGCTGGATTATCAAACCGATGCTAAATTACGTCAAGCTTTAAAAACGTATTTAAAAGATGCAGCAATTGTGATCGTAGCACAACGCCTTTCGACTATTAAGGATGCAGACCAAATTATCGTATTAGATGAAGGAAAAATTGTGGGTCAAGGTACTCATGAGACGTTAATTACAACTTGCAGCGTTTATCAAGAATTTGCCAAGTCCCAAGGAATGGAGGAAAAACATGAGCACAAAGCAGGTTGAGTTAAAGAATCGCGAAATGCCACAAGATTTCAAAAAAACGGGTCAGCGGCTATTTCGTTTATTATTAGAGCAAAAGCGCCGTTTTGTAGTGATTGTTATTTCTGCCATTTTCTTTGCAACATTAATGGCAATTACACCTTTAATTTTAGGCTGGGGGCTAGATGCCATTGTTGCTTTATTACGTGCGGGTGAAATAACAACAGCCAACTTAAGACGGGTATTGTGGCAGCCAGTCTTATTATTATTTTTGGCATGGGGGGGGATTGCACTATTCTCGCTTTTGCAAGAATACACCATGGCAAGCGTAGCAGAAACATTAACATTACGCTTACGAAAACAATTGACACAAAAGATGAATCATTTACCGATCAAATTTTTTGACCAGTATAAAACAGGTGACATATTGACACGGACAACTCTTGATTTGGATAAAGTATCTGAAGTTTTACAAGTAGGACTGATGCAGATGATTTCAGCAATCTTATCTATTATCATCGGGGTGGGGTTAATGATTTATCTTAGTCCGTTACTGACCTTTGGTATCGTGATCATTTTGTTGCTTAGTTTAGGGCTAACGAATTTCTTAGCTCAGAAAAATCAAGATTATTTTTCGGAAAATCAGGCAGCTTTAGGTTACGTTGGAACAAAGGCCGAGGAAACATATTCAGGAAATTTGGTTATTAAAGCATATAACCGCCAGCAGCAAATAGAATCAGACTTAGACAAATTAAATGAAGCCCAATTTCAGGCTTTTAAAAAAGCTCAATTTGTCAGTTTTGCTATTAATCCCTTGATTCGACTAATTAACCAGCTTGGCTTTGTGATTAGTGCAGTTGTCGGTGGGCTAATGGTTATTAACGGTCAGTTATCAATCGGTTTAGTTCAAGCTTATTTACAATATGTAAATCAAGTATCAGAACCGATTACACAAGTATCCTATGTAATCAACAGTTTGCAAAGTGCCTTTGCCGCTTTGGAGCGAATCTTTGAAATTCTTGATTTACCTTGCGAAAAGGAAAATGAACTAAATGCTACCTTACCATCCCAAATACGTGGAAAAGTAAGTTTCAAACACGTTTCTTTTGGCTATGAAAAAGACCAATTGTTAATGGAAGATGTCAATTTCACTGTAAAACCAAAGCAAATGGTAGCTATTGTAGGACCAACTGGTGCGGGTAAAACGACCATGATTAATTTATTGATGCGTTTTTACGAATTAAGTAAAGGACAAATTGAAGTTGACGGTAAAAATATTCGTCATTTTGCAAGGGGCGAGATTCGTCAAAAATTTGGTATGGTCTTGCAAGACACATGGCTCTTTGAAGGAACGGTGGCAGCTAATATTGCTTATGGACAACCAAATGCCAGTCGCACTGAAATTATTGCTGCGGCAAAAGCAGCGCAATGTCACCACTTTATTTTGACATTGCCAAAAGGCTATGACACGATAATTTCAACCGATGGTAGCCAAATCTCTCAAGGACAACAACAGCTTTTGACGATTGCGCGCGCAATTCTTGCCAATCCGCAACTGTTGATTTTGGACGAGGCAACTTCAAGCGTCGATACCCGTACCGAAGAAATGATTCAACAGGCAATGGACCGTTTAACGGCTGAGCGTACGAGTTTTGTGATTGCCCACCGCCTATCAACTATCAAAAATGCAGATTTGATTTTAGTGATGAAAGATGGTGCTATTATCGAGCAAGGCAGTCACGCTAGTCTAATGAAAAAAGGCGATTTTTACGCCAATCTTTATAATAGTCAGTTTGCAAGTTAATTATAATTACTACCAAAGAGCACAATTTACTAAGGCTGTTGTGCTCTTTGGTGTAGTAAAAAATTCTATTTTAACCAAAATAATGTAAATTATACTTACAACCTCTTTATAAGCCAGTGATTTATCCACTAGCTTTTCTGAGAAATAAGCTGAGTAATTTTAGCGGTAATCTTTTTTCTATTGGTGATTTTTCTTTTTTTAGGTAGAATAGTCAAGAAAGCGTGCTCAAAAAGTCGGCCGCTCTAGGAGGATAAAAGATGAGTTTTTTTGGCAACATTGATTTTAACGTACTATCTGATACAGATCAGGCAATTTACCATTATATGAGTAGCAATGCTGATAAAATTCCTTATATGCGAGTCCGAGATATCGCACAGGAATCCCATACTTCAGCGTCTTCTGTTATGCGGCTAATTCGAAAACTAGGCTATGAGAGTTTTACCGAATTTCGTAGCCAATTTAGTGTGCAAGCAGCTAAAAGTGAAGGTTTTGAAGAGGCATTGACTATTTTAAGTCGTGAACGTTTTCCACGAGATATCCAAAGTAAGTTAAATCAAATCGTAGAGAAAATCCAATACTGTGAAAATATTATCTTTTTTGGAATTGGTGCTTCTGGATCAATTTGTGAATATGCTGCACGACGCTTTGCATCCATTGGATATAATAGCTATCCTTTAATTGATCCTACTTATCCTATTATGTCCAAATTACAAAATACCAGTGATAATATTTTAGTAACACTATCTGTTTCAGGAATGACAAATGAAGTCGTAGAAGTGGCCAATGGTTTTCGCAATAAAGATGATTTTTTAACAATTGCTATTACTTCGGATATCAACTCTACTCTGGGGCGGATGTCAGATTATGTTTTGGATTATCATGTCGATGTAAGGCGAGTAAAAAAACATGAAGATTTAACGAGCCAGATCCCTTGTATCTTCTTGATTGAGCAGTTGGCAGAACGTTTACAAAGACAAGAGGATGAATTACACCAAAAATAAGTTACCAAAAACACCATGTGGTACAAGCGGTACCAGGATGGTGTTTTTTTCTTTTTACTGATTCTGATGCCAGAGTTCCTAAAGTTTATTGAGGAATAAAACGCTGCCAATTATACTAAACGTAATTAAGAAAATGAGGTGACAAAAAATGGCAAATAAATTTCCAAAAGATTTTTTATGGGGTGGAGCAGTCGCTGCCCATCAAGTTGAAGGTGCTTGGAATGTTGATAAAAAAGGTGTTAGTACTGCTGATGTTATGACAGCTGGTGCAAACGGCGTAGCGCGAGAAATTACAAAAGGAATTATTGAAGGAAAAAATTATCCTAACCATGAAGCGATTGATTTTTATCATCACTATAAAGAAGATATTGCGCTATTCAAAGAGTTAGGTTTAAAGGCGTTTCGTACATCCATTAACTGGACACGGATTTTTCCAAATGGGGATGAAGAAAAACCAAATGAAGCAGGGCTACAATTTTACGATGATTTATTTGATGAACTGTTAAAAAATAATATTGAACCGGTAATCACACTATCGCATTTTGAAATTCCGTATCACTTATACGAAAAATACGGTGGTTTTACGAATAAAAAGCTCATTGATTTTTTTGTTCACTATGCTAAAACCGTCATGACACGTTACAAAGACAAAGTGAAGTATTGGATGACCTTTAATGAAATCAACAATCAAGCAGATGGCCAACATACGCTACATACATGGACTAATTCAGCTTTATTATTCGAAGAAGGGGACAATAAAGAAGCCTTAACATTTCAAGCTGGCTTAAATGAACTAATTGCCAGCGCTAAAGTTGTCAAGTTGGGCCATGAAATTAATCCTGATTTTCAAATTGGCTGTATGATGGCTTATGTACCCGTTTATCCCTACTCATGTAATCCAAGTGATTTAATGGCTTCAGTGAAAGTGATGGATCGTCGTTTCTTTTATTCGGATATTCATGCTCGGGGGATTATTCCAGCTTATGCCCAAAAATATTGGGAACAAAAGGGGTATGAGATTGAAATCACACAAGAAGAACGGCAAGCGTTAAAAGAAGGGACCGTTGACTATATTGGCTTTAGCTATTATATGTCAGGTGCAGTTACCACGCTACCAGACGTAGCAGGCGATGAAATTACAGAATTTCCAGAAGCTAAAGTGGTTTTAAATCCATATGTCTCAGCAAGTGATTGGGGTTGGCAAATTGATCCTGTCGGTTTACGCTACACATTAAATATCGTTTACGAACGGTATAATCTGCCACTTTTTATTGTGGAAAATGGCTTTGGCGCGTACGATAAATTAGAAGATGGGAAGATTCATGATCCTTATCGCATTGATTATTTACAAAAACACATCGATCAAATGGAATTGGCAGTAAATGTGGATGGAGTAGATTTAATGGGGTATACGCCTTGGGGGGTAATTGATTTAGTCAGCTTTGGTTCAGGTGAAATGGAAAAACGTTATGGTTTTATTTATGTTGACAAAGACAATGCAGGAAATGGGACTTTGAAGCGTTTGAAAAAAGATTCTTTTGCTTGGTATCAAAAGCTGATTCAAGAAAACTAGTTTAAGAGGAGCAAGTATGGAAAAAACAAAGCTTAAAGCAATTTTAGCTGATTTAACTTTGGCAGAAAAAGTGGGACAGTTGGTTCAAGTCACACCTGATTTTTTTGGTAATCCAGGAGAAATCACGGGTCCAATGTCACAGTGGTCAATGAATAACGAGCAGCTTTATCAGATTGGCTCTGTTTTAGGGACCCACCGTAGCGATGAGGTCAAAAAAATTCAAAGAGATTATTTGGCAAATAGTCGTCATAAGATTCCGTTAATTTTTATGGCAGATGTTATTCATGGCTATGAAACAATCTTTCCGATTCCACTGGCTTTAGCAGCTAGTTTTGATGCGGCTATGATTGAAAAAGTAGCTGCTGCTACAGGTGCTGAAGCAGCGACAGAAGGGGTTCACGTAACTTTTTCACCTATGGCAGATTATGTTAAAGATCCACGTTGGGGCCGAGTTTTAGAAAGTAATGGAGAAGACCCTAGACTTTCTAAAATGCTAACAGAAAGTTATGTTCGGGGCTATCAAGGGGACAATCTTGCTACTGAAGAAAATCATATTGCCGCTTGTGTGAAACATTTTATTGGTTATGGAGCCGCTGAAGGCGGTCGCGATTACAATACTGTGGATATCTCGGATGTTGAAATGTATCAAAATTATTTACCTGCTTTTGAAGGTGCGATAGCTAGTGGTGTCAAAATGGTGATGACGTCTTTTAATAGTTTCAAAGGCATTCCTGTTACTGCCAATAAAAAGCTCATTCAAAATGTTTTGCGGCATGAATTAGGTTTTAAAGGGGTTCTTATTTCAGACTGGGCCGCAATTGGGGAATTAATGCAGCATCGTGTAGCTGAAAATCCCCATCAAGCAAGTTACAAAGCTTTCACAGCGGGGATTGATATTGATATGATGACCGATTGCTACTTACAAGAGCTAGCTGAAATCATTCTCGCTGAAAATCTTACAGAACAACTAGATGAAGCTGTATTACGGGTATTAAATTTAAAAAATGATTTAGGCTTGTTTGAAAATCCTTATCGTGGTTTAAAAACGCAGGTTGATAAAACCAAATTAAGAAAATTAGCCTATAAAGCAGCTCTTCGTTCGGCAGTTCTTTTAAAAAATGAAGGAGTCTTACCTCTTAAAAAATCAGAGAAAATTTTATTAATTGGGACCAAGGGAACGACCCAAGATGTTTTGGGAGCTTGGTCATGGATTGGGGATAGACAAAAAGCTGTCAGTCTTGCAGACGGACTGACAGCTAAATTTCCTCAAATTGTAGTGATGGAAATTGACGATAATCAAAAAGATTGGCAAACAGTTATAACGGCTGTAAAAGAAGCTGATAAAGTACTTTTAGCTGTTGGTGAAACCAGTGATGAGGCTGGAGAAGCGGCTAGTCGTGCAAATTTGGAATTGTCTGGGGTTGAACAAAAATTAGTGGCTGTGGCCGCTCAAAATAATCCGGCTACGATTTTAATTACATTTAGTGGACGACCACTTGTTTTAACACAAGAAGCAGCAAAAACAGCAGCAATTATTTCAGGCTGGTTTTTAGGCAGTGAGATGGGTTCTGCATTAGCTGCGCTATTAAGCGGAGAGGAAAACTTCAGTGGGCATTTACCAATGAGTTTTCCCCGCAGTGTCGGTCAACTACCATATTCTTATCAGGAGATGTCGACAGGACGTCCCAAAACTAAAGCCAATGGTCAAGAGAAATATATTTCGCGCTACTTGGATGAGGAAAATGGACCGTTATATGCTTTTGGTCATGGTTTATCTTATAGTCGTTTTACCTTTAGCGATTTTTCTTTATCACAAAGTAGTCTTGCAAAAGGAGAAAAAGCAACACTTCGTTTTACCGTTGGCAATGACTCACAAATTCCTGGTTTTGCCTTGCCACAAGTTTATTTTCAAGATGAGGTGACTGAAATGATTCGTCCTAAAATCGAATTATTAAAGTGGAAACAAGTCTATCTTGAAGCAGGAGAGTCAAAAACAATTTCATTTGTTCTTTCACCTAAAGATTTTGCTTACGTTCATGAAAACTTAAAAAGATATTCAGATCCAGGTGAAATTCAGCTGTTTTTAGCCACTAGTGCAACTGAAATTGTGGACAAGGTACAGTTGCAACTGCTTTAAATCTGTTTTAAAAGTAACGCTTTGTCTAAAATTAAATAATCTCACCAAGCTTGACTTAAAAGCTTGGTAAGATTTATTTCATAACTTTAAACCTATCAGTGGTACAACAGGTACCATTTTGACATTTTTTTCCAAAAGTTGAAACGAAAACCAACTCGACTGTAAACTATTGTTTTTGAAAACGTTTTTATTTATGATATGAATGTAAAAAGTAACACATTCTTTTTTATTTAAATAAAATAAAAACGTTTTTATTTGGGAGGAGTTATGAAAGAGAGGGTCACAATTCGGGAAGTCGCAAAAGAAGCTAACGTTTCTATTGCAACTGTTTCAAAAGCGTTAAACGACGTTGACGTGGTGAAACCAAAGACAAAAGAAAAAGTTATTGCAGCAGCAAAAAAACTTCATTATACCCCCAATTTGATGGGGAAAAATTTGAAAGCAAAGCGCACAAAAATGATTGGTTTTTATACGCATACCATTATTGGTCCTTACTTTAGCACTTTAATAGAAGCAATTGTAAAAGAAGCAGAAAAACATCACTACGGGGTGAATGTCATTATCTCTTCTGATAAACAAGTTTTAACTTCACATCTATTAGGGAATATGGTGGATGGTTTTATCGGTTTTGAAGATTTAATTGATGATGAGGCGCTCAGTACAATTCAATCAGAAAGAATTAATGCTGTATTTATGGATCGACAAATCAATGATCGTAGTATCAGCAGTATTGTTTTTGCTTCTCGTAAAGCAGGAAGACTCGCTACAAAAGAGTTGATTGCAAAAGGACATCAAAAAATCGGTTTTTTGCCGGGACATCCTGGCGTTTATGACAGTGATGAGCGTTACTTAGGTTATATTCAAGCGATGCGCGCCGCCGAGCTAACTGTAAATGATACTTGGATTATCCCTGGATTATTTGAAGAAAAAGCGAGTTTTGAAAATATCGATCACTATTTAAAGACAACCGACAAAAAGGACTGGCCGACAGCATGGATTGCCGGTAATGATTTAAGTGCAATTGGTGTCATTAAAGCTGTGGAAGCAAACAATCTGCAAGTTCCTACTGATTTTAGTGTAATTGGTTTTGATGATATCGAGTTATTACGCTATTTCAAGCCGCGAGTAACTACTGTTCAAAACCCGATTAGAACACAAGGAAAAGAAGCAGTGATAGAGCTTTTGGCTTTAATTGCCGGTGATAAAGCTGGTGAGAATAAAATTTTAGATTGTCGTTTAATCCGCGGTGAAACGACAACAGCAGTCGAGTTGCAAAAATAAGATTAGAAATTAGGAGGAAAATATGTTGGAAGCAAAAGCCAAACCAACCCTAGGGGCACGTTTTAAAAAATGGTGGCGAGATTTTGGACACCAATGGCAATTACAGTCGATGGCAATTCCTGGGATTGTTTATATGATTATTTTTAGTTTTATTCCTATTTACGGCTTAGTGATTGCCTTTAAAAATTACACCGTAATTGACACCATTGACAGTGCGCAGTGGGTGGGATTTGAAAACTTCAAAATCATTATGGAAGATAAGTACTTTTGGCAATCGGTTGTGAATACATTGGGCATTAGCGCATTGAAACTAGCCTTTGGATTTGTCTTACCGATTATTATCGCCGTGATGATTTATGAATTACGAGACAGTGTCTTTAAGCGGGTGATTCAAACAATTTCTTATCTACCACACTTTTTATCATGGATTATTTTAGGTGGGATGATTATTACCTGGTTTTCTTCAAACGGGATGATTAATGAGTTGTTAAACTTCATCGGTATCCAGACGAAGCAAAATCACATGCTAGACGTTGGTAAATATTGGTGGATTGCTTCTTTATCAGATGTTTGGAAAGAAGCTGGATGGGGAACAATTTTATATTTGGCCACGATGGCGCGTATTGATCCAACGTATTATGAGGCTGCCAAAATGGATGGTGCTTCACGACTACGTCAAATTTGGAGTATTACGATTCCCATGATTCGCAATATTATTTCGTTAAATTTAATCTTAAGTGTAAGCGGTTTATTCAATTCGAATTTAGATCAAACTTTAGTTTTGATGAATTCTCAAAATCAGCCTAAAGCAGAAGTCATTAATTCTTACGTTTATCGTGTTGGTTTAATGCAAGGAGACTTTTCTTATGCAACAGCCGTGGGGCTTGGAATCTCAATTATTTCAGTTATTTTGTTAGCTGCAACCAATATTGTTACGAAAAAATTAAACGATAATCAATCGGTCTTGTAAAAGGAGGAAACGTAATGGAAAAAAGAAGTTTGTCACTCGCTAAACCCAAAAGTAACGTTGTACAAGATAAAGACAGTAAAATCTTCAACTTTGTTAATGTTTTACTCCTACTCGTTTTTACAATCATTATTATCGTGCCGGTTTGGAATATCGTAGCGTCATCTTTTGCCTCAAGTGATGCATTGGCAAAGGGGGATTTCGTTTTCTGGCCTTCAGAAATCTCATTTGATAATTATCGCAAGGTTTTAGGCGATGCTTCCATTTGGCAAGCGTTAATTATTTCAGTGGGAAAGACAGTAATTGGTGTTTTAGCGCATACCGCATTTTGTGCCATTATGGCTTATGCTTTATCAAAACGAAATTTAAAAGGTCGGGGATTGTATTCCACGATGGGAATTATCACCATGTTCTTTTCTGGTGGGATGATTCCAACATACTTATTGATTAAATCTTTAGGGCTATTAAATACCTTTTGGGTCTACATTATCCCAGCCCTACTTTCTTATTACGATGTTATTATCTTGATGAACTTTTTTAGAGATGTACCAACATCTTTGGAAGAGTCAGCTAAGATTGATGGAGCAAGTGATTGGGGCGTATTTTTGAAAATCTTTGTGCCTTTATCTAAACCCGCATTAGCAACAATTGCCCTTTTTCACGGGGTTTGGCAGTGGAATGACTTTATGACAGCTAAATTATACGTAACGGATAAAGCATTATATCCTTTGCAAATGAAATTATACGAAATTATTACGCAATCACAAGCAGCATCCCAACAAGGCTTAAATGCGGCGGTCGAAATTAGCACAACATCTAAGGGGGTACAATTGGCAACTATCGTAGTCACGACCGTTCCGATTTTAATTATTTATCCATTGCTACAAAAACATTTTATCTCAGGCATGATGCTTGGGGCAGTAAAAGAATAGGAGGAGTAATAAATGTTTAAGTTTTCAAGCAAAAAAATCGTAGGGACTTTGGCACTGGCAAGCGCAGTCTTAGCATTAGGAGCCTGTGGTAGTAAAAAAGATGAATCAACAGCAGAAAAAAAGGTGGATCTCCCCTCCATTGAAGACCGATATAAACCAGATGAAAATACACCAGCCTGGAAATTAGATACCAAAAAAGAAGCGACCAAATTAACTTGGTACGTAAACGCTGATTGGTGGAATACAGAATTTGGTAAAGATATGGTAACTAAAAAAGTCAAAGAAGATTTAAATGTCGATATCAAATTCATTACTGGTGATGACACCAAATTAAATACGTATTTTGCTGGCGGAGATATGCCAGACATTGTGACTATCTTTGACTCCAACTCACAAGTAGCACGTAAAGCAAATTCTTGGGCATTACCATTACAAGATTTAGCGAAAAAATATGATCCATATTTTAATAAAGTAGCCCGTCAAGAAACATTAAATTGGTATAAATTGTCCGATGGAAAATCTTATGGCTATCCAGATTATTCCAATACGCAACAAGACTTTGATAGTGGGGATATTTTTGCCCGAGATGCATTTATTATTAGAAAAGATGTCTATGAAGCAATTGGAAAACCCGACTTCACAACACCAGAAGGCTTTGTGGCCGGTATGAAGAAGATTAAAGCACAATTTCCAGATTTAATTCCATTTGGGTTTAATGATTTTGCTAAAGATGGTTCTTCAAATGGCTCTATGGATAGCGTTGTACAAGATATGCTAGGTGTCCCTTATACAAAAGATGGCAAATACTATGACCGTAATTTAGATTCTGATTATATTAAATGGGTGAAGGCTTTCCGTCAAGTTCACCAAGACGGCAATATTTCTGATGATACTTTCACAGATGATGGCGATAAATTCAAAGAAAAATTACAAACTGGTAAATATGGTGCTGTTATGATTGGCTCATTTGTAAACCAAGGGATTCCATTACAAACCTTTAAAGCTGCAAATCCAGACAGCGAATATATTGCAATTGACGGCATTCAAAGTACCCAAGGTAATAAAGCAACATTAACACAAGCTGGTATTTCTGGTTGGATGATTAACTACATTGGTAAAAACTGCAAAGATCCTGCTAAAGCAATGCAAGTGTTCACTTATCTTTTAAGTGATGAAGGTGAAATGTTAACAAACTTTGGTATTGAAGGACAAACCTATACTAAAGAAGGCGATAAAGTAAAATGGACCGATGAAGCACGTAAAATTCAACAAGATGATCCTGAAAAATGGCAATTGGAGTACCGCATGGGTGAGTTCATTCAATTTGGTCATGACCGCTTTAAAGCAATGAATGATGATTCATACGTCGATGCAGTGAAACAAATGCAACAATGGGGTGAAGGAAAATTAACTTCACAATTTTTAACAGAAAATATTGGTCCTGATGCGGGTAGTCAAGAAGCGCGAGCTTTAAGTGCAATCCAAACAAATTGGAGCACAACTCTTGTAGGTATGTTGCGGGCAAAAGATGACAAAGAACTAGACGGTTTGTTAAATAAATACGAAGATTTCCAAAAAGATAATAAGATTAATGATGTAAATAAAGTTCGTAACGATAAAATTGAAGAAAATAAGAAAAAATTAGACATGTAATTTTTCTAGGAGAAGCAGTTTTGCTTCTTCTATACATAGAACAAGTAACCAAGTAATCTGTGACAAAAACAAGGAGGAAGTATCATGCAAAAAATATTTAGTACCGATGGCCTAATCTATGGCGGGATGGAGCGGCTCTATCAAGTATTGTTATTGAATGTTATTTTTATTATTTCTTGTTTGCCACTTTTTACTATCGGTGCTGCAATCAGCGCAGCATATGGGACTGCTTATAAATTAACCGAACATAAAGAAGGTGTTTTATATAAAACGTACTGGCACCAATTCAAACAAAATTTTCCTCCAGCTACCAAAATGTGGCTACTGATAATCGCGATAGTTGGTGGTATGCTTTTTTCTTTACCGTATTTCCGTTATCTCATTGTGGGAAATAAAGTTGCTTATTATATGGTCATGGTGGGGCTTACATTTATTATTTTGCTGAGTTTATATCTTTTTCCGCTAATTGCCCGTTTTGAAAATACATTGGCCGCAACTGTTACAAACGCTATGATTTTATCGTTAAAACATTTACCAATCAGTATTATTTTATTTTTTGTAACGATGGGCGGGCTGTTTTTATTGCCGGTATATTTACCCAAGTTACTATTTGCTTGGCTCTTTATTGGATTTGGGTCAGTATTTTTTATTAATGCAAAATTACTCCTAAAAGTTTTTAGTCAATACGAGAATATGAAAGAGGGAAGTTGAGAATATGTACGTAGGGTTTGATATTGGTGGAACAACCGTGAAATACGGTGTGTTAGATGAAACAGGAAATATTCTAGAAAAAGCTGCAATTCCGACAAATTATGATTTAGCCGAGTTCTTAGATGAATTAGTAGCAATTGTGGAAAACGCGCAAGAACACTATAAAAAAATTGATGGTATTGGAATTAGTGCACCAGGTATTATTCAAAAAGATGGCTATATGCAGACTGCCGGTGCGATAAAACCTTTTTATGGTGCCAATATCAAAGTTGAGTTAGAACGACGTACCGGTCTTGCTGTTTCAATTGAAAATGATGCGAATGCTGCAGCAATCGCAGAACGTTGGATCGGCAATGCTATTGGTTTGGATAATTATTTGTGTATTGTATTGGGTACAGGTATTGGTGGCGGTATTGTTATTAATGGAGAAGTATACCGCGGAGCCCATGGCATGGCTGGTGAATTTGGCTGGAGTATTATAGATACACTACCAAAGAGCGGCGATATTGAAGAGGTGTCATGGAATAAGCGTGCAGCAACAGTTGGTGGGCTTTGTTATCAATATAATTTAGCGCAAAAAGCAGCCGATAAGAATGCTATAGATATCTGGGATGCACGAAAAATCTTTGCCAAAGAAGCAGCAGGCGAAACACTGGCACTAAAAATTGTCGATCAGTTTTTAACCGATTTAGCAGTCGGGATGCTAAATTTAATCAGCTGCTTTGATCCGGAAGTGATTTTATTTGGCGGGGGCATCAGCTCCAATAAGGAGTTTAATGAACGCTTCCAAAGGAGACTAAGTGAAGTAATGAACCGACATGAGTCAATTCATTATTTAAAAGATCAAATAATCGCAGCTGTACGTCCGGCTAAATTACAAAATGATGCCGGTATGATTGGTGCTGTCTATCAAATTCATCGCCAAGTGACGCAAAAACAGTTTATTTAACTGCTCTATTAACCTTAGAGTGCTTAAAAAAATACAAGAAAATAATAACATTTATGGAATTGTAATAGTTGTTTTTATCAGCTGCTTCATTTATTTTTTTAAGAATTGCGAATTTTTTTAAAAATTGGTATTGACCTTTGCGAACGTTTTCTTTATAATGACGAATGTAAATAATATTATTTCATGTGACTAGATAATACTAGGCGTGGAAAGACTCACTTCAAGCGATTGGTTGAAGTTGGTTTTTTCACGTCTATTTTATTTCTTTGGTTGCAAAATACTTTCTAAAATCTGCAGAGGTGAACCATGAAAGTTAAAAAATTATTGAATCAAAATGCAGTCTTAATCGATGACGACGGTCAGGAAAAAGTTGCAATTGGTAAAGGAATTGGCTTTAACAAAAAAAGGAATGATCTCATTTTTGCAAAAGAAGTCGAGCGGATGTTTGTCATGGAGCCAGACTCCCAGATGAAATTGCAAAATCTGCTAAATCAAATTGACGAGAAATTTTTATTTGCCGCAGAGCACATCGTCAATCATGCAGAAATGGTTTTAATGGAAAAATTAAATGAACACGTTTTAATTGCTTTAACAGATCATTTGGCATTTAGTGCAGAAAATATAAGTAACGGCATTATTGTACGCAATAAATTGCTAAAAGAAATTGAAGTACTCCACAAAGAAGAATTTGGGATTGCACAATGGGCAGTAGATTATTTAAATAGTGAGCTTAAAATTCCTTATAGTTATGATGAGGCAGGGTATATTGCTATCCATTTACACAGTGCGCGTAATGGCGAGCGGAATAACCATCGTAGCATTCGGGAAGTCACAATTGTTTCAGAAATTATGAATTTAATTGCCAAAGAGTTGCAAATTGATTTATATGCAGAAGCAATGGCACTGAACTACTCACGTTTGGCTAATCATTTGCGTTTGTTATTGCAACGTTATCAAAAACAGCAATATGCGGTTTTAGACGATGAAATTGTTGAAATGGTACGAGAAAAGTACCCGGAAAGTTATGAAATTGCCAAAAAAGTTCGAGTCATGCTGATTAAACAGTATCAATTGGCGACTTCCAGTGAAGAATTAGGCTATATTGCAATTCATATTGAAAGATTGAAGCGCGTAGCCCAAAAAGAAGAGGAGAATTAAAAATGAAAGCATATTTACAACGAATTGGTCGCTCTTTAATGTTGCCGGTCGCAACCTTACCAGTAGCGGCACTTTTTATGGGAATTGGTTATTGGATCGATCCGAGCGGTTGGGGTGGAAACAATATTTTGGCTGCCTTTTTAATTAAAGCAGGGGGCACAATTCTAGATAATCTAGGTATTTTGTTTGCCGTTGGCTTAGCTTATGGTATGTCAAAAGATAAAGATGGCGCTGCGGCATTAGCTGGTTTGGTAGCCTTTTTAACACCGATGACATTGGTAAATAGTCAAGCAGTTGCGCTATTTACCAAAGTAGACGTTGAAAAAGTCAACGTAGCTTTTGGTGCAATTAATAATAAAAATGTATTTATCGGAATTTTAGCCGGTTTAGTAGCTGCAGCGATGTATAACCGTTTTAGTGGCGTGAAATTGCCAATGGCGTTATCTTTTTTCAGTGGTAAACGAGCAGTTCCAATTGTGACTGCCGGTTTAATGGCAATTATTTCGGCATTATTAATTTTTATTTGGCCACCTGTTTATAACGCATTAGTAGCTTTTGGCGAAATGATTTCAAGCATGGGACCATTAGGAGCAGGATTATATGGCTTTTTCAATCGCTTGTTAATTCCAACTGGGTTACACCACGCGTTGAACAACGTATTCTGGTTTAACTTAGCTGGGATTGACGATATTGGTAAATTCTGGGCAAGTGAAGGAACAAAAGGAATTACAGGGATGTATCAAGCAGGATTCTTCCCGGTTATGATGTTTGGTTTACCAGCAGGAGCTTTAGCTATTTATCAATGTGCTAAACCGGAAAAGAAAAAAGTAACAGCTTCTTTAATGGTCGCTGCTGCTTTTGCCTCATTTTTCACCGGGGTTACTGAACCATTAGAATTTTCATTTATGTTTGTTGCATGGCCTTTATATGTCGTTCATGCTGCTTTGACAGGAATTTCAATGTTTATAGCTGCGGCTTTCCATTGGACAGCTGGTTTTAACTTTAGTGCCGGTTTTATCGACTTCTTCTTGAGTTTGCGGGTGCCAATTGCAAACAAACCCTATATGTTAATTGTTTTAGGAATAATTATGGCTGTAATTTACTATGTAACGTTTATGTTTGTGATTAAGAAATTTAACTTAATGACGCCAGGTCGTGAAGAAGACGACGATGAAGCCACTGAGGATATTGATCAATTCGTTGCCTCTGGCGACGATAAGTTTGCTGCTATTGCCAATCAAATTTATAATGCATTGGGTGGGGCTGCAAATGTTACGGCAATTGATAATTGTACAACCCGCTTGCGTTTACAAGTAAAAGATACAGGATCTGTCGATCAAGGTAAGATTAAAAGAACAGGCATGCCAGGGGTCAAAGTTATTGATGGAAATAATATTCAAGTTATCGTGGGGACAGAAGTACAATTTGTTGCCGATGAAATGACACGCTTACATCACGGTGGAGCAAAACCAACCAATGCCGTAATAAAAGAATCAGCCAGTGTAAAAACGGCTAGCAAAAAGCAAGAAATTTTTGCAATTAGTGATGGAACAGTAAAAGATATTACTTTAGTAAGTGACGATGTTTTCTCGCAAAAGATGATGGGAGAAGGCTTTGCAGTTACACCGACTGATGATGCAGTATTTACACCAGTCGCTGGTGTTATCACTAGTGTTTTCCCAACAAAACATGCTGTAGGAATCAAAGCAGATAACGGCTTAGAAATTCTTGTTCATATGGGAATTGACACAGTCAGTCTAAAAGGAGAACCCTTCACTGTTTTTGTAACCGAAGGGCAACAAGTTGGCCATGGCCAAATGTTAGCTAAAATGGATCTCGCTAAAATAACAGCCAGCGGCAAAGATACAGATATCATGGTAGTTTGCACCAATAGTAATGAACTAGCTAAACTAGAAGTATCATCGCAAATTTCCAAAGCAAATGATGTGATTGGAACGATAACAAGTAAATAATTTTATTTAGGAGAAAAGACATATTCGGGTAATTGTAGTGACCTCAAAAGGTTGGATTTTTGATCTAACTTTTTGGGGATCGACACAAAAACCAGTATGTCTTTTTTTTGTAATTCTTTTAAGCTAGATGCCTCCGCTCTTTTGCAAAGACTGTCTCTGTGTTAAAATTAGCGAGTATGAATAAATTAGGAATAGGTGGCTTTTTATGAAAAAAATCATCATTAATGGGGGCCGTAAACTTCAAGGTGAAGTAACAATTAGCGGTGCCAAAAATAGTGCAGTTGCACTGATACCTGCTGCAATTTTAGCCGACTCCCCTGTTGTTTTAGAAGGTGTACCCGATATCAACGATGTTCATTCCTTGATGGAAATTTTAGAAATTATGGGTGTCAAAGTCCAATTTGAAAATAATACGATGACCATTGATCCAACTGGGATCATCTCCATTCCAATGCCAAGTGGTAAAATTAATAGCCTACGTGCTTCTTATTATTTTATGGGAGCTTTATTAGGTAAATTTGGGGAAGCCGTTGTCGGATTGCCTGGGGGCTGTTATCTAGGACCTCGGCCAATTGACCTTCACGTTAAAGGATTTGAAGCATTAGGTGCAAAAGTCACCAATGAGCATGGTGCAATGTATTTAAGAACTGAAAATAAAGAATTAAAAGGTGAACGCATCTTTATGGATGTTGTCTCAATTGGTGCAACAATCAATGTGATGTTGGCAGCAGTGAAAGCTAAAGGGCGGACAATTATTGAAAATGCTGCACGAGAACCAGAAATTATTGATGTTGCAACTTTACTTAATAATATGGGGGCAAAAATTCGGGGTGCTGGCACCAACGAAATTAGAATTGATGGTGTAGAAGAATTACACGGCTGTCGTCATGCAATTATTCCTGATCGTATTGAAGCAGGAACTTATTTGGCTCTTGCAGCTGCTTGTGGTGATGGCATTAAAGTTCACAATGTTATCTACGAACATTTAGAAAGTTACATCGCCAAATTAGAAGAATTAGGTGTTCCAATGGAAATCAGTGAAGACACCATTGAAGTTTTCCCCGTTGAAAAATTAAATCCTGTCCACGTCAAAACATATCCTTATCCAGGCTTTGCAACTGATTTGCAACAACCGATTACACCACTATTAATTAAAGCAAGTGGCACTTCAGAAATTATCGATACGATTTATTCCAAACGAATCAATCACATCCCTGAACTGGTCCGTATGGGTGCTGACGCCCAAATTGAAGGCAATATGATGATTTTAAATGGGCCCAAACAACTCCATGGCGCTGAAGTTATTGCTTCTGATCTAAGAGCAGGAGCTTGCTTAGTTATTGCAGGTTTAATGGCAGAAGGTACCACGACAATTACTAATGTTGAATATATTTTACGCGGCTATGACCATATTGTTGAAAAATTAACAGCGCTAGGTGCTGATGTTCAAATGGTAGAAACAGAACGTGAGGATCGGGCATGAAAAAAGATTATTTAACGATGGCGGAGCTAGAAAACAGCACGCTAAAAGATATTTACCAATATGCTAAACAGTTTAAAATTCCTTATTACAGCCAAATGAACAAAAAAGAATTGTCTTTAGCTGTCATTCGCGCACAAGCAGAAAAACAAGGTTTCTTTTACATGGAAGGTGTTTTGGACATCGTCGGTCAAGACGGCTATGGTTTTTTGCGCCCAATTAACTATGGCCCTAGTGCGGAAGATATTTATATTTCTTCTTCTCAAATTCGCCGCTTTGGCTTGCGTAATGGAGACAAAGTAGCTGGGAAAGCTAGACCACCAAAAGAATCCGAACGCTATTATGGTTTAATGCATGTGGAAAGTGTTAATGGCAAAGATCCTGAAGATGCAAAAGAGCGGCCACATTTTCCTGCGTTAACGCCACTTTATCCTGATCGCCAAGTAAAATTGGAAACAAAACCAGGGCGTTTGGCAACGCGGATGATTGATATTTTTGCCCCAGTAGGTTTTGGGCAACGTGGCTTGATTGTCGCGCCACCTAAAGCCGGTAAAACTAGTATTTTAAAAGAAATCGCCAATGGTATTACCGACAACTATCCAGAGGTGGAATTAATTGTTCTCTTAATTGATGAACGACCAGAAGAAGTAACCGATTTAGAACGTAGCGTAAAAGGCGATGTTGTTTCTTCGACTTTTGATTTACAACCACAAAACCATACCCGAGTTTCTGAGTTAGTTTTAGAACGGGCGATGCGTTTAGTAGAAGACAAACGGGATGTTGTAATTTTAATGGACTCCATTACCCGTCTAGCTCGAGCGTATAATTTAGTCGTACCGCCAAGTGGCCGCACATTAAGTGGGGGGATTGATCCAGCCGCTTTATATAAGCCTAAAAAATTCTTTGGTGCTGCCCGTAACATCGAAGAGGGCGGTAGCTTAACGATTTTAGCAACTGCTTTAGTAGATACAGGCAGTCGCATGGACGATGTTATTTACGAAGAATTCAAAGGAACTGGCAATATGGAACTTCATCTTTCACGAGAATTAGCCGAACGCCGCATCTTCCCAGCGATTGATATTAAAAAATCAGGTACTCGTAAAGAAGAATTATTGATGGGGACAGAACAGTTAGAAGAAACATGGAAATTACGTAACAATATGGTCGGCGATTCCCTTGAATACACGGATCAGTTTGTTCAATTTCTAAAGAAAACAAAAAATAATCAAGCGCTTTTTGGCGCGTTTAAAGAAGTTTCCTTTGGTAAAAAAACACCTCGAAGAAATGTAAAAAGATAATTGCATCTCTGTTTAAAACGTGATAGTATATTCTTGTTGTAAATTAGACAAATAACTCTGGCGCAGCAAATGAACCAGGGCAAAGGAGCGAAAGTAAATGAAAGCAGAAATCCATCCAGATTACCATCCAGTTGTATTCATGGACTCAACTACAGGTTTCAAATTCTTGTCAGGTTCTACTAAAACTTCACAAGAAACAGTTGAATGGGAAGATGGCAACACATACCCATTAATCCGGGTCGAAGTTACATCTGACTCACATCCATTTTACACTGGTCGTCAAAAATTCACGCAAGCCGACGGACGTGTGGACCGTTTCAACAAAAAATACGGCCTCAAAGACGCAAACGCTGCAGAATAATTCTAACTTGGTTAGAACGTTGGCTTGCCAACGATTTAGAGATGTCTTCCTTTCTGGGGGACATCTCTTTTTTGCGTTGGTTCCATTTTTAATTGCGATATTTTTAATCATAAATTTAATAGTATCAAAAAAGTTCATTCGCAATAATTTGCTGCAAATAAGCACTAATATTTCTCATAATGCTTCTTTTTCGCTAGACTGATAGTGAATCCAATTGACATTTAATAAACCATATTGGATTTGGTAAAGAGAGGGTGGAAACGATGGAATTTATTGGGGTTTTATGTCTAATTTTAGCTAGTACAACAATTGCAAGTCATTTTTCAAGAAGAATTGGTATTCCAGCTGTAATTGGACAACTTCTAGTAGGAATTTTATTAGGCAATGCTGCTTTAAAATGGGTTCATCCAGATATTTTAGTAGAAGACTTTTCAGAAATTGGTGTCATATTGTTAATGTTTTTGGCTGGCATTGAAAGTGACTTATCTTTATTAAAAAAATATTTTAAACCGGGAATGTATGTGGCAATTTTAGGAATTTTATTACCTGTTATTTTAGGAACTGCTGGCGGAACACTTTTTCATATTTCCTTATCACAATCTTTTTTCTTAGGATTAATACTCGCTGCTACTTCTGTCAGCATCTCTGTCGAAGTATTAAAGGAATTAAATGTGATTAATACAAAAGAAGGTTCAACAATTTTGGGGGCTTCGGTAGTTGATGACATCTTAGTTGTACTGATTGTTAGCCTTAGTATGTCATTTGTTGGGACAAGTTCTAGCAGTAATACCTCGTTAGGTCTGATGTTATTAGAACAATTTCTATTTTTTATGGGAGTATTCTTTTTAATTCGTTGGGGTGCACCTTACTTAATGGAACTGAGTAAGAAATTAATGGCCGAGTCATCCATTATTATCGTTTCACTTGTTTTGTGTCTAGGAATGTCTTATTTAGCTGATTTTATTGGATTAAGCTCGGTCATTGGGGCTTTTTTTACGGGAGTAGCGATTGGACAGACAAAAGTTTGGCAAGAAGTTTCTCGTAATATTGAGGCAATTGGCTATGCCGTATTTATTCCAGTCTTTTTTGTTAGTATTGGTTTGGAGATATCTTTTGTTGGAATTGGATCACAGTTGACGTTGATCATAATTTTGACCGCGATTGCAATCTTTTCAAAACTTATTGGGGGCTTTCTTGGAAGCAAACTTGTGGGATTTGATAACAATAGTAGCCTCATGGTTGGCTCTGGCATGGTCTCAAGAGGTGAAATGGCATTGATTATCCTTCAATTAGGATTTCAAGCCAATATGGTAGCGGAAAATTATTATTCTGCATTTGTCTTAATAATTTTATTAACGACACTTTCTTCGCCATTTTTACTAAAATATTTTACAAAAAAGATTTATGACTAGAAGCTTTTTTACATGAGACAAGAAGATTTAATTAGTCTCACAAATTACATGAATAGCCAAGGAGGAATAAAAATGAAAGTAGTATTTCACGTTGATGAGATAAACAAATGGCAAGAGGCAACAAATAATATTTACAATTTACTAAAGTTACGCAGTGATGCCAAAATTGTCCTGCTCGTAAATGGAAGTGGCATTCAAAGCTATCAATTAAAACGTGCGCAAACTTTTATTACTGAAAATCCTAATGTATCTTTTCATGCCTGTCAAAATGCTATGAATGCTTTTCATATGCTACAAGATGAATTGCCGCTGGGAGTGGAAGTTGTTACTGCTGGTGTTTTAGATTTAATCGAACTTCAAGAGCAGGGCTACGCTTATATAAAACCATAAGAATTTGTAGCTTTCTGCCATAAGAATAGAATTTACAAAAAGATCAATTTTTTAAACCACAATTTTTGAAAAAAAGCGCCTGTTTAGGTGCTTTTTTGTTTGATTTTGTAAGCGACGTTACTTTAGTTTGCTAATTTTATCTTGTCATGATATTATTTGCATGAAGATTAAAGTGATATCAAAATGATATCAAAGGAGGAAGCAAATGAATAATGAAAAAGTAGCGTTAAAACAACCGACAGAAGAAAAGATTTTAAAAGCTCATAAGGGTATGCCGGTATTTTTAATGATGTTGTTGGGGGTTGTTTTATCAATTGTTGCTTTTATTTGGGGGATTTTTATTTTGAGTGAAGGTAGTCAACCAGTTTTAGGTGGAATTTTACTGGGTTTAGGTATCTTCTATTGGGTATTACCTTTATGGTTACTTATAGCAGGATTAAAAGTTGTTCATCCCAATGAAGCTTTAGTAATGACCCTTTTTGGTAAATATGTGGGAACATTAAAAGGAGCAGGATTCTATTATGTTAATCCTTTTATGACAGCCGCACCCGTTGCTAAAAGTAGTTCACAAGAATTTACTACAGCAGATTCTGAAACGGATCCAGTTACAGGGGCGAAAAAAGCTGCTGGGAATTTACCGAAAAAACGTTTGTCATTAAAGACAATGGCTTTAAGTAACAATAAACAAAAAGTAAATGACAAGTTAGGAAATCCAATTATCATCTCCATCGTCGTTATCTGGCGGGTGCATGATACTGCCAAAGCCATGTTCGATGTGGATAATTTTGTTGATTATTTGTCTATTCAGTCTGATTCTGCTTTACGAAATATTGTGCGCCTATATCCTTATGATGCCACTGACGATGAAGATGCGAATGAAAAAAGTTTGAGAGGTTCAAGCTTAGAAGTTAGTGCTCGTCTGGCTGAAGAAATTCAAAGCAAAGTCAACGTTGCGGGAATAGAAATTTTAGAAGCCAAAATTACGCATTTAGCCTATGCCCCAGAAATCGCAGCCGCAATGTTACAACGTCAACAAGCAGCAGCGATTGTTGATGCGCGTCAGTTGATTGTTGAAGGAGCGGTTGGTATGGTAGAAATGGCAATAGAAAAATTAAATGAAAAAGACGTTGTTGACTTGGATGAAGAGCGAAAAGCAGCAATGGTAAGTAATTTAATGGTGGTCCTTTGCGGCAATCGTGATGCCCAGCCGATTGTAAATAGTGGTTCCTTATATTAGCAAGGTTCGCTATAATACTACTGGATAATAAAAATGAAAAAGGAGCGGTACTTGTGGATAATAAAAAGACAAAGGCAAAAAAACAAGTGCCGCTGCGCCTTTCAGCAGATTTGTACGATGAATTAGCGAGTTGGGCAGAAGATGAATTTAGAAGTGTAAATGGGCAAATTGAGTATCTTTTAACAGCAGCAGTAAAAAAGCGCAAAAAAGGAAATAAGCAAGCAGAAAAATAATTTATATCGTAATCAAAGTAAGAGAGCAAAAGCGTTGGTTTACACCAGTGCTTTTTTGTTTAGACATTCATATGCAATGAAGCATAGCAGAAGTGGAATTTCAATGAGTCTTTCTTTTCTTTATAAAAAAAGTTCGCTACAATAAGAAAAAAGACAGTTGGAGAAAGAAAAATGAAAAAAATTACCATTAATGATGTTGCCCAAGAAGCAGGGGTCTCAAAGACAACCATCTCACGTTTTTTAAATCATAATTATGGCAATATGTCCAAAGAAACAAAAGCCAGGATTAAAGAAGTCATTGAGCGCCTAGATTACAGGCCAAGTAAACAAGCACAAGCATTAAAATCAAAACACAGTTATTTGATAGGTGTTGTCGTTGCTGATATTTCCAATATGTATTCTTCGTTATTACTGAAAGGAATTGGCGAAATACTTGAAAAAAATAGCTATCAAATGATTATTATGGATGCAGGTAACTCGATTACCAGAGAAAAAGAGCTGTTACAACGGCTACTTGATCAGAGTGTTGAAGGCATTATTTTGCAGCCATCTTCACGGCAGTCAAAACAATATGAATTTATCAAGAAATCAAATATCCCACTACTATTAGTAGATCGCCAAACAGAACCAGAAGAATGGTCTTCTGTGTTAACCAATAATGTTGACGCCACAAAAGAAGTAGTAAAAAAGGCTTTACAAAAAGGATATGAAGATTTTTTTGTCCTAAGTGAGCCAATTACCAATGTTAGTACCCGCGAATTGCGTTCGCAAACGGTTATTCAAAGTGTTTTAAAAGCTCGTAAACAAGGGCAAGTAATTGAAGTAAATAGTAAAGAAGAGTTGGAAAATGCGATTGCAACAATTCTTTTGAAACCACAAAAAAAATTACTATTTGCTTCAAATGGTCGTGTCTTAATGGATAGTTTGGCTATTTTAATTAATCAAAAAATTAATATGCCTGATACAATAGGAATTACAGGTTTTGATGATTGGAGTTTAACAGAACTTGTAGGACCTGGAATTACAAGCATTGAGCAACCTTCGCAAAAAATTGGCGCAATTGCAGCAGAAAAATTGTTAAACGTATTACGCAATAAAAGTGACGATGTGGCAGAAATTATCGTGCCTTCGACAATTCGTTGGCGGAAATCTGTCTAGTTTAAGTTTTTTTAAAAAAAATATATTCGTGAAAGCAGCCTTTAGAAACCGGTTTCTAAAGGCTGCTTTCATTTTTTTGATTGAAAGGGCTGTTCTTTTAAAATGTAACCGTTGACATTTTTTAGAAACCGGTTTACTATACGTGTATAGAAACCGGTTAACTAATTGAGAGGATGGGCTTTATGAAGAACAATCAAATCGTACTTAATTTTTTAGTTTTTGCAGAAAAAATTGAAAAAGGTATCCAACAAAATGAATTATTATCCCACATCGCTGCTTTAGGTTTTCAAGCTGTGGAAATCCGGCGCGAGTATTTTAAAGATATAGCAAAAGAAATGCCGCTTATCAAAAAAGAGGCGGAACGTTTGCATCTTGATTTATTTTACAGTGTTCCAGATGAAGTCTATATTAACGGTGAAGTTAATCCTAAATTAACAGAATATATTTCCGAAGCAAATCAAATGGGTGTGAAACAAATTAAATGGAATATTGGAGATTTTAAAGGAGAGCTTCATGTAGAAAAAATGAAAGCGCTTATTGAAGAAGGCGTAGTGATTACAATCGAAAATGATCAAACACAAACTTCTGGAACAATTGCAGCAATTAAAAAATATATGACGGCTGTTAAAGCTGCTGACTTAGCTATTGGCTATGTTTATGATTTAGGAAATTGGCGTTTTGTAGGAGCAGACGAACTAGAAGCTGCAAAAGAATTAGCAGAATATGTTCATTATATTCATGTTAAAGATGTCCTTTACAAAGAGGATAAACCACAAGCTACTGGCTTAGATCATGGTGTTATCAATTGGCGTAAAGTTTTATCTATTTTTCCAGATGATTGCCCCATCGCAATTGAATACCCAACAACAACCGATGAAGAAATTTTGGAAGCAAAAGCACTTTTAGAGGAGGAAGTAAAATGAGTGACCAACAAACAAAAATAGATGCCGAAAAATTTGCTTATCATTTCATGGATACGATTAATCGACCTGAAATTGATACAGAAAATATGCAAGATGCAGCCAAGGAAGCATTAGCTGCTTACTTAACAGCTTATTATTTAATTCAAAAATTTAATCATTTAGAAAATGACTTTTTCGTAGAAGATCATAAGAAACCTGTTTCCAATTATCAACGTATTTTGAGTGAATTAAACAAATATTAGGAGGCGTAGAACATGGGTGGCGCAATAACTGGAATTTTACTTGCATTAACCTTTATCGTATTTGTCATTTACGCGATGAAAGGCGGAAACTTAACCGTCGGCTTCTTCGTTATGGCAGTTTTATGGACGATTATTGGCTTGGTTCCTTTTAACCAAGCAATTAAAGAAATTTTTACTGAACCTGTTTTGAATTATGGGAAAACAGCAGCATATATTATTTTTGGTTCTTGGTTTGGACGTGTGCTAGTAGATACTGGTATTGCAGGAAGTATTAGCCGTCGGACAGAAAAAGTAGGAAAGAAAAGCCCGGTATTAGCGACAATTTTAATCGCTTTTGTAATCGCTTTAATATTTACCAGCTCTTACGGTGTAGGGTCTGCGATTGCTGTCGGCGTGATCTTGTTTCCAATTATGTTCTCCATTGGTGTACCACGAAATATTGCCGTTTCGGTTTTTACGATTGCAATTGGTGCAGCGATGTATGTGAACAATGTTTTGTTCGTTCAATTTCAAGTGTTCTTCCCTAAAGTTGCCTGGGGCCCACATTATCAACGTTTTGGTTTTGTTGCAATGGGCATTCAGATGGTTATTTTAGTGCTATTCATTTTATTTAATGCAAAAAAAATTCGCAATGGCAAACCTGAAATTATTGAAAGTGACAGTGAAGAAGAGATCGTGGAAGTACCAATTTGGACGTATGTTTTACCAGTATTACCAGTTGCTTTAAGCATTTTTGCTAAATGGGATGCCGTACCAGCTTTGCTGCTTTCAACGATTATTGCTTTTGCAGCAACTGGGAATATGAAGAAGTATACAAAGTTTGTCATGATGATGAATGAAACTGCAAAACATGCAATTAGTGATATTGCGGGATTGTTAATTATGTTGTTTGTCTTAACGATGTTCCAATCTGCAGCAGTTCATGCAATGTCTGGTTTTACGAGTGTGTTCCAACAAGTTATTCCAGATAGCAAACTAGCCTTAATCATCATTGTAGCGATTATTGCACCGCTTTCTTATTTCCGCGGTCCTTTGATGTTGTATGGTGCAGGTGCTGCTACGGCGGCAATTTTAGTAGGAACGGGAATGTTCGATCAATATTTCTTATACGGTTTACTGGTAGTTCCTTCTATGATGGGCGTTTCTGCCTGTATTACACAATCTTGGAACTTATGGTCAGTTCAATATGCAGGTTTGGATACAAAAACATTCTTATTAACGGGTCTGCCTTGGGCGTGGGCCGCAACAGTTTTGAATTTAATCGCAGCTTATATCTTACTTTAAAATAAAAGAAAAGAGGAATTTAACATGAGTGAATTTTTAACAATTGGTGAACCTATTGCATTATTTGGATCAGAAGAAGTAGATAAGTCTTTAAAAGATGCTCTGCATTTTCAAAAATTTTTAGCCGGAGCAGAAGTTAATGTAGCTGTTGGGGTGGCTCGTTTAGGTCATAGTAGTGAATATATTACACAAGTAGGAAAAGATCCGTTTGGCGAATTTATCATTGATCGACTACATGAAAATAAAATTGGGACTGATTATATTTCAGAGTCTGCAGATTTTTGGACAGCATTCCAATTAAAAGATAGAGTAAGTGATGGCGATCCAAGTATTTTCTATTTCCGCAAAGGTTCAGCAGCGGCCCATTTTGAAAAAGAGGTCCTAGATAAAATTGATTTTTCTGAAGTCAAAATGGCACACTTATCAGGTATTTTTCCAGCTATTTCGCCAGAAGCACAAGAAGCATTCCGGTATTTAATTAAGCTTTTGGAAAAACATCAAATTCGGACAACCTTTGATCCAAATTTACGCCCACAATTATGGGCTAGCACTGAAGAAATGGTAAGTACAATCAATGACTTAGCTTCTCATGCGGAAATTGTTTTACCTGGTATTAATGAAGGTGAAATTTTAATGGGCAGTCGCGATCCCGAAAAAATTGCTGACTTTTACTTAAACAACGGCAACGCAACGAAAACAGTCATCGTGAAATTGGGAACAGAAGGTGCGTATGTCAAAGAAAAGAATGGTACAAGTTACACGGTTGCAGGCTTTAAGGTTGAAAAAGTAGTCGATACAGTTGGTGCAGGGGATGGCTTTGCCGTCGGATTAATCACTGCTTTAATTGAAGGCGAAGATCTAAAAGATGCAGTAGTCCGTGCCAATGCCATTGGTGCGATGGCTGTTCAATCTCCTGGGGATAACGACGGCTATCCAACGCCAGAACAATTGCAGGAATTTTTACAAAATCAGAAGGTGAAATAAATGAAGTTACAAACCGCAATTGATCGTATTTCGATAGAAGAAGCAGAAGAATTAGCGCAACAGCTTAATGGGAAAACAGATATTTTAGAGATAGGCACTTCTTTAGTTAAAGATTATGGGAATGTTGCAATTTGGCGCATGCGCCAAAAACTGTCTCAGACAACGTTATTAGTAGATAGTAAAACAATTGATGAAGGAGCCTATGAGTTTAATCAGGCTTTTCATTATGGTGGAGATATTGTCACGGTGATGGGGGCTGCGTCTTATGACACCCTTGTTGCTTGTTATAAGGTTGCACAAAAAGAAAACAAAACAATGATGATTGATTTATTAGAAGTAAGTGATGAAAAAATTGCAGCAATAAAAGATTTTCCCGAGGCAATTTATGCCTTGCATCATTCGATTGATCGCAAGGATAAATTGGATGCTGTGGCAACTGTAGCAGCATTCCACGAAAAATTTCCTACAATCAAACGCTTGGCTATTGCCGGAGGTATTGATTTAGAACAAACAAAAAAATTAGCGCAACAAGGATTATTGGAAGTGGTAATTGTAGGTTCAAAAATTGCCAAAGCACAAGATCCAATTAAGGCAGTAAATGAATTTATGGAGGCAATTCATTATGAAAACAATTGAAACAATTATGGCAGAGATTAATCACGTCATGGCATTAGTGGATGAAAAACAACTGGAAGATGCATTACCTTTGTTTCAAAAAAACAAACGTATCTTTGTTATTGGCGCAGGTCGAAGTGGCTTTCAAGCAAAAGGATTTGCTATGCGTCTAATGCATATTGGCTATACTGATTTTGTGATGGGAGAAACCATTACACCTTCAATTCAAAAAGGAGATACCTGGGTAGCTATTTCAGGGTCGGGGACCACCAAAGGAATTGTAGCAGATACACAAGCAGCTAAAAAGTTAGGTTTAGACATCGTTGTTTTGACTAGTGATTTGACATCGCCGCTGGCCGAATTAGCTGATAAAGTTATTGTTGTGCCCGGTGCAACTAAAACAGGTGCAGGGATTAAATCTGTTCAATTATTATCAAGTCTTTTTGACCAAACTGTGCATATTACATTAGATGCATTGACGTTGAAATTAGCCGCACGAGACGAAACTTCGAATGAAGATGCGCTACATGAACACGTCAATGTAGAGTAGAGGTTCGCGATGAAAAAAGGAGAAGTTTTAGCTCGCCTTGAAAAAACAGGAATTGTTGCAGTCATCAGAGAAGAAACGACGCAACAGGCGCTAAATGCGGCAAAAGCAGTTGTTGCAGGTGGAATTTTGGGATTAGAAGTGACGTTTTCTGTACCTAATGCTGCTGCTGTGATTACACAGCTTAAAGAAATCTATCCTGTAAAAAGTGGTGTAGTCATTGGTGCAGGTACGGTACTTGATGCAACGACGGCGCGGTTGGCAATTATGGCAGGGGCTGAATTTATTGTGAGTCCTACTTTTAACAAAGAAACGGCTCAAATCTGTAACTTGTATCAGATTCCTTATTTGCCTGGATGTATGACAATAACAGAAATGCAGCAGGCGTTGATGAGTGGAGCAGAAATTGTAAAGTTGTTTCCTGCTAACAATTTTGAACCAACATTAATTAAGAGTATTAAAGCTCCGTTGCCGCAAATTAGCATTATGCCAACAGGTGGCATTAATCTAGATAACCTGGCAGCTTGGAAAAATGCTGGGGCTCTCTTGGTTGGGGTTGGTGGTAATCTTTTTCAAGGCGTTGCCGAAAATGACTACGCACAAGTAACCAAAACGGCCGCGCTCTATAGCAAAAAATGGCAGCAAATCTGATTTTGGAAACATGAATTTTTTTAACGAAATGAAGACTTGGGTCTTGAGGTGCTTTTTAGTTGGATTTTTTCTGACGTATAAAAGCAACACTTATGGACCAAGTCTTTTTTTGCCGTCATGAAGCAAATCAACAAAATACGCAAGAATAGAAAATTAACGTATAATGAGTGCATTGATAAGTAATTAGGAGGGATAAAATGTCAATTTATGATTATACAGTAAAAGATGTCACTGGAAAATCTGTGTCGATGAAAGATTATGCAGGGAAAGTTTTGCTCATTGTAAATACTGCTACAGGATGTGGTTTTACACCACAATATGAAGGATTGGAAAATTTATATCAACGCTTTCAGACAGAAGGATTTGAAATATTGGATTTTCCTTGTAATCAGTTTGGTAATCAAGCTCCTGGTAGTAATGAAGAAATTCAGGAATTTTGCCAATTACGTTATCACACGACGTTTAAGACATTTGGAAAAATTGAAGTAAATGGTGAAAATGAGGCACCTTTATATCAATTCTTAAAAAAAGAACAAAAAGGATTAGGCGCGGCGATTAAATGGAACTTTACAAAATTTATTGTTGACCGTAACGGCAAAGTCGTAAAGCGCTTTGCATCTGCTACTCCACCTGAAAAAATTATCCCAACCATTGAACAATTACTTTAAAGAGCTGCAAAAAAACTTTTAGCCTTTTATCACTAGAAATTCAGTCAATAAAGCAAAGGTCTTTATTGCTTATTTCTAAGTAAAGGGCTAAAAGTTTTTTTATCTCTAAGAAAGTATAAGTTTTTGATAAGTAAAAAGATTAGAGCAACAGTTTTAACAAGATCTGACTTCACATGTTGCGAGGATTTGCGAAGCTTTTTTATTTAAAAGCTATTTTTCGTTCTTAAAATAAAAATTTGGTTTGCTACTTTTTTGATTAAAGACTGCAATGCCGCTTGATCTAATTGGCTTTCAAGTAGATAAATAATTTTGGCTTCGTAACGGACATCTGTTAGTGGGCAATCTGTAATAATGATATCGCATTGGCTAAAAACACGTCTTTTAAATAGAAGCTGGTCTGTGCCAAAGATATGTTCTAATTGTGCACACAAATCATCGGCTACGTAATAGTCTCGGGTGTAATTGACTCCAATTTGTATTTTTGAAGTTGGTTTGAAGCGATCATAAAAATGCAGCAAATCTTCAATCATCCAATCTGAATCGTATTTTTTTATAACGTGATTTTGAGTATTTGCAAAGTCCTGGTAAAAGGCGGAAATTTTTTGTTGGATAATACCATGATTCAGTTCATTTTGTAGGCTAGAGCTGGGTAGGGTCGTGTTAGGTTGAGTAGGCACAAAGAGCTTGGCGTAAAGTTGATGCCGGATAAAGTTTAACGTATAAAGTTCGAGTTCTTCTAAAGGTACCCGCAAATTAAATTGTGAGATAAAATCAGTCAATAAATCTTTTGTTGCTAAAAAAATGGGTGCCTGTAAATTTTTTAGTTGAAGATATTGTTTGTGATTTAACGTAGGACTGTCAATTTTTGCAAGAGAAAGTCGCGCTAATAGATTAATGAGATAACGCTGATCTTGCGTCACAGGCGCCTGTTCTTTTACGATATCAAAAGATTGGATAAATAGACTAGAAAAATTTTCCAAATTTTTGAGACTAGCGCGAAATTCAGTTAAACTCGTGACGGGAAAATAAGTATGAACGGACTGAAAAATGACAAAAAGTTTGTCTAGCATACTAGAATTAAGCTCCAAAATAATCCTGTCTGTAAAATAAGTACGTAAAACTTGGTTTCTATTTGCGTTTTTTTGCGCATGAAAGATAGGACCTGTATTGGTATGGATATTCCAATAGATGTCTAACATACAGTATTGAATTTGAATTTCACTGCCACTAATTTTTTTTGTTCCATTGGCTGCAAAGTTTATTGTAATCCCATACAGTGCTAAAAAATTATTGATTTCTTTCATCTTAGAATAAACATGTGGTGCACTAAAATGGGTTGCTTGACTAATTTTAGTAATTGAAGTATTCGACTTATCCAATAACGAAGTTAAGATAATATAATTTGTCGCAGCTTCGCAGTAATTTGTAAAAAGTTGATAGTACAGACGTGCGCAATCTTGGGAAGCAATATCTAAAAAAATGAATTTATTTTCTTTTTTGATGGCTTTAACTGGATAGTCAATCTGAAATAAATCTTTTTTTAGTTCTTGTAAATAGACTGTTAAATTCGCCTCAGAAATTTTAAAACGATTAGCAATGAAATGCGTTGTAATTGGAAAATCGAGGTCTGCCAAAAACTTGAAAATATTTAATTTGATTCTGTTTTTTTTCTTTAATAAATGATTTTGAATTGCGGCTTGCGTTTCCATAGTTTCACCTCACCTAGATAGTAGCACGCAATGCAATTTTATGAAAAAAATATCACTTTTCAAAAAAAATATATAATAAAACGACTGTTTTCAAACGTATACTCAGTGCAACATTTAATGAAACGGGGTATATAATTTGAAAAAGACGAAGAAAATCTTTATTGTTAGTATTTTTATGACATTTTTTATGACAACAACTGGTAGTATTGCTCATGGAAGCTCTTTAGACGAACAAAATCAAGCAACTGTTGCATCTAGTGGCTGGGCAAATGCCAATTGCATTACCTTTTCTGATGATTTTTACTTATTTAATTCTGGAGTAACTAAGATGCAAGTAGGTCAAAAAATTACCGTTTATGGTGAAATAGATTTCTCGGGAGATACGCTTCCAATTGGTCAAGCTCAAATTATTTTTTCCAATGTAGACCCTGCGTTAGCTGCATCTTATGATAATAATTTGACTTTTGACTTTACGAATAAAAAAGGATACTTCTCCTTTTCGATTGTTTTGCTGGATTCAATTGTTGGTCCTAAATTATTCACGGTGAAAGTTTTGGATAGTAATCCAGAAGATAAACAGCATTTGACTCCTTATAGCCAAACACAAACGATTATCCAAGATCCAAACGATCCATACTTAGATACGAAGAATGACGACCCAAGTGAACCAAGTGAGCCAAGTGAGCCAAGTGAGCCAAGTGAGCCAAGTGAGCCAAGTGAGCCAAGTGAGCCAAG
>NZ_JAILYE010000001.1:0-534810 GCF_021011285.1 Enterococcus sp. SMC-9 | reverse complement strand
AGTGAGCCAAGTGAGCCAAGTGAGCCAAGTGAGCCAAGTGAGCCAAGTGAGCCAAGTGAGCCAAGTGAGCCAAGTGAGCCAAGTGAGCCAAGTGACCCAAGTGAACCAAGTAAACCAAAGCAGCAAGGTAACGTTGAGAAAGATGAAAGTTCAATTTTAGAAACGAAAAAGCAAAAACTATTACCTAAGATGGGTGAAAAAGAAAATGTTTGGCTAGTTATTTTGGGTGGAATTTTGTCATTATCTGCGCCAATCTTTTGGAAATTTCGTAAATAAATAGAATGATTTAAGTGCTAGCCGTTAAGTTGAAAGCTGTTAAAGTTAAATATTATGAAGTATTTTAGGTCATGCAAATCGTAATCTTCCCCTTATTATATTGTGATAAAAAAGACGCTAGGAAAAAAGTCCACTCAACTTTTCTCCTAGCGTCTTTATAGTGTTCATTTCAGATTAAAAATTATTTTACAAAGAAAAAAATTTTTTGGCTTTCAATTGAAAAAAGGTTGGATAATTGAATGGTTTTCATCTTTTCTTGATTAAAAAGAACAAGAAATAATAAAAAGTATAGTTATTAATCACTATAAATAATGGAATAGTGCTTTTTTGACAATTGTAAAAAAAACATTGTGTTTTGAAATGTTTTTGTAACATAGCTATTATTTGTTTGACATATCACTGTGTTAAACTGCTCTTAGCGTTAAAAGAGAAGAGAAATTTTTAACCTGTAATTATTATTTATTAAATAAGAAAATAAGACGCCATTCGGAGGAATTTTACGTGAAGAAGAGTTTGTTATCAGCATTATTAGTTTGCTCATTAACACTTGCAGCCGTACCAAGTAATGTAGCCTTTGCAGATACTATTGATGAGAAAATTGAAGCACAGGATCAAAAAATTAACAGCTTACAAGGTCAACAGGCTGATGTTTCCAATCAAATTAGTTCATTAGAAGCTGAAATTGCCGCAGTTGCTGAAAAAGTCAGCGACTTAGAAAATAAACAAGCTAAATTAAATGAAGACACAATGAAATTGCAAGATAAAATCGCTACATTAAAAGTGCGAATTGCTAAACGCGAAGAAGCAATCAAAAAACAAGCTCGCGATGTTCAAGTGAACGGTCAAAGCACAAACTTTATCGATGCAGTTGTTGAGTCTGACTCTCTATCAGATGCTATTGGTCGCGTTCAAGCGATGACAACAATTGTTAAGGCCAACAACGACTTGGTTGCCCAACAAAAACGTGACAAACAAGCAGTTGAAACAAAAGTTAAAGAAAATGAAGAAAAAGTTAACGCACTAGCTGCTAACCAAAAAGAGTTAGAAACACAAAAAAATGCGATTGCCAATAAGCAAGCCGAATTAAATGTCTTAAAAGCTAACTTAGCTGCTGAAGAAGCAACTGCTAAAAGCGACAAAGATAAATTAAATAAACAAAAAGCTCAAGCAGAAGCAGAAGCAGCTCGTATCCGCAAAGAACAAGAAGCAAAAGCTGCAGCTGCTGCAAAAGAAGCAGCTCGTCAAGAAAAATTAGCAGCACAAGCACAACAAGAAACTACTACTCCTGCTAATAATGAATCTGGTTCAACTGCAGGATCAACTGAAACAAATAAACCTGCGCAAGATAACCAAACAGGTAATACTGGTAATAATAACAATAATAATAATTCAAATGATAACGATACAAACAATGATAATAACGACTCTGGTAATAATAACTGGGGTGGTTCAGGTAATGGAATCGATCATTCTGGCTCAGGTAATATGTATGCACAAGGACAATGTACTTGGTATGTAAAACAAGTTGCTCCTTGGGTAGGTACTTACTGGGGTAATGGTGCACAATGGGGTGGTTCAGCAGCTGCTGATGGTTACCGCGTTGATGGAACACCAGCTGCTGGAGCAGTTGTAGTATTTGCTGGTGGCCAAAGTGTTGGTAGTTGGAATGCTGATCCAGTTTATGGTCATGTAGCTTACGTTGAATCATACAATGCAGCCAACAACACAATTACAATTTCACAAGGTGGTATGGGCTTCTCATCACCAACTGGTCCAAACATCGAAACATTAAGCGCATCTGGCTTAACTTATATTCACCGTTAATGTAATGAATCTTCAAGACGTCGATAATATTTCGACGTCTTTTTTTGTTCTGTAAAGGAAGTATAAACTTTCCACACGAAAAAAATTGATTTGACTGCAATAAAATCGTTATGACTAAAAGTTAGGAGGTATAGTTCGCATTTTTAACGTCACTTTATTTTAGAGAGAAACACTCTTATGCTAGAATAAGAAGAATAACATGAAGTGAGCTAAAATAGAGGTGGATAAATTTGGCTGTATTTTTAGGAATCGATATTGGAACCACAGCAATTAAGCTAGGGGTAATTTATGAGCAACAACTATTGTTTGAAACGAGTGTGAAATTAACGACTTATGAAGATAAAGCAGCAAGATACCAACGTGCCTCAGAAATTATCGCTTTGTTAGAAAAAGGAATTTTTCTAATTCCGAAAGATCTACGAAAAAAAATTTCAATAATGAGTTTTAGTACGGCAATGCACAGTTTACGGCCGGCTAATAGTCAAAGGGTCTTTTTGTGGTCAGACTTACAGGCAGGAGAAACGATTGCGGAATTTTCTAAAACAAAATTAGCGAAAGATTTTTATCAACTAACAGGCACACCGATTCATGCAATGTCGCCTTTTGCAAAACTGCTTTATTTTAAAGAAACTAATAAATATCAAGAAGTGACGCAATGGTCGGGGTTAAAAGAACTGGTCTTGGAATACTTTACTGGGGAATTTATCATTGATCGCGCTTGTGCTTCAGCTACAGGATATTATGATTTGGAAAAGAAAACGTGGAGTACAGAAATTCTATCTTATCTGGCAATTAAGCCAAATCAATTAGCTGAAATTGTCGACACGACGAAAACACTGGCTATGAAGACAGATAAAATTAAACACTTTGGTTTTGCACCAAGGATAAAAGTTGCAGTTGGTGCTAGCGATGGCACGCTGGCGGCTTATGCCAGTTTTTATCGCACGAAAAGAACAGCCAGTTTAACAATTGGAACGAGTGCAGCAGTCCGACAAATTGTTACCACTGCGCAATTAGAACCAAATAAACAAAATTTTTGTTACTATTTGAATGAAAAATACTTTGTAATTGGTGCACCTTCTAATAACGGTGCGTCATTATTGGAGTGGTCAGCTGCGCAATTAGCAAAAGATTCCTCTTCATTTTTTACCCAATTACCAGAGCTACTAGAAAAAACGACGATCGGTGCGAAGGGATTACGCTTTTTGCCTTATCTAAATGGTGAAAGAGCACCACTTTGGGATGAAACAGTAAGGGGCGGGTTTTATAACTTAACTCTACAACATACACGTGAAGATTTATTACGCAGTGTCATTGAAGGGATGCTATTAAATATTAGGCGTTTAGTAAAATTGGTAGCACCAAAGCAAGTGTTATCAGTAAGCGGTGGCTTTTTTAAAACGACGGAACTTGCGCAGTTGGCTAGTACAATTTTGGGTGCCAAGTGTATTTATGCGCCAGAAAACGAGCCCATTTTTGGCTTGTACTATTTGTATTTCGAGCCAGAAATACCCGCACAAAGAGCAGAATACCAGTTTGTACCAAATCCAAAAGAACAAGTGATTTATGAAAAACTTGCGAAAGATTATTTTCGCTAGTGAAAAGACCATCGTAGTTAAAGTTCATCTTTAACCACGATGGTCTTTTGGTTTGTCAAAAGTTTTGTAATGTACAAATGGGTAAATAAATAAATTTATTACCTAATAATTTGATATTATGATTAGATAACGTCAAACTTATTATTCGTTGTTTTTTTATGAAATCATACGAAAATAGACTAATTTGATATTTTTACAAAATGCCGTTTTAAAAAGGATAATGGAATTTTTTTCCGGAGTACTAAGGAAATATTCCGTTTGTTTGGAAAGCGTTTCCAAAATATACTATGTATGTAAATAACAAATAAGGAGGAGAATAAATGACAACTAATTTTCCAAAAGATTTTCTCTGGGGTGGGGCAGTTGCAGCTCACCAATTAGAAGGTGCGTGGCAAGCTGGTGGTAAAGGTGTCAGTGTTGCTGACGTTATGACTGTCGGTTCACCAACCCATTATCGCGCCATTACAGATGGTGTCTTACCCAATGAGTATTATCCAAATCATGAGGGAATAGATTTTTATCATCGTTATAAAGAAGATATTGCTCTTTTTGCAGAAATGGGTTTTAAATGCTTTCGAACATCAATTGCGTGGACGCGGATTTTTCCTAACGGAGACGAGACTGAGCCTAACGAAGCGGGTTTGAAATTTTATGATGACTTATTTGATGAATGTTTGAAGCATAATATTGAACCGGTTGTAACGTTGTCTCATTTCGAATTGCCGTATCATTTGGTAACAGAGTATGGTGGCTTTCGTAATCGTAAGTTAATTGACTTTTTCCTCCGCTTTGCTGAAGTTTGCTTTAAACGATACCAAAACAAAGTGAAATATTGGATGACTTTTAATGAAATCAATAATCAAGCAAACTTCCATGAAGATTTTGCTCCATTTACAAACTCTGGTATTTTTTATCAAGAAGGAGAAGATAGAGAAGCCATTATGTATCAGGCTGCTCATTATGAGCTTGTTGCTAGTGCTAAGGCAGTAAAAATTGGGAAAGCTATTAATCCAGATTTTCAAATTGGCTGTATGATTGCTTTTGCGCCATTATATGCGGTAAATGACAAGCCTGAAAATGCGTTGATGTCAATAAAATCAATGGAGAAACGTTATTACTTTTGTGATGTCCATGTTCACGGTTTTTATCCAAATCACATCTTGAAGTATTGGGAACGTAAAGGAATTAAAATTGATTTTACACGTGAAGATGAAAAAGCTTTGAAAGAAGGCACGGTTGATTATATTGGTTTTAGTTATTATATGTCGCATGCAGTTGTTCATCATGAAGAAAATGTTCACTACGATTATGATGAGACAAAAGATTTAGTACGTAATGAATTTGTTAAAGCCTCTGATTGGGGCTGGCAAATCGATCCGGTTGGGTTACGTTATTCGTTAAACTGGTTCACAGACATGTATCACGTGCCATTATTCATTGTCGAAAATGGGTTTGGTGCTTACGACAAAAAAGAAGCAGATGGCAGTGTCCATGATGAGTACCGCATTGATTATTTAAAAGCACATATTGAACAAATGAAGTTAGCCGTAATTGAAGATGGGGTTCACTTGATGGGATATACCCCTTGGGGCTGTATTGATTTAGTTTCGGCTGGAACCGGAGAAATGGAAAAACGTTATGGTTTTATCTACGTTGATAAAGATAATAAAGGAAACGGGACTTTAGCAAGAAGTAAAAAAGATTCATTTTATTGGTATCAAGAAGTAATTCAAACAAATGGTGAAAAAATTTAGAAAATTTTGAGGAGTGTATGGATATGAAAAAAGCTTTAATAATTTGTGCTGCGGGGATGTCATCTTCAATGATGGCTGCAAAAACAACGGAATATTTTAAAAACAAAGGAGAAGAAATTGTTGTCGATGCTGTCTCTGCGACAGAAGGGGACAAAATGATTAAAACCAGTGATTTTGATTTATTTTTAATTTCGCCACAAACAACTATGTTTTTAGATAAATTCAAAAAATTAGGGTCAGAAGTTGGGAAGCCTGTTGTTAGTATCCCATTTCAAGCTTACGTGCCAATTCCAACTGGTATTCAAAAACTAAGTGAAGTTATTGAAGAAAATATTTAGAAAATGAGGGAAGATAATGAGACCAAAGGAAAGAGAATTGCTCTTGCACTTAATCCAGTATCAAGGTGATTTTGTCACTAGCCAACATTTGGCCTCTGAGTTGTCATTGTCTGACCGTACCGTCCGCACATATATCACGCGTCTAAAAGAACTTATTGCAGAAAATGGGGGTGTGATCACTGCTAAACAAGGTTATGGTTATTGTTTGACTATTGTAAATAAATTGAATTTCGATCTTTTTTTAGCAAAACAAGGCATTACCTTAAATAGTGAAGAAAAAGCACCCTTGATTTCTGATATTACAGATCGGGAAAATTATATTCTAAATAAGTTGCTACTAGAAGAGGCAACTATAAATTTAGATGACTTGGCTGAAGAATTATTTATTAGTCGTTCTTCTTTGAGCAAAGATATGCAAGAAATCAAAGAGAAACTAAAACCGTATACGTTAACACTTGCTTCAAAGCATGGCGTGGGTCTTTTTGTTAAAGGGGATGAACGGAGTAAACGCCATTTCATTTTAGATACTTTTTTTGGGAAAAATTATACCAATTCGCTTAAAAAGTATCTAGGTAATAGCCCGCTTTTTCAAGATATTAGTTTTGAAGAATTGACGATTATCATTTTGGATGAAATTAGAGAGGAAAAGTTAAAAATATCTGACATTATTATTCAAAATTTAGTTCTGCATCTTGCCTTAAGTATTAAGCGTTTAAAAGAAGGTTTTGAAATCAAGGAACTCGGAATAGCAGCTGACATTTCTGAAAAGATAGAGTATGAAGTTGCTAGAAAAATAGTCAGTCGGATCGAGGTGTTTTCTAAAATCGCTTTTCCCTCAGAAGAGATATCTTATCTTGCCTTACACTTAATGGCAAAATCAAATCATCCGGTTGTAGAAGAAAATCAAGAACTAACGGGAGCGCTAACTCAGGCTATAGCACTATTAAGTAACAGCCTAGGTTATTCTCTAAACGAAGATTATCAGTTGAAAAGTGGTCTATTGGATCATTTAAAGCCAATGCTAGTTCGGCTTGAAAGAAAAATTTCTTTAGATAATCCATTGACAAGTGAAATAAAAAGTAATTATCCCCAGGCCTTTGAGCTAACCAAAAACTATTTAGGTCAGATGCCAGTTTTAAAAGATTATCAAATTACCGATGATGAATGGGCGTATTTAACTTTACATGTAATGGCAGCGATGGAAAAAGCTAAAGACATGCAAAAAGTCCATGCTTTGATTATTTGTGCTACGGGTTATGGCAGCGCACAATTGTTAAAAAATCGTGTTGTTAACGAATTTGATAACCATATTACAATTACCAATGTTCAGGGGTATTACGAAATTAATGAGACTAGTTTAAATGATGCAGATTTAATCATTTCTTCGATTGATCTTTCGGCTATGGTTTTTCCCATTCCAGTTATTCATGTTAGTGTTTTTCTAAATGATGAGGATGTTGCAAGAATTCGGAAAACGATTCATAAAATTAGTACCAAAAATCGACAAATGATAAATCTTAAATTAAATGACGGAAAAGATCAGCGTAAACAAAATATGCTCACAGAACAGATGGGGGAAAAGTATTTTAAACTTTACGACATTGTGCCAACCAAGGAGCAGGTCTTACAAGAATTGGCAGAATTATTGCGTGTTAATGAAGCTGAAAATTATCCTAAAGAATTGTTAGAACAGATTAATCATCGTGAACAAATGGGACAGATTATTTTTAGTGAAAGCATTGTTGTCCCACATCCAGCACTACCGGTGGGAATTTCTACCAAAATTGCTGTGGCGCTGATTCCAAGGGGAATGAGCTGGGATGAAGAAAAAAAAATTCACTTTGTCTTTTTGATTTCGCCTTCTTATATTGAAAATAAAGGAATCACCGTTATGACTAAAGCGATTGTCAAATTAGTAGATTGCTTACCGTTTCAAGAAAAAATGTTAGCAGAACCAACTTTTACCAATTTTAGTCAACTATTTTTGCAATTAATGTAAGAAAGGGAGGAGGAAAATTATGACACCAGCCAATGAAAATGTGATGAGTAGTGAAGAAATTCAAGTAGCAGCTTTTGAAATTATTTTAAATAGTGGAAATGCTCGTACTACTATTCATAAAGCCTTTGCTGCCATGAGGAAAAATGATTTTAGTAATGCAGAACAGCTTTTAAATGAGGCGAATGAAGAAATTTTACAAGCACATAAATCACAAACCGCGTTATTAAAAGATTATGCAGGTGGCAAAAAAATTGAAATGGAGATCATTATGGTTCATGCACAAGATCACTTGATGACTACGATGACGCTACTAGAAGTTGCCCAAGAAATGAAATATCTTTATGAGCAAAATGCACAAAATCAAAAAAATTAAAAGGAGGTAAAATCATGAAAGATGCCGATAAAAAAGCCCTCGATTTAGATCGTAAAAAGCTAAGTCTTAAAACAATGTATTTTAATCGTTATCTTTTCGTTCGGTATCTGAGCGCGGGCTTTTTCTTTATTAATTTATACTGGTTGATTGCACTGTTTTTAGTTCAGGGAAAAACGATCTTTATTCCAGCTCTTTTAATTCTTGGTATTTTACCAGCTGTCTTTGAACAAGCAAAGTTGTACAGTACCCCAAAAAATGTAACACCGCGCACAACAGGTTATTACTGGTTGCAGTTAATCGTCAATGTTGGATTGTTACTCGCCACTTTTACGCCATTATTTCATACATTATTTCCTTTTATGAAGCAAGGAATAAATGGCCGTGCTTTTATCGTGGCAGCTCTTTTAATTGGTTGTTTCTTATGTTTATGGATTCAACATCGTTTACGTGATATCAGTAGTAATCATGACAAGCACTATCAACGGATTAAACAATATGAAAAAACGTTATACCTATGAAAGGGGAGTAAGATATGTTTAATTTTTTACAAAAATATTTAATGGGACCGATGGGGAAAGTCGCCCAAATGAAAATTGTTCGTGCGGTTATGGCAGCCGGGATGGCTTCCATTCCATTTACTATTGTTGGTTCAATGTTTTTGGTTTTAAATGTGTTACCGGTAGCATTTTCTGGATTAGAGGGAATATTTGAAGCTAGTTTTTTCAAGATCAGTGATTTATATATGGTAGCAAATACTATGACAATGGGTATTTTAGCTATTTATTTTGCAATCGTTTTCGCTTATGAATTGACATCCATTGAACGAGATGAACAAGGCTTAAATGTTAACCCATTAACGGGTGCACTTTTGGCAGTTTTTGCATTCTTTATGTGTATCCCTGAAATTGTCTGGGAAGGAGGTAAAATGACGTTAGTTAACTCAATTACCGATACTGAAAAAGTAGTAAATGGGATTCGTATGGGGTCTTTTGCTGATCGTCTGGGGACGTCTGGTATTTTTACTGGTATTATCATGTCCGTTATTGCAGTTGAATTATATTGCTTGTGTGTAAAACGTAATTTAGTAATTAAAATGCCAGATGTTGTGCCACCAGGTGTTTCACGTTCTTTTACCGCTTTAATCCCAACTTTTGTAATCGCTTTTGTTGTAATGATTATTAACGGCGTTTTGATTGCCCTTGGTACAGATATTTTTAAAGTCATCTACATTCCATTTAGTTTTGTGACGAATTTAACCAATACATGGCTAGGAATCATGGTGATTTACTTCTTAATCCATGCACTATGGATTGTCGGAATTCATGGAGCAAATATTATTACTTCTTTTCTAACTCCAATTGTACTAGCCAATATGGCTGCCAATGCGGCGGGAGCAAATTATCCACTAGCTGGTGAATTTAATAACTCTTATGTAACTGTTGGTGGTTCTGGTGCAACGTTAGGATTGATTATTTTTATTGCTTTCATGGCAAAATCAGATCAATTAAAGGTTTTAGGAAAAGCTTCGCTTGTGCCGGGCATTTTTAATATCAATGAACCAATTATTTTTGGTATGCCAATTGTTTACAATCCATTTTTGGCTTTACCATTTTTCTTAGCACCAATGGCTTCAGCATCTTTAGCCTATTTTGCTATTAAATTTGAAATTGTTAAACCAATGCTAGCGCAAATGCCTTGGCCATCTCCAGTAGGAATTGGTGCATTCATTGGTTCTGGTGGTGATTGGAAAGCAGCTGTTTTAGCTGTATTGTGTGCAATACTAGCTTTTGCAATCTGGTTTCCATTCATCAAATTCTATGACAATAAATTGTTGAAAGAAGAACAAGAAAAAGCCGAAGAATTAGCAGCGTAATTAAATAAGTGAACCGTCTCTTTTTAAGAGACGGTTTTTTTTAAGCCAATTATTTATAAAAACATAATTGTGAATAATTGGCTATTTATGTAAACGACAAAACAAAAAACGCTCGCATTTGCGAACGTTTTTTGCCTTTATGGGAAAATAAGAAATGAACAAGATTAAGGTAATTTAATAACATTTTCGCTATCTTTATCAAAGAAATGAGCTTTATTGATATTGAAAGCAAGGTCAATGAATTCACCTGGTTTATGGAAGTCACGGGCATCAACTTTTGATACAAATTCAGTTTCGCCAGTTTTTGTATACAACATGGATTCTGCTCCAAGTAATTCTGAAACAACGACTTCAGCGTTAACTGTTGCTTCTGGTGAAGCGTCAATTGCGACTTGTTCAGAGTGAATATCTTCCGGACGAATACCAAAGATAACTTCTTTTCCTTCGTAACCTTTTTCAACTAAAATTTTATTTTTTCCTTCTGGAATACGTAATTTTAAGCCATATCCATCTGTGATTACTCCGTTATTTAATGTAACGTTGAAGAAGTTCATAGCAGGAGAGCCAATGAAGCCTGCAACAAAGACATTTACCGGTGTATCGTATACTTGTTGCGGTGTGCCGATTTGTTGGATAAAACCATCTTTCATGATAACAATTCGGTCAGCCATTGTCATAGCTTCAGTTTGGTCATGGGTTACGTAAATTGTAGTTGTGTTTAAGCGTTGGTGTAATTTCGCAATTTCAGCACGCATGGCAACACGTAATTTTGCATCTAAGTTTGACAAAGGTTCATCCATTAAGAAGACTTTTGCATCACGAACGATTGCACGACCTAGCGCAACCCGTTGACGTTGTCCACCAGATAAAGCGGCAGGTTTACGGTCTAAATATTCTGTTAAGCCTAAAATTTCAGCCGCATTTTCAACCCGTGTTTTAATATCTGCTTTGTCATATTTACGTAATTTCAAACCAAAAGCCATGTTATCAAATACTGTCATATGTGGGTATAATGCGTAGTTTTGGAATACCATGGCGATGTCGCGATCTTTTGGTGCAACGTCATTCATGACTTTTTCGCCAATTGAAAGTTCGCCTTCTGTAATATCTTCAAGGCCAGCAATCATTCGTAAAGTTGTTGATTTACCACAACCTGAAGGACCAACGAAAACGATAAATTCACGATCTGCGATATTCAAATTAAAATCTGTAACGGAATAGTTTTCCGCATTGTCGTATTTTTTATAGACATGATTTAATGCCATTTGTACCATAATGATTACCTCTTTTTCTTTTTATTGTTTTGCTATGAACTTAGTATATATGTAACCGTTTTTATTTGTTAGGTCAGAATGCACAAAATCAGTCATTTTTTTTGTGCACTTTTTTGAAAATGGTTTCATTTTTTGTAGCAGCAAAATTTTTTTGTTTATTAAAACTTGAATTGACCGACTTTTCAGCGCATATACAGACAATGAGCGAAAAAAAATATTTTTTTTGTTGACAAAAAAATTTGACTAGCGTAAACTTCATTTCAACAAATAAATAAACTTTCGTTGATGAGGAAAGTAAGTTTGGCGGACATTTTAGAGAGACACTGGTTGGTGGAAAGTGTTATGGACAAAATACTGAAAATGGCCTTGGAGAAAAAGTATGTCGATAAGTAGGCAGCTTCGGAATGTTTCACCGTTAAAAGAAACACCAATACTTTACGGGATATTTGGTAAACGTTGGATAGAGGAAAGCATAGCTTTCAAACAAAGGTGGTAACACGATTATTCGTCCTTTTATAGATTATTTTCTATAAAAGGGCTTTTTTTTATATATAAATTACGATGACCAGGTAAGTAGACAGTGAATTTTTTTAACAGAGAGCTTCGGTAGCTGAGAAGAAGTAAAAATGAAGTTGTTGAAAATGGCCTGATAGTAAATTATTTTCGAGCTAAGAAGTAAGAAGATAACGGGGGCGCCCGCTACAGCGCTAGAGTATGCTAGTACTTGAAGAGGAATTTAGCGTGAGCTAAATTCAAAATGAGGTGGTAACACGCAAAAAGCGTCCTCAAGCAAAGAAAATTTCTTTGTTTGAGGATGCTTTTTTTGTATCAATGATTTTTTGAAAGGATGAAGATAATGGGGCAAAAACGAATGTGATGCTTTTGAAAAGACGGCATAAGACGGATTTTTAGGAGGAGAAACATGATTGATTTAAAAAATATTTCGGTGACATTTACCCAAGATAAAGATAAGGTGATCAATGCTGTTACCGATGTAGATTTGCATATCCAAAAAGGAGATGTATATGGAATTGTCGGGTATTCAGGAGCCGGTAAAAGTACATTAGTGCGTGTGATTAATTTATTGCAACGACCAACAAGGGGTACGGTGACGATTAATAATACAGAATTAACTGCCTTAAAGGATAAAAAACTACGAGAAAAACGCAAAGAAATTGGGATGATTTTCCAACATTTCAATTTGATGAATAGTCGAACGATTTTTGAAAACGTGGCATTCTCCCTTAAATACACAGGAAAATCCAAACAGGAGCGTCAACAAAAAGTCGATGAACTATTAGCGTTGGTGGGTATAAAAGATAAAGCAAATAGTTATCCCGCACAATTATCCGGTGGTCAAAAACAGCGCGTGGCGATTGCGCGTGCTTTAGCGAATAATCCGAGTATTTTATTATGTGATGAAGCGACGAGTGCACTTGATCCTAAAACAACATCACAGATTTTAGCCCTTTTAAAAGATCTAAATAAGAAATTGGGCTTAACAATTATCATAATTACACATGAGATGCAGGTGGTAAAAGAAATTTGTAATAAAGTCGCTGTCATGGAAGCTGGCAAAATTATTGAAAAAGGTAGCAGTATTCAAGTTTTTAGCCAACCAAAGCAAGCATTAACCCGCGATTTTATTCGGACAGCAACCCATATTGATCAAGCCCTCGAGACTATTTTAACAAGCGAAAAATTTAGTCGCTTAGCAGAAAATGAATGGTTAGTGGAATTGGCGTATGTAGGCGATCAGACCAATGAACCTTTGATTGCACAGCTATATAGCCGCTATCAAGTTGTGACCAATATTTTATATGGCAACGTTGAAATTATTCAAGATGTGCCACTAGGAAGTTTAGTTGTGACGTTGGCAGGAGAAGAAAATCAGCGACGCCAAGCCTTAAAACATTTACAAAAACTTGGCGTTTATACGAATGTTTTAAAATACTCGAAAGAAAGCGCCAAAGTTGTGAGTGGAGGTTTTTAGAATGCAGGCATTATTAGAAAAATATTTCCCCAATGTACTTGCAATACCAGACGAATTTATTGAAGCAAGCAAACAAACATTGTACATGTCATTTTGGACCGCATTGTTTGGAGGCGTTTTGGGGATTTTATTAGGTGTTGTGTTAGTTGTAAGTCGTCCTGGTGGAATTTTACAAAATCGGCCATTATACAATGTTCTAGATAAATTAATTAATATTGTACGCTCGATTCCTTTTATTATTATGCTGTCGCTTTTAGCTTTAGTTACTCGCTTTATCGTGGGGACAACTATTGGGGAAAAAGCCGCTTTAGTACCTTTAGTGGTGGGGGTAGTGCCATTTTTTGCTCGTCAAATTGAAAATGCTCTGTTAGAAGTTGATTCAGGAGTAGTGGAGGCAGCGCAAGCAATGGGAACAAGTCCGGTGGGCATTATTTTTAGGGTGTATTTATTAGAAGGTTTGCCAGGAATCATCCGTGTTAGTGCACTAACCATTATTAACGTTATTGGCTTAACCACAATGGCAGGAGCTGTCGGAGCTGGCGGCTTAGGAAATCTAGCTATTTCTAGGGGCTATAATCGTTTTCAAACCGACGTGACGATTGTTGCAACACTGTTGATATTAATTTTAGTCTTTATCAGTCAATTTATTAGCAATCAAATTATTAAAAAAATTAGTCATTAGAATACGAAATTATTTGGAGGAATAAAAAATGAAAAAATTAGTCAAATTAGGCTTTGTCGCAGTCGCGTTGTTGTTAGTTGCCACAGGATGTTCAAAAGGAAATGCTAAAACAAAGGATGATACAAAAGAAACGACGGTCAAATTAGGGGTTATCGGTTCAGATACAGATGTTTGGGATAATGTAAAAGAACGTCTCAAAAAAGACGGCATTAATTTAGAATACGTAAAATTTACGGACTACAATCAGCCTAATGCAGCGTTAGCGGATAAATCCATTGATTTGAATGCTTTTCAACATCAATTTTTCTTAGATAATTACAACAAAGAACATGGGACCAATCTTGTGTCAATTGGGAATACTGTTAATGCACCATTAGGAATTTATTCAGACAAACTAAAAGATGTGAAAGAATTAAAAGACGGTGCTAAGGTTGCGATTCCAAATGATGTGACAAATGGCGGACGGGCATTACTGCTTTTACAAACAGCCGGCTTAATTAAAGTAGATCCAGCTAAAAAGCAAACGCCCACAGTTTCTGACATTACAGAAAACAAAAAAGATTTGAAAATCACTGAATTAGATGCTGCGCAAACAGCGCGGGCTTTATCAGATGTTGCGATTTCTGTTATTAACAGTGGTGTTGCAGTTGATGCAGGATTTACACCTACTAAAGATGCAATCTTTTTAGAACCGGTGGATGATAACGCACGACCTTATGTCAATATTATCGTTGCACGTAAAGAAGATGAAAATAATAAAATTTATCAAAAAATTGTAACAGCCTACCAAACAAATGAAACAAAAAAAGTGATTGAAGAAACGTCAAAAGGTTCAAGTGTACCAGCGTGGGAAACTTTTGGTCGTAAGTGATTAAGTAGCATTTCAATAATAGAAAAGAAAACTGCACGTTAAAACGATTCGGTTATATTTATAAAAAATTGAGGAGTGAACAGTATGCCAACAACAACAAGAAAACAACACATTGAAGAATTTATTGCAACGAATTTACCAACTTATCAAGAACTTGCGTTAGATATTCATCAGCATCCCGAAGTCAGTAATTATGAATTTTATTCTTCAGATGCATTAATTCGACAATTGGAAAAAGAAGGATTTTCTGTCAAAAAAGATGTCGCCGGACACCGAACAGGATTTGACGCCCGCTTTACTACAGGCAAACCTGGCCCCGTGATTGCTTTTTTAGCCGAATTTGATGCATTAGCTGGAATTGGTCATGCTTGCGGACACAATCTTTTTGGAACCTATTCTGTTTTAGCTGCGAGTGCATTGAAAGATTTGATTGCAGATTTTGGTGGCGAAATTCGCGTTTATGGTACACCTGGTGAAGAAGGAGGCGAAAATGGTTCAGCAAAGGGAAGTTTTGTACGAGATGGTTTCTTTGCTGATGTTGATGCAGCCTTGTGTGTTCACCCAGCTTACCATTATGGCAAAACGACAGCTTCTTTAGCCAATGATCCTGTCGACATTAAATTTTATGGGCGTGCCTCCCATGCCGCCGGAGCACCAGAAAAAGGGATTAGTGCCTTAGAAGCATTATTACAAGTTTTCAATGGAATCAATGGTTTACGTTTGTATTTGCCAAAAGATGTAAACATTCATGGCATTATTACTGATGGTGGACTAGCAGCCAATGTAATTCCTGAATATGCGGCAGGCCGCTTTTATCTGCGGGCTAAAAATCGGAGTACTTTAAATGAAGTATATCAAAAGGTAGAAAATGTGGTAAAAGCCGCTGCATTAGCAACTGGAGCGCGCTATGAATTTGGTCTTTTCCAAAATTCAGTCGACGATGTGATTGTAACTCCAAGTTTTGACGAATTGTTTTTCAACCATTTAGCCCAATTGAATATTCCAACTGAGGAAATAGAAACAGAAATACGCACAAGTTTAGGCTCTTCTGATGTCGGAAATGTTAGTCAAGTTGTTCCAACAATTCAACCGACAGTTTCTATTTCAGATGATTATATCGCCGGTCACTCTGAAGAATTTAAAGCAGCGGCTAAAAGTGAAAAGGGATTGGCATCTATTGCTATTGCAGCACAACTTCTAGCTCAAACAGCCTTAGATTTATTTGAACAGCCCGAATTATTGGCTAAAATTAAGGGCGATCATAAGGCAAGCTTGGCAAAGGGAAACTAATTTTTTCTAAATGCGTCAAAAAAATCGCGCCCAAAACAACTGGGCACGATTTTTTTATTTATAATTCAGAAAAACAGGTGATTAGTAGATGACAAAACATCAGGTCATCCATTTTTTTTAAGTCTAAACCAGTTGCCTCTTGAAATTTATCAATCCGATAGCTAATGGTATTACGATGTAAGAATAACGTCTTAGCAGCTGAACTAACATTTCCTTGTGCCTGCCACAAGGCTTCCAAAATGGAAACCATCTCTGAGTCACTAAACCAGCGGTCATGTAAGTTTTTAAACAACGTAATTTCCCCCATGGTATCTCCAATCAGGTACATAATCGCTGAATTTGAAAGTGTAAAATTTTGTTGACTATTGTTCCGATGAGATTGTTGCAAAAAGATTTGGCGTTCGGTTTGAAAATCTATAGCCAATGCTTGGCTGATCTTGTGGAAGCTTCCGACAAAGACTTGACTGTAACAGTTGAAGTCGCTATCCAGCGCTTGGAAAATACCAAACAATTCATCGGTTGAAAAATTTCCAACGTCTTTATTTTCGACTAAAATAAAAGTGTCAAAACTAAGCCAAAAACTATCAGAAACAGTTTGGATTATTTCACTTGCTGCATGCTGCCAAGCGGCTTTTTCAAAAGATTTGCCGCTTTTTACTTTTATTTGCAAAATGCGTACGTATCCTGTGTGACTAGGAATTTCCCCTTTAAATAAGATGCGGTAAAAACGGTGGCTGATGACATCTTTTGGTTCACTAATAGTAGGTAAAAATAGCTGCAGCAATTTACGTTCATTTTCATTTAATTGACTGGCAATGAGTAAGGCATATCCTTCTTCAAGGGGGATACAATAAAATTTTGGATCATCTAGGGCAATGTTACTAAAACGCGCATCGGGGTAGATTTGTTGGATTTTATCAAAGGTCATAATAGACTCCTTTAGTAGTTGGTACAAATTTTATCGGGAATACATAAAAAGCAATTTATTTGGCTAAAGCGCGAACTGCTATAATATTTTCATTTTGTGCTAAGCCATCGATAATTTCTGCCGATCTATCTGCACTAATAAAAGCAATGGCATAATTTTTTCTGAAAATTTTGATTTCGTCTTGGGTATCCACATAGTAATCGGTCGTAATAGCTTTTATCCCGCGACTTTTGAAAAATTCATGAATAAAAGGTTCAGCTTCATCTGGATGAATATATTTAATTTGAAAATTTTTGTTTGTTGGGACATGGACGATTTTTTTTAGCAATACCAAAACTGCAATGACCGCGATAAAACTAAGTAAGGCAATAGCATAATACCCCATGCCGATGGCAAGACCTAATCCTGCAGTCGCCCAAAGCGAGGCAGCAGTAGTTAACCCGCGAATGGAATGGTGGGTAACAACAATTGTCCCAGCTCCTAAAAACCCAATACCACTAACCACTTGCGCGATTAAACGCGCCTGGTCCGCCCGGATTACAGTTGCGATTTGCGGATTATTTTTAGCAAAGATAACGGCTTGGGCGGCAATTTCTTGCTGCATCATGGCAATGATACACGCCCCGATTCCAACTAAAATATGGGTCCGCATTCCCGCTGGCCGATTTTTTTGTTCGCGATCAAAACCAATAATGCCACTGGTTAAAATCACTAAAGCAAGACGACATAAAATTTCCCCCACACTAACACGAAACATGAGCTCTCCTCCTTTACAATAATGAGCAACTGCCAAAAGCAGTCTTTACAAGCTGAAATGAAAGGAATAAATGACAATAGCATTTTTTGGCTAAAACCTGCAGCAGCTTCTCTTCCACTATAATCTTCTGGCAAAAATTCCGCAAATAAAATTCTGACCTTAGCAAAAAAAGAGTTTTTAGATAATTGAAAGTTTATACAAAAGCCTTTTGAATCTTATTATTTAATTGCTTGTAACATGTTACGGGAAATGTAACATGTTTTCTTTATCACAAGTTGCATTCTAAAACTTTGAAGACCCTTTCTAAAATCTTGGTGTCACGCTATGCTGAGTATGTCAAAAGCATTACTCGAGTAAAGACAACTATATTAATTATCTAAAGGAGCGTTATACCATGCAAAAAAGAGATTTTATCGACACAAATGATTTTACTAAAGCAGAAATTGAATATTTAATCGCATTAGCCTTAAAAATTAAAGATAGTATCAAACATGGGCATTATCCTTTGCTACTTAAAAATAAAACATTGGGGATGATTTTTGAACAATCTTCTACCCGTACGCGTGTATCTTTTGAAACTGCAATGACACAACTGGGGGGACATGCGCAATACTTAGCCCCTGGTCAAATTCAATTAGGTGGACACGAAAGTCTAGCTGATACAGCTCGAGTATTATCTCGCTTAGTAGATATTTTAATGGCACGAGTAGAACGTCATGAATCTGTTGTTGCACTTGCCAAAGATGCGACAATTCCAGTTATTAATGGAATGAGTGATTATAACCACCCAACACAAGAATTAGGCGACATTATTACCATGACAGAACATCTACCAGCTGGTAAAAAATTATCTGACTGTAAAATTGTTTTTGTTGGCGATGCAACGCAAGTTTGTGTTTCAACAATGTTTATGGCTACAAAAATGGGAATGGACTTTGTTCAATTTGGGCCTAAAGGGTTCCAAATTAAAGAAGAAACGTTGGCGATTGGCAAATCCAATGCCCAAAAATCTGGTGGTAGCGTCTTAATCACAGAAGATGCTGATAAAGCGTTAAAAGATGCTGATTTTGTTTACACCGATGTTTGGTATGGCTTGTATGAAGCAGAATTATCAGAAGAAGAGCGGATGAATGTTTTCTATCCTAAATATCAAGTCAATGATGAATTAATGGCTAAAGCTGCACCAGATGCTAAATTTTTACATTGCTTGCCTGCCACACGTGGTGAAGAGGTTACGGATGAAGTATTAGATGGCAGTCAATCGGTTGTTTTAGATGAAGCCGAAAATCGTTTGACAGCAATGCGGGCACTATTGGTTTATTTCTTAAATCCTTATTTGGATTATGCCGATGATGCATTGGCTGCTAAATTTGATGGCGAATTGCAATACATGTTGCAACCAAAACGTCAATTAGAACGTAAAGACTAGCAAGTTTTCTGAAATTTGAAAAGCTGTGACAAACTTGACGTACTTTCATATAAACTGCGTCAAGTTTGCAGCAGTTTTTCATCTTTGGCTCATTGAAAGGAGCACGATTATGAAGGAAAAGAAAAAGTTTCGTCTTTTTGATGCGGTCTTAATGGCCGTAGTTGTTATTCTGGTAGTAGAGTCTGCCGCGCCGGCCGCTGCAATCGGTTCTTCGCAATTTTTCTGGTGGGGCTTATTGTTAATTTTATTTTTCCTACCCTATGGTTTAATCTCCGCAGAACTTGGTACCACTTATGATGACGAAGGCGGCATTTACGATTGGGTAAAAAAAGCCTATGGTCGTCGTTGGGGAGCTCGAGTAGCTTGGTTTTATTGGATTAATTTTCCAATTTGGATGGCAAGTCTTGCAGTTTTGTTCCAAGAAGTTTTAAGCCAAATTTTTCAGCTACAGTTAAGCACACCGGTTTTAATTTTAATTCAGTTGATTTTCATTTGGTTTGTAACGATTGTCAGCTGCTATCCTGTTAGTGATAGTAAATGGATTTTAAATTTAGCGGCTTTTGCTAAAGTGGCAATTATGGTTTGTTTGGGAATCTTAGGGATTTACCATGCCATGACGAAAGGGATGGCAAATGATTTTTCTGGTGCGGCTTTGTTACCAAAATTTGATATTCAAAATTTAAGCTTTTTATCCGTGATTTTATTTAACTTCTTGGGTTTTGAAGTAGTAACTACTTTAGCAAGTGATATGGATAATCCTAAAAAGCAAATTCCCCAAGCAATTATTTATGGCGGAATTCTAATTGCCTTTTTCTATTTGTTTGCCGCTTTTGGAATGGGGGCAGCTGTACCAGCAGATCAACTTTCCGCTTCCGGGGGATTAATTGATAGTTTTATTTTATTAGTTGGCGGATTAAATCCATTTGTAGTGATTATTGGCATCTTATTTATGTACACGCTTGCTGCTAATCTTATTTCATGGGCATTAGGGGTAAACTATGTTGCTTTATATGCGGCTAAAAATCAAGATATGCCAGCCATTTTTGCAAAAGAAAATCCTAAAAATGATATGCCAGTGGGAGCTTCAGTTGTCAATGGCGTCATTGCTTCGATTTTGGTTGTTGCCGCACCGTTTATTCCAAACGAAAATATTTTTTGGGCCTTCTTTTCATTAAATGTCGTAGCCTTATTACTTTCTTATATTATGATGTTTCCAGCCTTTTTAAAATTACGAAAAATTGATCCCGATGCTGTTCGTCCTTTTAAAGTCCCTGGACCAAACTGGTTAATGAAAATTATGACCTTTGTCCCAATGATTTTATTAATTATTACGTTAATTTTTTCTATCGTTCCCCTAGATGGTAGTGCCTCGGAAATGAATGCTAAAATACCTGTTTTAATCGGTACGATTTTGGCTTTTGTTATTGGGGAAATTGTAATCCGATATTCAGCAAAAGAAAAACATGGAAAAGGAGTCATTACAGATGAAAACAATTGATAGCTCACCACGTCAAGATGGATTTAAAATGCCTGGAGAATTTGCACCACATGAAGGAGTTTACATGTTATGGCCACAACGTCCGGATAACTGGCGTGATGGTGGCAAGCCTGCCCAACAGGCTTTTGTCGAAGTAGCCAAAGCAATTGCGGAATTTGAAGTTGTAACCATGGGAGTAAATTTTGATCAGTACAATAATGCACGGCATATGTTACCTGACAATATTCGCGTAGTAGAAATTGCAAGTGATGATTCTTGGGTAAGAGATTGCGGACCAACTTTTGTAACCAACGGCAAAGGCGAGACCCGTGGAGTAGATTGGACGTTTAACGCATGGGGTGGTTTAGTAGATGGACTGTATTTTCCATGGGATAAAGATGATCAAGTCGCTCAAAAAATTTGTGAGAATGAATGGAAAGATCGCTATCGATTAAATGATTTCGTTTTAGAAGGTGGTTCAATCCATGTGGATGGTGAAGGTACGTTAATTACGACAGAAGAATGCTTGTTATCAGAAGGACGCAATCCACAATTGTCTAAAGAACAGATTGAGAATATTTTAAAAGAATATTTGAATATTGAAAAAGTGATTTGGTTGAAACGTGGTATTTATTTAGATGAAACAAATGGCCATGTTGATAATATTGCCAATTTTGTGGCACCTGGTGAAATTGCTTTGGCCTGGACAGATGATAAGAATGATCCACAATATGAAATTTCAAAAGAATGCTTGGATATTTTAGAAAATGAAACAGATGCCAAAGGACGTAAAATCAATGTGACAAAATTATATGTTCCAAAACCAATTTTAATTAATGAAGAAGAAAGTGGCGGTGTTGACGCGGTAGATGGCACTCTGCCACGACAAGTGGGCGATCGTCTAGCAGCTAGTTATGTGAATTACTATACGGCAAATGGCGGCATTATTTATCCGTTATTTGGAGATGCAATGGATGAAAAGGCCAAAGAAACTTTACAAGCATTATATCCAGATCGTAAAATCGTTGGTGTTTACGCCCGTGAAATCTTATTAGGTGGTGGGAATATCCACTGTATTACGCAACAAATTCCTAAAGGGGAGGCATAATAATGACAAAAACAGTTGTCGTCGCTTTAGGAGGCAATGCTATTTTAACTGACGATCCAACTGCAACTGGACAACAAAAAGCATTGGCAAAAACTGCAACTGCTTTGATTAGTTTAGTTGCAGCTGGCTACAAAGTAGTGATTTCTCATGGCAATGGTCCACAAGTAGGGAATTTATTATTACAGCAAAAAGCAGCCGCTTCCCCGGAAAATCCAGAAATGCCATTGGATACGAGTGTTGCCATGACACAAGGCAGCATTGGGTATTGGTTAACACAAGCTTTGGATAATGAATTAAAAAAAAGAGGACTAGAAAAGCCCGTTGCAGCGCTTTTAACGCAAGTTATCGTAGCAGCGGAGGATCCGGGATTTGTTAATCCTACTAAACCAGTAGGCCCATTTTTGACAGCCGAAAAAGCACAAGCTGAAATGAAAATCAGCGACGCCGTATACAAAGAAGATGCCGGTCGCGGGTGGCGTAAAGTTGTTGCTTCACCTAAACCGATTGGAATCGTTGAAGCTGAAACGATTAAAGCTTTGGTTGCAACGGATACTTTAGTTGTAGCAGGTGGTGGTGGCGGTATTCCCGTCATTACAACAGCTGCGGGACTAGTTGGTGTAGAAGCAGTCATTGATAAAGATTTTGCCTCTGAAAAAATCGCCGAAATCGTTGCCGCCGATGAGCTAATCATTTTAACTGGTGTACCTAATGTTGCGGTTCACTTTAATACACCGGCGCAAAAAAATCTCGCTACAGTGGATATTGAAACTTTAGAAACGTATAAAAAAGCTGGCGAGTTTGCTCCAGGGAGTATGTTGCCAAAAGTGGAAGCCGCCTTAGCCTTTGTCAAAGCACAACCAAATGCCAGAGCCGTGATTACCTCTTTAGATAATTTAGATGCGTTATTAAATGAAGATGCTGGTACGATTATTTATGGCAATCAAAATTTAGAACAAAAAAGTCATTTAAAAGATTTCATCACCAATTAAACCAAAGAAAAAAGTCGAGCCAAAAGGGTCGGCTTTTTCTGACAAAAAATAAAAATCAGATTGTAGCTGTGGTATATTTAAAGTGCAGTGAAAAATCAGTTGTTTCAATAAATAAGGATAAAATTATTCAATTAAAGTAAGCAAAATAAAGGAGGAAGCTTTGATGTTAGTAGAAACTTCACCAAGGCGAGATGGTTTTCAAATAATACCGGAATGGTTACCCCATAATGAATGTTATCTGATTTGGCCAGAACGTACGGATAATTGGCGTTTAGGAGGAAAACCAGCCCAAAAAATTTACCAACAGGTGGCAGAGGCGATTAGTCGTTTTGAAAATGTTACGGTATTGGTTTCAAAGCAACAATTTCTAAATGCCCGTCACCAGTTACCTAATCATATTCGCGTTGTCGAAATGAGTAATGATGATGCCTGGTTAAAAGATACAGGGCCCGTATTGGTTATGAATGCTGTAGGAAAACTACGCGGAGTTGATTTTCGTTTTAATGCGTGGGGCGGACTTTTAGATGGTTTATTCTTTCCTTGGGACCAAGATGATTTACTAGCGCGTAAACTTTGTGATTTAGAGCGAATTGATTATTATCAATTAAAAGACTTTGTTTTAGAAGGCTGTTCAATTCATACTGATGGAGAGGGCACGCTTTTTGCAACAGAAGAATGTTTATTATCAGAAGGGCGCAATCCTCAACTGAAAAAACAAGCAATTGAAGAAATTTTAAAAGAGTACTGTGGGATTGAAAAAATTGTCTGGTTTCCCAGAGGTTTTTTTCTAGATGAAACAAATGGCGATATTGATAATTTGTTAAATGTTGTGCGGCCGGGAGAAGTTGTTTTAACTTGGTGTGAAGACAAAAAGGATCCAATGTATGAAATTACCCGCGAAGCAGAAGCGGTGTTGCAAAGCCAAAGGGATGCACGGGGAAGAAAATTTACGATACATAAATTGGAATTGCCAAAATCTTTGTATATTACTAATGAAGAGGCTGCCGGTGTTGATCCGGTCAATGGCATGTTGCCCCGCTTTGCCGGCGATCGTTTAACGGCAACGTATGTTAGTTATTACACAGCCAATAATGGCATTGTTTTTCCTCTTTTTGATGATCCTAACGACCAAAAGGCCGAAAAATTATTACGAGAACTTTATCCAGGATATGAAATCATTGGCGTACAAGCACGGGAAATTTTACTTGGTGGTGGTAATATTCACTGTATTGCCCAGGGCATACCACAACATGAAAGGTGAGGGAAGCGATGGATTTTTTTGAAATAGTCAACAGTCATATTGCCGAATTGACTAAAAATGAACAAGTGCTGTTTGATTATGTCATTACAAATCTCGACAGCATCAAAAATAAAAGTATTCGCGAGGTTGCTGATGACTGTTTCGTTTCGACGACTACTTTTTTACGTTTTGTACGTAAGCTAGGTTTTTCTGGCTTTAGTGAATTTACAACAGTTATTAAGTATACGCTCTTAAATAAAAAGACGATTCCAGATTCCTCACCCTTTGTTGTGAGTCAAAAAGATTATCGGGAAGAATATTTAAAAAATATGGTGGAATCTGTTCGCGTTATGGACACAGATAAGGTAACGCAAATTGTAGCACAATTGCAAAAAAAGCCTAAAATTTTTCTTTTTGCCAAAGGGTTAAGCAAAGAAATCATGCGTTACATTAAATATTTGTATAACACAGCAGGTTTTTTTGTCATTTTTCCAGAAGACCATCAGACTCGGGCGATTGCGCAACAACAAGCGCAACAAAATGATATTGTTTTTATTTTCAGTTATAAAGGAGAGGACTTAGAGTTAATTGAGGCTGTGCGTAAGATGAAAAATCAAAATCACCCGTTAATTGTTTCGATTACAGGTGCAGATAATAATCTGTTGCAAAACTCTAGTGATTTAAATCTTTATTTATTTACCGACGAAATTAGTTTAAACCATCTGGATATTACTTCACATATTTCGATGGTAGCTCTGATGGAATTGATTTTGTATCAATTTATTGAAACGAGTGGGAGCGATACGTATCACTTGGTGTTTCGTTGATTGTGGGTACATATACAGAAAAAATAGCAGGAGTGAAGTTGCTTAGTTCAACACTCTTGTTATTTTTATTTTTTTTAAAGACCATTGCTATTTGCCGTATTTCATGTTTTAATGTGCTTGTAAACGCTAACAAGAAGGTGGAAAAATGATTTCAGAAACACAGAACCAAGCGCTCTACGGTATTTTAAAAGCCTATGAACGCTTAATGCCATTAATGATTCATACACCTTTGGCACCGAGTAATATTTTGGGCCAGGAAAAACAAGGTGAAATCTATTTAAAACTAGAAAATTTGCAACGCACTGGCTCTTTTAAAGCTAGAGGAGCTTATAATAAACTAGCAACCTTAACACCTGAAGAAAAAAGGCGCGGTGTTATTGCCTGTTCAGCGGGGAATCATGCCCAAGGTGTGGCGCTAGCAGCCTCACTGCTGAAGATTGATGCACGAATTTTTATGCCCAAAAGTGCACCCAAAACGAAGATTTCTGCTACAGAGAATTATGGTGCTAAAGTTGAATTAGTCGGAGAAACATTTGATGAAACAAAAGCAAAAACCCTAGAGAAAGCAGCAAAAAGTGGCGAAGTTTTTGTCTCGCCTTTTGATGATTGTGCAGTTATGGAAGGTCAGGGAACGATTGGAATTGAATTACTACAAGATTTGCCTGAAGTTGATAATGTTATCGTACCCATTGGCGGTGGAGGGTTAATTGCAGGAATTGCGTTAGCCATTAAATCTTATCGACCAGAAGTTAAAATTATTGGTGTGCAATCTTATCACGTTCATGGTATGATTTCGTCAATTTGGCAGCAAAAATTAATTGCCAATCGTAGTCATAAAACATTAGCTGATGGTTGTGATGTGGCTCTTGCCGGTGAATTAACTTATGAAATTTTGAAAGATCGAATCGATGAAACGGTGCTGGTAGAAGAAGAAGAGATTGAACAAGCGATCCATTATTTGGCTTTAAAAGAAAAAGTCATTGCAGAAGGTGCTGGTGCCTTAAGTACGGCAGCAATTTTAAGTGGTCATATTGATCACTTGCTTCATGGGAAAAAAACGATCGCAGTAGTCTCTGGTGGCAATATTGATTTTTCTGTTTTTAAAGAAATTATTTAAGTAAGTCTGGGGAAACGGCATTAAAATTTTTTATTTGTTTATAAAAAAAACTAACTCTTAGCTAGCAGTCGTCACTTTTACGTGACGTGACTAAGAGTTAGTTTTTATTTTTAAAAGCCGCGACCACCGCCGCCAAAGGTACCGCCACCGCTAGAATTTGTAGTACTGCCGCCAGAGCCGCCACCACTTGAGTTGTTTTTAGGGATGCGCCTGGTGGTGACAAAAGAATTAATTAAGCGATTTTCATTTTCCGTTAGTTCCAGCTGTGTATTTTGACGGAAAGGATATTTATAAGTTCCTAATTTTAATTGATACCGCGATTTAACGATAATAAAAAAGGCAATACTTCCTACGAATGCCAAAGCAAAAGCAATGAGTCCTTCTAAAAGGGTGATTGTTTTGTAATAGGTAATTTTGCCACTCTCTTCATCAATGCGATAATGTCCACCAGGTACGCCAGCATTTACATAGGCGGTCATTTGCTCTAGAAAGATTGTGCTAGCCCCGTAATAATCGCCATTACTCATTTCGGAACTAATCTTATCAAAAAAATCTTCCCGTCTGCTGTCTGTTAAATAATCAATCATATTTCCTGACGTGGCGACGTACATTTCCCGTTGGTTCAAATCGATTAAAAATACAGCCCCATTTTGATTATTTCCGACCTTATCCCGCAAGTATTCATTGGCAAAAGTACGAGGCTCTTCTTCATTGGTTGTCGTTGTTACAATGTAGATGCCGCCTTTTATTTTTTGGCCGAGTTTTTTTGCGCCTTCATTTAATTGACTCAGTTGATTTGGTTCAAAAATATTAGCCGCATCTTCAACGTTACTTACTGCACCATGAGCAGGTAACGCAATTAAAGAAAAAAACAAGGTGACAATAAGAACTAAACTACCATAAAGTTTTCTCATAGGAAATAACCTCCTAGTAAAAACAATACGAACAGCCCTAAGAAAATACCTGCTGATACCAGTCCTAATTTTTTGTAGCTGATAGGCAAAACCCCACTCACTTTTCCAGTTTGGCCATTCATCGCATAATAAAAAACTTTCTCATCATTAGTTGAACTGCGATAAGTAACGAGCCAGACGGGTAACAACAAATAAGAGGCTTTAGTTTCTGTTAAATTGAGGTCTTGCTGCGTTTTGGTAAAGGTTGTGTAGCTTCCCACTGTTTCTCGCAACTTTTTTTCACCGTAATCAGCTAATTCTTGTGTTACTTCATCTTTTAAACTATCGTATTCAATATCGCGTTTTTCAGCTTGAAAACCGGCGAGATATTGATTTTGAAACGTTACTGCTTTTTCTAGTGGAAAAGGCTGGACGCTTGCGACCATTTTTTGTGGCGTGTTTTTTGTTAAAGCATTTTTAACAAGTTCTTTAAAAATAAGGTTCCCTTTTCGACTGATAGCGTATTGTTTGGTTTCGGTATATTCAATATCACCGACAATCCAAACACGAATAGAAGTACCATTTCCCGTCAAACTGCCGCTGCCTTTAGCATCAACTTGCCAATAAGGAAAATACACTCCCGTCAGTTTTTCTACTTGGCTTTTGTTAAAGAAATCTTTTGGCACAAAAAATTTCTTCTGAGCCCAATTTAGAAAATCTGCGGTTGCTTTTTCTTTTCCAATTGCAAAGGGTAAGACTTTGTCTGGTAAAAATTCCCCCGATAAACGGCCCTTTAAGACGACGGGATTATGGCAATAATAACAATAAGTTGCCGCCGTGGTAGCATCTGTTACAATTTCAGCACCACAGTTGGGGCAGAGGTAGAGCTCCATTGCGCCTTCATCTGCCACGGTCGTATCTGCAAGTGAATTATCAAGTGTTGCATTTTCTTTTTTGCTTGTAGTTTCATCTGTGGTAGTGGGTGGCGTTATTGTTTTTGTGTTATCGGTGGATATGTCTCGTGAACTAGCTTGTTTTACTTCAAATGCGCTTAACTCATCTATGGTAAAAATACTACCGCAATAAGGACAATGAAACTTTTGGTCATCGGGATCAAAAGTTAGCGCACCGTTACAATTGGGACATTTATGTGTTAAGGCGTCCATGGCGTCACTCCTTATTTTTTGTCAGGTGTTAGCGATATAACAAAAGTCTTGTCACACCTCCTTTTTTAAATAGTGGTGTTTTAAGGTTAACTTTTTTAAACCAAGCCGAACAATCATAAAAATATGAGCTGCTATTTTGGGATTTGCCGACTTATTGTTTTGACTAGCTGCAATAAGGCAGCTACGTTGATGTGAATAGTAACTCATTGATTTTTTAAACGTAACAATTCTGTTACAACTGCTTAATCAATGGGGACGCCTTTAAATGGTTTGCCACATTCCGGACAGAATTTTGGAATTCCATTGGAAAGATCAATGATACTGCCACATTCGCTACATTTCATTTTTAAATCAACTTTTCCAGATGCAGCTGGTTTTGGTGTGCCACAATTGCTGCAGAATTTACCGGTATTTTCTGTGCCACATTGCGGACAAGTCCATGTATTGTTATCTGCTTTTTCATTTTGTTTTTGTTGTTGATTATTTAGCTGTTGTTGATTGTTTTGGCTAGCTTGGTTTAGGTAAGTCCCGCCTGTATTCATCCCCATTCCCATGCCAAAAAATCCCGTTGCTGCGCCGGCATCATTTTTGCCAGCAGCTTCCATGCCTCGTGCCACTGATCCTTGTACGTATCCTTCACGAATACTTGGATCGCCTAACATAGCACCTTCGTTACGCATATTAATTAATTTAGTCGAGTCATCGGTATAAGAAATACTTGCTAGTGCAACGGCTACAATTTCCATTCCTCGCAAAGTATTCCAATCACTATCCAAAACATTAGCCATATATTTACTTAATTCCATACTTTTTGACGGAACATAAGAGATACGGACGCCATCAGCTGACATTTGGTTAATAGCAGTCTGTAAAGCAGTCAAGAACTCATTTAAATACTGTTCATTAATGTCGTCAATTTCCACTTGCTCTTTATTTTTAGGGATTGCATTTGTATAAAATAAAATCGGATCGGTAATTTTAATTGAATAAGTTCCGTGGGCTCTTAAAAACAATTCCGCATTGTAAAAATTATCAAAATAATTTAACGGTGCAGGGGTGCCAAACTTGATGCCTTTAATTTCTTGTAAATTAATGTAGAAGACTTGTTGTTTTTGCGGTGTCGTTCCACCAAATTTAACGCGACTAAACGTTTCTTTAACGGCATCTTTTAAAGAGCCATTAAAAAGAGAAGGAGCGGTATCATTTTTGACTGTGTAATAACCTTCTTCGGCGGTATAGTCAATGATTTTCCCACCGTCAACTAAAAGCATCATCATATTTGGATAAACATGAATGACAGAACCATCTGTAATAACGTCGCTTGTTCCTTTTTTGTTGGCGTTACGCTTGGCATCTTTTCTAACTTTTTCACCTTTTGTTAAGACAGTGTTATCCCCCATATCAGCAGGTTCAATCACCTCAAGCCATTGATCGGCTAAACCGCCTGTCACAGCTCCGGCTGCAGCTTTAATAATTCCCATACTCAAAAATCCTCCTTTTTATTTCGTGGCACTTTTTTTAATAGTAGTAAAGCGCCTACTATAATAAAATTATAGCATAGGTGCAACAGACTGCCCGCTTTGTTTAAACAAGGTTTTAGAATTGATAAAAGAACAGAGCAAAACTAGTTTTTTTATCAGAAATTGCGTATAATAGAAAATAGTGAATTTAAAGGAAGTGAGGCAAAAAATGGCCTATCAAGCCCTATATCGTGTTTGGCGTTCACAACGTTTTGATGACGTAGTCGGACAAGACGCGATTACGCAAACCTTAAAAAATGCTATTAGCCAACAGAAGATTTCCCATGCGTATTTATTTACCGGACCACGAGGAACAGGGAAGACCAGTGCAGCCAAAATTTTTGCTAAAGCGATTAACTGTCCTAATAGTCATGATGGAGAGCCTTGTAATGAATGTGAAAATTGTCGCGGGATTACGAACGGCCAATTTGATGATGTTATTGAAATCGATGCAGCTAGTAATAATGGCGTTGACGAAATTCGCTTTTTAACCGAGCGTGCTAATTATTCCCCTACCAAGGGTAAATATAAAGTCTATATTATCGATGAAGTCCACATGCTTTCAACGGGGGCTTTTAACGCGTTATTAAAGACACTTGAAGAACCAAGAGAAAGTCTTGTCTTCATTTTAGCGACAACCGAGCCTCATAAAATTCCGGCGACAATCATTTCTCGAACGCAACGCTTTGATTTTAAACGCATCGACACCAAAGCAATCGTGGGACGAATGCAATATATTTTAGAAGAAAGTAATCAACCCTATGAAGAGCAAGCCCTAGAAATAATTGCACAATCAGCCGAAGGGGGTATGCGAGATGCCCTGTCGATGTTGGATCAAGCAATTTCATTTGCTGATGGGACCATTACTTTAGCTGATGTTATGGCAGTTACAGGTAGTCTAACGTATGAAATGATGGATCAACTTTTAGGCCATTGTTTAAGTCATGATGCCGGCGCAGCTTTAACGGATTTAGCAGCTATCTTAGCCGAAGGAAAAGAAGCGCAGCGGTTACTTGAAAATTTATTGGTTTATTGTCGCGATTTATTATTGTATCAAAAAGCGCCACAATTACTGCAACAAAAGGCAGGGCATTTAACTACTGCTTTTAAAAACTTGTCTGAGCAGTTAAGTAGCCAACAGATTTTTGATTGGATTAAAATTTTAAATGAGACACAAAATGAAGTCCGTTTTACAAATTCCCCCACAATTTATTTGGAAGTCTGTATTGTTAAATTAGCTGAAATTAAAACGACTACCGCCATAGCTTCAACTGAGGCCAACACGCCAGTTGCGCTATCAAATACAGATAATTCAGTTGTTGCCTTAAAACAAAAAGTTGAACAATTGGAACAAGAGGTAAAACAACTCCAATCAACAGGTTTGGTGAAGCAGGAGCCAACCGTTTCAAAAGCTCCGGAAAAAAATCATAATCGGAAGCAAAATAATCTGCGCGTTCCCAGAAATCAAGTCTTTAACGTTTTGAAAGCAGCAACAAAAGATAATTTACATCAAACGCAAATCGTCTGGGAAGATTTATTAGCAAGTTTACCGATTACAAAAAAAGCAGTTTTACGGCAAGGGCAAGTGCGAGCTGCTAGTGCAAATGGAATTGTCGTGACCTTTGATTATGAAATTATCTGTCAAAAAGCTATTGCCGATGAGGAGATGAGTCAGCTCATTGGCAATAATTTGAGCAAAATGATCCCAGATTATGCGCCGCAGCCGGTCTATTTAACCAGTGCTGCTTGGCAAGAGTTAAGGCGCGAATTTGTGACAGCGCAAAAAAATGGCAGCCTATTAGCTGATGATGATTCGCAAAAAGAAGAAAATAAAGCAAACAAGCAAGAAAAAGTAGTCGAAAATGCTGCAAATGAAAATAGGCAAGCGCAAAATAACGGGCTAGATTTAGTGGAAGCTGGTATTTTAGATGACGATTTATTAAATCATTTGCCACCAGATGCGACTGCTACAGAAGATGAAGATCCAGCCCAAAAAGCAGTCGCTTTATTTGGCTCAGATGTGGTCAAAGTAATCGACGATTAGTCTAAATTTTAAAAATTGAAGGAGTGGTTAATATGATGCGTGGCATGGGAAATATGCAAGGCATGATGAAACAAGTACAAAAAATGCAAAAGGAAATGACAAAAGCACAAGCGGCTTTAAATGAAAAAGAATTTGTTGGTGTTTCAACCAATGAATATGTAAAAGCGACGTTTACTGGCGATAAAAAAATGACTGGCTTAAGTGTTGTCTCTGATGTGATTGATCCAGAAGATAGTGAAATGCTACAAGACTTAGTCATGATGGCAGTCAATGATGCTTTAAGTAAAATCGAAAAAGAAACCGAACAAACGTTAGGAAAATATACAAAAGGTATGCCAGGATTTTAAAAAAGTGTCGCACAGCAGTTTTAGCTTAAGGAGAAATGTTTATGCAATACCCAGAACCAATTGCCAAATTAATTGACAGCTATATGAAACTGCCCGGAATTGGACAAAAAACCGCCACACGGTTAGCTTTTTATACAATCGATATGAAAGACGAGGTCGTCAATGAATTTGCCAAATCCCTTTTAAGTGTTAAACGGGACCTACATTTTTGTAGCATTTGCGGCAACATCACAGAAGAAGATCCCTGTCCAATTTGTGCCGATCAAACTCGGGATCGCAGTACAATTTTAGTCGTCGAAGAACCAAAAGATGTGATGGCTTTGGAAAAAATGCGGGAGTATCACGGTTTATACCACGTTTTACATGGCGTTTTATCGCCAATGGAAGGAACCGGACCAGAAGATATTAACGTGCCAACTCTTTTGAAAAGATTACATGATGATGAAGTAAAAGAAGTAATTTTGGCGACAAATGCTACGACCGAAGGAGAAGCGACCGCCATTTATTTGTCCCGCTTAATTAAACCAGCTGGAATTAAAGTAACCCGATTGGCTCACGGTCTATCTGTCGGCAGTGATATTGAGTATGCCGATGAAGTAACCCTTTTAAAAGCGGTGGAAGGACGCCGTGAGTTGTAAAGTTTCAAAATTTAGAATTTTTTTGTACAATAATGTTAATAGATAATTGGAGGACAAACTTGTGAACGGATTATTTATCACGATTGAAGGACCAGATGGCGCAGGAAAAACGAGCGTTGTTAATGAATTATTTCCTCGGATTCAGCTGATTGCCAAACGCGGCATCGTTAAAACGCGGGAACCCGGTGGTGTAAAAATCGCTGAAAAAATCAGAAAAATTATTTTAGACCCTCGTAATGAAGAAATGGATGATCGCACAGAAGCTTTATTATATGCAGCAGCCAGACGTCAACATTTAGTTGAAGTTATTATGCCTGCTTTAAACGCTGGTAAAATCGTGATTTGTGATCGTTTCGTAGATAGTTCTTTGGCCTATCAAGGAGCTGGACGCAGAATTGGTATTCCGGAAATTGCTAAAATTAATGAATTTGCAACAGAAGGTTTAAAGCCAGATTTCACTCTTTATCTTGATGTCGATTCAGACACAGGATTAAAACGGATCGAAAATTCCCGTCATGGTGAAGCAGATCGCTTGGAAATTGAGAGTTTGGAATTTCATCAACGGGTGCGTCATGCCTATTTGAAATTGGCCGAAGAAGATCCCATTCGGATTCACAAAGTTGATGCCAGAATGAGTTTACAAGATGTAGTGGATGCGAGTTTTACTGCCATCACTGAAGCATATCCTCAATTTTTCTAAAGAACAAAAGCATAGGATACAATGAAATGCGATTTACTGGAAAAGCGAGTATCCACAAAGGCAAGCCAGCTTTTCTTAGAATAATTTAGCTGAATACATTGCAGTCACGTCAGTTTGTGAAGTCTTTCCAATTAAAAGGAGGCAATTTTTATGAAATTAGTTATGGCAATTGTACAAGATAAAGATAGTAACCGTTTGGCTAACGAGTTTATTGACAATAATATTCGGGCCACAAAACTATCTTCAACCGGCGGCTTTTTAAAAGCTGGTAACAGTACGTTTATTATCGGGATTGAAGATGAACGGGTGCAAGAAGCACTTGAATTGATTAAAAAGACGTGTCAGTCACGAAAACAGTATGTTTCAACCCCCATGTCTTTAGATATTTCCCTAGACGGACAAGTACCCTATCCAGTCGAAGTTGAAGTCGGTGGCGCAACAGTTTTTGTTCTACCAGTCGAAGGTTTCCATCAATATTAAGGAGCAAGTAAAATGACGGAGCAAGAATTTTTATTAAAAAATGAGCCCCAGGTCTTTGCCCAAATAAAAAAAAGTATTGAGCATGAGCGTATGTCTCATGCTTATCTTTTTGAAGGGGAGAGTGGCACTGGTAAACATCAAATGAGTATGTGGCTGGCTAAACGTCTTTTTTGCACCAATGTAGTAGCTAACGAGCCTTGCAATGTGTGCAATAATTGCATCCGGATTCAGTTAAACGAGCACCCGAATGTTCAAGTTATAAAGCCTGAGGGTCAAACGATTAAAGTTGATCAGATACGACGACTCCAGGCTGAATTTAGTAAAAAAGGGTTTGAAGCAAAGCGACAAGTTTTCATTATTTCAGATGCGGACAAAATGAACGTTAGCGCAGCGAATAGTTTGTTAAAATTTTTAGAAGAACCCCAAGCAGGCCTTTTAGCAATTTTAGAGACCAGTGCGTTAGGACGCATTTTACCAACGATTCAATCCCGCTGTCAGCTTATCCACTTTACCCCCTTATCAAAGACACACCTTTTTGAAAGTTTGGTCGCTGAAGGGGTGGGGGAAAAAAGTGCAACTTTACTTGCAAGCCTTACCAATAGCTTTGAAAAAGCAATTGAATTCTCACAAGATGAATGGTTTAATAGTGCTAAGGATGCTGTTTTAACTTGGCATCGCTATCTTGAAAAAGCAGATTTACAAGCCTTTATTTTTGTTCAAAAGAAGTTGGCGCCTTTAGCAAAAGAAAAAGAGCAACAGTTTACATTATTACAAATGTTATTGTTTTATTTTCGCCAACAACGAAAAAAGGAAGTAGCAAACTTGCCGCAGCTGCAAAAAGTTAACGGTATTTTAGAGTTGATCTTGCAAGCTGAACAAAAATTACGGGCCAATGTTGCCTTTCAAAATGTATGTGAACAATTGGTTTTGCGGATTGTTCGTCTTTCATAAAAAAGTTCAGGGAGTAGTTACCGAGCTTTTAAAATTTAAAGTAAGGGAGGGAATTAAATGGAAGTAGTGGGAGTCCGCTATAAAGAAGCAGGTCACGTTTATTATTATCGTCCTGGTAAAGATCAAGAGTATCGTTATGAAGAAAAAGTGATAGTTGAATCCCAACAAGTCAAATTAATGGCAGAAGTTGTCATTCCTAAAGTGGAAATTGACAGTGGGGATTTACCTGATGAAGTGCTGCCGATTTTACATATTGCAACGAACGCAGAATTAAAACGAGCAGCCCAAAACAAAGAAGACGCAAAAGCGGCCTTTGTGATTGGAAAAAAGAAAATACGACAACATGAATTAGCGATGAAACTAGTCTCTGTTGAATATACTTTTGACCGGAGTAAAATGATTTTTTACTTCACAGCAGATGGTCGAATTGATTTTCGTGAGTTGGTAAAAGACTTAGCTAGTGAGTTTAGAACAAGAATTGAGTTGCGCCAAATTGGTGTACGGGATGAAGCAAAATTATTAGGCGGTATCGGGCCTTGCGGTAGACCGTTATGTTGTACGACTTTTTTAGGTGATTTTATTCCTGTTTCGATTAAAATGGCTAAAGATCAAGGCTTATCTTTAAACCCAACCAAAATTTCTGGTTTGTGTGGCCGTTTAATGTGCTGTTTGAAATATGAAAATGATGAATATGAAGCGGCAAAACGAGAATTACCAGATTATGGTAAAGAGATTGAGACACCAGATGGCAAGGGAAAAGTTATCGGTTTGAATTTATTAAGTCGGATTGTAAAAGTGCGGCTATTCCAAAAAGAAACGCCGGTGGAGTATCATTATGAGGAACTAAAAGACTTCAAGGCGCAACAAGTAGCCAGTCTAGCTGCCACAGCCGATGAAGCAAAAAAAGCAGGTGATGCCAGTGAGCATGGACAAACGTGATATTTATGATGGATTAAGTAAATTAGAGTTAGATTTAGAGAGTTCATTACAGCAATTGACAGCAATGAAAGCGGCCCTGCAAGAAATTGTTGAGAAGAATACAACCTTAGAATTAGAAAATCAAAAACTACGGGAATACTTGCAAGAGTTAAAAGAAGAAAATGCCGCGGAAGAAGTTAAACAAGGTATGTCAAAATCCCGGATGAACTTGGAAAAGATTTATGAAGAAGGTTTTCATATTTGCCGTGAATCCTATGGTGCTAGAAGAGAAAACGACGAGCAATGCGTTTTTTGTTTGGAAGTATTATATCGTGAAAGTCAAAATTAAGTGACGAGGAATTGATTAAAAGGTAATTCTATCCTTTTCAATCAATTCTTTTTCACTTTATGAAAAGGTGATAACAAGTGCAAAAGCAAAGCAGTTTTAAAGGAAGTCCAATAAGCGGAACACTTTATTTGGTACCTACACCAATTGGCAATTTACAAGACATGACGTATCGTGCCGTGGAGACGTTAAAAACGGTACAATTAATCGCCAGTGAAGATACTCGCAATACGCAAAAATTATTGAATCATTTTGAAATTAAAACACCACAAAAAAGTTTACATGAACATAATTTTAAAGAACGAGTGCCAGAATTAATTACTTTGTTACAGCAAGGAATAAATATTGCTCAAGTAAGCGACGCCGGCATGCCGTCAATTAGTGATCCCGGTCATGAATTAGTGGTGGCGTGTATTGCACAGGAGATAAACGTTGTTGCGCTACCTGGTGCAACTGCTGGGTTAACGGCTTTAATTGCCTCCGGGCTAAACCCGCAACCTAATTATTTCTATGGCTTTTTGCCCCGCAAGAAAAGTGAACAGCTCACAGTTTTAAATACGTTGAAAAACGAGATGGCAACTTTAATTTTTTATGAATCACCTTATCGTTTAAAACAAACCGTTGCAAATTTAGCTGAAGTTTTTGGCAGTCGACAGGCAGTTATTTGCCGTGAGTTGACCAAAGTACATGAAGAGTATTTACGGGGCAATCTGGTGGAATTAGCTAGCTATTTGGCAGAAAATGCTGTGAAAGGTGAGTGCTGTTTAATGGTAGCAGGCTCTTCTGGTAGCAAAAAAAATGATGTATCTGCTGAGACGGCTATGTTATCTTTGAAAGAGCAGGTAGAAAATTTAGTTAAAACAGGGATGAAACCCAATCAAGCGATTAAAACAGTAGCACAAAATAATCAAGTTAAAAAGCAAGTTGTTTATAAAAAATATCATGAAATCTTCGAATCAGCCGATTAAAGCGGCTGATTTTTTTGTTAAAAACTAACGTATTGTTAAAAAAATTTTTTATTAACGAGAAAACTTGCGAACGTTTGTTTGTGTTAGTATAATAAGTTAGAATGTGGGGTGAGGGTATGGGAGAGCTGCAATTTCCTTTAAAGAATGATACAAGTCGTAAAATTATTCATATTGATATGGACGCTTTTTTTGCTTCTGTTGAAGAACGAGACGATCCCAATTTAGCAAAGCATCCCTTAGTTATTGCACGCCATCCCAGCGATACTGGGGGTAAAGGAGTTGTGACGACTGCCAATTATGAGGCGCGCAAATATGGGATCCACTCTGCAATGAGTGCACAAAAAGCGTATGAATTGTGTCCCAAGGCTATTTTTGTACCGGGAAACCACGAGAAGTATCGAAAAGTTTCAGAAGAAGTTCGTCAGATTTTTGCCCGTTATACCGATATTATTGAGCCAGTATCCATTGATGAAGCTTATTTAGATGTTACAGAAAATAAAGTGAACAGTACTTCAGCCGTGAAGGTTGCCCGTTTAATTCAAAAAGAAGTCTGGCAAAAAGTTCACCTTACTTGTTCAGCAGGAGTTAGCTATAATAAATTTTTAGCTAAGTTGGCCTCTGATTATATGAAGCCTCAGGGTATTACGGTTATTCCACCACGGGATGCGATTACTTTTTTAAAAGCTTTACCAATTGAAAAATTTCATGGAGTCGGAAAAAAGACAGTCCCCAAAATGAATGAAATGGGAATTTTTACCGGTGCGGACTTATACGAGAAAACAGAAATGGAGTTAATTCAAACCTTTGGTAAAATGGGCTACTCTTTGTATCGAAAAGTGCGGGGAATACACGATGCACCGGTTGCCGTGACAAGACAGCGAAAGTCAGTAGGAAAAGAACATACTTATGGCAACCCGCTTACTACAGAAGAAGAAGTGTTAACGCAGCTGAGACAATTGTCTGAAAAAGTTGCAGCATCTTTAAAAAGAGTGGGCAAACATGGTAAAACGATTGTTTTAAAAGTGCGCTATACAGGTTATGAAACGGTAACCAAAAGAAAGACACTGCCTACTTATTTAATTGATAAACAAATGATTTTTTCTCAAGCTAGTCTAATTTGGGAAGACGTTGCAGGCATTGAAAAGGGAATTCGCCTTTTAGGGGTAACGGTGACGAATTTGGATCCGGTGACTTTTGAGAATATGACATTACCTTTGTGGGAAGATGAAAAGTAATGGAATATAAATATACGTAAAAAGTGAGGCAGAATTTTTATTTTGCCTCACTTTTTGTACACTATTAGAAAAAGATAAAATTTTCACGAAAATAAATTACTTTACAAAAGTTTATGTCGTTTGTTTCAGGTGCAGGCCTTTTAAGAAATAAGGCAAATTGGGAAAATCCTACTTTTTTGTGAGTGGGACAATTGTTTGATTTTTGTGAAGCTAAGCGATGGAGGGCTAGATTAAATCTTGTTTTTTTATTTGTTCAAAATTTTCTGTTGCATCGTGACATTTATCCCAAATAACCGCTTTTCCAAGCGCCAATGATTTTTTGACATCTAGGATTCGTTGATTGCTACTGCCACGAAATTGTAAATTTAAATTTCGTTTGGCTAGTTCAAAGCGCCCATCTACTAAGATGTCAATTTTATTTAGCAATTCCAATTTGTCGTCAGTCTCTTGCAATAGCTCTTCAAAAGTATATCCAGACCAACTCCAAATATCTTTTTTTTCACCAAATTCTTTTTTTACTCGATTAACTACTTGTAAACAAACACTTGTATTTAAAAAAGGTTCACCGCCTAATAGCGTTAAGCCTTGAACATAATCGTGAGATAAGTCCGTGATGATTTGATCTTCTAATTCTTTAGTAAAAGGAGTACCGTAGTTAAAGTTTTGGACAGCTTTATTAAAGCAGCCTTCACAGGCAAAAAGACAACCACTAACATATAAACTATTGCGGACACCTTCACCGTCGACAAAATTAAATGCTTTATAGTCGGCAATATAATTTTTACTATATTTACTTGCTTGCCATTCTTTAGGCTTGGGGTTGCGCATAAAAAAAGCCTTCTTTCTGTTAATCGCTTATTTAGCTAAGCAGGTTTACTTTTTTGCAATAAGACCCGAGCATCAGTTGCCTGAGTTCGGGTCATTTTTTCTAACTTCCATAAAAGTGGCCTTATTTCATATGTTTTACGCGGGATGAAATTTCTTTATGACGACCATGTACCATGGGGCGCGCTTGGGGATTACCTAAATAACCACAAGTTCGTTTTACCACGTCACAGGTTTTAGGATCGTGATTGCCACATTGCGGACATTCAAAGCCGCGTTCTGTTGGGGTGAAGTCACCTTCAAAACCACATTCATAACAGTGATCAATTGGCGTATTTGTGCCTAAATAGCCAACTTTATCGTAAGAATAATCCCACACAGCTTCTAGAGCTTTTGGATTTTGTTGCAACATCGGATATTCGCAGTAGTGAATAAAACCACCGGAACAATATTTCGGATAATCTTTTTCAAAGTCTAATTTTTCAAAAGGCGTTGGGTTTTTACGAACATCATAATGGAAGCTGTTGGTATAGTATTCTTTATCTGTGACGTTTTCAACGATACCAAATTTTTCAGTATCCAAACGACAAAAACGATCTGTCAAACTTTCGCTTGGCGTTGAATAAACGCTAAAGTGGTAACCATATTCATTACCCCAATCATCAGCGTGAGCTTTCAACGATTTGACAATACTTAATGTAAAGTCTTTTGCAGTCGGATTATTTTCCCAAGCACCACCAAAGAAAGTAGAAGCAACTTCATATAAGCCAATATAACCTAATGAAACAGTTGCCCGCTTATTTTTAAATAATTCATTCACGGCATCGGTCCGGCTTAAACGTTTACCAAAGGCACCGTACATATATAAGATTGGGGCATTTGCAGGGATTGCTTCTTTACAACGCTCTACGCGATACACCAAAGCATCTTTCACAGTTGCTAAACGCTCTTCTAAAAGTGTCCAGAATTTATCTTGATCACCAGCAGCCTCTAATGCGATACGAGGTAAGTTTAACGTAACCACACCTAAATTCATCCGACCAACGTTTACTTCTTGCCCTGACTCATCTTGCCAACCTTGTAGAAAAGAACGGCAACCCATTGGTACTTTGAAACTGCCTGTCAATTCAACAATTTTATCGTAGTTTAAAATATCAGGATACATCCGTTTTGTCGCACATTCCAAAGCCAATTGTTTAATATCGTAGTTTGGATCAGTGGGGTTAGAATTAACGCCTTTTTTAATTGAAAAAATCAATTTTGGAAAAATAGCAGTTCGTCTCTCACTGCCTAGGCCATTAATACGAATTTGTAAAATAGCCCGTTGAATCTCTCTTTCAAACCAGTTTGTTCCAAGGCCAAAGCCAAGGGAAGTGAAAGGAGTTTGACCATTTGAAGTAAATAAAGTATTAATTTCATATTCCAAACTTTGCATCGCATCGAAAATATCTTTTTTGGTTTTTGCTTTGGCATATTCTTCACGACGTTTAGGATTTTCAATCCATTTTAGTGCATCTTGCATATGCTTTTGATAATTTAATTTTGCAAAAGGTGCTAATAACTCATCAGTTCTATCAGCAGAACAACCGCCATATTGGCTAGAAGCTACATTGGCGATAATTTGTGAGATTTGAGCAGTGGCAGTTTGAATTGATTTTGGTGATTCTACTTCTGCATTGCCAATTTTAAAACCATCATTTAGCATGCCCTTAAAATCAATTAAACAGCAGTTGGTCATAGGGGTATAGGGATGGTAATCCAAATCATGGTAATGAATATCACCTTTTTGATGTGCGTTTGCGACATGTGTCGGTAACATTTTTAAGCCAATCGATTTTCCAACGATGCCGGCTGTTAAATCCCGTTGTGTATTGAAGACATTACTGTCTTTATTGGCATTTTCATTGACGACACTTTGATCTTTGTTAATTAAACGCCCAATTGTAAAATTAATATCTGTTGCCTTACTACGGTCAAAATCGCGGCAGGTGCGATAATTAATATAAGCTTCTGCGATTTCATATTCGCCTTTTTCTAAAAGGATGTGTTCGACAATATTTTGGATTTCATAAATTTTGACATCGGTTGAAAAGCGTTGGCCAATTTCAGCATCAATCCGCTCAACAATTTCTAATAGACGTTCATGATCAATCGGGGATAATTCACCGTGAATTTGTTGTTTTGCCTTAACCAAAGCATCGTAAATTTTTTGGTCATCAAAATCCATTAGGCGTCCGTCTCGTTTAATGATTTTAATGGTTTGCAGTTGGGGATGCACCTCGCGTGCTAGCTGCTCATTTTTTAAATCCATCATTTTTGCTCACTCCTTTATTTCTTAAACCATGTCCTTTACTGTTAACTAGTTAGAAAAGACCAGCTTAATCAGCAGACTATTGTGTCTGAACTCACATAATATGATAGCCGAAAAGCAAGTCAGGTGCAACCAAAAACACAACTATATATAGTGCCGTTGTTTTAATTTAATACTATTAAACACTATATCTAGTGTATAAAAAATATGTAAAAATATTGAAAACAGATAGGGATAGGTTTTTGCTATTTATAAAAAATAGAAATTTGCATAAAAAGATGAATAGTGCACAAGAAAAAATTTTTGTTTAAATTTTTCCCTTGACTTACCTTAAAAACTGCGCATTTAAAACACCTTGTGCTACCATAAAGATAATAAGTAAGTTGTCTTAAATTATTTAACAAAAGGACTAAATGAGGTTGAAATATGAAAAAAATAATAGAAGTAAAACATTTGAGTAAAACATATGGAAATCGTTTTAATCAGACCAAGGTGCTAGATAATCTGTCCTTTAGTGTTGATGAAGGGGAATTTGTCGGCATCATGGGACCAAGCGGTGCGGGAAAAACGACTTTAATGAATATATTAGCTTCCATTGCCCTGCCGACTTTTGGAACAGTAAAAGTGGACGGACAAGATCTGACTGCACTAAAAGAAGATCAGTTAAGTGATTTTCGCCGTAAAGATTTGGGCTTTATTTTTCAAGAGTTTAATTTATTGCCTACGCTTACAGCCAAAGATAATATCATCTTGCCTTTGGCGATTGATTTTTTAAAAGTAGAAGAGATTGAAAGCCGCGTGACAGAAGCAGCTGACTTATTAGGAATTAAAGCTATTTTACATCGTTATCCAGAAGAGTTATCAGTAGGACAAAGACAACGGGTGGCAGCTGCCCGTGCTTTAGTCGTGCGACCACGGATTATTTTTGCCGATGAACCAACAGGTGCGCTTGATTCAAAATCTGCCACGGAGTTACTGTATTATTTAAGTGAATTAAATCAAAAGCAAAATAAAACCATTTTAATGGTAACCCACGACCCCTATACCGCAAGTTACTGCAATCGCATTTTATTTATTAAAGATGGTGTCTTTTTTTCTGAGGTTGTTAAAAGAGGTAGCAGGCAGAATTTCTTTGAACAAGTGATTGATATGCAGGCGACTTTAGGCGGCGGGGGACGACGAAATGCTTTATAAATTATCCTGGCGTAGTTTTTTAAAACAATTTCGCAATTACGGCGTTTATTTAATTAGTATCACGATGGCGGTGATGATTTATTATTCTTTTAATGCCATGACGCATGATCAGCCACTAACAAAAAGGGCTAGCCAAGATATAAAAATTGAGAATATCTTAACGATTGGTAGTTTTTTTGTCATTGTGATGATGGTCTTTTTTGTATTAAGTGCCAATCGCTTTTTTATCGCAAAACGGCAGCAAGAAGTTGCACTTTACCAATTGTTCGGTTTAAAACGGCGGCGGATTATTTTACAATCGTTAGTCGAAATTTTTGCCTTGAACTTATTGGCATTTTTAGTGGGGATTAGTCTGGGTGTCATTTTTTCCAAACTTTTTTCCATGATTTTAGTAAAGGCAATGGCTTTAGATGTTACGAGTACCTTGTTTTTTTCATGGCAATCTGTTCAGGTTACTGCGGCTGTTTTTCTTTTTGTTTTTATTATCAGTGCATTTCAAAACATTATTGTTTTATCTAAAAAGCAAGTGGATGGTGTATTCTCGGTTAAGTCACAGTTTGACTTGCAAAAGTTAAAGACAAAGCCTTATGAAATTAAATTAGGTATTTTCAGTGTTTTGTTAATTAGCTGTGGCTACTTGGCTGCTGTATTTATTCGAGTGCTAATTTTTCGCTTTTTCTTACTGACAAAAAGTTTTTCTATTTTAATTTGGCTACCGGGAGGTATTTTACTTGCTTGTATTATCGGCACGTATTTATTTTATCGCTATGGTTTAAAAACTATTTTTTATTTTCTTGATAAAAAGAAAAGTCGTTATCAAGGTCTAAACTATTACGAACGTAGTCGCAGTTTGGTCGCTATATTAAAAAATTGGCGTTCTTTGGCACTGCTTACTATTTTGACATCATTAGCCATTGCATTAATTGGTGGTGCAATTTCTCTTGTTAGTATTCAAAGTCGCATCAGTCAAAATGAAACGCCAACTGACTTTCAAGTGCACAGCAGTGAACTGGGAAAGCTAGAAGCCATCGTTCGTGAAAATGATGGCAAGGTAACCACGACCCAAAATTTACAGTATAAAGTCACAGCAGGCCGCTTTGCACTCAAACTTTTTAGTAGTGAAGAAATGGAGCAATTTAATTTAATTAATATTTTACGCTTTAGTGACTATCAAAAATTTCAGGCACAGCATCCTGATTTGCCCAAAATTGAGCCATTACAGGTTAATCGTGGCATTTTATTTGATTATAATTATATGATGTTTAACAGTGTCAGCGAGCTCAGCCGCCAAGTGACGTTGCCAAATGGGCTAGATATTAAAGTAGAACATTTTTATTCGGATTTGCTGGGGGATGCTTTGTTGCGCTATGCTGCTGGGGTATTGGTTTTACCAGATGAACAGTTTCAGAGTATTCAAGGGGTTGACTACACCATTGCTATGGTCAATGTAAAGACAAAAGATGAAGAGCAACTAGCAACTTCAGTTGAAAAAGAGTTGAAATCTGATTGGGGAAATGATATTTACTATGACTTTACGTATAAAAATGACAAATTAAAAGGTGAAATTACCACCAAAGTATTGAAGAATGCTACTCCCCATGCTTTTACTGGAAACTATTCCCGGTTAAATCATACGAGTCGCTTTCCAATTGTACGCAGGGCCACAAGAGAAGCGGGAATTTTCATGTATGTGGCAACATTTCTAGGTATGATTGCTTCGATTACTACTGCTGCGATTGTCATGCTGCGGCAACTTTCAGAAGTTGAAAATGGTAAAAAAGACTTCTTGTTATTGCAAAAATTAGGCGTTAGTCGTAAACAAATGAAGCGCAACTTGTATTATCAAAATGCTTGGATTTTTGCTCCCCCAGTTTTATTGGTGTGTGGTCATGCCGGGTTTGCGATTTATACATGGTCCCAATTTGTCACCAACGGTAGTTATTGGCTCGCTTATTTATTCTGTGGTATCGTCGCAGTGATTTATTTAGTCGCCTATATTTTAACAGTCAAATTTTTCTTACACAGCTGGGAAAGCTGAGGATAATACCTGTGTGAAATACACCCTAATAAAATCTTTTTACTGCATCTTGCAGACTAGAAAAGATTTTATTAGGGTGTATTTTGGCCTGTTTTCTAAAATAGCACGCTTCTTTAAAATAGAATTCATTTCAGGAAAATGCCGTGAGTATTAAAGGTGCATTACATATTAAAAAAATCAGTAACGATGGTACTTAGATAAAGCCTTTTAAGTGAGTAAATTGAAAGGGCTTAAGTGACGAAAGTGTTAGATTCTTCTTTTTACTGTAAGTTGAAAAAATGTTCTAATTTAAACAAATACTCTATACTTAAATTGAAAAGGAGAGAGTGATAATGAAAAATTGGTTGCAAAAAGAAAACACCCATTATTGGTTAACATTTATTGGCAAAACGCTCTTTTACTTCTGTGTCCTACTGATTCTGATTTATTTGTATCACTACAAGAACATTCAGGGCGGCACATTTATTTACAATGAATTTTAAGAGGTGAGAGCAGATGACTGTAACAAACATTATTGAACAAATTGATTCTTGGAGCGTAAAAGAACCAAATCGTATCGCCTATATTGATGAAAAAGAGTATACCTATGGTCAGTTAAAAAGATGGTCAGATCAGCTTGCTACCTTTTTAGCTGAAAAATTTGCTGATAGAAGACCTATTGTAGTTTACGGTGATTTAGAATTTGAAATGTTAGCCGCTTTTTTAGGTGCTAGTAAAGCAGGACATGCCTATATCCCCATCGAAGCTAATACGCCAAATGATCGGGTGGAGTTGATTTTAAATGTAGCGCAGCCTGCGTTAATCATTAGTGTGGAAGCGTGGCCTGATATTTCTTCTGACTGTGAAGTAATAACACCAAATGCATTAGCAGAAATTTTTGCTGCAAAACAAACTGTGGCGAAATTTGAAAGTGTTCAAAATGATGAAAATTATTATCTAATTTTCACCTCAGGTACCACAGGGGTTCCAAAAGGGGTACAAATTAGTCATAACAATTTATTATCCTTTGTAAATTGGACTCTAACTGATTTTGTTTTACCAGAGCAAAGTCGCTTTTTATCACAAGCCCCGTACTCATTTGATTTATCTGTCTTTGATGTTTATCCGGCATTGTGTTCAGGGGGCTCTTTAGTTCCTTTGAAAAAAGAAATTATCAACGATTTTAAGACCTTATTTGCCACATTACCAAAATTGGCATTGGAAGTTTGGGTTTCAACACCATCATTTATGGATATTTGCTTGATGGAAAAAGAATTCAACGCAAAAAACATTCCAAGTTTAACTACATTTATCTTTTGTGGTGAAGAGTTAACGAAAAAAACGGCTCAAAGTTTATTGGAACGTTTTCCTGCGGCTCATATTTACAATACCTATGGTCCTACAGAAGCGACAGTGGCGATTTCTGGTGTGGAAATTACCCCTGCATTATTAGAACAAGTTGACCGCTTACCAATTGGGTATGTAAAAGAGGATACAAAAGTAACCATTATGGATGAAATGAATGTATTAGCAGCCGGTGAGGTTGGTGAAATTGTCATTTCTGGACCAAGTGTTTCAAAAGGTTATTTGAATAATCCTGAAAAAACCGCTCAAGCTTTCTTCTTATTAGATGGTAACTGGGCTTATCGAACCGGAGATGCGGGGAGTTTACCAGCAGATGGATTATTACGTTACGAAGGCCGCATTGATTTTCAAGTGAAACTTCATGGCTATCGCATTGAATTAGAAGACGTAGATCATCATTTAAACCAAGTATCGCTAGTTAAACAAGCGACAGTGGTACCCAAGTATCAAGATCACAAGGTACAGCAATTGGTTGCTTTTGTAGTAGCCAATGAAAATGATTTTGCTAAAGAATTTCAATTAACCAAAGCCATTAAAGCTGAACTAGCTGAAGGTGTGATGGATTACATGATCCCACAACGCTTTGTTTATGTGGAACAATTACCTCGTAGTGCAAACGGTAAAATCGATCGTAAGGGTCTGATAAATGAGGTGAACGGCTAATGGTCTTTCCACATAGTATTCCCTATGCAGATCCTAAATACTTTTTATTATTGCTCGTTGCGTTTATTCCACTGATTTTAAGTATGTTGATTGCAGGTAAAAGGCCTTCTTTTTACCAAACCCTTGTGACGTTATTTTTCTTATACGTTAGTTTTGGCGGTGCAAGTTGGCATCAAGGGGTAGCGCTGATTGTCTATGTTGTTTGGCAAACGTTATTGGTTTACCTCTATTTTTTATATCGCCAGCAAAAAAATAGCAGTGGTGTCTTTTATACCGCCGTTGTCTTGGCAATTTTGCCTTTAGCCATTACCAAAGTCACACCTTTTTTCAATGGTGGTCATAGTTCTATATTAGGTTTTTTAGGGATTTCTTATTTGACCTTTAAATCGGTACAAATGATTATGGAAACCCGTGATGGCATGATTAAATCGTATAAAGTTTGGCATTACATCCAGTTTCTATTGTTTTTCCCAACGATTTCTTCTGGGCCAATTGATCGCTTCCGGCGGTTTGATAAGGACTTAGATAATCCTCCGACGCCAGAAAAATATGTGGATCTTTTAGGTACTGGTATTCATCGCATTTTTGTCGGTTTCTTATATAAGTTTATTATCGGCTATTACTTTGGTTCAGTTTTGTTACCACCAATTGAGCGGGCCACAATCGTCAATGGCGGTATCTCATGGGCCTTAGTTTTATATATGTATGTTTATAGTATGTATTTATTCTTTGATTTTGCAGGGTATAGTTTGTTTGCAGTTGGAACGAGTAATATTTTAGGTTACGAAACACCAATGAACTTTAATAAACCATTTTTAGCTTGGAACATCAAGGAGTTTTGGAATCGTTGGCATATGACGTTGTCTTTTTGGTTCCGTGATTACATTTACATGCGTTTAATGTTTACTTTATTGAAAAAGAAAGTATTCAAAAGTCGGATCGTTGCTTCAAATGTTGGTTACTTTGCCCTCTTTTTAATTATGGGGGTCTGGCACGGTTTGGCTTGGTATTATATCGTCTATGGTTTATACCATGCTACGTTGATTTGTTTAACCGATGCCTGGTTGCGTTATAAGAAAAAACATAAAAATTTACCGTCAAATAAGTTTACCCATGGATTGGCAATCTTCTTAAACTTTCAGGCAGTATGCTTTAGCTTTATGATTTTTTCAGGAATTTTAGATAAATTAATTTAAAAGAGGAGAATGAATAATGAAAGACACAGTATTAGACATTTTAGAAGAAATTACCGGAACAGATGAAGTAAAACAAAATTTAGATGTAAATTTATTTGATGAGGGCTTAATGGATTCTATGGCAACGGTTCAATTGCTAGTTGAATTAGAAGGACAACTAGATGTTCAAGTGCCTGTTTCAGAATTTGACCGCGAAGAATGGGATACACCAAATAAAATTATTGCTAAAGTTTCTGAATTAAAAGGAAATTAATTATGAAAAAAAAGCTTCTTGCTATTTTTGGGCCGGTAATAGCAGCTGTGGTCCTGCTAGCGCTGTTTTTCTTTTCACCTTTTAAGATTAATGACGAAGATAAAGGCTTATGGGAAAAAGCTAGCAGCTCCATGTCAGGAAATATTTTACGGGGGAATTCAATTAAAAATGAAGCCGTAAAATCTGGTGAATATGTACCGTTTTTTGGTTCTTCTGAACTAAGTCGTATCAGTCCTTTTCACCCGTCTGTTTTAGCCAAAAAATATAATCGAAATTACACACCTTTTTTACTAGGGGCACCAGGGACGCAATCTTTAACGCAATACATGATGATGCAGTCATTTGGTAGTGATTTGAAAGATAAAAAAGTAGTCTTTATTCTTTCGCCACAGTGGTTTGTCAAAGGCGGGATTAAACGTGCCTATTTTGATGCGTATTTTTCTGAATTACAAACTTATACTTGGGCGATTAAGCTAGACAAAGTTTCTGAAACTGACAAATACTTAGCTAAACGTCTGTTAGCTTATGGTAAAGTCAACCATGATGAAACCTTGAAGCTTTTGTTAAGAGAAATTGCTAAAGGTAAAGTACCAACGACAAAACAAGTAGATGTGGCTAAATTCCATATCAACATGTTAAATCGAGAAGACGAACTCTTTAGTGAAATCGGCTTACTTTCAAAAAATTCACAAATTGAGCAACAAGCAAAAAAATTGCCAGCTGCATACAATGAGCAAAAATTAGATGAACAAGCCAAAGAGATTGGTCAAAAAGCTACGACGAATAATTCTTTTGGCATTGAAAATAATTTTTATACGCATCGCATTAAACCGCGGTTGGCTAAATTTAATGATTCACAGGTAAAATGGGATTATCGTTATTCAAAAGAATTTTCAGATTTCCAATTGGTTTTAGATCAACTTGCCAAAGAAAATACACAAGCCCTCTTTATTATTCCGCCAATTAACGGGAAATGGAGCGAATATACAGGCTTATCTCAAAATATGCTGCAGGAATTTAGCAAAAAAATCACGTATCAATTACGTTCTCAAGGCTTTAATCAAATTGCTGATTTCACCAATAAAGATCAGGAGCCTTATTTTATGACAGATACTATCCATTTAGGCTGGCGCGGATGGTTAGCAGCAGATCAATATATTCAACCGTTTTTGGAAGAAAAAACAGCCCAGCCAAGCTATCACTTGAATAATTATTTTTATTCACAAGATTGGCAAAATCAAAATCCAGAAACAATTAAATAATTTGTAACGGCAGTTGGTGGCAAAGCTACATTTAGAACACCACTTATTAAAAACAGTAGCTGGGATTATATTAATGTCCCAGCTACTGTTTTTATATGCCCCGTGTTATAATCAAGGACGTAATAAATAATGCTAGGAGTTGCAATTGAGATGGACAAAAGTGAAGAGCAGTTACTAATTGAATTAACCCAAGCTAGAGGTGTACCAGGCAATGAAGATGAAGTACGTGAAGTCTTTAAAAAATACGCTGCCCCGTTTGCCGAAGATATTTCTTTTGATGGTTTAGGTAGTGTTATTGCAAAACACGTAGGTGAAGGTGGTGGCCCGAAAATTTTTATTTCTGGTCATATGGACGAAGTTGGCTTTATGGTGACCAAAATCACCGAGCAAGGCTTTATTGAATTTCAAACATTAGGTGGTTGGTGGAGCCAAGTGATGTTGGCCCAACAAGTAGAAATTAAAACACAAGCGGGCAAATTAATTCGCGGTGTGATTGGTTGTAAACCACCCCATGTCCTAACTCCAGAAGCCCGAAAACAACCTTATGAAATTAAAGATATGTTCATTGATATTGGCGCAACAAGTCTCAAAGAAGCAAAAGATTGGGGCATTCGTCCAGGCGATATGATTACGCCATATATTGAATATGAGCGTTTAAACGGCGGTAAATTTTTACTAGCAAAAGCATGGGACAATCGTGTCGGTACGGCTGTTTCATTACGTGTTTTGGAAAACTTAGCAAAAGAAGGACACCCAAACTGTCTTTTTGCTGGTAGTGATGTCATGGAAGAAGTAGGTTTAAGAGGTGCAAGAACCAGCACACATTTAGTAAACCCAGATATTGCACTTGCACTAGATACCGGTACGGCTGGTGATACACCAGGTATGACGCCAAAAGAAGCCGATTCTAAATTGGGTGCAGGTCCGCAAGTTCTAATCTTTGATGCTTCGATGGTACCACATAAAAAATTATTGAACTTTGTTGTAAATGTTGCAGAAGAATTAGAAATTCCTTTCCAATATACGGTTATTACCGGTGGGGGAACAGACGCAGGGCAAATGCACTTAACTCGTGATGGCGTACCTTCTCTTGCCATTACAGTACCAGTGCGCTACTTGCATTCCCATACTTCAATTATTCACGAGGACGACTACTTAAATACAGTTAAATTAGTAACGGAAGTTGTTCGTCGTTTGGACGATGAGGCAGTTAAGGCTATTCGTAGTTATTAATTTATATCCTGTGGGATTGTTTCATTAGAATGTAAAAAGACTTTCCAGTTTTGTCATGTTTTTTTTAAGTTTATTTTTTGGTCAAACTTTTAAAAGAAGATGATTTGCTGGTAAAGTCTTTTTTTTATTGCTGAAAAAGGAGTCTTAAAACAGCTATTATTTCATGAAAAGAAAAGATTGTGCTAGCATAAAAGAAAAGAAAGGTGTGAAGAAAATGAAATTAACTGTCTTAGGCTGTCTAGGCGCCTATCCTTATAAAGGACAAGGAACTACAGGTTACTTGTTACAAACAAAGGATTTTAATTTATTGCTAGATTGTGGTAGCACTACTTTGGTGGAATTAGAAAAACACTTAGATCCACTAGCATTGGATGCTGTTATAATTTCTCACTATCATCACGACCACATTGCAGACTTGGGTGTTTTACAATATTATTTTCAACTATTTCCAGCGGAAAACAAGAAAATTTTGCCAATTTACGGTCATACTTTAGATGAATTTCATTTTAATGATTTAACAATGCCCGATGTATCAGAAGGTCGTCCTTATTACGAATCAAAACAGTTGGACTTGGGACCGTTTTCTGTTACATTTATGAAGACGATTCATCCTGTAACTTGTTATGCAATGCGCTTTGTAGAAAATGATACAGGTAAAGTATTTGTATTCACTGGTGACTCGGGTTATTTAGCGGACTTCAATGAATTTGCGACAAATGCGGACCTCTTTTTAGCCGACACGTATTTATTTAACGGCCACGAACATCACAAAGCTCACTTTACAGCGCAAGAATCAGGCACCTTTGCCAAAAATGCGAATGTTAAGAAATTGGTTTTAACACACTTGCCGCAATTTGGGGACTTACAATTATTAAAAGAGCAAGCCCAAGTTGCCTCAGGAGCAGTACCAGTTGAATTAGCAGCTATAGGTAAAGAATTTTTGATTTAAGGATGAAGCTGAAGTTCAAGAAAAATGTGTCGTCAACAACGAGGAGGATGTATTGTGATTTTCGTACCAAATGAAAACAATGACCCAAGAGTAAACTTAGCAATTGAACATTTTTTGGTTCAGGAGTATCCCTTAACCGAGCCAATTTTATTGTTTTATATTAATGAACCATCCATTATTATTGGACGCAATCAAAATACCATCGAAGAAATTAATCAAGAATACGTGGAGGAACACGGTATCCATGTAGTTCGTCGTTTAAGTGGTGGTGGGGCTGTTTATCATGATCTAGGGAATTTGAATTTTAGCTTCATTATGCCAGATGATGGAGATTCATTTAGAGACTTTGAAAAATTAACTAAACCAATTGTAGCTGCCTTACAAGAGATGGGGGTTAAAGGTGCCCAATTAAAAGGGCGCAATGATTTGGTGATTGATGATCAAAAATTCTCTGGTAATGCGATGTATGCGACAAATGGTAGAATGTTTGCTCATGGAACCATTATGTTTGATAGTGATATTAACGAAGTCGTTAATGCTTTAAAAGTTCGCAAAGATAAGATTGAATCAAAGGGAATTAAGTCGATTCGTTCTCGGGTAACCAATGTGAAACCTTTCTTGCCGGCAGATAAACAAAACATGACCACGAAAGATTTCCGGCAAGAAATTTTGTTGAAAGTCTTTGGTGTTACCGACCCAAGAGATGTTAAAACATATGAGTTGACTGCCGATGATTGGGAAAAAATCAATCAAATTTCAAAAGATTACTATCGCAATTGGGATTGGAATTACGGCCGCTCACCAGAATTTGATTTGGAGCGCCGTAAACGTTTTGCCATCGGCTCAATTGAAGTACGTTTAAATGTTCAAAAAGGAATCATTACCGCGGCTAAAATTTATGGTGATTTCTTTGGTTTAGGTGATATTAAAGATGTTGAAACAGCACTCGTTGGTGTGAAATATGAAAAAGAAGCACTAACAAAAGCAGTTGAAAAAATTGACGTAAAAAAATACTTTGGGAATATTACGCAAGAAGAATTTTTAGAATTACTTTATTAATAAAAATATAAAGGTTCTAGTAAAAAGTCGCGATGACTTCTTACTAGAACCTTTAGTTATCTAAACTATTTTTTAATATGCGCGGGCAATCCATAAAGTGTGTTTTGCAGGTTTTCCACTCACTAAGTCAAACTCTTTTTCCATTGGAACTTCAAAGGGAATATTACGGGTTGTAAAACCAGTTTCTTCTTTGATTTTGGCTTCGGTTTCTTCGCTACCATCCCAACCGACTAAAACAAAACCAGGAACTGTGCCGGCTTCATTACATTTTTCAATGTGAGCTTTTAATTCATCCAAGGTGTTAATGTCATAATGTTCGTTTGCTTTATTGCGTGCTTTGGCTTTTTCTAATAAGCGTTTTGGCATAATAGCTAATTGCTCAGCTACGTAAGCATCTAATTCTTCAAAGGTGACCGTATTTTTTTCAGCTAAGTCGCGTACTTTTACCATTACGTGACCATTTTCCAAATCACGAGGACCGCATTCAATCCGCAAACAAGCGCCTTTTAATTCCCACTCGTTGAATTTATAACCTGGCGAATTATCCGTATCATCAAGACGAACGCGGTAACCAGCTTTTTTGAAGGTGGCAAATAATGCGTCTAATTTTTCCATAATGGCTGGATTTTTCTTCCAAGGACCAACTGGCATTAAAACAATCTGAGTTGGTGCAACTGTTGGTGGAAAGACTAAGCCTTTTTCATCCCCGTGAGTCATAATTAATGAGCCCAACAAACGTGTTGACATACCCCAAGAGGTTGTGTGCACATGGGTGTGTTTGTTTTCTTTTGTCAAATACGTAATATCAAAGGCTTCAGCAAATTTTGTGCCTAAATAATGAGAGGTCCCTGCTTGAACAGCTTTACCATCTTGCATCATCGCTTCAATTGAAAACGTATCAACAGCACCGGCAAAACGTTCAGAAGGCGTTTTTTGCCCTTTATAAACCGGAATGGCTAAAAATTCTTCGGCTAAACGAGCGTATTCATCTAAAATAGCCATTGTCCGTTTTCTGGCATCAGCTTCATCTGCATGTGCAGTATGCCCTTCTTGCCATAAAAATTCCGATGTGCGTAAGAATGGCAATGTTTTTTTCTCCCAACGGAAAACGTTAGCCCACTGATTGATTTCATAAGGTAAATCGCGATAAGAGTTAATCCAATCAGAAAAAGCAGAACCGATCATTGTTTCAGAAGTAGGGCGTAGTGCCAAAGGTTCATCTAATTTTTCATCGCCAACTTCAGTTACCCAGGGTAACTCAGGGGCGAAGCCTTCAATGTGGTCTGCTTCTTTCATAAAGAAACTTTTTGGAATTAACATTGGAAAATAGGCATTACGAATATCTTGGGTTTTTAAAAACTGATTGAATTCTTCTTGAATGTGTTCCCACAATTCAAAGCCGTCAGGGCGAAAAATAATTGAGCCCCGAACAGGCGAGTAAGCCATTAATTCGGCTTGTTGAATGGTTTTTAAATACCATTCAGTAAAATCATTTTTTTGTTCAGACATAGTGTCTCCTCCTAAATAAGTTACTTTTTTGACCTTGGTTATAAAAAGGCAAAATAAAAACGCACTCCATCCTAAAAAAGGACGAAATGCGTGAATTTCGCGGTACCACCTTTATTGACTGTTTTACAGTCCAGCTCAAAAACAAGGATAAGGGCCTTAACCCGATTATTTTCATAATCATTGCCATCGGGAGGTTCAAAAAATCAGTGGGTACCAAATTTTCAGCAAAACATTGGCTCTCTAAACCATAATTTCAATACTAATCCGACTGTCTCTATGCTAATGGCAAATGCCAAAAAATGCAAGTCAAAATTATTTTAAACATTAAGGGATAAGGATAAGCTGATTTTATCTTGATTGTCATCTTGTAGTTGTGTTAGCTGACCACGATATTTTTTGGCAACTTTCTCAATGGCAAACAAATCCAATGCCTCTTTTTGAGGAAAATCAGTGGTAATGCTGCGGTCAAAAATATTGGTATGGTAATGGGCAGTATGACTACAGTGAATTTGTAATGTCTCGTTTATACAGTGAATTTGCAAGTGAATCTGTCGTTCTTTTGGGTCGTGAATCGCATAGGTTTCCCGCGTTGCATGTTCTAAAAGGTGCACTAAAATTTGACTTAAATCATCATCAGCCACATTTAAATCTTGTGGTAAATCTGCACTAAAGGAAACGGTGATACTTTTTTTGTCTGCATTTTTTTGATAGCGACTCAAGATTAAATTTGTTAAAGTATGCGCAGAAAAATCACCGATAATATTCAATTGATTGGTTTCATCTAGAAGCTTAGCTAAGTATTCATTGACGGCTGGTAAATTGCCGTCTTCGCCTAAATCGCTGATTAGCAGTAAATTTTGTTTGAACTCTTGACGGAGTTGTTCCAACTCTTGCAGGTGACCAACAACAGCTGTGTGATTGTCCTCCAAAAGCTCTGTTTTCAGTTCTAGAAAATGCATTTGGCGCTTGTTTTGTTCATTGGCGGTTAGACCTTCAACTAAGGTATAAATGAAAATGACCAATAGGATCACGGCAAATAAAAGACCCGAAATATTGACGAGATAAAAATTCGACTGTGAGACGCTGGTGATATAAATAAAACAATGGGCCATGGCAACTAAGACGATCCAAGGTGTGCAAATGACAAAAAAACGATTTTTTTGGTGGGCTTCAGTAATTGCAGCAATGGTAGTTGCTAAGGTGCCAAAAATATTAGCGGCATCAATGTAAAATTTTACTTCTGGCAAATCAATTTTAGTAAAAACAGCCCAAAGTAAAATTAATAAATCAAAGCTAATATGAAAAATTACCCATAGTCGGTAGTACTGTTGGCATTTTTTCATTTTTAAACAATAATAAGAAATTAGAAATATTGGCGTAAAAATGGCCAGAAGTAATGCCATCGTTGAGTTCACTAATGGACTAAATAACAATCCCGCTAAAATATCTCCAGCGGCAGCCTCCAAGGCAATAGTGAGGGCAAAACAAGCTAACAAAATCAATTCCCAATTTAGCCGTTTTTGTTTAATTAATTCAGAACCAATAAAGACCATAATGGCTAGACTGATAAACGTGCAAACAATTAGAATTAGAATTTGGGGCAAGGAAACCGATACAACATAGGATAAAAGAGAATCTGCATCGTCAATAAATACACGGGCGGGGATACCGGCATAATTTTTATACGGGCTACTGACTTCAAGCCGCAATGTTTTACCAACATAGTTTTTGGGTAATTGCACTTCTGTCATGATATTGCCGGGATTTTTTTTGCCTAATAAAGTTGGGGTCACCGTTTTTTGGCTGTGTTCATAGACGGTTTTATCGTCGACTGTGACTTTTAACCATTGATGATTTCCTTGAATTAATAAGGTTGGATTAGAAACTTTACGAATCATCGTTCGTTCCATTACCATGGTTTCGTTGGGTGCAACACTATTTAACCGCTTGACATAACGACTTTTAAATAATGTGATGGGGTCATCTTTGGCGTAATAGACCCAAGTATCTTTTATTTCTGCCATCGCAGATTGTGAGAAGGGGGCATTTAGTGCTTGCACAAAAAAAATGCCCACTGCAATAAAAGTCATAATAACAAGAAAATAAGGAATCCAGATAATTTTTTTATTATACTTTTTTAAATTTTCATTATCTAATCTTTTCATAATGTTGAAATTCCTTTCAGATTATAAGGATAGTTGTCTAAAAATATCGTAGTTCTTTTTATGTTTTTATAAATGAATTTTACTATTATGTTTAATAACGATGTTTTTTTAATAAGTATAAAAGCCTGTAATTATATTTATTATCGTTTATACCTCAGTTTAATTGTTATTTAAACTAGGGTCAACAAGCAGTGGAAATTATTTTTCATTTTATTTTAAAAAGAAAATAACTTTCTAACAAAAATGGATAAAATGAAGACGGACGCTTTTAAACAACGGACGATATGTGATATAATTTCGTTGGAATTAAAAATTAAAAAGAATTATATGAGGAGGTGTGGCATGACGAATTTCAAGCAGATGGGCCTATTGGGTTCAGTTATTGTGACAATTGTAATGGCACTGGCTTTGTTGATTACGTTATTGCCGCATCTTTTTGGGATGACAATTTCAATTGTAAAAGATAATGATATGCAACCAACGTATCCAAAAGGTAGTTTGATTTTTGTACGTCAAGTAGAACCAGAGAGTATTTATGTTGGAGAAGTTGTCACGTATTACGTGAACCAAGGAGAAAGCATCCAAACGCGTCGCGTAGTTGCCAAAGAAAAAAATCACGTTTTTTACACCAAGGGAGACGGCAACGAACAAATGGAAATCGGCTATGTAAGTAGTCGCAATTTAATTGGACAGCCAGTTATTCACTTACCTTACTTGGGGCATTTTGTTTCCCGCGAACTTTTGGATTTGGTACAACAAATATTTTGGCTAATTGCTGGCTTCATCACATTAACGACGATTTGGCATTTGGTCGAACACGTTATACATAATAGACAAGTTCGCGACTATTAATTTTAATGGTTGCGGACTTTTTTGTTCCTTCGTATAATGACAAAAGCGAGGTGGAGAATTTGTTAAATGAAATGATGGACAGACCGGTCGTGGATGCACGGCTCGTTGATTATATGCGAACTAAACAAAAGCCTTTGACGGGGCAATTGGGTGAATTAGAAGAAGATGCTCACAAAAGGCGGGTACCGATAATTCCCCATGAGACAGTTGTCTTTTTGCAATTTTTACTCGGGCAAATAAAACCAAAAGAAATTTTAGAAATTGGTGCAGCTATTGGTTTTTCTTCTAGTCTGATGGCCCAATACGTGGGAGCAGGTCATGTAACGACGATTGACCGCTTTGATTTAATGATTAAAGAAGCAAAGGCAAATTATGAAAAATTAGGTTTAACAAAAAAAGTGACCTTAATAGAAGGCGATGCTGCTGAAGTTTTACCTACATTAACAGGCCCTTATGACTTTATGTTTATGGATAGCGCAAAGTCAAAATATATTGCATTTTTACCAGAATGTATACGTTTATTAAAAGTTGGCGGAGTATTGATGGTAGATGATGTTTTTCAAGGTGGCACGATTTTAGATCCAGTGGAAGATATTCCGCGGAAAAATCGCAGCATCCATCGTAAATTAAATCAATTTTTAGATGTCGTGATGACACATCCAGATTTAACTTCAAGTTTAGTGCCTTTAGGTGATGGAATTTTATTAATTACCAAAGAAAAAGAAACGATTTCTTTTTAGTTTAATTTCCATTTAAGCTAGACAGTCTATCTTAAACTAAAAAGAGGTAGTCTCGTTATGGCAAATAAATGGTTAAAAGGAGTTTTATGGTTGGGATTGTTGGCTTTTTTATTAAATACTTTTCACGTAAATGCTAAAGCAGAGGATAGAAAAGTACCGATTACATTGGAAAATGAAGCATTAGTAATGGTCCCAGGCACGGGTGCGACGGTGGACCGTTTTGATAAATTAATTGTCCAATTGCAAAAGACAACTGCATGCGAGGTTTTGAAAATCACGGTGCAGACAAATGGCCAATTAACGATTAAAGGTGAGTTATCACAAAAAGCCAGTCAGCCGATTATCGTCATTGGTTTTGCTGACAGCTCAGAAGAGACCGTCCCAAAACAAGCAGTATGGTATGAAAAAGCAATTGCCTATGTTCAGCACCAATATGGTGTTGAACATTATAATTTTCTTGGCCACTCCAATGGCGGGTTGGTTTTGACGGATTATTTGGAGTATGTTTCTTTGTCAATTGATCCCAAGCCAAATAAAATTTTATTTTTAGGAACGCCATTTAACGATGTGGGATGGAAGTATAATGAAATGACACCGACTTTTAATGAAGTAAAAAAAGTCAGTGATGTTTTAAAACGCTATTTGGATAATAAACAGCGTTTGCCTAAGACAATTTCTGTTGTTAGTGTAGCTGGAAATGTTGCCGATGGGAATTCTGACGGGACTGTACCTGTTACAAGTCTTCTGGCTGGGGGACTAATTTATGGCGACAGTCAAAGTTATCAAACGTTTCTTGTGACCGAAAATGCGAAACATAGCCAGTTGGTTGTTCATCCTACGGTTATGCGATTAATTCAAACTTTTTTATGGTCGGCGAAAAAATAACGTATTTATTAAGAAAACTGATTGACATTAGGTGGTCAGTTTTCTATAATGAACTTTGTTGCTATGTCATAGTAGCTCAGCCGGATAGAGCATCCGCCTTCTAAGCGGACGGTCGGGGGTTCGAATCCCTCCTGTGACGCTAAAAAACCGCTAGAAATTAATATTTCTAGCGGTTTTTCTTTTTGGATTAAAAGTAGACTGATTAATAATTTGAAACCAAGGCAACATGATTGCCGCGTTCTTTGTTTAGTGAGCTGTGTGGCGGACAAATTTAAAATGCAGCGATTTATTTTTTCTTTCTGATGTCGTTTCTTGCAAAGCTTTTTTTATGATTTTTTCACGTGATTGCTTGTAAGCGTCTATTCGGCGGGCTAAAATTTCTTCTTTTGTCGTTTTCATAATAATCCCTCCTGTGTTTGATGTAATACAAGGGTAGCATCATCGCGGTCGCATTTCGAAGATATTGCTTGTAGTTTAGTGAACATACGTATGGCTTAAATGCAAAAAAACAGATAAACACGAAAAGAATTTAATCCATGGTGTTTACCTGCCAGATAAGTTTTTATTCTGCTGTTTGAAAAGCTACATTCATATCTAATATTCCTTCATCAGAACGTAAAACGAAATTACCGTAACTACCACTACGATCTAATGTGATGTTATGGGGCAAAAAGTTTTTTTCATAATCGGATATATACACTTGATATTGCTCGTTTTGTAGCTGTTCACTAAAAGGCGCTATTTTTTCTTTAATGGGTTTAATCAAAAAACGATCCCCAATCATACAACATCCCTGGGCTGATGAAAATTGATTTGAACCGTCATTTAAAGCTAATATGAAAGATTTGCTGCCGGCTAATTTATCTGCTAAGTAAAAAGCAGCTTCATTGGTAATGTGTAGTTTCATACGATCATCTCCTAGCGGCAGTATAAGCCCAGTGGCCAAAAATGAAAAATATTCTGCTTTATTAACGGTTTTTACTTAAAATAAAGTCATAGTCATGTGTAGTTTGTTTTTCTGAAGACGTGGCGTTGGCTTTTTTACCGGTAAATTTCAATTCAATAGTGGTAACGTCATCGGCGTCTGCCAATTTTTCTAGTGGATAAGCTGCGGTTCCGGTCACGGTTTTATTTGCAGGGATTTTTCCACCAAATTCGTCCATCGCTAAATTACCTGTCGTTTGCCCACTGGTATTGGTAGTTAAAACGCCTTTTTCAGGGGCGACATTTACCGCAGTATCGCCAGTTTCAATTGTAAAATGCATTAAAACATAGCCTTCGTATTCCTTGTTTTGTTTATCTTTATAATCTTTGATTTTAATGATTTTACATTCATCGCTGGTAATCGTCACATTTTCCCAATTGGCATCTTTTAAAGTGACGTCGTATTCTTTAGTACCAACTAATTTAGCTTTGGTCGCACCTGTCTTTTCAGCTAGTTGTTGATATTGAGCCTGATTGATTAATAAGTCGGGATTTTTATCGATACTCGTGGCTGTTGTTTTTTTTGTATTGTTTGAACTTGTTGCTAGCGTTACGTCTGTTGTACTTTTTTCGCGACAGCCTGATAATAACAAAGCCGCAGTTAGTAGCAGGGGAAACAATATCTTTTTCATCGCCATCCTCTTTTCGTTAGAAAAATTATTCTTTAATTAAATTTTAACATTTGTATGGGATAGCGCAAGCGAGAAGTCGGGCTTTAGCCTGATTTTATTCCCAAGAAGCTTATGCTATAATTGTCGTTAGATTAAAAAGAAATTTTTGGATTTGAATTTTTTTATGAAATACGTTTTAATGCCGTATTTTATTTATTGCTTGTTCAGCTGATGTTTAACTAAGGTATAAGAGGAGTAATACAAGCAAGTTTATAAATTAGATTTGAAGGGATTTTATTATGATAAAAATTACCATGTTTTCTCGAGCCGACACGATTAAAGGCCAAGGGGTGGGAAGTGCTTATAATGAGTTAATCAAGTTATTAAAGGCGCGTTTTAGCAATGATTTTGACGTACAAATCAATACCTATAAAAAATCAGACATCTCCCATTACCACACAATTAACCCGGAGTTTTATTTGTCGACCTTTTTTAAGAGACGTCGTGGTATTACCGTGGGATACGTTCACTTTTTACCTGAAACACTGGAAGGAAGCATTCATTTAGCCAAGCCGATTCAAAAGATTTTTAATTGGTATGTGTTATCTTTTTATCGGCGGATGGACAAATTGGTAGTTGTAAATCCTAACTTTATTCCTGAGTTGAAAAAAGCCGGAATACCCGCAGAAAAAATCAGCTATATTCCTAATTTTGTTTCAGCAGAAGAGTTCTACCAAATGTCCCCAGAAAAAAAATTGGCGCTCCGTCAAAGTCATAAAATAAAACCAGACAAATTTGTCGTTTTAGGTGTGGGACAAATTCAAAAGCGTAAAGGTGTAGATGACTTTATTCGTTTAGCAAAAGAGAATCCTGAGGTTTCCTTTATTTGGGTGGGGGGATTTTCTTTTGGCAAAATAACGGATGGCTATGAAGAATATAAAGAGGTTTATGAAAATCCACCTGCTAATTTAACCTTTACAGGCATTATTGATCGCAGCGAGTTGGTTGATTATTATAATATGGCCAATATTTTCTTGCTACCTTCTTATAACGAATTATTTCCGATGAGTATTTTAGAATCTTTTAGCTGTCAAACGCCGGTAATGGTCCGCAATTTAGCGCTGTATGAATCCGTTATTTCCGGCTACTATCTTGGAGCAGATGATTTTGAAGAAATGAATCAGGATATTAAAGCATTGCAAAGAAACGAAGCGTTATTAAAAAAATATGCTTGTCTTGCTCATGATGCTTCCAATTATTATTCTGAATCCCATGTAGGAGAAATTTGGTATGACTTTTATACCGGTCTTTTAAAGAAAGAGGCAGAAGAAGTTAATATTTAAAAACGCAACTATCGTTTTTCTGACAGGTTAGCAATAGTCAGTTAAAAAGCGGTAGCTGCGTTTTTTACTTATTAAAGATAGTTTTATAGTCTTTATTTTTAAAATTAGTTATTATCGACTGTTTGTAACAATTGACCGATGACTTGCCAATCGGCTTTTATTAAAGGGGCTAATTTACGGTTATAAAAAATGGCTGCCGGGTGAAAGAGGGGAACGATTGTGTAATCTTTTTTAGACCAAACGTAGCTTTCCATTTTTTCATTTAGCATTTGAATCGGGTGTTTGATTATTTGACCATGGAATTTACTAACGGTGTAAGTATTTCCTAATAAACGTTTTAGGCCGATATTTCCTAGTGTTGCGATTAACTTTGGCTTTACTGCTTTGATTTCATAATCTAAAAGTGGTGCATGGGCAAAAACTTCTTTTTTTGAGGGCGTGCGATTTGGGTAAACAATCTCTTTGGCACCTGTCTTTTTATTGACTCGCTCGTTTATTTTATAAGGGCGACTTCTAAGCGCACTGGTAATATAAACATCTTCTCTTGTTAGTCCAACACTTGCAAAACACGCCATTAATTCTTTTCCCGCTTGTCCGCTAAAGGAAATTAAATTTTCAATTTCTTTGCGGCCAGGAGCTTCACCAACAATCATTAATTTAGGATCTAGTGGACCACTGCCTGTAACAAAGCCTTCCAAGGCGTAATTTTTTGAACGCTCATTGACTATTTTAACCAGTTCTTTTGGATACTCCATCTTTATCCCTCCTATTTTTAGTATAACGCTACTCGTTTATAATAATGAAAAGTTATGTTTTTTATGAAGCTTAAAATTTACTTTTTCTTTTAGAAGAAAACTAATTGACGTCACGCTCATTTTTTGGTAAAGTGTAAATGTTGTAATTGTGGACTCCACAGCTACAACCGCTCAGAACAAGTATTAAGCACATTATGTCACTTGGGATGGCGAGTCTAAGTATATTATAAGGAGGTGCTTTAGAGCATGTACGCAATTATCAAAACTGGTGGTAAACAAGTTAAAGTTGAAGTTGGTCAAGCAATCTACGTTGAAAAATTAGACGTTGAAGCTGGCGGCAAAGTGACTTTTGACGAAGTTATCTTAGTAGGTGGCGAATCAACGAAAGTTGGCGCTCCAACTGTTGCAGGCGCAACTGTTGAAGGAACTGTTGAAAAACACGGTAAACAAAAGAAAGTTGTTACTTTCAAATACAAACCTAAAAAACACTCTCACCGCAAGCAAGGTCATCGTCAACCATATACTAAAGTGGTTATCGACGCTATTAACGCTTAATACTTGCGAGAAAGGTCGCACTAATGATCAAAGGGACATTCAAACGCAATGACTCTGGCCAGATTGTTACTTTCACATTGACAGGGCATGCCGAAGCTGGGCCATATGGTAGTGACATTGTTTGTGCTGGTGTTTCTGCGCTAGCAATCAGTACCATTAACGGCATTGATGCTTTAGCTGGGGTTGCACCTAAAGTTGAAGCAAACGAATCTGAAGGCGGCTATCTTAAAATGGATGTCGTGTCAGGTTTAACTCAAGAACAAACTAACATTGAACAAATTCTTTTAGAAAATTTGTTGTTAGGTTTACAGTCAATTGAAGCCGAAAACAGTGAGTTTATTCAAATTAATACGATTACAGAAAAATAGGAGGTGCATCTCATGTTGATGAAAATGAATTTGCAATTCTTCGCGCATAAAAAAGGTGGCGGTTCTACTTCTAACGGTCGTGACTCTGAATCTAAACGTTTAGGCGCTAAACGTGCGGACGGTCAAACTGTTACAGGTGGCTCAATCCTTTACCGCCAACGCGGTACTAAAATTTATCCAGGTGTAAACGTGGGTAAAGGTGGCGACGATACTTTATTTGCTAAAGTTGACGGCGTAGTACGTTTCGAACGTAAAGGCCGTGACAAAAAACAAGTGTCTGTCTACCCAGTAGCGAAAGAAGCTTAATTAAAAATGAAGTGTCGGTATTCGAATGGATGCCGACACTTTTTTTGTAGTTTTATAAGTTATGGTTTGGAGTTTTATGTTGAAAAGAGGTTAATCCATTGGAAGGAACTGTTAAATCTTTTAATGAAAAAGGCGGCTATGGTTTTTTAGTAAATGCCCATAAACAGGATATGTTTGTTTATCAAGATGATATTGTAATGCCCTCAGATAAGGTGCTTTTCGCCGGCCAAAGAGTAACCTATGAGGTTGCTACCAATCAAAAGGGGCAGCAAAAAGCGATTAACGTAAAATTGATAAATTAGAAACTGACACGACATGTCAAAAACAACTTGCAGAAATAAAATATAATGTGCTACGCTCTGTAAAAAAAGAGGGTTCCTATGACAGAAAAAATTCGTATTGCATCAAAGCAAGATGCCGCAGCAATCCTAGCGATTTACGCGCCGTATGTAAAAGAAACGGCTATCACATTTGAATATGAAGTTCCTACTTTAGCAGATTTTGAAAAACGGATTGAGCAAACGCTAGCTCATTATCCTTATCTAGTAGCAGAAAAAGAAGGGGCAATTGTAGGTTATGCATATGCTGGTGCTTATAAAGGGCGGTCTGCTTATGATTGGAGCTGTGAAGTAACAATCTATTTAGCCAAAGGTGAGAAGAGTCGGGGATTAGGGACACGTTTGTACCAAGCTCTAGAAGCGGAATTGTACAAACAAAATGTCGTACAATTGCTAGCTTGTGTCACGGCGGGAAATAGTGCTAGTATCAAATTTCATGAAAAACTAGGGTATCAACAAGTCGGTAATTTTCCTAATGTGGGTTACAAATTTAATCAATGGTACGATATTTTATGGCTACAAAAAGCGTTACAAGAAGTACCTCGTCTACCTGCAGACTTTATTGCTTATCAAAAATAAAAGACTTACGCTGAAAATTGCGTAAGTCTTTTATTAATAGCCTGTACGGGATTCGAACCCGTGTCTCCGCGCTGAGAACGCAGCGTCTTAAACCCCTTGACTAACAGGTCAAATTACTACGCTATTTATCTTAGCACTTTTTTTCTTGCTGTAAAGGAAAAGCACTTGTGTCATCTTACAAAAATGTTCGACACTTGATAGTTTAAACGCCGGTTAAGTGACGGAATCTTTGTTAGACTAGGGTAAATTAGTAAGCCATTTGTTAATATATTAAAAATGGTATTGTTTTAAAGGAGTGGAGCAATGAGTTTAATTGGTGTTGGCAGTTTTATCTTTGGTTTTGTATTGTTTGGGGTTGCCCTGATAAAAAAACAAGTGACGAAACAAAAAATAGTGCAATCGGAAACATTTCAATTAGCGGCATTATTAATTTTTGTCGGTTCATTTATTTTAGCTATGCCCCATTTGGGTATTTAATTATTAGTAACATAATAGTAGAGAAGTCATTTAAGGTGCTTATAGCTTAAATGGCTTTTTAGTTTGCGCTTTAAAGGAAAAAAGTTATAATGAAACAACACAGATGACACACTAGCACAAGTAAGGTGAGGAGATTCAATGACCAAGAGAATTGAACGTGTTTATCAGTTTGTTGCAACAAACGATCAGTTTCAAACGGGACTCACCACAAATGATGTGGCAGAAGGTCTTGTATTGCAGCGAACAAATGTAAGTAAGGATTTAAATAAATTAGTCCGTGCGCAACGCTTGCTTAAAATTGATGGCCGACCTGTTCGCTATACTGTTGCAAAATTAGATGATGCAATAGACGAAAATGAGATAAATCAAGCGTCTTATCCTAAAAATGAGCACGTGGCGAGTTATAAAGAATTTAGCATCCCTAAAAAAAAGCAGGGTATCCCTCAAGAATTACGGTTCGGTGATATTTTTTCACGAATTATTGGTTCAAATGGCAGTATGAAAAATGCTGTTGAACAAGCAAAAGCAGCAATTTTGTATCCACCAAAAGGATTAAATTGTCTCATCACAGGCCCTACTGGTTCAGGTAAAACGTATTTTGCTCATGCGATGTTTCGTTTTGCTGTCACCAGTCAGGTAATTGACAAGGAAAAAGAATTAATTGTTTTTAACTGTGCTGACTATGCTAATAATCCTGAGCTTTTAATGAGCCATTTGTTTGGTTATGTAAAGGGTGCTTTTACTGGAGCAGAGCAAGATAAAACAGGGATTATTGACCAAGCAGATGGGGGAATGTTATTTCTTGATGAAATTCATCGCTTACCACCAGAAGGTCAAGAAATGGTCTTTTATTTTATGGACCATGGGACTTTTTCTCGTTTAGGTGAAAGTAGTAAAAATCATAAGGCTGACGTGCGCATTGTGGGCGCGACAACAGAAGATCCAAGTTCGTCTTTATTAGATACTTTTGTTCGTAGAATTCCGATTAATATTCAGTTGCCGGCATTTGATCAACGGCCAGCAAGTGAAAAAGTTGATTTAGTCAAGGTGATGGTCGCCCAGGAAGCAGGTCGGATTGATCGGCAAATTTCTTTATCAGAAGATGTGGTTAAGGCTTTAATTGGTAGCGTTAGTTACGGCAACATTGGACAATTGAAATCAAATGTCCAACTTGTTTGTGCCCGTGGCTTTTTAAATCATATGAACAGTGATGAAATGAATATCACGATTGAGGACTTGCCAGAAGGGATTCGTTCGGGATTACTATTATTGGCCAATAAACGAGAAATCTTAAATGAGCTATCCAAAATTTTAGATCCTCAAATTGTAATTACGCCAAATGATCAAATGATTTTAATCCAGCAAGATACGTATGAATTACCGTATAATTTGTACGATATCATCGGAGATAAAGCTGCATTATTAAAAGCCGACGGACTAGATCAAGAAACGATTAATCACTTTATTTCGACAGATATCAATGTTCATTTGAAATCTTTTTATAAAAATCATGGTTTTGCTTTTAATGCAGATAATAAATTAGCTGAATTTGTTGATCAAAAAGTGATTGATACGACGAATCATATTTATGATATGGTACAGGAAAAATTAGGCTATGCTTTTCAGCAAAACTTTGTCTATGCTATGAGTTTGCACATTAGTTCTTTTTTGAAAAAATTAGAACATGGCGAAGAACGAAGTACAAATGACAATATTCGTCAAATGGTAGCCGGTTTTCCAGCTGAATTTCAAATTGCTCAAAAAATTCGTACCTATATTAGTGGAAGTTTTCATGTCGAAATTCCTGAAAGTGAAGATTATTACTTGGCAGTTTTGCTAATTTCTTTACGCGCAAACCAACAAGATGGCAAAATCGGAGTTGTTGTGGCGGCTCACGGCAATAGCACAGCTACGAGTATGGTGGAAGTGGTAACGCAATTATTAGATATTGATCAAGTGCAAGCTGTAGACATGCCTCTTGATATGCCGCCAAAAGTTGCCTTGGAAAAAGTTAGTCGTGCCGTTACCGAAGTTGATGATGGTTCTGGGGTCATGTTATTAGTGGACATGGGTTCATTGGCAACGTTTGGTAATGAAATTACCCAAAATACGGGTGTTGAAGTACGGACAATCGATATGGTGACAACGGCAATTGTTTTAGAAACAGTGCGAAAAGCTTCTGTTTTAGGAACGGATTTAGATAGTCTGTTTGAATCATTACATCGATTTAGTGGTTATACATTAATGTCACCACAACAAAATAATAATGTTACTGCAGCAAAACCTACTGCTATTTTGGCAGTATGTGCTTCAGGAGAGGGTACCGCCCAGCGAATCAAAGAAATTATTCAACGTTCTTTAAGTGGTGAACAAAAGCAGTTGCAAGTAATTACGCAATCGGTAGTTACATTGCCAGAGCAATTACGGCAAATTCAAACAGACTATAATTTAATTGCGGCAACTGGAATTGTCGATCCAAAGATTAATGCGCCATTTATTCCTTTAGATCGTTTTATCAATCAAGATGTCAAAGCGATTTTAAATCGACTACTATTGGATAGTGAACAGCTGCTTTCATATCCAAATGAAGCAATGCAAGAAGAAAAGGCTGTAGAGTTGATCAAACGCTTTATTAGTGAGAATTTTACTTTTATTAATGGAGAAAAACTTGCTCAACCCATTTGGGATTTTGTTTCAAATCTGGTGGAAGATGTTGGATTAAGTGATCATGAATTTGGTTTAGAAGTCAACTTGGCTTTGCATACAGCGGGTTTGTTGGAACGAGTAGTATTAAAGCAGCCGCTTGCCGTAACAAAAGAAGAAGAACAGCAACTAACTGCTGATCCAATTTACGAACAAGTGCATAATCATATTCAATCTTTTGGGCGAATGTTACGCTTAGGTGTTCCGCCGGCAGAAGAATATTATGTTTTAGAAGTATTGAAGACGCGCATTGAAGAGTTAAAAGAAAAGACTGTATCACCAAAAACGTAATTAAAATACAATACACAAAAAACGACACACTGTGTTAAAGTGTGTCGTTTTTTTGTGTATCGAAATTTTCATAGATTATTCTTTATAATTAAGGATTTTTAAAATTGTGTATCGTTTTTGAAGTTGGCACACATCTTGCTTATATATAGGTGACACAGGAGGTGAATACTCTGGCGTGAGCAGAGTTTAAAATTTTTGCTGCTCAGTTTTATTAAGTAGGAGGGTTGCTTGTGAGCATTGATATTGCCTTAGCGCGCATTGATGATCGTCTGATTCATGGACAAGTTGCGACGGCCTGGTCCAAACAAACCGGGATTGAACGCATTCTAGTTGTATCAGATGAGGTGGCCCAAGATCAGTTACGTCGGTTTTTGTTGCAAGAAGCTTCCCCACCAGGAATCAAGTCAAATGTGATTAGTGTTGATAAGATGATTACACTTTATCATGAAGATTTATTGGCTAATCAAAAAGTTATGTTGTTGTTTACCGATCCTAATGCTGTTGAACGTTTGGTTCGCGGCGGTGTTTTGTTGACTTCAATTAACATTGGTGGAATGCGATTTACTGTTGGAAAGAAGATGTTGACCAATTTTGTCTCTTTAGATCAAGCTGATATTGCCTCTTTTCAATTTCTTGCTTCACAAGGTATTGAATTAGAGTTGCGAAAGGTACCAGCAGATCGCAAAGTCTACTTAATGGAATTGTTGGAAAAGGAAAATTTTGTCTAGTTGGTTTTAATCGTCGCATTTTTGAGAAATTATTTATTTATCCCTTAGACGATTAGTAAAACAAAAATGTTATAGGAGGTATACAGATGGTAGGAATTATCCTGGCTAGTCACGGAGAATTCGCTGAAGGCATCTTGCAATCCGGCGCAATGATTTTCGGAGAACAAGAAAATGTTAAAGCAGTAACTTTAATGCCAAGCGAAGGTCCCGATGATGTAAGAGCCAAAATGGAAGCAGCGATTAGTTCTTTTGATGATCAAGATGAAGTATTATTCTTGGTCGATCTTTGGGGCGGAACACCATTCAACCAAGCGAATAACTTGTTTGAAGCCCACAAAGACAAATGGGCAATTGTTGCCGGCATGAACTTGCCAATGGTCATTGAAGCATACGCTTCACGCTTTTCAATGAACTCTGCACAAGAAATTGCAGCTCATATCATTGAAACTGCAAAGGAAGGTGTCCGGGTTAAACCAGAAGAATTAGAACCACAAACCGCGGCTCCAGCAGCAGCTGGAACAGGACAACCAACAGGTGCTATTCCTGAAGGTACAGTTTTAGGCGATGGTCATATCAAATTTGTTTTAGCACGAATTGACTCTCGTTTATTACACGGTCAAGTCGCAACAGCTTGGACAAAAGCAGTTGGTCCTAACCGCATCATTGTTGTTTCTGATGCAGTTGCCAAAGATGATTTACGTAAAAAATTAATCGAACAGGCTGCTCCTCCAGGTGTTAAAGCTAACGTTATTCCAATCTCTAAAATGATTGAAATAGCAAAAGACCCACGTTTTGGTAATACAAAAGCGTTATTGTTGTTTGAAAACCCAGAAGATTTGTTGAAAGCTGTTGAAGGTGGCGTTGATATTAAAGAAGTTAACGTTGGTTCTATGGCCCATTCAGTTGGTAAAGTTCAAGTCAACAAAGTGTTATCAATGAATAATGAAGACGTTCAAACTTTTGAAACATTAAAAGACAAAGGAATTACTTTTGACGTACGTAAAGTACCAGCTAACTCAAAAGAAAACTTTGACGAATTGTTGAAAAAAGCAAAAACTGAATTGGCAAACGCCAATTAGTCATAAGAAAGAGGAGGCTTAATCATGCACGATTTAAACATAATCCAAATGATTTTAGTGGTCATCGTTGCTTTCTTAGCTGGTATGGAAGGTATTTTGGACCAATGGCAATTCCACCAACCACTAGTAGCATGTACGTTGATCGGTTTAGTAACTGGTAACTTAGAAGTCGGAATCATCTTGGGTGGTTCACTACAAATGATCGCCCTAGGTTGGGCAAATATCGGTGCCGCAGTTGCACCAGATGCTGCTTTGGCAGCTGTCGCATCCGCAATTATTTTAGTTTTAGGTGGACAAGGAAAAGCTGGTGTTGCATCTGCTGTTGCCGTTGCTATCCCACTAGCTGTTGCTGGTTTGTTCTTAACAATGATCGCACGTACTTTAGCTGTGCCAATTATCCATATCATGGATAGCGCTGCTGAAGAAGGCGACTACCGTAAAATTGAACTATGGCAATGGGTTGCAATTTGTATGCAAGGCTTACGTATTGCTATTCCTGCTGCCGCTTTACTATTGATTCCTGCTGACACAGTACGTGGCTTCTTAGAATCTATGCCTGCTTGGTTAACAGATGGTATGGCAATCGGTGGTGGTATGGTAGTAGCCGTTGGTTATGCAATGGTTATTAACATGATGGCAACTCGTGAAGTATGGCCATTCTTTGCTATCGGTTTTGTGGTAGCGGCTATTTCACAATTAACATTAATCGCATTAGGTGCTTTAGCTATTTCTATCGCTTTAATTTACCTACACTTAGAAGAAACTGGTGGTTCAGGTAATGGCGGTGGCGGTAACACAGGCGACCCATTAGGCGATATTTTGAACGACTATTAATCTTGAAGGAGGAGAACAAACAATGGCTGAAAAAATTCAATTAACAAAAGCAGACCGTAGAAGTGTCATGTTCCGCTCAATGTTCCTTCAAGGTTCATGGAACTATGAACGTATGCAAAACGGTGGTTGGGCATATGCAATGATCCCAGCAATTAAAAAATTATATACAACCAAAGAAGATCGTGCGGCAGCTTTAAAACGCCACTTGGAATTCTTTAATACTCATCCATATTTAGCAGCTCCAGTATTAGGGGTTACTTTAGCCCTTGAAGAAGAACGTGCGAATGGTGCACCTGTTGATGATGTAGCAATTCAAGGGGTTAAAGTTGGTATGATGGGACCTTTAGCTGGTGTCGGTGACCCAGTATTCTGGTTTACTGTACGTCCAATGTTAGGTGCCTTAGGTGCTTCTCTTGCAATGAGCGGCAGCATTATGGGTCCATTATTATTCTTCTTTGCTTGGAATATTATCCGGATTGCTTTCTTGTGGTACACACAAGAATTTGGTTACCAAGCTGGTTCAAAAATTACTGATGACTTATCAGGTGGTTTGTTACAAAAAGTTACAAAAGGTGCTTCTATCTTAGGTATGTTCGTTTTAGGTTCATTAGTACAACGTTGGGTAAGTGTTAAATTTACGCCGGTTGTTTCTGAAGTTCAATTAGACGACAAAGCATTTATTCACTGGGATAAATTACCTGACGGCTGGAAAGGTATTCAAGAAGCCTTCAGTCAAGTAGGTGCGGGTCTTTCCCAAACTCCTACAAAAGTAACTACCTTACAAGACAACTTGGATCAATTAATTCCAGGTCTTGCTGGTTTATTACTAACTTTACTTTGCATGTGGTTATTGAAGAAAAAAGTTTCTCCAATCGTTATCATCATTGGCTTATTCGTTGTCGGTGTTGGTTTACACGTATTAAACATCATGTAATCAAAATTTTTTACAAGGGCTCAGGGGTTGTTCCCTGGGCTTTTGTTTTACATCTGGTAGTTGTTATAGCTATAATACTTAATAAATATCCATAAAGGAAGTGTCTGTAATGGTTCAGTCGTTAAATAGCAAAGTTGATTTGACTATTGATGCAACATCTTATCTTGGCATTGGTGAGTATGGGAAGATTATGATTGGTGATAAGGCCTTTGAATTTTACAATGATCGTGATATTAATAAATTCATCCAAATTCCGTGGGAAGAAGTAGATTTTGTGGTAGCTTCTGTTTATTTCAAAGGAAAATGGATCCCACGCTATGCTATTCAAACAAAGAAAAATGGGATTTACTCGTTTTCTTCAAAACAACCGAAAAAGGTTTTACGTGCCATCAGAGAATATGTACCGGCAGATCACTTGGTACGTTCCCTAACTTTTTTTCAAGTTGTCAAACGCGGGTTAAAAAGTTGGCAAGTAAAATTAATGGGCAAAAAACAGTAACCGTAAAGGCATGTGCTTTTATGGTTATTTTTTATCTGACAGAAAGGAAGTATAAATTTTTCATAAAAAAATATTGATTTGATTGCGCTAGCACTGACTAGCTTCACGAATCACTTTTTTCAAAGCTAAAATTTATGAAAATAAAAAAAGTCACTTTAATAATTTTTTGCCTTAGGGGGTAGGATTTCGTTAGCTTTTCCTACTCTAGTTGGGTTGTTGAAAATTACGTTGAAACTTAGAAATTAGATGTAACTATTTGGTATAAGTTAGTGTCGTTAACAACTTTTGATGACCACAAAAGATTGAAAAAAAGGCGTTCTTTGAGTCAATGTTTTCGTTATTATTTTGAAATATGTTACCATAAATTGAAGATAAATTTTAAATAGCTTATAGACAGCCTAGTTATTTGTTAGAAACTTTATTTTTGTAGTTTTTGTAAAAGGAGTGAAAAAAATGCTTTGGACATTAATTGTGGGTGCTGTGATTGGAGCAATTGCAGGAGCAATTACCGGTGAAAAACGGGGATGTTTGTTTAATATTATTGCCGGATTGGCAGGGGCTTCAGTCGGACAAGCACTGTTTGGCAATATGGGACCTGATATTGCGGGCATGGCGATTATCCCATCGATTTTAGGTGCGGTAATCGTTGTAGCGGTAGTATCTTTCTTTTTTGGTAAAGCCAAATAATGATTAAAAGGTTGTGAAAAACTATGCTGTACGCAACTACTTTTTGTAGTTGTGACGGATATGAATGGGAAATAACATTTGTATCCGTAAAGAAAGATAGTTTTGTCGCAATCTTTTTTATTTTCTCTTATATTTGCTATAATGATTGGGAAAGTCAAAAGAAAGAAGGAATTCAACATGATGTTACGAGTAGAAAAATTACGAGCAGCGATGCGCAAAGAACAAGTCGATGGCTTTTTAGTGACAAGTCCATATAATTTGCGTTACTTAACCAATTTTACTGGCACGACAGGTTTAGCTGTTATCACATTAAACAAAGCGTTTTTTGTGACGGATTTTCGCTATACAGAACAAGCTAGCGCACAAGCGCCTGATTTTGAAATTATTAAAAATGTAGGACCAATTTTTGACGAAGTAGCGGCATTATGTCAACAAGAAAATATCACTGCGCTAGCCTTTGAAGAAAACTATATTAGCTTTGCTGAATACTCTGTTTTAGAAGAAATCATAGAAGAAACACCGCTCATTCCTATTGCAGGAATGATTGAAACGCTGCGGGAAGTAAAAGATGAAAATGAGATTGCACTTATCCAAAAAGCATGCCAAATTGCCGATCAAGGTTTTGAACATGTTTTAAAATTTATTCGTCCGGGTATGACTGAAATTGAGGTTGCCAATCAACTTGACTTTTATATGCGCTCTCTTGGCGCAACCAGCGTCTCTTTTGACACGATTGTAGCAAGTGGTCTTCGTTCTGCAATGCCTCATGGGGTTGCCAGTGATAAAATAATTGAACAAGGTGATTTAATTACGTTAGACTTTGGTTGTTATTATGAGGGATATGTTTCGGATATGACGAGAACATTTGCAATCGGCGACCCAGGCGAAAAGCTAAAAGAAATTTATCAAATTGTGTTAGAAGCACAATTAAAAGTAATTGAAGCAGCACAACCAGGTTTAACCGGTATTCAATTAGATGCCATTGCCAGAGACCACATTGCAGCGGCTGGATATGGCGAAGCATTCGGACATTCTACCGGTCATGGTATTGGTTTAGAAATTCATGAAGGACCAAATGTTTCCTTTAGAGCAGATAAACAGTTTGTTGTAAATAACGTCATTACAGATGAACCAGGAATTTATTTACCGGGAATCGGTGGTGTGAGAATTGAAGATGATTTATTAATTACAGCTTCTGGGAATGAAGTCTTAACTCGCTCACCAAAAGAGCTGATTATTTTATAAGCTACTAAGCAAAAAAATGCGTTACTACTTGTTGGTAACGCATTTTTTATGTTTTTTTCTAATTTGACCCGAATGTTAATAGTATTTTTTTATTTGCAAAAAGAAATGCGAGAATTATTTTGACCTAAGTGAAAATAACGCTTACAATTCGAAGGAAGGAGGGAAATTATGGTAAAAGAAATTGATGCTGTTTTAAAGCAAGCTGAGCTAATCTATGTACATCAATCTAAATTTAGTGAAGAAGATTGGCATAGTACTTTACATACCCATTATTTTACGGAAGTTATGTACGTATTAAGTGGTAGGGGGAGTTTTATTGTCGAAGGGAAAGAATATCCGATTGCAGCCCACGATATTGTCGTGGTTAATCCGTATGTACGCCATACCGAAAAATCATCAGGAGAATTTCCTTTATGGTATATCGTGATTGGAGTGAACAATATCCGTTTTGTTAAACAAAACAAGCGGGAAAGCCACTATATTTTTCGCGATGTTTTGGACGAAATGGTGCCTTTATTAAAATTGATTATTGCTGAAATAAATGAAAAACAACAAGGGGCAAATGCTGTTTTGCAAAGATTGGCGGAAGTTGTTTTGGTGAAAGTTTTACGCAGTAATAATTTTAGTTTAATCGAGATTGAAAATAAAAATATTTCAAAAGATGGCGCGATTATTAAAGACTTTATTGATCAACATTATAAAGAAAATCTAACCTTAGATGTTTTATCCCGTCAACTGCATTTGGATAAATACTATATGATTCATATTTTTAAAGAGAACTTTGCTGAAACACCCATGAATTATATGATGCAAAAGCGTCTAGAAAACGCCCAAGAATTATTAATTAGTACCGACTATTCTGTTGGTCAAATTGCAGAAATTGCGGGTTTTACTTCGCAATCTTATTTTAACCAAGCCTTTAAAAAAGGGATTGGCACTTCCCCTAATCAATATCGTAAACACCACCGTTAGTTTTAGTATATTTTACTAAATCGGGAATTTATAAATATTTCTAAAAAAACGACCAATATTTTAAAACTAAAGCGCTTACAATAAAGGTATACTTAAGCCATCAAATGAGGGAGGAATCCGACATGAAAAAAGCATTAGGATTGGTATTAGCTTTGGGGTTATCAGGTCTTTTACTAGCAGGTTGTGGCGGTGGTGGCAGTACTGACGGCAGCAACGGAGACAAAGCAGCAGGAGATAAAAAAGTTTTGAAAGTGGCGGCACTAGAATCTGCCTATGGCGCAGATATGTGGGATAAAGTAAAAGCTGCATACGAAAAAGACAATCCCGGCGTGACCGTAGAATTGACCGTTGACAAAAAACTAGAAGATGTCATTAGTCCAAATATGAAAGCAGGAAACTATCCAGATGTAATCTTACTTGCGACCGGGCGTGAAGCGGGGTTGACCGAAACCTTTATCAAAGACAAAAACTTGGAAGATTTAACAGATGTATTTGATATGAAAGTACCTGGTGAAGATAAGACCGTGAAAGATAAATTGATTCCAGGCTTTATTGATACACTAGCAACAAATCCTTACAATGACAAAAAGACGTATATGGCTCCGATGTTTTATTCACCAACTGGTTTATTCTATGATGCAAATCTTTTAAAAACTAAAGGTTGGGAAGTACCAAAAACTTGGGATGAGATGTGGGATTTAGGTGAAAAAGCGAAAAAAGAAGGAATTGCATTATTTACTTATCCAACAGCCGGTTACTTGGACTCATTTATGTATAGTTTGCTTTCTGTAACAGGTGGCCCAGAATTCTTTAATGAAGCGATGACCTATCAAAAAGGAGCTTGGTCTTCTAAAGAAGCGACAGAAGCATTTGATACAGTTGGTAAATTGGCGAAATATACGGCTACAACAACAGTTGCCAATGCCAATGACAATGACTTTACTAAAAATCAACAACTAATTTTAGATGATAAAGCGATCTTCATGCCAAATGGAACATGGGTACCTGGTGAGATGAAAGATGCACCACGAGCTGATGGTTTTGAATGGGGAATGACTGCTTTGCCTGCCTTTGAATCAGGTGGTGATAGCTATTCTTATACATTCTTTGAACAAATGTGGATGCCAACAGGAGCTGCAAATAAAAAAGAAGGTAAGAAATTCATTTCTTATATGTACTCTGATAAAGCAGCAGATATCTTTAAAGAAGCTGGCGCAATTCAACCAATCCAAGGGATGTCAGAAAAATTAGAGGGCGACAATAAATTATTCTACAGTATTTACGATAATGGTGCCAAAGCAGTAATGGGTGGCCTTGAAAATACTGTAACAGTTGAAGGCGTAAATATGCGGGATACATTATTTAGCGCAGTAGACAGTGTTGTTTCTGGCGATAAGACAGTAAAAGACTGGCAAGATAGCGTTGTAAGTGCGGCGGATAAAATTCGTGAAGCAGCAGATAAACAATAAGTAGCAGATAAAAGGCTGTGACAAAGGAATTTGTGGCAGCCTTTTATCATAAAGTAGTAAAAGTTATAAATAAAAAAATAATATCTGTTTATAAATAATACTAAAAAAGGTGATCCTATGAATGAAAAGAAACAAAAGAAGGTGTTTATCACTTTATGTCTGCTCCCAGCGACATTATTGGTATTGATTTTCATGGTGTATCCCACCATTAATGTTTTCTTTATGTCCTTATTTAAATGGGGCGGTTATTCTGCTGAAAAGACATTTGTTGGGTTAGATAATTTTAAGACCTTAATTAAAGACATGGCATTTTTCCGTTCTTTCCAGAACACAATTTTATTAATTGTTATCGTTACTATTTTTACGTTAGCTCTAGCCTTAATTTTTGCTTCAATTTTGACGCGGGAAAAATTCAAGGGTGTTAATTTATTCCGGATTATTTTTTACATCCCTAATATTTTATCAATCGTTGTTATTGCAGCTATTTTTTCTGCTATTTATGATCCCAGCAGCGGGTTATTGAATAATTTATTAAGTGCAGTGCGTCTTGAAAACTTACAACAGTTGTGGCTGGGTAATCAAAAAATTGTTATCTATTCAATTGGGGCGGCCTTAATTTGGCAGGCAATTGGGTATTACATGGTGATGTACATGGCTTCAATGGCTTCAATTCCAGAAAGTCTTTATGAAGCTTCGGCTCTAGAAGGGGCGAGTGCAATCCAGCAATTCTTCACGATAACATTGCCACTAACTTGGAGTACCATTCGAACAACCTTAACTTTTTTTGTGATTAGTACGATTAATTTAAGTTTCTTATTAGTCAAAGCAATGACCAATGGTGGTCCAGATGGCTCAACAGAAGTATTTTTAAGTTATATGTATAAACAAGCTTATACAAATTCTTCTTATGGCTATGGGATGGCAATCGGAGTGGTTGTCTTTACTTTTTCGTTTATCTTATCTGCAGTGTTAAACAAAATTACCAAACGTGACGTTTATGAATTTTAGGAGGGAAACAAGATGAAAAAATCTACAAAACTTTATAAAATCTTTGTCTATGTTGCCCTCATCACGTTGGCAATTTCGATTGTTGTACCGATTGCGTGGGTATTTTTAGCATCAATTAAAGAAAATTCAGAGTTTTACGGCGATCCGTGGGCACTACCAAAAGGCTTTTATTTCGACAATTTTGTAGCCGCCTTCCAAAAAGCTAACATGGGACTTTACATGTGGAATTCAGTCAAAGTAACAGCACTGGCATTAGTGATTTTAATTGTTGTGGCACTCCCAGCAGCATACGTTTTAGCCCGCTTCAAATTTAAAGGCCGTGGGATTTTAAATACATTGTTTATGATGGGCTTGTTTATTAACTCCAATTATATTGTCGTACCGATTTTTCTAATGCTTTTGGACGGGGATAATGCATTGCGAAAAATCAGTGGTCAAGGTTTCTTTATTGATAATCTCTTTGTTTTAGCCCTTGTGTATGCCGCTACGGCCTTACCTTTTACGATTTATTTATTATCAAATTATTTTCGTACGTTATCTTCTTCTTATGAAGAAGCAGCTTATATTGATGGCGCTGGTTTTTTCAAAACGCTGGTGGTCGTCATGGCGCCTTTGGCAAAACCAAGTATTATTACGGTTATTTTGTTTAACTTCTTGAGTTTTTGGAATGAGTATATCATCGCCTTAACGTTGATTCCAGGTCCGAATAAGACGTTACCAGTCGGGTTAATTAATTTGATGGCCGGACAAAAAGCTGCTGCTAATTATGGGCAATTATACGCCGGTTTAGTAATCGTGATGTTACCTACACTAATTTTATATATTTTAGTTCAAAAACAATTGACCCAAGGAATGACAGTTGGCGGGAATAAGGAATAGGAGAGACGAAGATGGAAAAAGGAAGAGTAACCATTCCAAGTGAGAGTAACTTCTTGGCAGAAACCAAACGTTTAATGGCTTTGTGGGGGGCAGATGCCATTCGCGATAGCGATGGTACAAAGCTTGATGAAGAGCTAAAACAAATTGGAGCAAAAATTTATACGACTTATTTTGTAGCAAGAGGACACAATGACTTTGCCCAAAAGCACTTAGAAGAAGTGCAACAAGCTTTTTTGTTAAGTGAGCGGGTCTGTGCCACAGAAGATGAACCTAAAATTTGGTTTATGAAAGGTTATCTAGAAGAACAACTGCAACCAAATTACAGAGAAGATCCCAAAGAATTATGGGAAGTATACGATCGAACGACTGGTGAGAAGTTAGCCAATGAAGATTGGGAAGTGGATCAAAAACAAAATGTCGTTTCTTTAAAAAAATGGCAACCTTATCATGAGTACACAGTTTCCTTTTTAGCCAGTATGATTTGGGATCCAACTCAAATGTACAATCATATCACCAACGATTGGGGAGATAAACCCCATGAGATTCCTTTTGATATTAGACAGCCTGAGTCCAAAGCCTTTGTTCGTAATTTTTTGACCAACTGGCTAGCCGATAATCCAGATACTGATGTGGTGCGTTTTACGACCTTTTTTTATCATTTTACACTATTTTTCAATGATCAAAAAAAGGAAAAATTTGTCGATTGGTTTGGTTATGGTTCGACGGTATCTGTGCGAGCGTTAAAAGAATTTGAACAAGCCTATGGCTACAAATTACACGCTGAAGATTTTGTTGATGAAGGGTATTATAATTCACCATTTCGTGTTCCTTCCCAAGCCTTTTTGGATTATATTGATTTCATCCAACGCTTTGTTGCAAATGAAGCCAAAAAGCTAGTGGAAGTTGTACATGATGCTAAACGAGAAGCGATGATGTTTCTAGGAGATAACTGGATTGGAACAGAGCCCTATGGACCTTATTTTAAAGAAATTGGCTTGGATGCAGTTGTAGGAAGCGTAGGCAACGGAACGACTTTAAGAATGATTTCAGAAATTCCCCATGTGAAGTACACGGAAGGAAGATTTTTACCGTACTTTTTCCCAGATGTTTTTTATGAGGGAAATGATCCAACAATCGAAGCCAAAGAAAACTGGTTAACAGCGCGACGCGCTATTTTACGTAAACCTGTCGATCGCATTGGTTATGGCGGGTATTTATCCCTAGCCAATAAATTTCCTGAATTTGTTGATTACGTAAGTAGTGTCACTGCAGAATTTCGCGATTTGTATGAAAGAATAGCAGATGTCAAACCTTATGTAGGCATAAAAGTTGGTATTTTAAACTCTTGGGGAAAACTGCGTTCATGGCAGACTCATATGGTGGCCCACGCTTTGTGGTATCAACAAATTTATAGCTATCTTGGTGTCTTAGAGTCATTATCAGGACAAAAAATTGCCGTTGAATTTTTAAACTTTGCGGATATAAAAGCAGGTGTTCCAGGAGATATTGATGTTTTGATTAATGTAGGAGATGCGGGTACCGCGTTTTCTGGTGGCAAAAATTGGCAAGATACACAATTAATTGCAACTTTAACGAAATGGGTAGCAAACGGTGGTGGTTTAATTGGAATTGGAGAACCAACGGCTCATCTAGCGAATGGACGCTTCTTCCAATTGGCGCATATTTTAGGTGTCGACAAAGAATTAGGATTCAGCTTATCGACAGATAAATACTTTAAAGATGAAGTTTCAGCACATTTCATCACCGACAAAGCAACGCAGGTAGAATTTGGAGAAATGCAAAAAAATATTTATGCACTATCGGAAGAAACACAAATTTTACGCTATCTTGATGGTAGTGTACAATTGGCTACCCACGACTTTTCTAAAGGACGTGGCGTGTACTTTAGTGGCATGCCTTATTCACCAGAAAATGCACAAATCTTTTTACGGGCCATTTATTATGCAGCCCATAAAGAAGAAGAGTTAAACATTTGGTATGCAGAAAATCCCGATGTGGAAGTTCATGCGTATCCAGAAAAAAGACAATATGCGGTGGTAAATAATACAGACGAAAAACAAGTGTCAAAAATTTATACAGACAAAAAAAATTACGTGATTACATTGGCTCCTGGGGCAATCGAATGGAGGAATTATGATGAGTAAAGCGAAGTTTTGGCTGCAGGTAGCAGTCTTTATCGTCTGTTTTTTATTAATCGTTTATGGTCAAAAAAATATTGGCTATACAGGTTTAGCGTTACAAGTTGTAGGTCTTGCAGGGCTACTTAGTCTTTTGTGGCGCTATAACAAAAATTATCAGTAGGAGATGGCAAAATGAAATATGCAATCGGTATTGATATTGGGGGGACAAAAGTTGCTGGTGGTTTGGTGGATGAACTGGGGAATGTCACCCATATCACCCGTCTACTTTCAAGTGCTAGTGATCGTGAAGGAATGTTTGCTGTCGTTTGTCGCGTAATCGAACAAGTGTTAGTTGATAGTAAGTTATCCCCTCATGAAGTGTGTGTAGGACTAGGGGTTCCCGGTCTAGTGGACCGCAAAGCTGGTGTGGCAGTTTTTCAAAATAATTTAGCTTGGGAAAATTTTCCAGTTGTCGCGCGTTTAAGAGAAGCATTCCCGGCTGTGGGAAATATCGTGATCGACAATGATGTCTATCAAGCAACGCGAGCAGAATGGAATTATGCTGGTCTTAAAAATGAGGAATTACTCGTCTATGTCACCATTAGTACAGGATTGTCTTGTGCTATTATGACTAGAGGTGACTTTATTCGTGGCAATGGTTTTGCCGGAGAACTTGGTTTAATTCCATTAAAGAAAAGAAATGGTCAAATGTATTCTGTCGAGCAAAGTGCGGCAGGTCCTGCTTTAGCAGAACAAGGCAAAGAAGCCTATAATGATGGGACTGTAACACCAGAAGAAATTTTTCGCCGTTATCGCTTAGGAGAACCCTTAGCAAAAGATTTAGTGGAAGCTTGGGGCAAAGATGTTAGTCAGGCGATATACACCATCGTGTCATTGCTAGACCCACAAAAAATTGTTTTTGGCGGCAGTGTTATGACGCTAAATCCTGATTTACTTCCATTAATCAAAACAAAATTAGGAGAATGGATTGTTCCTGCGCAAAGTCATAGTATTAGTACATTAGCTATCTCTCCTTATCCAAACACTGGCGGAATTATTGGGGCTGGTTTACACGCCTTGCAGTAATTTTTTAAGCGCAATTTTTTATTTGGTTTTATCCGATAAAAAATTGCGTTTTTTTGTCGTGAACGCAAACGGTTTTACATAAGAGTTGTAGCTAACAAAGAGGGTTTTTATAGCCTTTGGATTAAAATAATGATAAACTATTAACGAATATGCTGGATTGCAGACAGCCTTTTGGTGCTAGTAAATAAGGAGGATAGCCATGATTTCAGTAAATGATTTTAAAACAGGTTTAACAATTGAAGTTGACGGTGATATTTGGCGTGTGGTAGATTTCCAACACGTAAAACCTGGTAAAGGGGCAGCTTTTGTCCGTTCAAAATTAAAAAATTTGCGGAATGGCGCCGTGCAAGAAAAAACTTTCCGAGCCGGTGAAAAAGTTGCGAAAGCGCAAATTGATAATCGTAAAATGCAATACTTGTATGAAAGTGGCGACAGCCATGTTTTTATGGACTTGGAAACTTATGAACAAATTGAGATTCCAACAGAACAAATTAAAGACGAACTGAAATATATGCTAGAGAACATGGAAATCACGGTTATTATGTATGGATCAGAGATTTTAGGTGTTGATTTACCAAATACTGTGGTTTTAGAAGTTGCTGAAACAGAACCCAATATCAAAGGAGATACTTCTTCTGGGGGCGGTAAACCAGCAACCATGGAAACTGGCGTGACCGTGAACGTACCGTTTTTTGTTAATCAAGGTGATAAATTGATTATTAATACAACTGACGGTTCATATGTTTCACGCGCATAATTGTAATTAGACTGGGGGACGTCATTGTGGCTGACGAAAAGAATTTAGTATTAGATGCAAATCAAGATTTAGGAGAAATTGTAATCGCTCCTGAAGTGATTGAGATTATTATTGGGATTGCCGCTTCCAAGGTTGACGGTGTCTATGACATGCAAGGAAGCTTTACGAGTAATGTGACCCAACTATTAGGTCGTTCAAACCATGGTAAAGGTGTTTCTTTAACAATTGACGAGACCGGGATTAAGGTTGACCTTTACTGCTATATGAAGTATGGTGTTTCTGTGCCAAAAACAGCGATGGAAATTCAAGAACGAGTGAAACAACAAGTACTCTTTATGACAGATGTTGAATTAACTGAGGTAAACGTTCATGTTGTTGCTGTCGTACCAGAAAAAATTGAAACACCAGATTTAGATGAATTATTTGAAAATGAGGAAGAAAATGAGTAAAGAATTATCTCGTCACGAGATCCGAAAAATGGCCTTACAAGCTTTATTTCCCTTAGATTTTAACCAGGATTTAGACAAAAAAGATGCCATTATGCAAGCAATCGAATTAGAGCACCACGAAATGGTGGACGCAGAACAAGAAAATTTTGTTCCTGCATATTTAGATCAATTAGTAGTAGGTGTGTGTGAACATAAAGTAGCCTTAGATGAATTGATTCAAAAACATTTAAAAAAAGGTTGGAGTATTAAACGTCTTTCTAAAATGGATTTGTGTATTTTACGCATTGCCAGCTACGAAATGATGTATGAAAAAGATGTTCCCAACAAAGTGGCCTTAAACGAAGCCTTGGAACTGACCAAGACATTTAGCGATGATCAATCACGTAAATTCGTCAATGGGGTTTTATCCGCAATTAATACGGATTTGACTAAAGAAGTGGCCGATAAGGATAAACTGTAGTGAAGTAAATTAAGGCAGGTGAGAATCTTAAATGATTTTCACCTGTTTTTTTTAGTGATTAGAATTTTTTTAAGACACGAGGGAATCTGCTTTTTAGTCAATTTTATTGGTAGTTTACTTCAAAAATCAACTTTAGTGGCAATCTGTAAAGTATTTCAAAAATTAAGAGAGCATTTTAAAAATATTTTGCCTGAATTACTCAAAAGTTAAGTGAATTTGCCAAGCCTTTATATGCTGTGAGTTGATTTTATTTTTCAATGGTAAATTCTTACAAAATATCGCGGGAACTTTCACAATAAAACTCCCCTGTGCTAGAATAGGTCTAAATGAATGAAAGAGGCGATTGTGTGGCCCAATTATTAGATGGAAAAAAATTAGCAACAACGATGCAGGCAAAAATGAAAGTTGAAGTTCAAAAGATTAAAGAAAATGATGGAACTGCACCTGGTTTAGTCGTAATTTTAGTAGGCGAAGATGCTGCCAGCAAAATTTATGTTCGTAATAAAGAAACGGCAGCAGGTAAGATGGGAATTTATTCTAAAGTTGATCGACGGGCAGCTGATATTACTGAAAAAGAATTATTGGCTTTAATCGAAACTTATAATCAAGATCCACGTTTTCATGGAATCTTAGTCCAATTGCCGCTTCCTGCCCATATTGATGAAGAAAAAGTCATCATGGCCATTGACCCCAAAAAAGATGTGGATGGCTTTCATCCTTTAAACATTGGCCGTTTGTTTGCTGGAGATCCCTTGATGGTTCCATGTACCCCTTATGGAATTATGAAACTTTTAGCAGCTTACGATATTTCAGTAGCCGGGAAAAATGCGGTAGTGATTGGTCGTAGTAATATTGTTGGTAAACCAATGGCCCATCTTTTGTTACAGGAAAACGCGACAGTAACGATTACTCATTCCAAAACCAAAAATTTACCAGAAATTGCTAGACAAGCTGATATTTTAGTTGCAGCAGTAGGTGTCGGACATTTAGTGGATGAAAGTTATGTAAAAAAAGGTGCCGTCGTGGTCGATGTGGGCATGAATCGCGATGCAAATAATAAGTTGATCGGTGACGTTGATTTTGCTGCGGTGGAGCCGATTGCCGATTTTATTACGCCAGTTCCTGGTGGTGTAGGGCCTATGACGATTACGATGTTGTTGTATCAAACAATCAAAGCTTATAATATGCAGAAATCAGGTGTTTAAATGGCGCAGGAGTATTTAACAGTCACAGCATTAACCAAGTATTTGAAACGTAAATTTGATGCAGATCCGTATTTGGAAAAAGTGTACTTGACTGGTGAAATCTCAAATTTTCGCTTGCGACCTAATCATCAATATTTCTCATTAAAAGATGATGGAGCTAAAATTTCTGCGGTAATGTTTAAAGGCGCGTTTAGTAAACTAAAATTTCAGCCAGAAGAAGGAATGAAGGTTTTTATTGTAGGGCGTATTTCCCTTTATGAAGCAAGTGGAAATTATCAAATTTATGTTGAACAAATGGAACCTGATGGCGTCGGAGCTTTGTATCAAGCTTATGAACAATTAAAGGCAAAGCTGGAAAAAGAGGGCCTGTTTTTAGCGCCAAAGAAAGCTTTACCCAAATATCCTAAAAAAATTGCCGTTTTAACCAGTCCTAGTGGAGCCGTCATTCGTGATATTATGACGACTGTGAAAAGACGGTATCCGATTGCTGAGATTACGTTGTTTCCAACCGTGGTACAAGGAGATAAAGCAGCCGGAGATGTCGTAGCTAATATTGAACGTGTAGAAGCCAGTGGAGATTTTGATACGATGATTATTGGCCGCGGGGGTGGCTCGATTGAGGATTTGTGGCCATTCAATGAAGAAAAAGTTGCACGGGCAATTTTTGCAGCTAAAACGCCGATTATTTCTTCGGTGGGACATGAAACAGATACAACGATTGCCGATTTAGTAGCGGATGTGAGAGCGGCAACACCGACTGCCGCAGCCGAATTGGCGGTACCGGTGTTAAGTGATGAGATTTTAAAAATTAAAGAACGACAAACGCGACTAGAACAAGCCTTTATGCATCAACTAGCCTTGAAAAAGGAACGTTATGAACGTCTAAGTGCTTCGTATGTCTTGCGCCAGCCGGAACGATTGTATGAAGCTCAAGCGATTAAATTGGATCAGTTGACACAACGACTGCTGCAAAGTACGCAAAATCGTCTTTTTGAAGAAGAAAAAAAAGTTATGCAACTAGATCATAATTTGCGTCAATTTAATCCTAAAAATAAAGTAAATGAATTAATGCAACAACAAAACTATTTACAAGAACGTTTAGAAAAAAGTATTTATCACTTGTTACAACAAAAGCAACAAGTGTTTCAAAATACAGTGCAGTCTTTGGATTTATTAAGCCCGCTAAAAATTATGGGACGAGGCTATAGTTATACTACTAAAGACGATAGTGTGATTAAAAGTGTTATAGAAATTGTAGTGGACGATACATTAGTTGTTCACTATCAAGATGGTCTGGCCACAGCAAAAGTTAAAAGCATTGCTGAGACAGACAATAAGAAGATAAGCGAGTAAACTAAAAAAAGCTTGAATGTTAAAGCAGCGTCTTTATAAATGGAGGAAATAATGGCTAAACAAACATTTGAAGAATCATTGCAAGAATTAGAAGTTATTGTAAAGCAGCTAGAACAAGGAGATGTTCCTTTGGAAGAAGCTTTGACTGCTTTTAAAAAAGGGATTACATTGAGCAAGCAATGTCAAGAAACTTTAACCAAAGCCGAAGATGCACTAACAAAGATTATGCAAGAAAACGGTGAGACTGTTGTATTTGAAGAGGAAGAAAAATGAGTTTATTAACGACTTTTAAAAACAATCAGCTCCCATTGGTTGAAGCTGAAATGCGCAATTTTCTAAGGCAGCAGACAACAGATGAAACACTCCTTAAAAGTATGCTCTATTCAATTGATGCTGGGGGCAAAAGAATACGCCCGCTATTATTATTAGCCACGATTGCCGGTTTTGAAAAAGAAATTGATTTAGGTGCCTATCAGGTAAGTGCAGCACTAGAGTTGATTCACACCTACTCGTTAATTCATGACGATTTACCGGCGATGGATAATGATCAACTGCGGCGCGGTTTACCAACAAACCACATGAAATTTGGTGCCGGAATGGCGACTTTAGCAGGTGATGGGCTTTTGACTGAAGCATTTCACCTTTTAAGTCGAGCTGATTTAGACGGTGAATTGCGTTTATTATTAGTTCAAAATCTAGCCAAAGCTAGCGGCAGTTTTGGGATGGTTGCTGGTCAAGCGGCAGATGTGCAAGCCGAAGGAAAGCTATTAAATTTACAAGAAATGGCTTATATACACCAACGCAAAACAGGGGCCTTGTTTACGTTTGCTTTGACAGCTGGAGGTTTGTTGGCTCAACAAGAGGAAAGTGTCATCGCCTTATTAGCTATTTTAGCGGAGCATTTAGGACTAGCTTTTCAAATTCGCGATGATTTATTAGACGTAACTGCGACTACTGCCCAATTAGGTAAAAATGTCGGTCATGATGCCGCGTTAAATAAAAGTACCTATCCAGCTTTACTGGGGGTAGAAAAAAGCTATCAATTATTAGCAGCTGAATTAGCAGCATCCAAAGAATCTCTTAAAAAATTACAGGAAATTTCACTGGTGAAACCAGAGTTGTTGCTTATGTTAACAGAAGAATTAACCTTGGAGGCGAAGTTGTAAGATGAAAAAAGAACGTGTAGATGTTTTAGCACACCAACAAGGTTTATTTGAAACCAGAGAGCAAGCTAAAAGAGGTGTGATGGCAGGGTTAGTCTACTTAGCTAAAAATAGCGAACGCTTGGATAAACCCGGTGAAAAGATTGCAGAAGATGCCCTATTAGAACTAAAAGGCGCCAAATTACCCTATGTTTCTCGCGGCGGTTTAAAATTAGAGAAAGCTTTACAAGTTTTTGATTTGACGATGCAAGATAAAGTTTTGTTAGATATCGGCGCTTCTACAGGTGGCTTTACTGATGTGGCGTTGCAAAATGGTGCGAAGTTAAGCTATGCATTAGATGTCGGCTATAATCAATTGGCTTGGAAACTACGCCAAGATCCCCGGGTAGTCGTGATGGAACGCACGAATTTTCGTTATAGTAAACCGGATGATTTTATCGATGGCTTGCCACAAATTGCCACAATTGATGTCTCCTTTATTTCACTAAGTTTAATTTTACCTCCGTTAGCTAAAATTCTAGTGGACAACGGAGATGTCATGGCCCTTATCAAGCCTCAATTTGAAGCTGGAAAAGAAGCAGTAGGAAAACACGGAATTGTAAGAGATCCTAAGGTCCATCAAGCGGTATTGGAAAAGACGCTAAAAATGGCAGTAGCCAGCGGATTTTCTGTGGTTGGGCTAGACTATTCACCAATTAAAGGTGGCGAAGGAAACATTGAGTTTATCACCCACCTGAAAAAAAGTGAAGTTCCAGTGCTGGCTTCAGATATTGTCATTTCCGATGTGGTGGATAGAGCCCATCTGCAATTAAAACAATGAAAGTTTTAGCTCCATCATCCAAATAGTAATTGTATTTTAATTTTACAACGTTTCTCCTTGTGCTAAAGCGTTGTGAAAATAGCTAAAGTACAGCTACTATTTGGATTTTTTTTATTTTTAAAGAAAGTAACAGGGCAATTTTAGTTTTACTCCTACCTTTATTTATACGCAAAAATACGTTATTATTAATAAGAATTCAAAGTAAAATAATTTTTAGAAAAAGGCGTGTGAATTGATTTATTTGATTTACTGCGGCTTTATTTTATGTGAAGGAGCAAGCTATGAGAAAGAAAGAGCGTCATCGTTTGATTACCCGCTTGTTAACAGAAAAGAATATCCAAAAACAAGAAGACTTTGTTGATTTGTTAAAAAGTCGCGGTGTTGTGGTTACACAAGCAACGATTTCTCGTGATATAAAAGAATTAAAATTAATCAAAGTACCATCCCAAGAAGGTGGCTATCGTTATAGTCTACCAGCTGAAACAGCAGAAGATGTAGGCGCAAAATTAGAAAAAATGTTAAAAGATGCCTTTGTTTCTGTCGATCAGATGGAAAAATTTGTGGTGTTAAAAACATTACCCGGAAACGCGTCTGCTATCGCCAATTTAATTGAAAAAAGATTTCAAGATAATCTTTTTTCGGTGTTAAATGATGATGATACGGTTTTAATGATTACCAGGACGGAAACGGCAGCGCAAGATTTACGTCGGGAATTTTTACGCTTTTTATAAAAGCAGGAGTTGAGGCAGATGTTAGTAGAATTAGCGATTAAAAATTTTGCCATTATTTCCAGCCTACGACTGCAGTTTCATGAAGGAATGACTGCCTTAACCGGGGAAACAGGAGCAGGCAAGTCGATTATTATTGATGCGATGGGCCTTTTGTGTGGTAGTCGTGGATCGAGTGATTATATTCGTGAAGGCAGCAGTAAATGTAGTCTAGAAGGCTTATTTGAATTGCCTAAAGACAGTCAATTTAGTGAACTATTACAAGAATTAGGCATTGAAACAGAAGAGGAATTATTAATAGTGCAGCGGGACATTAGCCAAAGTGGTAAAAATATTTGTCGCGTGAACGGGCGCACATTGACGTTGGCTAATTTGCGCCGGATTGGGGCTTTTTTAGTTGATATTCAAGGGCAAAATGAACATCAAGAACTTTTGCAGCCGGAACGTCATTTGCATTTATTGGATCAATTCGGTGGTAAAAAATTTCATGGGTTATTGGAAAAGTATCAACGAGCCTATGAAAAATTTACCCATTTGAACCAGCAGATGCGTAAAATTCAAGCCAATGAACAGTCCTATGTACAAAGAGTGGATATGCTGCATTTTCAGCAAGATGAAATTGCCAGCGCAAATTTAGTACCAAACGAAGAAGAAGAATTAGCAGAAGAACGAGCAAAATTGGGTAACTATCAAAAAATTGTCGATAGTTTGGCCCAAAGTTATGCGCTTTTAACCAATGATGAAGCAAATAGTTTAGATGGAATCGGTGCAGCTTTAACGAGTATGCAAGATATTGCGCATTTGGATAGTGAATACGAAACAGTCAGTGAAAATTTACAATCTGCTTTTTATCTGTTACAAGATGCTGCTGGGGATATTTCCCGGCAATTAGATAGTTTATCCTTTGATGAAGGTCGCCTAGAAGAGGTTAACCAACGTTTGGAATTAATTCGCCAATTAAAACGTAAATATGGTGAAACTATTTCAGAAATTTTAGTTTACTATGATGAAATAAAAAAAGAATTGGCAGAATCGGCTTTTTCTGAAGGACAGTTGGAACAATTAGCAAAAGAGGTCAGTGCCCAAGAAGAAATTACTTGGCACTTAGCTGAAGAATTACACCAAGAGCGCAAAGAAATTGCTAGAAAACTTGCCAAAGCAATTGTAACCGAGTTAAAAGAACTCTATATGGAACACAGTCAATTTGAAGTACGGTTTAAAAATGGTAAAAAAGTACTCCATGAAAATGGGTTTGATGAAGTTGAATTTTATTTGACTACAAATCCGGGAGAACCGTTAAAACCATTAGTCAAAGTCGCGTCTGGTGGGGAATTATCGCGGATGTTGTTAGCATTAAAAACCATTTTTTCTCAAAGTCAGGGCATTACAAGTATTGTTTTTGATGAAGTTGATACTGGCGTGAGTGGCAGGGTCGCACAAGCTATTGCCGAGAAAATCGCTAAAATTGCTGAAAACTCACAAGTTCTATGTATTACCCACTTGCCACAAGTGGCCGCCATTGCCGATTATCAATATTACATTAAAAAAGAAATTAGCCATGGACGGACCCAAACGATCGTCTCTGAATTAGCCCCGAATAAACGGGTGAATGAAATCGCCCGTATGTTAGCAGGTTCAGAAGTGACAGATTTAACGCTGGAACACGCCAAAGAACTTTTAGCTATGGCAGGTCATTAAAGTGTAAAAAAGCCGTGGAATGTAAATGTTTTTCTGTGATTAGATTGAAATTAAAAAGTAAAACAGAATTACCACTAAGACAAAAAGACCATAAAATTCAAAAGATAGCGCTCAAACTTTTGGATTTTATGGTCTCTTTGTTTATAACTGGACAATTCGTCTCCAGTTTTTGTTTAATCAGTATTCATTTTTACATGACGCTTAAAATGGCAGTCAAAAAGACAGAACCAACCGTTAAAATTAGCATCGTCCAGATGACGATTTTAGTTACTTTACTAAAAGTGCTGCTTGATTTTTTTTCGTTCATAGAGGCCACCCTTACATAGATTCTTCTCTTGGAGTTTACTCTCTTTTGCGCCTTACTTCAAGTAAACTGGCAATAAATTCACAAAAGATTCTTCTTTTTTAAATATTTAATTGCTAAATAGCAAAGAAGGATCGTAGCACCAGTAATCAGTAAAAAAGCATTATCCGATTCGGCAAAAGGCAGTTTTACATTCATGCCATAGATACCACCTATAATAGTAGGAATTGTTAAAACGATCGTTAGAGAAGTCAAAATTTTCATCACGATATTCAAGTTGTTTGAAACAATGGCCGAAAAAGTTTCATTCATTTGACTAACGAGTTGTAAATTGATTTTAGCAGAGGTCATGGACTGCTTTGTTTCAACTAATATATCATGGAGATGATTATGATAAGCATGATGATCTTGAAACTCGGTTGTGCTGGCTAATTTAGTTAAGGTTTTAAAATTAGCTTTTGTAGCGGCTTCAAACAAAACCAGACTTTTTTGAATATCCATAAGTTGATAGAGGTGTTTATTTTCGGTGGAAACTTGGATTTGGCCTTCTAATTTGTCGACTTGCCGTTTTAAATCAGCGAGATTTTGATTATACGTTAATGCCAAATGCCATAAAATTTGTAAAACCAAGTTTAACTTGCTGCTCATATCATTTTTAGGTAACGGTTTTTCCAAAATAGCTTTAAAAAAAGGCATATGATAGTTGCAGACGGTAATCAGTTTTTTGTCAGGGGTGATAATTAAGGCTAAAGGGTAAGTATTAAATTGCAAATAACCACTAGGACTTGTTGAAACATAAGGAAACTGTAATAATAGCAACGCAGGAATTAAAAAGTTTTCTTGGTTAAGGCCTTCAGCACGCGCATTTTCTGCATCGTCTAAGACACTGGTTAAGTAATCTTTTGGCAATTCGTATTTTTTTGAAAGATGTTCGATTTCTTCATTGGTTGGTTTTTCAACATGAAGCCAAAGAGACTCTTTAATATCTTCTGTTACATTCAATTGATTATCTTTAAGAAAATAATGCGTAATCATGTAGTCACATCCTTTATGAAACATTATAATAGAAAAACGGTGTGATTTCTTTTGAAAGGGCATGAAAACTTAAGAAAAACTTAGGTGACTACAAGAACTTTTAAAAGAACTGTTACACGGATGTAAAGAAAATCAAGTATAGTTACCCTAGCGGTATGGAGAGGAAATGAAAAATGGAAAAGTTTACACCGTTATTAGCATTTTGGTACATTTTTCCGGTAATCGTTTTGGTTGCCTGTAACTTTTTAGTTACGACCTTTGCTTTAACGAAACGTTTCAAAATCAAAGCACCAGATTTGGCTGTTCCTTTTCTTTTTTTGGGAATCAACCAAGTATCACAAGCTACTTTTGCTTTTTCAGCATTACCGTATTTTATTATTGGTATGTTGGTTTTAGGGATTGGCTTGGCAATTTTCCACGCTTATTTTTATGGTGAACTGTCTTACGGACGTTACTTGAAAATGTTTTGGCGCTTGGTTTTTCTGTTAACAATGGTATTTTATATTTTTGTTATTGTGCTTAGCATCCTGCATTTTGTCTGATTTTCTAGCATTCAAAAGTGAAATGAATTTGTTATTGATTCTGTTGTCTTTCTTGGTGAATAAAAGTCAAAAAACTTCTCTGATTAGTATACATAATTGGTGGTAGAAAGTGGGGGATTGTGGTAGACTGTGTATATCAAGTGGTGACAGGGGGGCTTTTTCGATGTTTATGGGGGAATTTCAGCATTCAATCGATGCAAAAGGTCGTTTAATCGTCCCCGCGAAATTACGAGAAAAACTCGGCGAAAAGTTCATTGTCACAAGAGGACTTGATGGCTGTCTATTTGGTTATCCGATAGCAGAATGGGAAAAATTAGAAGAAAAGCTAAATGAAATGCCATTGGCTAAAAAAGATGCCCGTACCTTTGTCCGTTTTTTCTACTCCGCAGCAACCGAGTGTGAGATTGACAAACAAGGTCGGATTAATATTCCCCAGACTTTACGAAAACACGCCAGTTTGACGAAAAATTGTGTGATTACCGGCGTTAGTAACCGTATTGAAATTTGGGATGAAGCAAAATGGCAGGCTTTCTCAGAAGAAGCCGAAGAGAATTTTGACGAAATTGCCGAAACAATGATTGATTTTGGCTTATAGAAAGAGGAACTTAAATGGCGGAGTCGTTTCAACATTACACCGTGATGCTTAAAGAAACAGTTGATGGACTAAATATTAACCCAGACGGTATTTATGTTGATTGTACCTTAGGCGGAGCCGGTCATAGTCAATATTTATTATCCCAATTGAATGAAAAAGGTCATCTTTATGCCTTTGATCAAGATCAAAAAGCAATTGATCATGCAAAAGATTTTTTAAAAGACGCGATTGCAGCTGGAAAAGTAACCTTTATAAAAAGTAATTTCCGCAATTTAGCTGCCGCATTAAAAGAGCAAGGAATAAATCAAGTTGATGGAGTTTTATATGACTTAGGTGTTTCATCGCCACAACTTGATGAAGCGAGTCGAGGCTTTAGTTACCATCAGGATGCGCCTTTAGATATGCGGATGGATCAAACGGCAGATTTTTCTGCTTATGATTTAGTTAATACTTATGATTATCATGAGTTAGTCAAAATCTTTTATCGCTACGGCGAGGAAAAATTTTCTAAACAAGTGGCCCGTAAAATCGAACGCGCACGTCAAATTGCACCAATTGAAACTACCGGAGAATTGGTGGATTTAATTAAAGAGGCGATTCCTGCACCGGCAAGACGTAAGGGTGGTCATCCAGCGAAACGAATTTTCCAAGCGATTCGCATTGCAGTCAATGATGAGTTAGGTGCAATTGAAGAGTCTCTAGAACAAGCGATAGCACTTTTGAATGTTGGTGGTAGAGTGAGTGTGATTACCTTTCACTCGTTAGAAGATCGTTTGGTTAAAAATATTTTTAAAGAATACAGCAGTCCCAAAGATTTGCCACCAGGTTTACCAATCGTACCAGTGGAATATCAACCAGAATTAAAATTAATTAATCGCAAACCAATTGTTGCAACTACAAAAGAGCTTGATGAAAACAATCGCTCCCGTAGTGCAAAATTGCGAATTGCTGAAAGAATTAAAGAATAAAAAGGAGCGTCGAAATGGCAGAAGCGAAACGTGAATATCACTACGATATGAATCAAGCAGCACCACAAATTGAACAACCAAATCCGTCAGCGAAACCATCGACGCCACCTCGTCCTGAAATTATTCGCATCCCATCTTCACCCGCACGAAAATTAAAACGTATCAGTGGTTTGGAAAAAATTATTGGAATCTTTCTTTTGGCAGCAGTTATCGGATTAGCTGTTTTAACTGTCTATGTAAGGACTGATATCAGTCAATTAGAACGAGAAGTTTCCCAAATTGAAGCACAAACAACACAGCAAGCGGAAGAAAAAACGCGGCTAGAACAAGAAAAAAGCGAACTTTCGAAAACTGAGCGAATTAAAAAAATCGCAGAAAAAAAAGGACTTAAAATTAACGATGATAATTTAAGGAAAGTGAAGTAAATGCGTTTTAAACGAATTAGAAAGTATTTCCGCAAGAAAAATCAAAATCCAACGAACAACCGCAAAAAAGTAGGGATTATTCTCTTTGCTACGAGTATTGGGTTGTTCTTTTTGTTTGCCACTCGTTTGGGCTATTTAGTCGTAGTAGGAAACGTTGCTGGCACATCACTGGAGAAAAAGACAGCGGCATTATATGAAGGCAGCAAAGTAGTCAAGGCTAAAAGAGGAACGATTTACGACCGTAATGGTGTTGCAATTGCTGAAGACGCTACCTCTTATTCTTTAAAAGCTATTTTGTCAAAAAATTACAAAACCGGGGATAAAAAACTGTATGTCCAAAGTAAGGACTACGAAAAAGTTGCTACTATTTTGCATGATGTTTTAGGCTTAGATGAAAAAGAAGTCATAGATCGCCTTAAAGACGGTGCCAAAAATGAACTGTATCAAGTGGAGTTTTCCGGTAAGGGAAAAAATATAACTTTAGAGAAAAAGAAAAAAATCGAAAAAGCGATGGAAGATGCAGGACTTTCGGGATTAGACTTTGATGAACATCCCAATCGTATTTATCCTAATGGTACATTTGCATCTCATTTTATTGGTTATGCCGAGCCTGAAGTAGATGACAAAGGAATTGATAAAGGCTTAGTTGGCAAGATGGGATTGGAGGCTGCTTATAACGATATTTTAAGCGGGACAGATGGCAAAATTGTTTATCAAAAAGATAACTACCAAAACCCATTGCCAGGAACCGTTGCTCAAAAAAAAGCAGCCAAAGATGGTCAAGATATTTACACAACACTTGATAGTGGATTGCAAACTTATTTAGAATCCTTAATGGACACTGCTGTTAAAAAATACAAACCAGAAGATGCGACTGCTGTCTTGATGGAAGCTAAGACTGGCGAAATATTGGCCATGACACAACGTCCAACTTTTAACCCTGAAACAAAAAAAGAATTTTCTGATAAAAACTTCAATTGGATGAACCTGTTAGTTGAAGATCGCTACGAACCGGGTTCAACGATGAAAGTAATGACTACCGCAGCGGCAATTGAGTCCGGTGTCTTTAATGAAAACGAGACGTTTACTTCTGGTGAAATTAAAATTGCTGATGCTACAATTAACGACTGGGATTACCAAGAGCAACGCCGAACTTTGAATATGCGACAAGCGCTATCTTGGTCAAGTAATGTTGGAATGGTAAAACTCGAGCAAAAAATGGGAGATACTTGGCAACAGTATTTGAAGAAATTTGGGTTTGGTCAAAGTACTTACTCCGGTTTGCCGGGGGAAAATAGTGGTATTTTACCAACTAATAATATTGTGGATAAAGCCATGAGCTCATTTGGTCAAGGGGTTGGAGTAACGAATTTTCAAATGATGCGGGCATTTTCTGCAATTGCCAACAATGGTAAAATGTTAGAGCCACATTACATTAGTAAAGTTGTTAACAGTCAAAATGGCACAGAACGTGTAACCGAACCTGAAGTGGTGGGCAATCCTGTTAGTGCACAAACAACGGCAAAAGTACGCGAATATATGCGAGATGTAGTGGAAAGCAAAGACTATGGCAGTGCTTATAACGTGTATCATGTTCCAGGCTATAAAATCGCTGCTAAAACCGGTACTGCCCAAATTGCGGATGAAAAAAACGGCGGCTATTATCAAGGGGATACAGCTTATTTGTATTCTATTGTTGAAATGGTACCTGCAGAAGATCCAGAGTATGTGTTGTACATGACGATGAAGATGCCTGAACATTGGGAACAAAAAGCTTTAGGCGACATTGGGAATTCATTATTAAAACGTGCGATGGAATTTAAAGATGAACAGACAGATCCCGCTAGTGAGAATACAGAAAAAATTGAAATTGCCGACTATCGTAATTTAGGAACAGACTCTGCTGCAGCTGATGCCAGCAAAAATGGTTTAGTTCCTGTCGTGCTTGGCACAGGTAGCAAAATTAAAGAACAAGGAACTTCCCATGGAACAAAAGTATTAGCCGGAGAAAAATTATTGCTGCTAACGACTGGTTCAGAATATTATATGCCAGACGTAACGAGTTGGTCTAAAGCTGACTTAGTTAAATTAGGCGACTTGTTGGGGGTAAAAGTCACTTTTAAAGGCGATGGCTACTGCACAGCACAAAGCCTGGCTCCTTACGAACGCATCGGTGATAAGGCAATAGAATTCACCATGGAATAATTTTTCTAAGCGATTTCTGCTGTAGAAAAATGATATACGCAGTGAAAATAGAACTCATTTTTTAGAAAAAATGAATACATTAAAAAGAACTAGGATGTCAGTTTTTCTAAGCGATTTCTGCTGTAGAAAAATGATATACGCAGTGAAAATAAAACTCATTTTTTAGAAAAAAATGAATACATTAAAAAGAACTAGGATGTCAGTTTTTTTAAGTGATTTCTGCTGTAGAAAAATGATATGCGCAGTGAAAATAAAACTCATTTTTTAGAAAAAATGAATACATTAAAATGAACTAGGAGAATTAAAAAATGGAATGGACAAAGATGATTTTACCGATTGTGAGTAGTTTTGCGATGACCTATGCCGTCATGCCACTTTTTATTGGCTATTTTAGAGTCAAACAATTTGGACAAGAAATTCGTGATGAAGGACCAATGTGGCATAATGCTAAGGCTGGTACACCAACAATGGGTGGCGTTGTCTTTTTAATTGCCTCGGTTTTAACAGGCCTTTGGGTAGGTGCGTGGCAAAATTTACTAACACCATCGTTGTTCATTCTTTTATTTATTCTATTTTTATATGGTTTATTGGGTTTTTTAGATGATTTTATTAAAATCTTTAAAAAACGCAATATGGGGTTGAATTCTCTACAAAAATTAATTGGTCAAATTTTAGGCGCAATTATTTTTTATGTTGTTTTTTTACATGAGGGAAATGCGAACACATTAAATATTTTTGGTTTAGAAGTTAACTTAGGAATTATTTATGGGCTTTTTGTCATTTTCTGGTTAGTTGGTTTTTCCAATGCTGTTAATCTAACGGACGGTATTGACGGATTGGTATCCGGATTGGGGGTTATTTCCTTTGCAACTTATGGTATGATAGCTTGGAAGCAAAACCAATTTGATGTCTTGATCATCTGTTTAAGTGTGATTGGTGGACTATTGGGTTTTTTCCCTTACAACCACAAACCAGCAAAGATTTTTATGGGAGATGTAGGATCGCTTGCCCTTGGCGGTTTGCTTGCGGCAACATCAATCCTTTTACATCAAGAGTGGACGTTGTTATTGGTTGGTTTAATTTATGTGATTGAAACAGCCAGTGTTATGTTACAAGTCACTTCCTTTAAATTAACCGGTAAACGCCTGTTTAAAATGTCACCTATCCATCATCATTTTGAGATGAGCGGTTGGACTGAATGGAAAATCGATCTGGTTTTTTGGGGGATCGCGGTAGTCTGTTCTGCACTTACGCTTTTGATTATTTGGTAGGAGATGGAAAAAATGAAGCAAATTAATGAATATCAAAATAAAAAAGTTCTTGTGCTGGGATTAGCAAAGAGTGGATTCAGTGCGGCCAAATTGTTACATGATTTGGGCGCACTTGTTACCGTTAACGACGGTAAACCCTTTGAAGAAAACCCGGAGGCACAAGATCTTTTAGCGTTAGGGGTAAAAGTTGTTACGGGAAGTCATCCAATTGAATTGTTAGATGAAGATTTTGCCTTGATGGTGAAAAATCCGGGGATACCTTATAGCCAGCCGTTAGTTAAAAAGGCTTTAGAAAAAGGTCTGCCAATTATTACAGAAGTTGAGTTAGCTTATAAAATTGCTGAATGTCCGCTAATTGGGATTACAGGGACAAATGGTAAAACGACCACGACTACTATGATTGGTAAAATTTTAAATGCGGGTATGCGGGAAGGTAAAGCGCTACTAGCCGGCAACATTGGCTATCCTGCTAGTACAGTCGCCCAACATGCGCAAAAAAAAGACGTTATGGTGACCGAACTATCAAGTTTTCAATTGATGGGAATTCAGACTTTTCATCCTGAAATTGCGGTTATCACCAATATTTTTTCGGCACATTTGGATTATCATGGTTCACAAGCTGAATACGAAAAAGCCAAATGGCATATCCAAGAAAATATGACGCCAAATGATCACCTAATTTTAAATTGGGATCAAGCAGTATTACAAAATTTAGCGAAAAAAACCAAGGCAGAAGTTATTCCCTTTTCTAGCACACAAGTTGTTTTTGGTACCTATCAAAAAGCCGGTAAGCTGTACTTTAAAGATGAATTTATCATGGATTCAGACACATTAGGTGTTCCCGGAAATCATAATGTGGAAAATGCCCTGGCCGCAATTGCAGTAGCAAAACTTAAAGGCATTTCAAATGAAGATATCAAAGAAACACTACAAAGTTTCAGTGGTGTGCCGCATCGAACACAATTTGTCGGTACTGTTAATGAACGACGCTTTTTTAATGATTCCAAGGCTACCAATATTTTAGCTACTGAAATGGCTTTAAGTGGTTTTGACCATGAAAAATTAATTTTATTAGCAGGTGGATTAGATCGTGGTAATAGTTTTGATGAATTGGTTCCATCTTTAGTCGGTCTGAAGGCTGTAATTGTTTTTGGTGAAACCAAAGATAAGCTCGCGCAAGCCGCACGAGATGCAAAAGTACCGCGGGTTGAATTTAGTGAAAATGCTGAAACCGCAGTTGAAAAAGCCTATGGAATTAGTGAAGTTGGCGATACGATTTTATTATCTCCGGCAAATGCTAGCTGGGATCAGTACAAAAACTTTGAAATTAGAGGAGATCGCTTTATTGCGGCGGTCAATAACTTGAATAAACAATAGAAATGAGCGAAGCACGTGAAAATACTAGTAACCGGTGGCGGAACAGGGGGACATATCTACCCAGCCTTAGCCTTTGTGAATTATGTTAAACAACAAGAACCGGCTTCTGAGTTTATGTATGTTGGTGGAAAAAAAGGATTAGAAAATAAAATTCTACCAAAAACGGATATTCCTTTTAAAACGTTAGAAATACAAGGATTTAAGCGCAAGTTGTCTTTTGATAATGTTAAAACTCTGCAACTTTTTTTTAAGAGCATCAAAGAAGCAAAACAAATTTTAAAAAACTTTAAACCTGATGTTGTAATTGGAACAGGAGGCTATGTTTCTGGTGCGGTAGTTTATGCTGCTGCCAAGATGAAGATTCCCACAATTGTTCACGAACAAAACAGTATTCCAGGGATAACCAATAAATTTTTAAGTCGTTATGCGACAAAAATTGGGATTTGTTTTAAAGATGCTGCCCAGTTTTTTCCTGCAGAAAAAACGGTATTGGTAGGGAATCCTCGTGCCAGTGAAGTTAGCAATACGCAAAAATCGGATATTTTAACAACGTTTGGTCTAGCAAAAGAAAAGCCTACTGTTTTAATTTTTGGTGGTAGTCAAGGGGCATTAAAAATCAATCAAGCTGTCACAGCTGCGCTCCCGATTTTTGCTAGTCGAGATTATCAGGTTTTATACGCTTCTGGTGAACGCTACTTTAATGAAATTAAAGATGCAGCAAAGATTGATTTAAGCCAGTTGACAAATGTCAGGGTTGCCCCCTATATTGATAAAATGGCAGCAGTGATGGTTTGCTGTGACTTATTGGTGGGACGTGCTGGTGCAACATCTATTGCCGAATTTACGGCTTTAGGCTTGCCAGCAGTTTTAGTTCCAAGTCCTTACGTGACCGCAGATCATCAAACAAAAAATGCGCAAAGCTTAGTCGATGCTAAGGCAGCACTAATGATTAAAGATGATGCGCTAACAGCTGAAACATTAGTTCGTGCTGTTGACGAAATTATGCAAGATCAAGTAAAACGCCAACAGATGGCTAAGGCCTCTAAGGCTGAGGGAATTCCAGATGCTAGTGAGCGTTTATATCAATTAGTTAAAGCAATTACAGTGTAAGTTAAAGGTGGTGACGCATATCAGTAAAAAAGACCAGTCCAAGCAAAAAGGTGAGAATTCTGATGTTCATGCAGTGGATCTGACGCCCTGGCAAAAGGCCAACTTGGAGTATCGGAAAAAAAATGGTCAAGATGCGCCGTGGTCGCCAACAGTCATTGATGGGCAAGAAAAAGAAGAAGTGCAGTTACCCGAAAATGCGAGCGACTTACCAGCTGAGGGAGGATCGTTAAATCCTAATGGTTCTTTTGCCGATCGGCTGCCAAAATTGAAATATGAGCGCAATTCGGTTCTTTATCGCCGCTTAGCAATTATCATCACGCTGTTTTTGATTCCGTTGTTATTTGCTCTTTATTATGTTTCACCATTAAGTAAATTATCCGCACTTCATGTGGTGAAAAATGATGCCGTCTCAAAGGCTGCTGTGACAAAAGCGGCAGACTTTAAACTAAGTCAAGGCCTGTGGTCGCAATATTTTCAGCGTAGTAGTAATGAAGAGAAGATAAAAAAAGCACTACCACGTGTTAAAAATGTGGCAATCTCAATTGAACATTTCAACGAATTTAAACTAGCGATTACCGAATATCAAGAAGTGGCTATTTTAGAAAAAGGCGACAGTTATGCCCCTGTCATTGAAAATGGGAAAGTGTTAGCAGAGACAGTCAAAGAACCAGCTAAAAACTTACCAATTTTAGAAGATTTTAAATCGCAAAAACGAATTCTAGCTGTTTTAACGCAATATCAAAAACTTTCCCAAGAATTACGTTCTAGAGTGTCACAAATTAAATACACGCCAACTAGCGCTAATCAAGAACTGCTAAATCTATTAATGAATGATGGCAATACGGTGATTATTAATATCTCGAATTTAGCAGAACAATTAAAATACTATCCTCAAGTTGCTAAAGAATTAAAAGGCAAAGGGGTAGTGGATATGGAAGTGGGGATTTTCACTTATCCTTATCCCAAAGAAGAAAAAAAAGCTACTACAAAAACCAATGAAACAACAACCGCAAATGATACTACCAATCAAAATGAAACTAATGAAAATACAGCAGAAAATGAAAGCCAAAGTGAAACAAATAATAACAGTCAAATAGGGCAATAAAAATTTCAAATATTTTTCATAACGTATTTCTAAAAAGTCGATTTTTGTGGTATTATTGTTAGCAGTGAACAAAATATTAAACTGATAGATAAAAACGAACCTTTACTGTTCGATCTATATGGAAATTTAGTAGGAGGGAATCCCATTCATGGCAAAAACGGGAATGTATGTCGGCCTTGACATTGGAACGACTTCAGTCAAAGTTGTCGTTGCAGAGTATGTCGAAAACCAAATGAATATCATTGGTGTAGGCAACGCCAAATCTGAAGGTATTAACAGAGGGATTATTGTCGATATTGAAAAGTCGGTTCAAGCAATTCAACGGGCCGTCAAGCAAGCAGAAGAAAAAGCAGGTATCCAAATTCGCAGTGTGAGCGTTGGTGTTCCAGCAAACTTATTAGAAGTAGAAAACTGTCAAGGAATGATTGCTGTTAACAGCGAATCAAAAGAAATTACAGATGAAGATGTACGTAACGTCGCTTCAGCTGCTTTAGTACGTTCAGTTCCTCCTGAAAGACAAATCATTACGATTTTGCCGCAAGAATTTACTGTGGATGGCTTTGAAGGTATTAAAGATCCACGGGGGATGATTGGTGTACGTCTAGAAATGTTCGGCGTTGTTTTCACCGGCCCTAAAACAATTTTACACAACATTCGTAAATGTGTTGAAAAAGCAGGACTTCATTTAAATGAAATGGTGATTACACCACTCGCTTTAACAGAGTCTATTTTATCTGATGGTGAAAAAGATTTTGGTACGACCGTGATTGATATTGGTGGCGGTCAAACGACAACTTCAGTTATGCATGATAAACAATTGAAATTCACCCACGTTAACCAAGAAGGTGGGGAATATGTTACAAAAGATATTTCAACTGTTTTAAATACTTCATTTAACAACGCTGAAGCACTAAAAATCAATTATGGGGATGCTTATCCAGAGCGTACTTCTGCTAGCGAAGAGTTTCCAGTAGATGTCATTGGTAAATCTGAACCGGTTAAAATTGATGAACGCTATTTAGCAGAAATTATTGAAGCGCGGATGGAACAAATCTTCAACAAGTCTAAAGAAGTACTAGACGAAATTGATGCGTTAAGTTTACCAGGAGGTGTCGTTTTAACAGGCGGCGCTGCAAGCTTACCTGGTGTGGTAGACTTAGCCCAAGAAATTTTTGGCACAAATGTGAAATTGTACGTGCCAAATCACATGGGATTACGTAACCCAGTCTTTACTAATGTGATTTCAATCGTAGACTATTCTGCTAACTTAAGTGAAGTTTATCAATTAGCTAAAACGGCTGTAACAGGGGAAAAAACACAACCTGCAACAAGCCATGAAGCACCAGTTCCTGTTACACAAGAGCAAGCCTATGATGAATATGACGGCCAAGAAGATACTTATGAAGAAACAAATGAATCTACTGGCGAAAGCGTTAAAGATAAAGTAAAAGATTTCTTTTCGAATATTTTCGACTAAACCCAAGCAGGAGGAATAAACATTATGGAATTTTCAATTGACAATACCGTAAATGACGGCGCAGTCATTAAAGTTATCGGCGTCGGCGGTGGCGGTGGCAACGCAGTCAACCGAATGATCGAAGAAAACGTTAAAGGTGTAGAGTTCATCGCAGCTAATACGGATGTGCAAGCCTTAAAAAATTCAAAAGCAGAAACAGTTATTCAATTAGGCCCTAAATATACACGTGGTCTTGGTGCTGGTTCACAACCTGAAGTTGGCCAAAAAGCCGCTGAAGAAAGTGAAGAATCAATTCGCGAAGCCTTAGATGGTGCAGACATGATCTTCATCACCGCTGGTATGGGTGGCGGTACTGGTACTGGTGCTGCTCCAATCGTAGCTAAAATCGCCAAAGAACTTGGCGCATTAACTGTGGGTGTTGTGACACGTCCTTTTACTTTTGAAGGACCAAAACGTGGCCGCTTTGCAGCTGAAGGTATCGCACAATTAAAAGAAAATGTGGATACATTATTAATTATTTCAAACAACCGTCTATTAGAAGTTGTTGATAAGAAAACGCCAATGTTAGAAGCTTTCCGTGAAGCTGATAATGTTTTACGCCAAGGTGTACAAGGCATTTCTGATTTGATTACAGCTCCGGGTTACGTGAACTTGGACTTTGCTGATGTGAAAACAGTTATGGAAAACCAAGGTACTGCTTTAATGGGGATCGGGGTTGCCTCTGGTGAAGATCGCGTAATCGAAGCGACGAAAAAAGCTATTTCTTCGCCATTGTTAGAAACTTCAATCGATGGTGCTGAACAAGTCTTATTAAATATCACAGGCGGCTTGGATATGACTTTATTTGAAGCACAAGATGCTTCTGATATTGTTGCAAATGCTGCAACTGGCGATGTAAACATTATCTTAGGTACTTCAATTAATGAAGAATTAGGTGATGAGATTCGCGTAACAGTAATTGCAACAGGAATTGATCCAACAAAAAAAGAAAATAAAGGCCGCACTTCAAGACAAAATCAAATCCACAGCATCCCACAAAAACCGGTTTTAGATATGGAACAAGCAAAACCAACACAACCTGAAGATGATAATGCTTTTGGTGATTGGGATATTCGCAAGGAGCAAACAGTGCGTCCTAAAGTTGATGATACACAATTTGAAAATATCGAAAAGAAAGAATTCGATACATTTAATCGTGACGATGTAAAATCTGGTGATGATGACGAATTAAGTACACCACCATTCTTCCGTCGCAAACGTTAATTAAAGCTTTGGAGGTAAGAGCACATGATTGCTGAGAACTTGCGGGAGGTCCGACAAGAGATACAGGAGTCATGTGCTCTTGTTGGTCGTGATGAAAAAAGTGTCCGGTTGGTTGCCGTGACGAAAACTGTCTCCAGCCAGGTAATGCGCCAGTTAATTGCGCAAAATGTTTTGGATCTAGCAGAAAACCGGACAGATGTTTTCTTAGAAAAAAAACAAGAATTAGCCGATATTAACACGATTTGCTGGCATTTTATTGGCAATTTACAGCGGAGAAAGGTAAAATTAATTATAAATAAAATAGACTATTTCCATGCTTTAGATAACTTAAGCTTGGCGGCTGAAATTCAAAAAAGAGCGGAGCATGTAATTAAATGCTTCGTAGAAGTTAACGTTTCTGGTGAAGCGTCAAAACATGGCGTCACACCGGCAGAACTTCCTGAATTTATTGCTGCTCTTTACGCTTATGATAAAATCCAAGTCGTAGGTCTGATGACAATGGCACCATTTGGAGCTAAGGTAGAAGAACAACGCGCTATATTTGGAAAGCTACGGCAGCTGCAACAAGAAATTGAAGCAGCCAATTTAGTCTATGCTCCCTGTCATGAATTAAGTATGGGAATGAGTAATGACTTTCCAGCAGCTATTTATGAAGGGGCAACATTTATTCGTGTCGGTACGGCTTTAGTCAAAGATGCCTAAAAGGAGGAGTTATCATGTCGATCTTTAGTAAAGCGGCAGATTTTTTCGGTCTATCAGAAGATAGCTATGAAGAATATGAAGTGGCCCCTGCGGTCAATGGTTATGAAGAAGCAGTTGTTGAAGAAATTCCGGTTGAAAAATCAAATCCTGTAACAAATCATGAACCTGTCTATGAAACACCCAAATCAGATAAAAAAGTTGTTTCGTTACGGCAAAATATGAAGACACCCGTAACGCCTAAACGGCAACAGCCGGTAAATACAAGTAAAAATACGGCTGGAAAAATTACGATTTTAGAGCCGCGTAATTACCATGAAGTAAAAAAGATTGCCCAACATATTTTAAATGGAGAAGCAGTCTTAGTTAATTTTCAATCAGTTGAAGAAGATCAAGCAAGACGAATCGTAGATTTTCTAACCGGAACAGTCTATGCTCAAGATGGCGACATTAAACGCGTGGGGGACGAAATTTTCTTATGTACGCCCTATGATGTTGAAATTGACGGTCAAGGAACTTTTCCAACTGAAACGGATTTATACGATTTAAATTGAGGAGGCAATTGCCATTTTTAGGTTATTGAGTTTATTTAGCGATGCCGTTTATTTATATTCGGTTTTACTAATGATTTATGCTTTACTGTCTTGGTTTCCAGGCGGTTATCAATCAGCGATTGGTCGCTTTTTGCGGAAAATTTGTGAACCATATTTAAGTTTATTCGATCGTCTTAATTTAACAATTGGGCCGATTGACTTAACGATTGCTGTTGCAATTATCGTGTTAAATTTGGCCAGCCAAGGCCTAACGACTATATTAGTCAATATTATGTATTAGGAAATGAGGGGTGGGAGTCAATGAACGTAAATGTCTATCAACATTTTCGGGCTGATGAACGCCCTTTTATTGACGCTGTAACCGATTGGATTGAACAAGTGCAAATGCAATATGCACCGTATTTAACCGACTTTTTAGATCCGCGTCAAGCGTATATCGCGCAAACGTTGATTCGTCAGGAAACAGAATTGAAATTTATGTTTTATGGCGGTTATGAACAAGCTGAAAGACGGCGTTTATTAATTTATCCGGATTATTACGAACCCTCTTTAGACGAATTTGATATTGCCGTTTATCAAGTGCACTATCCTGTTAAATTTGCCAATTTAAGTCACGGTAAATTATTAGGTACTTTAATGGGTACTGGAATTAAGCGGGAATATTTCGGTGATATTATTAGTGATGGTACAGCCTGGCAAATCTTCATTGCAAAAGAAGTTGCTAGTTTTGTTGCCTTACAACTTACTAAAGTCGGTAATGTAACAACTCGCCTAGAAGAAGTGCGCTATACAGAGATTTTAAAACCCAAAGACAGTTGGGAAGAAGAAAAAACTACGGTTTCTTCTTTACGTTTAGACACAGTAATCTCTACTGTTTTCAACATTTCCCGCCAGCGGGCCAAACAATTGGTGGAAAGCGGGAAAATCAAAGTCAACTGGACAGAAACGCTGCGACCAGATTTTATGTTAGATTTACTAGACATTATTTCAGTACGGGGCTTTGGTCGTATTCAGCTACAAGGAATTGAAGGTAAAACTAAAAAAGATAAAATACGCTTAACATTAGGTGTTTTAAGAAAATAAGTAAAGGTGGTAGAAAAAATGGCATTAACTCCATTAGACATTAATAATAAGACCTTCGCAGTAAAAATGCGGGGATATAATCAAGATGAAGTAGACGACTTCTTGGATTTAGTTGGTCGTGATTATGAAGAATTACTTCAAAAGAATCGTGAAATGGAAAAAGCTTTAAAACATGCAGAAGAAAAACTGGAATATTTCAATGAATTAAAAGACGCCTTAAACCAGTCCATCATTGTAGCCCAAGATACTGCCGATAAAGTAAAAACGAGTGCCAGCAAAGAATCTGAAGTAATTGTTACCTCAGCGCAAAATCGTGCCGATGAGTTAGTTTCAAGTGCTGAAAAACACGCCCATGAATTAACCACCGCTGCAGAACAAAAAGCTAAAGAAATTTTAAATGATGCTAGCGAAAGTGCGCGTCAACTTGCAACAGAAACCAATGATTTGAAAACCAAAACACGCGTTTTCCACCAAAACTTAACATTAATGTTGCAATCTCAATTAGAACAAGTGAAAAGTCCAGAATGGGATGAAATTTTGAAGCCATTTGCAAGCTACGTTCAAGATGGCCACGAAGCTTTCCAACAACTAATGGAAAAAGAACTTGACAAAGAAAATCCAGATGAAGTAAACTCAAACAGTGATATGACTGAAAATCAAGTCGATATAGTAGAAGCTAGTGAAAAAATCATTACACCAAGTCAAGAAATTCCTGCGGTCAACACATTAGATGATGCCAAAGAATTATTAAATAAAATTGAAGAAAAAGACCAAAAATAGAACAGAAAAGTTTTTAGCATTTCTAAAGCGAGTCGGTGACAGTGAAAGACCGATGAACCCTACTAAAAAAAAGATCCTCTATTGGTTTTAATGTTGAATGAAGTAAACATTGACGTGTGATTCACGTTAACAATCACAAAGAAGTACAGTTTTGTACAAATTTGGGTGGTACCACGACAACGTTCGTCCCTTTTTGGGGATGAGCGTTTTTTTATACACTTTTTCACAGTTGCTAACTGTAAAAATAAAGGACAGGAGCGGATATTCATGAAGATGAAAGAAACATTACATCTAGGTAAAACCGGTTTTCCAATGCGAGGCAATTTGCCAAACCGGGAAAAAGAATGGCAAAAAAATTGGGAAGAAGCTGATTTGTATGGGCAACGCCAAAAATTAAACGAAGGTAAACCTTCTTTTGTTTTACACGACGGTCCGCCATATGCCAATGGGAATATTCATATTGGTCATTCATTAAATAAAATTAGTAAAGATATTATCGTCCGCTTCAAATCAATGTCTGGTTTTCGGGCGCCATATGTTCCTGGTTGGGATACACATGGTTTACCAATCGAACAAGTTTTAACCAATAAAGGGATTAAACGTAAAGAAATGACAATGGCAGAGTACCGGGAAAAATGTCGGGAATATGCGATGTCACAAGTTGATAAACAACGTAATGACTTCAAACGACTAGGTGTTGCTGGTGACTGGGATAACCCCTATGTTACCTTAGACCCAGCCTATGAAGCAGCCGAAATTCGCGTTTTTGGTAAAATGGCAGAAAAAGGCTATATCTATAAAGGTTTAAAACCAATTTACTGGTCACCATCAAGTGAATCTTCTTTAGCTGAAGCCGAAATTGAATATAAAGATGTGAAATCACCATCAATTTATGTTGCCTTTAAAGTAGTAGATGGCAAAGATTTGCTAGATACGGACACTTCATTTGTAATTTGGACAACAACCCCTTGGACCTTACCAGCAAATCTTGGTATTTCTGTTAATCCAACCTATACTTACGTACAAATTGAAGCCGATGGAAAAAAATATGTCGTTGCCAAAGACCTATTAGATACCGTTAAAGATCAAATTGGTTGGGAAAATGTCAAAGTTTTACAGGAATTTCCAGGTACAGCAATGGAGTATATGACGGCAAAACATCCATTTTACGATCGGACCTCACTTGTAATGTGTGGAGATCATGTTACGCTAGATGCCGGAACTGGTTTAGTTCACACTGCTCCAGGACATGGTGAAGATGACTACATCGTTGGTAAAAAATACGGACTAGAAGTTTTATCACCAGTTGATAACCGTGGTATGTTTACGGCTGAAGCACCTGGTTTTGAAGGGATGTTTTACGACAAAGCAAACCCAGAAGTTACCAAGTTATTAGAAGATAAAGGTGCATTATTAAAACTAGACTTCTTTACCCATAGCTATCCTCATGACTGGCGAACAAAAAAACCAGTTATTTATCGCGCAACACCACAATGGTTTGCTTCAATTGATAAATTTAGAAGCGATATTTTAACTGAAATCGAAAAAGTGGATTGGATTATTCCTTGGGGAAAAACACGTCTTTACAACATGATTCGTGACCGTGGTGATTGGGTGATTTCCCGTCAACGAGCGTGGGGTGTACCATTGCCAATTTTTTATGCGGAAAATGGGGAAGCAATCATCACACCGGAAACAATTGAACATGTTGCTGAATTATTTGCCGCTCATGGTTCAAATATCTGGTTTGAAAAAGAAGCCAAGGAATTATTACCTGCAGGCTTTACACATCCTGGTTCACCAAACGGAGAATTTACGAAAGAAAATGATATTATGGATGTTTGGTTTGACTCAGGTTCATCCCATGAAGCAGTCTTGCGCCAACGTCCCGAATTAAGCTTTCCTGCGGATATGTATTTGGAAGGCTCTGACCAATACCGTGGCTGGTTTAACTCAAGTATCACTACCAGTGTTGCCATCAATGGCGTGGCACCTTATAAAGCCGTCTTATCACAAGGCTTCACGTTAGATGGCGAAGGTCGGAAGATGAGTAAATCTTTAGGCAATACCATCGCTCCTGAAAAAGTTATCAATCAAATGGGCGCAGATATTTTACGCCTGTGGGTAGCAAGTGTGGATTATGAAGCTGATGTACGGGTTTCAATGGATATTTTGAATCAAGTTTCAGAAGTTTACCGTAAAATCCGTAACACGATGCGCTTCTTGTTAGCTAATACAAATGACTTTGATCCAAAAGCTGACGCTGTGCCTTTTGAAGAATTACGCTCGGTTGATAAATATATGACAGTACGGTTAAACCAAGTTATAAAGACAATCTTAGAAGATGGCTATGAAAAATATAATTTCTTACACATCTATCGTACCGTCATGAATTTCTTAACAGTAGACTTATCTTCTTTCTATTTAGACTTTGCTAAAGATGTCGTCTATATTGAAGCTGAAAATGACCATGCGCGTCGCGCGATGCAGACAGTCTTTTATCAAGCAGTCGTTGCTTTGACAAAACTTTTGACACCAATCATCCCGCACACAGCTGAAGAGATCTGGTCTTACTTACCAGAAGAAGAAGATTACGTTCAATTAGCAGAAATGCCCGGCTATAAAGAATTTGCCAACCAAGATGAATTACTTGATCTGTGGAGTGCCTTTTTAGACTTTAGAGATAATGTATTAAAAGCTTTAGAGCAAGCCCGAAATGAAAAATTAATCGGTAAACCACTAGAAGCAAAAGTAACGATTTATCCCAATGAACAAGTTGCTGCCCTTTTAACTGCAGTTGATAGCAATTTGGCGCAATTACTAATTGTCGCAGAAGATTACTTTAAAGTTGAACAAGTTGGTAGCCTTGTTCCAGAAAATGCTATGAAATTTGAAGACGTTGCGATTTTAGTTGAAAAAGCAGATGGTCATGTCTGTGATCGTTGCCGTCAAGTTAGAAAAGAAGTCGGTAGTGATAGTGCCTTACCAACCTTATGTCACCACTGTACACAAATCGTCAAAGAAAATTACCCTAATGAAGTAGCTGAAGGAATCGAATAAAAATTTAAAGTCGCCAATCCCGGCTTTTCATGTTATAAATAAGGACCTGGAATGTCTTACATTTCAAGTCCTTATTTCGTCTCTGTTTTTTTAAGCAGATGTTATATTTTACGAACGTTTCTAAAAAAAAACGATGAAAATTTTTGAAAGTAATTGCAGTGTCGTGAAAAACAATGTAAACTAGTAAAAATTAGAATTTTCAGAAAATAAAAAAAGTAGGTGCTTGCGTGGAAAAAATTGCAGAAAAAAACTTGATGTATGACCCCAAGTTTGAAAAAGATGCGTGTGGGATGGGCTTTATCGCACAAAAAGATGGCAAGCCCTCTCACCAATTAGTTGAACATGCCTTAACGATGTTAGAGCGAATGAATCACCGTGGTGGGACTGGTGCTGAACCAGACACTGGTGATGGCGCAGGCATTTTAATGGCTTTACCAGATCGTTTCTTTCAAAAAAAAGCCCAAGAAGCTGGAGTAACATTGCCTAAAAAAGGCGAGTACGCAGTAGCAATGTTATTTTTACCTAAGGATAAAATACAAAAAGAACAAATGACTAATGTTTTAATACAGGACATTTTACAAGCGGGGTATGATGTTTTGTGGGCGCGGGATGTACCCTTTAACTTTTATGAATGTGGCCCTGGCGCTCAAGCTGTTATGCCGAATTTTTTACAATTATTTATTGAAAAACCGATGGATGTGAAAAGCGGCCGCACTTTTGAAGACCAACTATTTCGTTTGCGCCGGAAAATTGAAAAATCATATAATCCAGATGAGCTGGTCATTTGTAGTTTGTCTGCCAAAACAATTGTTTATAAAGGGATGCTACATGCTTACCAAGTAGGCCTTTTTTACCCAGATTTAAAAGATGCGTCAATGGAGACGAGCATTGCCTTGACTCATTCTCGTTTTTCTACCAACACATTTCCAAGTTGGGACCGCGCACAGCCTTTTCGTTTTTTGGCCCACAATGGGGAAATCAACACACTTCGAGGTGCAGAAAATTGGATGCATAGCCATAAAATTGAAGTCTACAACAAAGACAATTCAGATTCGGCAAAACTAGAGAACTGTTTAGAATATTTGTATCGTAACGGCCGCGATATTCCCCATGCATTAATGATGATGGTACCAGAAGCCTGGTCAAAAGAAGCCAATTTAACCAAGGAACTACAAGCCTTTAATGAATACAATGCGAGCTTTATGGCGCCTTGGGATGGACCGGCTGCATTATGTTTTACCGATGGTGAAATTGTTGGGGCAGCTTTAGATCGAAATGGATTACGGCCTTCTCGTTACTCTATTACAAAAGATGGGTTAATTGTGGTTGCTTCAGAATCCGGGGTAGTCGATTTAGCCCCAGAAGATGTACTTGAAAAAGGTGTTTTAGGACCGGCTAATCTGTTTTTAGTCGATACAAAACAAGGAAAAATTTATCGTAACGAAGAAATTCGTCAAAAATATGCTACGGCTAAGCCTTATGAAACATGGCTAAAAGAAAAGCGAATCAATTTAAACGAAATAAAAACACCAAAGAAAAAAAGCAACCCCTTGTCAGAAAAAGAAATCCGACAATTGTGGCGACTCAATGGGTATACTGATGAAATTTTACGTACCGTCATTGTACCAATGGCTGAAAATGGAGAAGAACCTGTTATTTCGATGGGATTTGACTCACCGCTAGCAGTTTTAAGTGAAAAACCACAATCTTTATTCACATACTTCAAACAACAATTTGCCCAAGTGACCAATCCGCCCATTGATGCTATTCGTGAAAAAATGGTAATTGGGACAGAACTTTTCCTCGGTAGAGATAGCGATATTCGCAAAGATCAGGCTGAAAATTGTAGTAAAGTAAAAATTGACAGTCCAATTTTAAGTACAGCAGACTTTGAAAAGTTATTAACGGTCGATCAAGATCAACAAAAAACCGTAGTTCAATCTATTTTGTATCCAGTAAATGAAGATGATCCCAATAGTTTGCAGCAAGCTTTAGAACATGTCTTTAAAGAAGCGGAAACAAAAATCGATAATGGCGGAACGATTATCGTTTTAAGTGATCGCAATCGCCAAAAGGGGGAAATGGCAATCCCAATTTTATTAGCAGTTTCTGGGTTGCATAACTATTTAGTTTCTCGTGGAAAAGGATCACTGGCTTCAATTGTGGCTGATACTGCTGAGGTTTGTGAAGTACATCACTGTGGCATGTTAGTCGGTTATGGTGCTAGTGGTGTACATCCTTATTTAGCCTATGCTTCTTTACTAGCTTATAATTTAAGTGATAAAGTGGAAAATTTTCGCAAGGCTTGTGAAAAAGGTCTCATTAAAGTGATGTCGCGGATGGGTATTTCCACTGTCGCAGGCTATCACGGGGCACAGTTATTTGAAGCAGTAGGAATTTCCAGTACAGTAGTAGAACAATATTTTACTGGTACGGCTAGCCGGATTGGCGGTTTAAATTTGGCCCAAATTGAAGCAGAATATTATGCTTGTTATCAACAAGCTTTTGGTGCTAATGCCAATGATTATTTACCTTCTGGTGGTAGTTATCAGTACAAAGCTGATGGCGAACATCACTTGTTTAATCCCAAAACGATTTATAATTTCCAAAAAGCAGTTCGTAGTGGGCGTTATGAACTCTATCAAGAATACGCCAAAGCTATGAATGAAGAAGCATTAGCAACACCTGCGACTTTGCGTTCGATGTGGGAGTTTAAAAATGTCCGACCGTCAGTAGACTTGGCTGAAGTGGAACCAGCTGCTGATATCGTGAAGCGATTTAAAGTTGGTGCTATGTCCTATGGTTCTTTAAGTGAAGAAGCCCATAAATGTTTAGCAGAAGCTATGAACGCTATTGGTGCGAAATCTAATAGCGGTGAAGGTGGCGAACATCGCGATCGTTTCAAACCACTGCCAGATGGACGAAACTTTAATAGTAAAATTAAACAAGTCGCCTCTGGCCGTTTTGGTGTGAACGCCGAATACTTAATGAGCGCTGAAGAATTACAGATTAAAGTGGCACAAGGGGCTAAACCCGGCGAAGGCGGACAATTGCCAGGCAATAAAGTTTTTCCTTGGGTTGCAGAAATTCGCGGTTCTACTCCAGGGGTTAGGCTCATTTCACCACCACCGCACCACGATATTTATTCCATTGAAGATTTGGCACAATTAATTTATGACTTAAAAGCGATTAATCCTTACGCCAAAATCAATGTTAAGCTGGTCTCTTCGACTGGTGTGGGTACTATTGCAACCGGAGTGGTAAAGGCCGGAGCAGATGTTGTGGTAATCTCTGGCTATGATGGCGGAACCGGCGCATCTCCTAGAAACTCAGTGAGAGATGCTGGTCTGCCTTGGGAAATGGGTTTAACTGAAGCCCATCAAACATTGGCGCTAAATCAGTTGCGCCAACGGGTTATTTTAGAAACTGATGGCAAACTTATGACAGGAAAAGACATTGCCGTTGCCGCCTTATTAGGAGCAGAAGAATACAGTTTTGCTTCTTTAGCATTAGTGGCAGTTGGCTGTGTCATGATGCGGGTATGTAGTTTAAATACCTGTCCTGTCGGTGTCGCCACCCAAAATCCTGCCCTCCGACAATTCTTTGCGGGCAAACCTGAACACGTGATAAATGCAATGATGTTCTTAGCCGAAGATTTACGGGAGATTATGGCGCAATTAGGTTTTAAAACGATTGATGAAATGATAGGTCACACCGAAGTGATTAAACCGCGTTATGTAGCAAAAGGTAAAGCAAAATCCCTTGATTTTTCTAAAATGTTAGCTACAACTGCCGGTATTGAACGAAAAGTAAGTGATCCTTTCTTGGAAAAACGGCAATGGCCATTGCTAGATGATTATGCTAAAGCGGCAATTGAAGCCAAACAAACCGTAACAGTAAAAGAAAATATCAACAATGTGAAACGCTCTGTGGGCGCGCGCATGGGAGGCTGGATTGCTGAACGTTTTGGCAATTACGCCTTAACGCCAGGTTTATTGAAATACGAGTACGAAGGAATTGCGGGTCAAAGTTTTGGTGCCTTTACAACCCAAGGGATGGAGTTAAAATTAATCGGAGAAGCTAACGACTACGTAGCAAAAGGATTAAGTGGTGGACGCTTGATTATTGTTCCTCCCCAAAAAGCAGCATATGATACAAAAAATTCGCCAATTGTTGGAAACGTTGCGTGTTTTGGCGCTAATAAAGGAGAAGCTTACTTCCGTGGTTTAGCGGGCGAACGTTTTTGTGTCCGCAATAGCGGTGCCAAAGTAGTGGTTGAAGGTGTAGGTGATAATGGCTGTGAGTATATGACTGGTGGTATTGCAGTTATTCTAGGAAAAACTGGTCGTAACTTTGCTGCGGGTATGTCAGGTGGCTTAGCTTACATTTACGATCCAGATAAGAGTTTTCCTGCTTGCTGCAATATGGAAATGGTAGAGCTGTATCCAATTGACGAACAAGACCATATCTTAAAAGAATTGATTGAAAATCATTTTGAATATACTGCTTCACCAAAAGCAGCCGAAATTTTAGCAAATTGGGAAACAGCAAAAACAGATTTCATTAAAGTTTATCCAAAGGAATTTCACGCTGTCAACGATGCCTTAAAAGAATTTCAAGCACAAGGACTGGCAGGCGATAAATTGCTACATGCCGCTTTTGAAAAAGTAATCGGCACAAAAAAAGAAGTAACAATTTCAGTTGCAGGAAAGGAGCGTGGCTAATTTGGCAGATCCATTTGGTTTTTTAAAATATCAACGTCAAGATAATCCTTTTCGCCCCGTATCAGAGCGAACTGCCGACTGGTATGAACTGCAAGAACCGCTTGCTGAGAAACAAAGAACAGAGCAAGCAGCCCGCTGTATGAATTGCGGTATTCCTTTTTGTCATTCGGGAACATTTTACGGTACACAAAAAGTTGCCTCTGGTTGTCCCAATGATAACTTAATTCCAGAGTGGAATGATCTCCTTTACCAAGGGCGATTTAAGGCAGCTTTTGAACGTCTTGCCAAAACTAATCCACTACCGGAAATGACCGGTCGCGTTTGTCCAGCTCCATGTGAAAAAGGGTGCACAGAATCATTAAATGGTGATGGTGTAACGATTCATGATAATGAACGTTTTATTATTGATAAAGCCTTTGATGAAGGCTGGGTAAAAGAAAGTGGTCTCTTTGTTACACGTACAAAATTTAAGGTTGCCATTGTTGGCAGTGGTCCGGCTGGGTTAGCGGCGGCTTGGCGTTTAAACCAATTGGGACATAATGTAACGATTTATGAACGTAGTGATCGTTTTGGTGGTTTATTGATGTATGGCATTCCGAATATGAAATTAGACAAAGATATCGTTATGCGCCGCATTAATCTGATGCAAGAGCTGGGAGTTAAATTTATTGCAAATACCGAGATTGGGGTAGATATTACCGCTGCTGATTTAGAAAAAAAATACGATCGCGTGATTTTAGCGACAGGAGCCAGTGTGCCGCGAGACTTAAATGTAACTGGACGACATTTTCAAGGAATTCAATTTGCAGTAGATTATTTAACCGAAGCGACCAAGGATGTTTTAAAGCATGGCAAAGATGCGACCAGCAAAAAATTAGCTGGAAAACATGTGGTGGTGATTGGTGGTGGTGATACTGGAAATGATTGTATTGGTGCAGCCATTCGACAAGGAGCCGCTTCTGTCAAACAATTAGAAATCACACCGGCATTGCCAACACAACGTGCAAGCGATAACCCGTGGCCAGAATACCCATTAACTGGAAAAATCGGCTACGGTCAAGAAGAAGCCCTGCAAACTTTTGGGGAAACGATTACGACTTATAGCACTTCGACTACAGGTTTTATTGGCGCTGAAAGAGGACAAGTGATTGGGGTTGAAACAGTTGCTGTTGATCAAAACTTCCAGCCAATTCCTGAAACCAATCAAGTAGTTCGAGCAGATTTGGTTTTACTTGCGATGGGCTTTTTAGGGGCAGAAAAAAGTTTATTGGAACAGTTTTCAGTTGCTGAAGTTTACGATGATTATACGACCAATAACGAACGTGTTTTAGTAGCCGGGGATGCAAAACGTGGGCCTAGTTTAGTTATTTGGGCGATTTTTGAAGGCCGTAAAACAGCGGAAAAAGTTGATGAAGCTTTGCGCGCATTAGTTTACCAGTAAATAAAATAGAAAACTCCAGTACAAAGGTTCAACATGACCTTTGTACTGGAGCTTTTTTTGGTGTTAAAACGATAAAGATTTGAATTTTAGTCTAATAAATTCCGTTCTCTATACCATTCATCTGGTTGCCAGATCCATGTAAAACCGTCTTTTGCCAGTAAATCAAAAGCAGCTTGTGGCCCCATTGTACCAGCAGCATAATTAGGAAAATCAGGTTTTTGTTTATCCCAAGCAGCGCGAATGCGGTCCACGATGCGCCAAGATTGTGCTACTTCATCCCAATGGGTAAAATTGGTACTATCGCCATTCAAAGCGTCAAAGATCAAACGTTCGTAAGCTTCTGGTGAGTTTTCTACCATTTCAGCAGTATTGCGGTAGTCCAATTTTACGGGTTTTGTAGAATAACCTTGACCGATTTCTTTTCCATTCAACGTCATACTAAAACCTTCTGTTGGTTGAATATAAATTGTCAAAACATTTGGCGGTAATTCGCTTTGGGTATTAACTTCAGTCGTGCTAGAACGAAAGACATTAATTGGTACTTGTTTAAAGACGATATTAATCCGTGTGCCTTTTTCCGTTAGGCGTTTACCCGTACGGACATAAAAAGGTACTCCAGACCAACGGAAGTTATCAATTAAAAATTTGCCTGCAACAAAAGTTTCGGTAGTAGAATCTTTTGCGACATTTGGCTCATGACGATAATCGATAAATTCTTTATCCCCAAGTTTACCCGTTGTGTATTGTCCTCTGATGAAATTTGTATAAACTTCTTCTTCTGAATAAAGGCGTACGGCATTTAAGGCCTTTATTTTTTCGCTGCGGATTGCTTCTTCTGTGAAAGCTACCGGTGGCTCCATCGCAAGTAAAGATAAAACTTGCAGGATGTGGTTTTGTACCATATCTTTTAATGCCCCACTTTGATCGTAGTAGCCACCGCGATCTTCAACACCTAAATTTTCTGCTAAACTAATTTGAACATTGTCAATGTAGCGTTGATTCCACATAGATTCAAATAAATTGTTGGCAAAACGAATAGCTGAGATATTTTGTACCATTTCTTTACCTAAATAGTGATCAATTCGATAAATATCTTTTTCGGCAAAAACTTCATTAATTTCATTATTCAAATCATTGGCAGAAGTAAAGTCAGAACCAAATGGTTTTTCAATGATAACACGATGGTAGCCATCGGTAGCTAACATACCACTTGTCTTTAATTGGGTAACGATAGTCCCAAAAAAGCGGGGAGACATAGCCAGATAGTATAAGCGATTGCCGCCAAGTTGATATTTTTCATTTAAAGTATCCGTCAATTCTTTTAAAACCGAATAGTGACGAGTATCAGAAACATCGTGAGACTGATAATAAAAATGACTAGCAAATTTGTCTGCTTCTTCTTTTGTTGGTTCTAAAGAAGCAATAGACTCTTTAACGACTTCATGATAATGTGCATCACTCCAAGGTCTGCGGGCAGTGCCAATTACTGCAAAGCATTCGCTTAACTCTCCTTTTTTATATAAGCGGAATAAAGATGGGTAAAGCTTTCGTTTGGCAAGGTCTCCGGTAGCACCGAAGATGGTAAACAATACATTAGTATTTTCAGTCATGTGATCTCTCCTTACAATTTATCGACAAAAATCGTGTTGGCAGCTTTATAACTGACCGCCATATTTTTTTCTTTATTGGCAATTGTGATTGGACCTTCATAAGGCGCAATAGCAGTAATGGTGTATTCTTCGTGGATGGCTAAGTCAATACTAACGAGATAATCCAGTAACTCTCGCTCGTCTAATACTCGAGCGATTTTAATTTTTGTCCCGACTGGAAAATCTGCTAATGTTTGCCGTTTTTTCTCTGTAACCAAGGCGTTTTCAGCCGGAATTTGTCCTCCGTGGGGGCAATATGGCGGATGGTTTAAATAATCTTCTAAACGTTTGGCTAATTTGCTAGATGTAACGTGCTCTAAAACTTCGGCATCATCATGGACCTCATTCCAAGAGTAGTGGAGGTGTTCCACGAGAAAAACTTCCCATAAGCGATGTTTACGGACTAAATCACTCGCACTTTTTTTACCAGTTTCAGTCAATTGCACACCTTGGTAGGCAGTATGTTCGACTAAACCTTCTTTTACCAGCTTAGATAGCATTTCGCTAACAGAAGCAGGTGAAACACTTAGTCCAGCGACAATCTGCTTATTGCTGATTTTTTCTTCGTCGCCACCAAGTTCTAAAATTAATTTTAAATAATCTTCACGATTAGGTGTCACAGGAGTCAATCCTTTCTGGTGAATGTCTCATTCACAATGGCTCGCTAACTGTTAGTCAGTAGGCTATCACTATAAATTTTACCAAAAAACGGCTTGATTTACTATGTTTTCAGCTTGAAGTTAGTACAGATAGACAAATGTTTCGTATGATTTTTTTTAAAGCTAAAATTGAGTAAATAAAAAGACCTTTTTCGGCCTTTTTATTTACTCAATTTGGTTAAAGTCTTTTTTAATGACGGTTCATCGCGATTGCTGGATAATTTTGCCAGTATCAGTTCTTAGTTATTAAACTAAAATTACAAAATTTAAGCCCAGTCACCATTGCGGAAAATAGGAACTTTGCTGCCATCTTTTTTTATCCCGTCGATATTCATTTTATCAGAGCCCACCATAAAGTCTACGTGAGTTTGACTACGATTTAAACCATGAGCTGCTAATTCCTCTTCGCTCATTTCAGTTCCGCCCTGTAAACTAAAGGCATAAGCTGACCCCAAGGCTAAGTGGTTGGAGGCATTTTCATCAAAAAGTGTATTGAAGAAAATAATACCCGATTGTGAAATCGGCGATGGATCCGGCACTAATGCAACTTCCCCTAAACTTTTAGCCCCTTCATCGGTAGCTAGTAATTTAGCTAAAACTTCTTGACCTTCTTTGGCGGAAAAATCAACGACTTTCCCATCTTTAAAGGTGAATTTCATCCCAGAAATAATTGAACCAGCGTAACTTAATGGTTTCGTACTGGAGATTACACCGTCAATACGGCGGAAATCTGGGGCAGTGAAAACTTCCTCAGTCGGCATGTTGGCCATAAATTCTTCACCACGAGCGTTAAAGCTACCTGCACCTTCCCAAAGGTGATTTTCTGGCAGACCGATAATTAGATCCGTACCAGGCGCTGTATAATGCAGGGCAGAAAATTGCTCTTTGTTTAGTTCTTCTGCTTTATTGCGTAATGTTTCATCGTGTTTTTTCCAAGCAGCAATGGGATCTTTTGTATCAATTCGCGTTGTTTTAAAGATTTCATCCCATAATTTTGCTTGCGCTTTTTCAGCTTCAAGTTCAGGAAAGACTTTTTGCGCCCATTCTTTTCCAGCGGCTGCGACAACTGTCCAACTAACTTTATTGGCTTGTGTTGCTTTTCGTAGGCCCATCATTGCTTTGCCACTAGCAGCTTGATAAGTTGCTACGCGATTGGCGTCGACACCAGCTAATGCCCCTGGATCAGAAGAAACAACACTAATGCGGCTTGCTCCTTTTTTTAGCCAGTCTTCTGTTTGCTCGACTTTATAAGCAGGAATATTTTCTAAACGTTCTTCATCAGCATGAAGTAAGAATTCCCGTTGAATTTGATCATCTGTCCACTGGACTAAAACTTCTGCTGCACCTAACGCGTAAGCTTTTTGCGTGATTAGGCGAGCTAAAGGCGCTTGGTCGACACTAATTTGTAAAACGACGGTATGGCCTTTTGAAACATTCACGCCCACTGCCACAATTAGCTCAGCGTATTTTGCTAAATTGGTATTAAAATCTGTCATAAAAAAACCTCCAAATTCTTTTAAGAAGTGACAAAATATAGCTCTAATTGTCACTTTTCAAACTATTTAAATAATATCATTTTACAAAATTAAAGACAATGAAAGGGCTTGTTTTTCGTTTTATCGTCTTTTTTAAAAAATATTTTTTTATAAAGCAAAAATAGTTGTCGTTTTCTTTTTTGCAAAGACAAAAAAACATGGTACAATATTAATATAACAAAAAAACGATAAGACTAAAGGAAAAGGGAGTTAAAAAATAATGGCAAGAAAGAAAACAATCACCCGTGATCAGATTTTGAATGCGGCCTATGATGTCGTTGCTACTGATGGTTTTTCCCGTTTCACTGCCCGAAATATTGCGGCAAAAATGAAGTGTTCAACACAGCCAATTTATTTGGAATTTAAAAACATGGAAGATCTTAAAATGGCGTTGATCAAAAAACTACACGATTATTTAGCAACTGAGATTTTTCCAGTAGAACACACTGGGGAAAATATTGTTGATTTAGCTTTGAATTATATTGGTTTTGCGACAGAACATAAGCGCTTGTATCGGGCGATGTATTTAGAAGAGTACGGTGGTGGAAAAGAGATGCAGGAATTTTCTTTCCAATATTTTTCTAATGCGGTAAAAGCTGATTTGGCCTTTAAAGATTTGGCAGATAGTGAAATTGAATCGTTGCATACTGGTTGTTGGATTGTCGCAACTGGAATTGCGGCCTTGAAATCATCCGGAATTATTAACCCAACAGAAGAGCAAATTATTGCCTTAATGCGGGACACAATCAAACAAATTGTGGAAAGAAAAGAGCCACTAGAAATTAATTATTAATTAGAGCGTAAAAATAAAAAAACCAAAAGATTAGCTCCTCATGCAAGTTGTGTTCTTTGTAACCTAGTATTTGGTTAGAACACGAGCAAATCTTTTGGTTCTTTTTTGACGAAATCAAGCAAATATCATCTTGGTGTGTAGCTTTAAAAAATAGTTCGTCAAAGTATGCGAAATTTTCAAAAATACAAGAAACAATTTCAAAAAATCCTATGCTAATTTTTTGAGAACTGAGGGCAGTTTGTAGGCTTTTCTAATAAAAAAGCTAGTTATCCCAAAGCTGTGACGAGTTTTTTAGCGAAGTCTTCTAAATTGTCGATATCTTCTGCTTCAACATTTAGGTCCACTTTAATTGAGTCAGCGCCTTTTGTTGCACCACTTTTTTCAAAAGCTTGCTCAAAATCATCAACTGACTTGGCAAAGTCGTCATAAAAAGTATCCCCAGAACCGCAGACACCATAAATTTTTCCAGCTAAGTCCAATTCTTGCAGTTCTTCGTAGAAATCAACAATCTCATCAGGAAGTTCGCCATCGCCATAAGTATAAGTTGCGACAACACAAATATCTGCTTCTTCAAACTCGGTTGCGTCAACTTGTGTACACTCATCAACTGTAACATCAATATTTAAATTTTCTAATGCTTCTGCCACAACATCGGCAATCTCTTCGGTATTGCCGGTTAAACTGGCGTAGACAATTTTTGCTAAGGTCATTTCAGCCACTCCTTTAAGTAAAAATTAAACTATCGTTTCTCATGATTTTCCTGAAGTTCGTAACGATTATAACAAAAGTAAGGTACCTTGCCTACTATTGTGTTATTTGAATATTTGGCGAAAACCGGTGCCTGTGGTAGAATAATAAAGGTTTAAAGATAAAAAAATCTTTTTTTATCATCTTTTATTTGTACGATTAGTTTAAAAGGAATCTTTATTTAAAAGGAGACGACAGTATGATTACATTAAAATCTGCTAGAGAAATTGAAGCAATGCGAGAATCTGGTGCGTTGTTGGCAGATGTTCACAAACATTTACGTGATTTTATTAAACCAGGTATCACAAGTTGGGATATTGAGGTTTTTGTTCGTGATTTTATTGAAAGCCATGGTGGCGTAGCCGCGCAAATTGGTTTTGAAGGCTACAAATACGCAACTTGTGTCAGCATTAACTCAGAAATTTGTCATGGTTTCCCTCGTAAGAAGCCTTTACACACAGGAGATTTAGTTAAGGTAGATATGTGTGTGGACTTAAAAGGCGCAATGTCAGACTCTTGTTGGGCTTATGTGGTTGGCAGTGCAACGCCAGAAGTTGAAAAATTAATGGCTGTTACGAAAAAGGCTTTGTATTTAGGCATTGACCAAGCACAAGTAGGAAATCGGATTGGCGATATCGGCCATGCTATTCAAACCTATGTAGAAAAAGAAGGCTTCGGTGTTGTGCGAGACTTTATCGGTCATGGCATTGGGCCAACCATTCATGAAGCACCAGCTGTTCCTCATTTTGGTGAAGCCGGTAAAGGGTTGCGCTTAAAAGAAGGAATGGTGATTACCATTGAACCAATGGTAAATACTGGTACTTGGAAAATGAAAATGGACCCGAATGGCTGGACGGCTTATACATTAGACGGTGGTTTGAGTTGTCAGTATGAACATACAATTGCCATCACAAAAGCAGGACCACAAATTTTGACTTCCCAAGGCGAAGAAGGTACGTATTAATTTGAGTAACGGAGTAGGCAAGTGCCTTTTGGTGCTTGCTTATTCTGAAATTTAATTTAAGAAAATAATTAACAATCTCGATAAGCGATAGGTTTGTCGTGATTGTTAATTACTTTCTTACTATCAAGTGTTTCATTTACCTAGTTAGCGACATTTCTTTTGCAAAAAAATTAAAGGAGTGCCAGATGAAGTTTGTTGAAAAAATAAAGAACAACGAAAAATTAATGCGGTTTTTCACCATTGTAAAAAATCGGTTTAGTGATGCTCAAATTGGAAATAACGCAGTCATTGTTGCGTATTATTTACTATTGTCACTTTTTCCCCTCTTAATTGCGGTGGGAAATTTATTACCTTTTCTAAAAATTGATCCAAATTCTATCTTGCCTTATGTTAAAGATATTATTCCCCAAGAGGTTTATACTTTTATTGGTCCAGCAATCAAAAGCCTTTTGACCCAAGGTTCTGGTGGTGTCTTGTCGATTTCAGCACTAGCTGCCTTATGGTCAGCTAGTAAAAGTATTAATGGTCTGCAAACGGCTATGAACAGTGCCTATGGCGTGAATGATCGTAAAAATTTTATTGCTGTACGAATTGTTTCTGTAATTGTAATTGTCTTACTTTTAGTCGCCATGGTTGGTGTAACAGTCGTATTAGGTCTTGGTCGCATGTTATTAGATGGCTTACAACCAATACTTGGTTTTTCAGGCCAGATTATCGATACCTTCCAGCGCTTCAAGTGGCCCCTAACAATTGTTGCTTTACTAGCGATTATGATGATTATTTATTGGATTGTACCAAACGCTAAAGTCAAGTTAATGACCACTTGGCCAGGAGCTGTGGTGGCGACGATTGGCTGGATGGTCTTGGGACAAGCATTTGGTTTGTATGCGCAATTTTTCGCTGCCAAAGTCAGCGGTTATCAAATTATTGGTAGCTTTATCGTCTTAATGTTGTGGTTGAATATGGCTGCAACGATAATTATTTTAGGTGGTATTACCAATGCAATTATTGCAGAGTATATTACCGGACAAGAAGTTCAAGATCGGAAAGGACCATTAACCAAGCTTAGCAAAAAAATTGAAGCTAAAATTGGCAAAGATGATTCCAAGAACTCTTCTAAGTAAAGAAAGCGAGAAAACACGATGACCTTTACCTTTCGTTTTATTATAAGGCTCTTTTTAACAATGATTATCTCTTTGGTTTTGACACCTATTATTAAACTTTTGGCTTTTAAAATTGGAGCAGTGGATAAACCTGGGGCTAGAAGAATTAACACCAAAACGATGCCAACAGCTGGTGGCTTGAGTATTTTTATTTCATTTTCGATTGCGGTGCTTTGGGAATTTAATGATACGTTACCGATTGGAAAAGTTTGGCCAATGATTTTAGGTGCATTAATCATTGTTATTACCGGCTTAATTGATGATGTTTTTGAATTAACCCCACTGCAAAAGACACTAGGGATAACGTTAGCCGCTTTGGAGGCTTACTTCATTGGGGGCATTGAAATTAATACCTTTAGTTTGCCGTTTTTTGGTCGCTTTGAATTAGGATGGTTGAGTTTACCGGTAACATTATTGTGGATTTTAGCAATAACCAATGCTGTCAATCTTATTGATGGTTTGGATGGTTTAGCGGCTGGGATTTCCATTATTGGATTAACGACAATCGGGTTGATTAGTTACTTTTTCTTACCGCGTACGGGTGTTTTTTTGGCAATTATTATCTTTAGCCTAGTAGCTGCTATCCTTGGTTTTTTTCCGTATAATTTTCATCCAGCGACAATTTATCTAGGCGATACAGGAGCACTTTTTTTAGGTTATATGATTGCGATTTTATCTTTGCAAGGATTGAAAAATGCCACATTTATCACGATTTTAACACCAATGTTTATTTTGGGCGTGCCAATTACAGACACTGTTTACGCGATGATTCGCCGTAAGTTTAATAAACAACCTATTTCTTCGGCTGATAAAATGCATTTACATCATCGCCTGCTTTCTTTAGGTTTTACCCATCGCGGGGCAGTGCTGACAATTTATGCGTTAGCCTTAGTTTTTTCTTTTATTGCTTTATTAATGAATTATGCGAGTACCTGGGCGACGGTTTTGCTAATTCTCTTTACTGCTATTGGTTTAGAATTATTTATTGAATTAATTGGTTTGGTGGGAGAAAATCGACAACCGTTAATGTGTGCTTTGAAATTTTTAGGCAATCGCCGTTTTCGGCAAGATGTTTTAAACAAACATCCAGAAGATAAAGAGGATAAATAATAAGGAGTTTTGCTTAGTTGCGAAACTTCTTTTTTTTACGCTTGACATATGAATTGGCATTCATTTATAATACATATGAAAAGATATTCATGTAAACGGTTGTAAAGGAGTGGTTAAAATGGAATTAAAATATCAATTAAATGGTTTGGATTGTGCAAATTGTGCCGCTAAAATCGAACGCGCAATAGCAAAAGTTGATGGAGTGAGTAAGGCACAAGTGGATTTTATGCAGGCAAGCTTAGCGATTGATTGCGATGAAAAAAATGCAGAAGCCATTGAGATAACAAGTAAGCAACTTATAAAAAAAATTGAGCCAGATGTAACGATGATAAAAAAAGATACAGTTAGCCAAAAACATCATCACGATCATGGAAACAAAAACGCAAAAGTATTAGTGACAAGAATTTTACTTACAACGCTAGCACTGTCATTACTACTTTTTTTGCAACTTACAGATCCTTGGAATACAATTTTGTATGCAGCCGTCTATCTTTTAATCGGCTATGACATTGTGAAAACGGCAGTTACAAATTTATTTTCTGGTCAAGTTTTTGATGAAAACTTTTTGATGACCATTGCAACAATTGGCGCTTTTTTTATTGGAGATCACACAGAAGCGGTATTGGTTATGCTCTTATATCAAATCGGTGAGTGTTTCCAAGACTATGCGGTGGGGAAATCTCGCAAAAATATTAAAGCCTTAATGGATGTACGTCCAGACGTTGCACGTTTAGTTACAAAAAATGAGTCGGTAATGGTGAAACCTGAAACAGTTAAGATAGGAGAGCTGGTTCAGGTCAATCCTGGTGAGAAGATTCCTTTGGATGGGATTGTAAAAACAGGGAGTGGCTATTTGGATACTTCTGCTTTGACAGGTGAGTCCATGCCACAAGCCGTAGCCGTCGGTGATCAGGTGTTGAGTGGTTGTATTAACAAAGATACTACTTTAATCGTGGAAGTAACGAAAAATTTTGGTCAGTCAACGGTCAGCAAAATTTTAGATTTAGTAGAGAATGCCAGTAGTCAAAAAGCACCAGCAGAACGATTTATTACAAAATTTGCACGTGTCTACACGCCAATTGTTGTAGTTTTAGCGCTCCTATTAGCCATAGTTCCAACGCTATTTGTCGGTGATTTTCAAGAATGGTTGTACCGAGCCTTAACTTTCTTAGTTATTTCTTGTCCTTGTGCGTTGGTTATTTCAGTGCCGCTCAGTTTCTTTGGTGGTATCGGAGGTGCTAGCCGTGCCGGAATTTTAATCAAAGGATCAAATTATTTAGAAACCTTAGCAAAAGTTAACACAGTTGTTTTTGATAAAACAGGTACTTTAACTAAAGGTGAATTTGCTGTTGCTAAAGTCGTGGTTGAAAAAAGTGAAATTCCTGTTTTAGCCTATGCCAGTGCTTTAGAACAAAATTCAAGTCATCCCATTGCACGTTCAATAGTTTTAGCGGCAAAAGATGAAAAAATACCTGTTGTAAGTGCAAGTAAAGAGATTGCCGGCTTTGGTGTCAGCGGCATAATTGAGGGAAAAGAAGTTTTTGCTGGAAATGATAAATATTTAAAAGAGCATCATATTGCTTTACCCAAAGTAAGCAGTTTAGGCACCGTTGTTTACTTAGTAGTCAACGGCCAATTGGCTGGCTATTTGTTAGTAAACGATCAGATTAAACCAGAAGCTAAAGGTGCAATCAACAAATTAAAAGCACTTGGGGTCAAACAAACAGTTATGTTAACCGGTGACCGCAAAGCAGTTGCCGCAAGTGTAGGCGAAACATTAGGTTTAGATCAAGTTTATGCCCGTCTTTTACCACAAGATAAAGTTAACCATGTAGAAAAATTGCGTGAAAATGATAATAAGGTTGCCTTTGTGGGAGATGGAATTAATGATGCGCCGGTTTTAGCAACAGCTGATATTGGGATTGCAATGGGTGGCTTAGGAAGTGATGCAGCCATCGAAGCGGCAGATGCTGTAATTATGGATGATAACCCAGTTAAAATTTCTACGGCAATCACAATAGCCCGTAAAACATTAAAAATTGTAAAGCAAAATATTATTTTTGCCCTCACTATCAAAATTTTCTTTTTGATTTTAGGTGCTGCCGGTTTTGTTGCAATGGGATGGGCTGTCTTTGCTGATGTGGGCGTCACTTTAATTGCAGTTTTAAATGCGATGCGCTGTTTAAAAACACCAAAGCTTTAAAATAAGTTATGGGCTCGTTTCATTTGCTCTTAGTCCTACATTCATCTAAAATAAAAAAGAAGATTGCCTATTTTCATTATTGTTTTGTACAATGAAAATAGGTATAAGTAGGAGGAGTTCATATGAAAATCAAAGAAAAAATTGCTGAAACTGTAACTGAAACAGCTGAAAAAGTTCGTTATATGTTAAAAAATGATGATTACTTTATCAACGTTTCTAAAAAGGGACTAGACGTAAAAAAAGCACGTCCAACCAAGCACACAATTAAATGGCGGGCTAAAAACTATTAAAAAAATGAAAAGTATCTGATTAAAAAAGGCTCTGGCGAAAAAGTTGTAAAAACTTTCTCCAGAGCCTTTTATTTCTCAATTTCAATACCTAAAACAGTTAAATGGCCGTTACCAACTAATTTAATAACCAATTTGGCCAGATGTTCTGGTGTCATTTGTGAATCTGTTGTTAGCCACCAATGTAAAGTGCCGATAAAAATGGAGGTCATATATTCGATAATAAAGTCCATGGGCACTTCAATTTCATTTTCGGTAATTTTTAAACGGTTAAAGACGTCGGCATATTGTTCATTTAATATGTCGGCAATTTTTTTACGTAAAATTTCATTTGCCGAAGCGTCCATAATCGTCAGATAGAATTTGCGATTTTCATGGATATTCCGATAAATTTTAGTCATAACGACTTCGATTTGTTTGACTTTAATCCGATTGCCTTTTACCAATTCGGCAGGATTTAAAACTGAGGTAAAGGCGGTTAGCGCATAATCGAAAATTGTTTCGTACAGGTCTTGCTTGTCTTTGTAGTGAGCATAAAAAGTCGCACGGTTGATCATTGCCTGATCGGCAATATCTTGTACGGTAACTTGTTCATACCCATTTTTTTCCACCAAATGAATAAACGCTTCAATAATCATTTTATTTGTGCGTTTAACGCGTAAGTCAGTTTTTTTCATTGAAATTTCCTTTCTAGATAAGCAACAAAAAACGTAAGTTTGTTGCTTATGTCACAAACTGCTTTTGTTTGTGTATTGTCAAAAAGTGAGCAAGAATTTAAAATAGACATGAGTATTATATCAGACGGGTTGTAAGTTAATCAACAAGCTGTTGTATAAAAAGGGTGATACATATGAAATTAAAAGCAGGTATTGATGTCGGTTCTACGACGGTTAAATTAGTCATTTTAAATGAAAAAAATGAAACAATTTTCGCAAAATACGAACGTCACTTTTCGGATGTGAAAAAAGCGACAAATAAAATTTTGTCTGAAGGTCAAGCAGTAATCAAAGATACTCCCGTATCTTTACAAATTACCGGTTCTGGTGGGATGGGTCTGGCAGAAGTTTTAGAAATTCCCTTCGTGCAAGAAGTAATTGCTTGTACCAAAACGGTTGAAACAATTATCCCTCAAACAGATGTCGTCATTGAATTAGGTGGTGAGGATGCTAAAATCACCTTTTTTGAAGGGGCATTAGAGCAACGCATGAATGGTAGTTGTGCCGGTGGTACCGGTGCTTTTATCGATCAGATGGCGGTACTTTTAAAAACGGATGCCAATGGGGTTAATGAATTGGCAAAAAATTATCAAACAATTTATCCTATTGCTTCTCGGTGTGGTGTCTTTGCTAAAACCGATGTTCAGCCTTTAATTAATGAAGGCGCTGATAAAGCAGATATTGCAGCGAGTATTTTTCAAGCAGTGGTTAATCAGACAATTGCAGGCCTTGCAGCAGGACGAAAAATCAAAGGGAAAGTTGCCTTTTTAGGTGGTCCTTTGTATTTTATGTCTGAACTAAGAAAACGGTTTGTTGAGACGTTAAATATCGCCCCAGAAGATATTGTTTTTCCTGAAAATCCACAACTATTTGTGGCGATGGGGGCAGCTTTGTTTGCTAAAGAAGGTGAGGCTACCACGTTAGCAAATTTATTGGACCGCTTAGAAAATGGACAACAAGACCAATTAAAGCCTACCGATACATTACAACCCTTATTTAGTAGTGATGCGGAGTTAACAGAATTTAGAACACGTCACGGCCAAGCAACAGCAGAAGAAAAAGATTTGACTACGCATCAAGGCGCAGCATTTTTAGGAATCGATGCAGGTTCAACCACAACAAAAGTGGTGTTAATTGATGATGCGGGTCGGATATTATTTTCTTTTTACGGTAACAATGAAGGCCAGCCACTCGAAACAACCATGGCAGTTTTAACCGATCTTTATCAGAAAATGCCAGCTGATGTTTTTGTCGGAAAAGCAGCAGTAACAGGTTACGGAGAACATCTCATCAAAAATGCGTTGAAAGTCGATATTGGCGAAGTCGAAACCATGGCTCACTACAAAGCAGCCAATCATTTTCAACCAGGTGTAGACTTTATCTTGGATATTGGTGGCCAAGATATGAAAGCTATGACGATTAAAGATGGTGTTTTATCTTCCATTCAGTTAAATGAAGCGTGCTCATCTGGTTGCGGTTCTTTCATCGAAACATTTGCTAAATCGCTAAATTACGATGTAAAAGATTTTGCCCTTGCAGCCACACAATCACAAGCGCCGGTAGATTTAGGTTCTCGTTGTACGGTTTTCATGAATTCAAAGGTAAAACAAGTCCAAAAAGAAGGTGCCAGTGTTGGCGATATTTCAGCAGGACTTTCTTATTCGGTCATCAAAAATGCCATTTATAAAGTAATTAAGATTCGTCGTCCTGAAGAATTGGGAGAAAAAATTGTCTGCCAAGGAGGAACATTTTATAACGAAGCGGTTTTACGTGCTTTTGAAGAAATTTCTGGGCGTCAAGTTGTCAGACCTTCTATTGCAGGGTTAATGGGTGCTTATGGTGCCGCATTAATCGCATTAGAAAATTATGATATTGCTGAAGAAAGCACGATTTTAGATGCCGAAGAATTGGCGACGTTTACTGCTGAAAAAGAATTCACCCATTGCAATTTGTGTGAAAATAAATGTCAATTAACGGTCACGATTTTTTCTGATGGGCGTCAATTTATAACAGGAAATCGCTGTGAACGCGGAGCAAAAATCAAAATTAAAAAAGAAGATCGTCGCGTCAATTTAATAGATTATAAATACAAACGTCTTTTCAAATACCGTCCATTGCGGAAAAAAGATGCGCTAAGAGGCGTGGTGGGGATTCCTCGAGTCTTGAATATGTATGAAAATTATCCTCTATGGCATACGTTATTTACAGATTTAGGTTTTAGAGTCCAACTTTCACCCCGATCAAATAAAGCGTTGTATGAACAAGGAATGGAGACGATTCCAAGTGATACCGCTTGTTATCCAGCTAAAATTACTCACGGTCATATTCAAGCTTTGATTGACAAAGAAGTACCACTGATTTTTTACCCTGGTGTGGTTTTTGAACGGCAAGAAAGTCCAGAAGCAGACAATCATTTTAATTGTCCCATTGTGCAAAGTTATCCCGATGTTATTCGCAACAATGTTGATGATATTCGCGAAGGTAAAGTTGATTACCGCAATCCTTTCTTGAACTTAGCAAATGAGGCTGCGGTAATTGAGGTCTTGAGCAAAACCTTTGCAGATTTGGGGATCACAAAAGAAGAAATGGCTGCTGCTGTTCACCATGGTTTTGCAGAATTGGAAAACTTTAAACAAGACATTCGCAATAAAGGTGAAGAAACTTTGGCCATGTTACAAGCCAAAGGAGAACGTGGTATCGTTATTTCTGGCCGTCCGTATCATTTGGATCCTGAAATTAATCATGGTATCAGTGAGGTTATTACCCAAGAAGGTTTCCATGTTTTAACCGAAGATAGTATTTCTCATTTAAGTGATGTTGGTAATTTGCGCGTGGTAAATCAATGGGTTTATCATTCCCGCCTCTATGCGGCAGCACGCGTGGTGGCAAAATCTAAAAATCTTGAATTAGTGCAATTGAATTCCTTTGGCTGTGGTTTGGATGCGGTGACAACTGACCAAGTCGAAGAAATCATGGAGCAGTATGGAAAAATTTATACGGTGCTAAAAATTGATGAAGGTTCGAATTTAGGTGCGATTCGGATTCGCTTGCGTTCATTAAAAGCAGCAGTGAAGGAACGGGATAAACAAGACTTCACGCCAACAAAACGCTACGATGAGCCAGAAAAAATCGTCTTTACTAAAGATATGCGTAAAAAACATACTTTACTATTGCCGATGCTTAGTCCGATCCATCAAGATGGACTAGTTGATGAAGCCTTAAAAGCTTCGGGGTATAATGTGGTTTGTTTACCTGCAGAAGATAAAGATGCTGTAAATGTTGGCTTGAAATACGTGAATAACGATGCATGTTACCCTGCCATTATCTCAATTGGTCAATTAGTGGAGGCATTAGAAAGTGGTGCTTACGATTTAAACAATACCAGTGTGATGATGACACAAACTGGTGGGGGATGTCGTGCGACAAATTATATTCCGCTCTTACGCAAAGCTTTAAATGATGCTGGCTTCCCACAAGTGCCAGTCGTTTCAGTATCGATGGGAAATAAAGGAGTCGAATCAAATCCAGGTTTCAAATTTACCCTGCCGATGTTAAAACGAATTGTAGTTGCCTTTTTATATGGTGATTTATTTGAACGGGTGGTTTATCGCACTCGTCCTTACGAACTTAAAAAAGGTCAAATTGATCAAATGCACGCAGATTGGTTGAAAAAAGTAGCTAAAAATGTACGCAATGGTTCATTGACCCAGTTTAATCGCAATATGAAAAAAATTATCGCTGATTTTGATACTGTCCCTTTGTCTGATGCAGTGAAACCCAAAGTCGGTGTAGTTGGGGAAATCTTAGTGAAATATTCACCAACGGCCAATAATGATATTGTGCGCTTACTAGAAGCAGAAGGGGCTGAAGCGGTAGTTCCAGATATTATTGGTTTTATGAATTATTCTTTATACAATCAAATTTGGAAGTATGAGAATTTGGGAATGGCCAAAAAAGGGAAAGTTTTAGCTGAATTTGGGATTCGTTTAATCGAAATGGTTGAACGTCCGATGGATAAAGCACTGCGAGCTTCAGAGCGCTTTGATGGTATTCAGTCTATTTACGATTTAGCAGAAGATGCCAGCAAAGTTTTATCCATTGGAAATCACACGGGTGAGGGCTGGTTTTTAACTGGGGAAATGATTGAGTTGTTAAAAACGGGTGTTAATAATATTGTTTGTATGCAACCTTTTGGCTGTTTGCCAAACCATGTAGTTGGTAAAGGCGTTATTAAAGAATTGCGTCATCAATATCCAAAAGCTAACATCGCTGCGATTGATTATGATCCAGGTGTGTCTTTAGTAAATCAATTAAATCGAATTCGTTTAATGATGGCCACAGCCAATAAAATGTTAACTGAAGAAGAACTTTCGGTTTAAAAATGACAGTAAATATCTGTACCAAAATGAAAGTGTAAAAGTAAATAGTGAAAAAAGTCTTGGGAAGATAGCTAATTTCCAAGGCTTTTTTGTGATAAAGGAGAAGAAAAGCAGCTGAAAAGTTTGCTAATTAGGTATATACCAGTTATAATGATGATACGATTTGAGTGGAAATATTACATCAAATGTGATCTTAATTGAAGGAGAAATAATGAATGTCTGATAGTTTACCAATTTATATTCAGATTCACGACCAAATCAAAACTAAAATTGAAAAAGGGGTCTGGCAAATCGGAGACCGCTTGCCATCAGAACGGGAGTTGGCTACTCAATTTAGTGTTAGTCGGATGACCTTGCGCCAAGCAATCCAAACTTTGGCAGATGAAGGGATTTTGGAAAGAAAAATCGGATCTGGAACTTATGTGGCACGACAAAAAGTCCAAGAAAAAATGACTGGCACGACTAGTTTTACTGAAATTATGCTATCTCAAGGCAGAAAGCCTTCTAGTAAAGTAGTTTCTTATTTTATGACGGCGCCAAGTTCTTCAGAAATGGAGAAATTAAAATTGGCCCCAGAAGAAGGTATTTTACGAATGGAGCGAATTCGTTATGCTGATGATGTTCCAATCTGTTTTGAAGTTGCCAGCATTCCAGAGCATTTAATTAAAGAATATAGTAAAGCCGAAATTACGACTTCTTTTTATAAAACTTTAGAAGAAAAAGGCGGTTTAAAAATTGGCGGTGCAAATCAAACGGTTTCTGCCATGTTAGCTTCAGAGCAAATTGCCGAATTTTTGAAGATTAAACGTGGGGATGCAATTTTGCGGATGCGTCAAGTTTCGTATCTAGATGACGGTGCTCCTTTTGAATATGTGAGAACCCAGTATGTTGGCAATCGATTTGAATTTTATTTAGAAAAATAAAAGCCTAAGTTTGTAGCCAAAAGTACAGCTGTTTTTACAGCGTACTTTTTGGCATAAACGAAGGCTTTTTATGCTAGCAAAATTTCGTTATAAGTTTTTTGACCATAAAAAAACTGTACTTGACCGCTTAACAGTTCAGTGATACTTGCTTCAAAGGCGGCCACACTTTCTTCATCGATTGAGCAGACAACCACTACCTCATCGGTAAAGAGTGTCTCTTTTATCGCTAGCTGGTTGTTTTCCAAGTAGTTTTGCAACTTTCCTAGTAAGGGATAAGCAATTGTTAGTGAAACTTCTTGTTGGAGTTTTCCTTCAACGATACCAATTTCATCGATTCCATGGGAAACAGCATGAGAATAAGCGCGAATTAATCCACCCGCTCCTAATTTTGTCCCGCCAAAGTAGCGAGTAACAACCGCTGCAACGTTGATTAAATCTTTTTTGACTAACACTTCTAACATGGGGATGCCAGCAGTTCCACTAGGTTCACCATCGTCACTACTACGTTTGATTTCACTTTTGTCCCCGACTACAAAAGCGCTGCAATTATGGGTAGCTTTCCAATGTTCTTTTTTTACACGTTGAATAAATAGTTTAGCTTCATCTTCTGTTTCCACTCGTTTTAATGAGCAAATAAAACGAGATTTTTTAATTTCAATTTCGGCTACCCCGTCTTTTTGAATCGTTAAATAGTGATCTATCATGAAGGTACTCCTTAGCTTGACTTTTATTTTTAGTATAAAAAAAATATCAACAAGTTGCAAATAGCTATTGGTTGCACTTTTAACCTTATTTAAGCGATAATTAGTAGAGGTGATCAGCATGGCACGAAAATATGACGTTATTACACATTATTTGAAAACAAATGGCGGGTCGCAAGTAACACTGACCTTTACTCAATTTGATGAACTATTATTTCCTGCTAGTGGTCTGCCCAAAAGTGCTCGTAAAACCAAAGAATGGTGGGCCAATGATTATCATTACCCTGAAAAAGGGGCGTATGCTTGGTTAAATGCCGGCTATGAAGTCGTTTATGTTAATTTGGATAAAGAATTTAGCGTTTTTAATAAACTCGTCAAAGCCAAGTGGTTGCTGGCGGAAGACAAGTAGTAAGCGTTGACAAAAAATATTGTTATCTTATAATTGACGTAAGCCTAAGTTAAGCTTAAAGATTACATAAGGAGGAAATAAAATGGCTAAAAAAACAATTATGTTAGTTTGTTCGGCTGGGATGAGTACCAGTTTATTAGTTACAAAAATGCAAAAAGCAGCAGAAGCACAAGGTGTTGAAGCAGATGTCTTTGCGGTATCTGCCTCAGATGCGGATAATTCAATTGAAAGCAAACCCGTTGACGTTATGTTATTAGGACCACAAGTTCGCTTTATGAAAGGCGACTTTGAAAAACGCTTAGCACCAAAAGGAATTCCACTTGATGTCATCAATATGGCCGATTATGGCATGATGAATGGCGAAAATGTTTTAAAACAAGCTATGACGTTAATCGAAAATAAATAATAATAGTAAAAAAAGGTGAACCAAACGTTAAACTTAACGTTTGGTTCACCTTTTTTTATCCTTTCTGCGTACCTATTTTTGAGGTGAAAAAAATGGAATTTTATCCTGGCTATCAGTACTTGGTAACAAAAGCAGAAGTAAGAAAAAACTCAGCACTGTCTTTTCAAAAGGCGATTACAGTTGATGGAGTTTTTTTACGTTGTCGTCGCTGCAATACTAAATTTTTAAAATCAGAAAATCAATTGCCCGATGGCCGTCATTACTGCCGTGCGTGTATGGCATTTGGTCGCGTTACTTCTAGCCATTATTTAGGTGTGCTGCCACTAGCAAACCCGAAAAAAAAGACAGTAGACTTGATTTTTTGCGGACAACTGACTGCTGCGCAGAAAAAAATCAGTCAAGGATTAGTAGAAAATTTTAAACAACAGCGAGCCAGTTTAGTTTATGCAGTCACTGGAGCCGGTAAAACCGAAATGTTGTTTGAATTACTTCATTATTGTTTAGCTAAAGGCCTGAGTGTGGCATTTTGTAGTCCGCGTGTTGATGTCTGTTGTGAAATTCAGCCTCGTCTGCAAGCTGTATTTCCAAAGCTTGAAATCGGGTTGCGTCATTATGGTGCTAAACCCTATCAGCCAACTTCGCTTTTGGTTTGTACGACCCACCAATTACTCTATTTTAAAGCAGCATTTCATTTGATTGTCGTTGATGAAATTGATGCCTTTCCTTACGCTGGTGATCAGAGACTACATTTTGCTGTAAACAATGCCTTACACAAAACAGGTTCTTGTGTCTTTTTAAGTGCGACCCCTAGTGAAACTGAAATTAAAGCTGCTCAAAAGACAGGGGGGTTATTTTGTCTACCTGCACGATTTCATCGTCGCCAGTTACCTCTTCCAAAACTAATAAGAATCAAGACACAAAAATTACCACTATCCTACCGAATTAAAAAGAAGTTTTTAAGTCAAGTGATGCAATTATTACAACACAATCACTTACTCTTATTTTGCGCCACAGTACAGCAAGTGTTGGCCATGGAAAAATTTCTCAAAATGGAATTAGGCAACGTCGCTGTTGGCAGTGTGCATGCGGCAGATTGTGAGCGCCAAACAAAAGTAAAACGTATGCGACAAAATAAATTTCAAATTTTTTGCTGTTCGACTGTCATGGAACGCGGTGTGACCTTTGCCAATGTTTCTGTTTTGGTTTTTGGTGCAGATCATCTAATTTTTACCCAAGCTACCCTCTTACAGATTGCTGGAAGAGCGGATCGTAAAGGTGATTTTTCAAATAGCGAGGTCGTTTTTTATTTTACGCAAATGACAAACGCAATAAGAAAAACGCTTCAAACAACTAAAAACTTGAATCAGCAAGCAAAAAAGGCAGGGTTGCTTAATGAAATGTAGTAATTGTCAGCAAAAAATTAGCCGTAATCTTTTGATACAAGAAATCATCTTTCCTTGGTTACTTGCAAATGAAGAATTATGCGAAGACTGTCTGGCTCGCTTTCAAAAAATTGAACCCAAGCGCGCCTGTGAAGGGTGCATGCGTCCAAATTGCGATGAACTTTGCCAAGATTGTCAAAAATGGCGAAAAATGTATCCTGACTTTGTTCTTTATCACCAAGCACTTTATCACTATAATGATGCTTTTAAAGAATGGTTGTATCGCTATAAATTTGAAGGGGATTATCCATTGTGTCACACGTTTTCTTTATCGGTAAAGCAAGCACTAAAGAGGTATCGTGACTTTATTATTGTTCCGTTGCCGTTATCAAAAGAACGTCAAAAAGAGCGTGGCTTTAATCAAGCAGAAGAACTATTGAAGGCTGCTGGGATTACTTATGAAAATATTTTAATTCGTAAACAACACGATCGTCCGCAAGCAAGTAAAAAAAGAACGGAACGGCTGGGTTTAAAACAACCTTATATTATCAAAAAAGATGTGATAATTTCAGGACGTAAATTTTTATTAGTAGACGATGTTTATACGACAGGACGTACGCTTTACCATGGCGTAGCACTTTTATACGCCCACAATGCAAAGGCCGTTGCAACTTTTACATTGGCACGTTAAAACCTTATGTTAGACGTCATGAATAGATTTGAGAAATTCATGAATTTGTTAGCGTTTAACTTTGCAAATAGGTTAGAGTTCGCTATAATAATAGTAAGAAGAAGGCAAAAGAGTGGTCCTTTTACCTTCTTTAGTGGTAGACGAAAGGGGCAATTGTTATGTTTAGATACAATGTACGCGGAGAAAATATTGAAGTTACAGAAGCTATTCGCGATTATGTAGAGAAAAAAGTCGGTAAGTTGGAGCGTTACTTTACAGATGCGCCCGATGCAACGGCTCATGTGAACTTAAAGGTTTATACTGAAAAAACAGCGAAAGTGGAAGTGACAATCCCACTACCATATTTGGTATTGCGCGCAGAAGAAACTTCACCAGATTTATATGCAAGTATCGATTTGGTCGTTGATAAACTAGAACGTCAAATTCGTAAATTCAAAACAAAAATCAATCGTAAATCTCGTGAAACAGCAGTTCCTGCAGCAGAAGCAGCGGTTTTATTTAACAATGAAGCAGGTGACGATGAAACAGAAGCAGCATTAGATATCGTCCGCACCAAACGCTTATCATTAAAACCAATGGACAGTGAAGAAGCTGTTTTACAAATGAATATGTTGGGACATAACTTCTTTATTTTTGAAGATGCTGAAACCAATGGCACTAGCATCGTTTACCGCCGTAAAGATGGTAAATACGGTTTAATTGAAACAAACTAAAAAAGATAAAAAGGTTCAAGCCAGGCGTCTTAAGTCGTCTAGCTTGAACCTTTTTTTATTTTTGTTTTTTGGAGAAATTTCGTTACTCGCTTTTTTATTCGTTATATTTTTCACTTTGAAAAATTTTGGTTAATAGCCGATTTTTCCGGGCATCATTTAAACGATAATGAACATGGTAAAGACCTGCTAAAATTAAAATACAGTCAAAGACAATCATGGAGATGAAATGCTCTTGTAAAGAAAACACAGCGAATAGTTCATGGGTCGCAACAATCCCATTTAGCACCCCAGCAATAGCGATGTAATACCAAGCTACCGCCTTGTTGAAATAACGAAAAAGTCGATCCATTTCTTTTTTGCTGCTGATATTATCCCGCAACATTTTTATGCCTCGGATTTTTTCTTTGTGAATTTTTAAAGGGGGAAAGAGCCAATACCAAGGGGATACTTTGGGATATTTATGCCCGCTTTTTTGAAATCTCTTTAGCATTTTGTTAGGTTCAGATAACTCTAAGGCTCCTTGGTACAAAGGAAAAACATAAAGTAACCAAACTCCGCAAAACGTTAAGACAGCGTAAATTTTTTCAGCCACAACAATTCACTCCTTTTGGTTTTGTTTTAGCATGTAAGCTTATTTTTGTAAAATAAGCAAAATAGGCTTTCACAAACTTTATTATAGCGTGAAATAAAAATAAATTTCACCTAAAAGCTTGATTACGAAAAATAAAAGGTTAAATATCTTCTCATATTTTGTCTTATTTCCCTTATTTAAAAAAGATAAAATAATAAATTAGAGTAAAGCTTCTTGATTCTAATGCTAAGTATTTCATTTGTTTCAACTTAATGCTAAAATATATGGGAGAGTTTCTAATTGAAACGAGAATTGATGCAAAGAAGGGGAATTATTCACTAATGGCCAACTTTATACGTAAGTTAATTGAAAATGATAAAAAAGAATTAAAACGGTTGGATAAAATTGCCAATGAGGTCGAAACGTTTGCTGAAAAAATGGCGGCATTATCTGATCTTCAGTTAAAAGAAAAAACCGATGAATTTCGCGGACGCTATCAAAAAGGTGAAACGCTAGATCAGCTATTACCAGAGGCGTTTGCAGTTGTACGTGAAGCTGCAAAACGGGTCTTGGGGCTTTATCCTTACCATGTTCAATTAATGGGGGGGATTGTTTTACACGATGGTAATATTTCTGAAATGCGAACTGGTGAAGGGAAAACATTGACTGCAACAATGCCCGTCTACCTAAACGCCCTAAGCGGCGAAGGGGTACATGTGGTAACAGTTAACGAATACTTAGCCACTCGTGACTCGCAAGAAATGGGCGAATTGTACAATTTTCTTGGGATGACGGTTGGTTTAAACATCAACTCTAAAACACCAGAGGAAAAACGGGCTGCCTATGCTTGTGATATCACGTACTCAACGAATAATGAATTAGGTTTTGACTATTTGCGAGACAACATGGTAGTTTATCGCAATCAAATGGTGCAACGACCACTAAATTATGCTGTTGTCGATGAAGTGGACTCGATTTTAGTCGATGAAGCTAGAACACCGTTGATTATTTCTGGACAAGCTGAAAAATCAACCGCACTTTATACGCGCGCTGATAACTTTGTCAAACGCTTGAAAGAAGAGGAAGATTATAAGATTGATATTCAGTCTAAGACAATTGGGTTAACAGAAGCTGGGATTGAAAAAGCTGAAGAAAACTTTGGTCTAAAAAATCTTTATGATATTGAAAATACAGCCTTAACACATCACTTAGATAATGCATTACGCGCTAATTTCATTATGATTCGCGACTTTGATTATGTGGTACAAGAAGGAAAAGTTTTAATCGTTGACCAATTTACAGGACGGATTATGGATGGACGTCGGTATTCTGATGGCTTACACCAAGCGATTGAAGCTAAAGAAGGCGTTGAAATTGAAGATGAAACAAAAACAATGGCAACCATTACCTTCCAAAACTATTTCCGGATGTATAAAAAATTAGCCGGGATGACAGGTACAGCCAAAACCGAAGAAGAAGAATTCCGGGAAATCTACAACATGCAAGTTATCCAAATTCCAACTAACCAACCGGTAATTCGTGATGATCGAGCTGATTTGCTTTATCCAACGCTACATTCTAAATTCGATGCAGTTGTTAAAGACATTAAAGAACGTTACCGTAAAGGACAACCTGTATTAGTTGGTACCGTTGCCGTTGAAACATCAGAATTGTTATCTAACATGTTAGATAAAGAAAAAGTTCCCCATGAAGTCTTGAATGCTAAGAACCACTTTAAAGAAGCGGAAATTATTTTAAATGCCGGACAAAAAGGTGCCGTCACAATTGCAACCAACATGGCTGGTCGTGGTACGGATATTAAATTAGGTTTAGGTGTGGCAGAATTAGGCGGTTTAGCTGTTGTCGGTACTGAACGCCATGAATCACGCCGGATTGATAACCAATTACGTGGCCGTTCAGGTCGTCAAGGGGATCCAGGGGTTTCACAATTTTATTTATCCCTTGAAGATGATTTGATGAAACGTTTTGGTTCTGAACGAATTAAGGCCTTTATGGAACGTATGAACTTGGATGAAGAAGATCAAGTTATTCAAAGTAAAATGTTGACTAAACAAGTGGAATCAGCACAAAAACGGGTTGAAGGTAATAACTACGATACTCGTAAAAATGTCTTGCAATATGACGATGTAATGCGGGAACAACGTGAAGTTATTTACGGTCAACGACAAGAAGTAATTATGGAAGAAAAGGACTTGTCACAAACGCTGATGAACATGGTGAAACGTACGATAAGCCGTGTCGTAGATGCGCATACTCAAGTTGAAGATAAGAGTCAATGGAATTTAGCTGGGATTGTTGATTTTGCAGGTAACGCCATTGTTCACGAAGATAGTATCGCAGTGGCTGATCTGGAAAATAAATCACCCGAAGAAATGAAAACTTTCTTAATGGAGAAAGCACAAGCTATTTTTGATCAAAAGAAAGAGCAATTAAATAGTCAAGAACAATTATTGGAGTTTGAAAAAGTTGTTATCTTGCGGGTAGTTGACTCTAAATGGACAGACCATATCGATGCGATGGATCAATTGCGTCAATCAATTGGCCTGCGGGCTTACGGACAAAACAATCCACTCGTAGAATATCAAACTGAAGGCTATACGATGTTTGAAGATATGGTGGGGGCAATTGAATACGAAGTGACACGTCTATTTATGAAGGCTGAGATTCGTCAAAATGTGCAACGAGAGCAAGTTGCACAAGGTCAAGCGGAACAAGAAGAAGAAGTAAAACCGCAAAAACCACAACCAGTTAAAAAAGTTGGACGTAACGATCCATGTCCTTGTGGTAGCGGTAAAAAGTATAAAAATTGCCACGGCAAAAACGCATAGTTAAAATCATTCATAGACTAAGGCTGGTACGCGACTTGTACCAGCCTTATCTTTTGGTTATGATAGAACCATAAAAATATCTCTACTATAAAAAGAAAAAGCAAAAAGCTGTTTTTAACAGGAGGAATCTTCAATGGAATTAAGTGAGATGAAACAACAGTTAAGTACCATGAAAGACCAAATTCAATCATTTAGGAGGTCTCTTTGACTTAGACGAGTTGGAAGAGGATATTGCTCAAGCTGAACATCAAATGGCTGAGCCAGGTTTTTGGGATAATACAAAAAAAGCGCAAAAAGTTATTAATGAAAATAATGCTAATAAAGCAACTTATGATCAGTTTAATCAATTAGCAGCAGAAGAAGAAGAATTAGCGGTAATGGTAGAAATGTTAGAAGAAGAAGACGATTCAGAAATGAACGCAGAACTGGCAACCAGATTACCTGCGCTAAAAGAAAAATTACAAACTTATGAACTTTCTTTACTCTTAGATGAACCTTATGATCATAATAATGCAATTTTAGAACTACACCCTGGTGCTGGCGGGACAGAATCCCAAGACTGGGGAAGTATGCTTTTAAGAATGTACACCCGCTGGGCAGAAAAGCATGGTTATCAGGTAGAGACATTGGATTACCAAGCCGGTGATGAAGCAGGAATTAAAAGTGTAACCTTGTTAATTAAAGGCCATAATGCTTTTGGTTATTTAAAATCAGAGCGTGGCGTACATCGCCTAGTTCGGATTTCACCTTTTGACTCAAATGCAAGACGACATACTTCTTTTTGTTCGGTGGATGTAATGCCGGAATTAGATGATACGATTGATATCGCAATTAATCCCGATGATTTAAAAATTGACACGTATCGGGCTAGCGGTGCTGGTGGACAGCATATCAATAAAACTGAATCTGCTGTACGTATTACCCATATTCCAACAGGTGTTGTAGTGGCTAGTCAAGCGCAACGTTCCCAGTTAAAAAATAGAGAACAAGCAATGGGCATGTTAAAAGCAAAATTGTATCAACTAGAAGTTGAGAAAAAAGAACAAGAAGCAGCTGCATTAAGAGGCGAACAATTAGAAATTGGCTGGGGTTCGCAAATTCGTTCTTATGTTTTTCATCCTTATTCAATGGTTAAAGATCACCGTAATAATTACGAAACCGGAAATGTCACAGCTGTAATGGATGGTGATTTGGATGGTTTCATTGATGCCTTCTTGAAAATGAAACTACGTCAAGGTGAGGATTAATTTTCTTTTAAATGAAATCAAAATGTAAACTTGTGAAAGATTACTGCAATATTGACATGTTATAATGAGCGGGTATGAAAAAAATGAGATGGAGAGATAGCCATGATTGAAATGAAGGATGTAATGAAGAAGTACTCCAACGGTACGACTGCCATCCGTAATATCACTATCGATATTGATCAAGGTGAATTTGTCTATGTGGTCGGACCTTCCGGCGCTGGGAAATCAACCTTTATTAAATTGATGTATCGGGAAGAAAAAGCTACCAAGGGCGTTTTAAACGTTGCTGGTTATGATTTATTAAACATCAAAAACAAAGAAGTTCCTTTGTTGCGCCGAGAAATCGGGGTAGTTTTCCAAGATTATAAATTATTGCCAAAAAAAACAGTCTATGAAAATGTTGCCTATGCAATGCAAGTAATTGGACGTAAGCCACGAGATATCAAAAAACGGGTAATGGAAGTTTTGGATTTAGTTGGTTTAAAACATAAAGTCCGTGTTTTCCCAAGTGAGTTATCTGGTGGGGAACAACAACGGGTTTCCATCGCGCGGGCAATTGTGAATACACCTAAAGTATTAATCGCCGATGAACCAACTGGTAACTTGGATCCAGAAAATTCATGGGAAATTATGAAACTATTGGATCGGATTAATGGACAAGGAACGACAATTGTAATGGCTACCCATAATAGTACAATTGTAAATACGATTAGACATCGGGTTATTGCAATTGAAAATGGACGCATTATTCGCGACCAAGCGGAAGGAGAATACGGCTACGATGATTAGAACTTTTTTCCGCCACTTATTGGAAAGTATTAAAAGCTTAAAACGTAACGGCTGGATGACAATTGCTTCTGTCAGTGCGGTTACCATTACCCTGACCTTAGTTGGTGTCTTTATGGGTGTTATTATGAATGCTACGAAATTGGCACAAGATATTGAAAAAAATGTGGACGTTTCTGTCTTTGTTGATATTGGAACCAAACAACCTGATATGGATAAATTAAAAACCGAACTAGAAGGATTGGATCATGTTAAAGGGGTACATTTTTCTAGTAAAGCTGATGAATTGAAAAAAATTCAAGACGCGATGGGGGATGCGTGGCAACAATTTGAAGGGGATAGTAATCCGCTTTATGATGTTTATGTTGTGAGTGCAGAAAATCCTAAATATACAAAGACAATTTCAAAAGAAGCTGGAAATTTAAGCAATGTTTTCCGGGCAGATTATGGTGGTACCAACTCAGATCGAATCTTTAAAATTGCCGATGCAATTAAAACATGGGGCTTGGCTGCAGCAGTCTTGCTAGTTTTTGTCGCAATGTTCTTAATTTCCAATACGATTCGAATTACCATTTTATCCCGTCAAAGAGAAATTCAAATTATGCGTCTAGTAGGCGCCAAAAACGGTTATATCCGTTGGCCATTCTTTTTAGAAGGTGGTTGGATTGGCTTACTTGGTTCAGTCGTACCCGTATTGATTATGGTATTTGGTTACAATCAAGTTTACCGTTGGGTTAACCCGTCTTTATTACGTTCAAACTATAGTTTATTAGCACCGGACACTTTTACTTGGCAAATTTGTCTTTTAATGGTGGTTGTCGGTGTGGTTATTGGTTCAATTGGTTCGGTGATGTCTATGCGCCGTTTCCTAAAAGTTTAAAAACTCTTTACGACCGGTTTTTAGCCGGTCGTTTTTTTTTTTGACCATAAGGCAAGTATAAAATTTTCAGATAAGGTATAAAAATCAGTTGTATTGTGTTGTTCTTTACTTTGTTTGCTAAGTCCGCTATCCTTTATAAGGAGAATTCAAATGAAGTAAGGAGAAAAAAGGTGTTGGATTATCTTACCCAAAACATATCGACTATTTTAGTAATCGCCAATATGCTTTTGTCTTTTATTATCATTTTTCGAGAACGAAAACAAACAGCGCAAACATGGGCATGGCTTTTGGTTTTGATGTTTATTCCCGTGTTAGGTTTCATTTTGTATATTTTCTTTGGGCGGGGAATTTCCAAAGAGAAAATCTTTGACTTGAAAATGCAAGGAAAAGTTGGGATGAATGTTGAAATTGAGGAGCAGCGACAAGCCTTAATGCGGAATTTATTTCCCCATCCTAATACTGCGCAAGTGGATGTTAAGCAAATTGTTTATATGCTCACTGTTTTTGAACGGTCCTTATATACAACAACGAATGATGTACAATTATTTACCGATGGCCGTCAGAAATTTGATCGTTTGATTCAAGATATCGATGCGGCTAAAAATCATATTCATATGCAATACTACATTTATCGAAGTGATAATCTCGGCGTAGAAGTTCGAGATGCACTAACGCGGGCAGCCAAAAGAGGAGTAAAAGTAAGAGTTTTGTTGGATGCATGGGGGTCTACCCAAGTCAGCTTGAATTTTTTTAGTGAGTTAAAAGAAGTCGGAGGCGAGGTCTCTTTATTCTTTCCTCTTTTTGTCCCCTACATCAATCCCCGTATTAATTACCGAAACCACCGCAAAATTGTGGTGATAGATGGAACGATCGGCTATACAGGTGGCTTTAATGTGGGAGATGAATATTTAGGGATTGTAGAGAAATTTGGCTATTGGCGGGATAATCATTTGCGCATCTTTGGTCCAGCGGTCTATTCTTTGCAAAACCGATTTTTAATGGATTGGAACTCACAACATAAAAATGAAGTGTTATTTGCAGAAGATTATTTTCCTGTAGTTGAAGCCAGTGGAAACGTGCCAATTCAAATTATTACCAGTGGCCCTGACTCAGAATATGAGCAAATCAAAATGACATATTTGAAAATGATTGGTATGGCAAAAAAAGAAATTCTTATTCAAACACCGTATTATATTCCCGACGAATCCATTCACGAAGCCTTAAAATTAGCGTTGTTATCTGGGGTTCATGTGCAAATTCAAATTCCCAATAAACCAGATCATCCCCTCGTGTATTGGGCAACTTATTCTTTTGCTGCGGAATTATTGGAATATGGGGCGGTGATTGAAACTTATGAAAATGGTTTTATGCACGCTAAAACAATGATTATTGATGCTGGAATTGTTTCCGTTGGGTCAGCCAATATTGATGTGCGTTCTTTTCGACTGGATTTTGAAGTGAACGCTTTATTATATGATGAGAAAATGGCGGCTAAAGTACGACAGGCTTTCTATAATGATTCCTTAAAATCCAAGCTTGTGACAAAAGAATTGTACAACAAACGAAGCGTGATAGTGAAATTTAAAGAAGGTTTGGCACGCTTGATTTCCCCCTTGCTATAAAAAAGCTGAGGAATCATTTACCCTTGAGCCATAAAACCAGGATTTGCTGGAATGTTTTTTCATTTGCGCAATTTTTGATTTATGGCTCAGGGAGTTAGTTAGAAAAGCTGGACAGAGCTAGAGCAGCCAACCAATTTTTTCTTGTAAAAATTTATCCTTTTTTTCTAGATAAAAAAAAGACCGGCAGTCGGCCAGTCTTTGCTTTCATTTCACTGCATATGGGGAGAATGCTGTTGAAATGGTGAAAAGTGAAGTTAATCTTGATTTGGGGTATTTCTTATTTTGGGGAAGTAAGAAAGAATCAATTATCAAATGACACTTTTCACAAAATAGTATAGCATAGTAAAAAATAACTGGGTAGTATTTTTGTAACCCTTGCCAACGGCAGCTAAAAATTTTTCATTTAAATGGCTGTCACTTAATGTTAAAATAATGACTATCGATAAAAGACTTGAATACGTAATGTAAATTACAAGGATGAAAGACAAGGAGCAGATGATGAAAAAAGCATTATTATTTGTAGCATCTTGTAGCCTATTATTGGCTCTGACGGGTTGTGCAAAATGGATTGATCGTGGTGAGTCAATTACCGCCGTAGGATCATCGGCGTTACAACCTTTAGTGGAAACGGTCGCCGAAGAATATCAAAATAAATATCCAGGTAAATTTGTAAACGTTCAAGGGGGCGGCAGCGGGACTGGTTTAAGTCAAGTACAATCAGGTGCCGTTGAAATTGGGAATTCAGATTTATTCGCTGAAGAAAAATCCGGCATTAAAGCCAAAGATTTAGTTGACCACAAAGTTGCAGTAGTGGGAATTACACCGATTGTAAATAAAGGTGTGGGCGTTGATGCGTTGACGATGACACAATTGCGGGATATCTTTTTAGGGAAAATTACCAATTGGCAAGAAGTTGGCGGTAAAAATCAAAAGATTGTCATTTTAAACCGAGCTGCTGGTAGTGGCACGCGGGGAACTTTTGAAAAATGGGTGTTGGATGGAAAAACTGCTATTCGCGCTCAAGAACAAGACTCTAGCGGAATGGTACGTCAAATTGTTGCAGATACTCCGGGGGCAATTAGCTATGTGGCCTTTTCTTATGTAACAAAAGATGTGGCGACTATAAAAATTGACGGTATCACACCAACTGATGAAAATGTTACAACCAATGATTGGAAAATTTGGGCCTATGAACACATGTATACAAAAGGAAAACCAACCAAGTTAACCGAGGACTTTTTAGCTTATATTTTATCAGATGATGTCCAAAAAAATATTGTCGGAAAATTAGGCTATCTTCCTGTTTCAGGTATGAAAGTTGAACGAGACTGGGAAGGTAATGTGATTAATTAAGGAGTTTTTACAAAACACTTTGTCTATGAGACAAGGTGTTTTTTTATAGGGATAGGATAACATTTTCCTAAGAATAAATCGCTTTACAGCAGACTACTTCAAGCAGGCTTTAGCTACAAACTTTTGTCGATTGTAAGTAAGAGTCTGCGAAGCTTTTTATCAATTTGTCAGCATATTTGCCTATTTGGAAGAATGAAAAAGAAAAGGATTTTTTTGACTCAAAAAATTTAAAAAGCAAAAATCGTAAAGTTTACACAAAATTTACAATAAGTTAAAAGCAAATTGACTTTGACGAGGTAGACTGTACAAGTGTGAAAGTATGTCACAAAACCTCTAACAAAAAAATAAATGAGTATAATACGTGAAGTATTAAGGAGGAATTCTTTTTGGAAGATGTAAAAAAAGCACTACTAACCAAATCGAAACGGGCTAAAATGGAAACGCGAGGTAAAATAATTAGTTTTTTATGTATCGCTTTAATTGTTCTAGTGGTTTTATCAATTTTTTATTTTGTCGCCAGTAAAGGTTTGGCAACTTTTTTCACCGATAAAATTAATCTATTTGACTTTTTATTTGGAACCCAGTGGAATCCAAGTCAATTAGGGGCAGATGGAAAACCAATGGTAGGAGCACTTCCAATGATTGCAGGCTCTTTTATCGTTACTTTTTTATCCGCAATTGTTGCAACACCTTTTGCCATTGGGGCAGCAGTTTTTATGACTGAAATTTCTCCAAAGCAAGGACAAAAGATATTACAGCCAGTTATTGAATTACTTGTTGGGATCCCTTCGGTTGTTTATGGTTTTATCGGCTTGTCTGTCATCGTACCGGCCGTCCGTTCGGTCTTTGGTGGCACAGGTTTTGGTATTTTGGCGGGAACATTTGTCTTATTTATTATGATTTTACCGACCGTAACAACGATGACCGTTGATGCGTTAAAAGCAGTCCCAAGACATTATCGGGAAGCATCTTTGGCATTAGGGGCAACGCGTTGGCAAACGATTTATAAAGTGGTTTTACGTGCAGCTGTGCCGGGAATTTTAACGGCCGTAGTTTTTGGTATGGCGCGAGCTTTTGGAGAAGCACTAGCCATTCAAATGGTAATTGGTAATGCGGCTTTAATGCCAAACAGTTTAGTAACGCCTGCATCCACTTTGACATCGATTTTAACGATGGGAATTGGGAATACGATTATGGGAACAGTGGAAAATAACGTCTTATGGTCATTAGCACTCATCTTATTATTAATGTCATTAATCTTTAATATTGTTATTCGTTTAATCGGGAAGAAAGGGGCCTTGAAATAATGAATGCAAAACGTTCTGATAAAATTGCAACTGGCGTTTTATACGCAATTTCTGGTATTATCGTTTTGATTTTAGCCTCTTTACTTTTATATATTTTAGTCAGGGGCGTCCCCCATATTTCATGGGATTTTTTAACACAACCTTCTAAAGCCTACCAAGTTGGTGGTGGGATTGGTATTCAGTTGTTTAACTCGTTTTATTTACTTTTTATTACGATGCTGATTAGTTTTCCGATTTCTCTTGGCGCAGGAATTTATTTATCTGAATATGCCCAAAAAAATTGGATTACAGATGTGATTCGGACGTCAATTGAGATTTTAAGTTCACTACCTTCAGTTGTAGTTGGTTTATTTGGCTTCTTAGTTTTTGTTATCCAGTTTGAATATGGCTTTTCGATTTTATCAGGTGCTTTGGCATTAACTTTCTTTAACTTGCCACTTTTAACCAGAAACGTCGAAGAATCTTTACAAGCGGTTCATTATACGCAACGAGAAGCAGGGCTTGCTTTAGGTCTGTCTCGTTGGGAAACCGTGACACGTATTGTTGTACCTGAGGCAACACCGGGAATTTTAACTGGGGTGATTTTGAGCTCAGGCAGAATCTTTGGTGAAGCGGCGGCTTTGATTTACACAGCTGGACAAAGCGCCCCTGCCCTTGACTTTACCAACTGGAATCCTTTAAGTGTTTCCAGTCCGATTAGTATTTTCCGGCAAGCTGAAACATTGGCTGTCCATATTTGGAAAATCAATACAGAAGGTACTATGCCTGACGGCGCGGCCGTTTCGGCGGGAGCTTCTGCGGTATTAATTATCGCGGTATTGCTCTTTAACTTCGGCGCGCGGGCAGCGGGTAAACGACTATACAAAAAAATGACTTCAGCATAAAATGTGTCCAATTAACAATAAGACAGAAAAAATCCTTACATTTTAAACAAGGAGAAATGTTATGAGTGCCTATAATTTAGAAGATCGCCACATTATTACATTAAATGAAAACCAAGAAAAAGCTTTATATACAGATGACTTACATGTTTGGTATGGTCAAAACGAAGCGATTAAAGGTGTCGATTTAGAATTTGAAAAAAATAAGATTACTGCTTTAATCGGACCTTCTGGTTGCGGTAAATCAACCTATCTACGCTCATTAAATCGGATGAATGACGGTATTGCCAATACGAAAGTTACCGGTAAAATTATGTATAAAGGCGTAGATGTTAATCAACCAAACGTTGATGTGTATGAAATGCGTAAAAGGATTGGCATGGTATTTCAACGTCCCAACCCTTTTTCAAAATCTATTTATGAAAATATTACCTTTGCCTTAAAGCGTCATGGTGAAAAAGACAAGAAAAAATTAGATGAAATTGTAGAAACTAGTTTGAAACAAGCCGCTTTATGGGATCAAGTTAAGGATAGTTTGAATAAAAGTGCCTTGGCGTTATCTGGGGGCCAACAACAACGCTTGTGTATTGCAAGAGCGATTGCGATGAAACCAGACATTTTATTGTTGGATGAACCTGCCAGTGCCCTGGATCCAATTTCAACCGGTACGGTTGAAGAAACGTTAGTAAACTTAAAAGAAAACTATACGATTATTATCGTGACACACAATATGCAACAAGCTGCCCGAATTAGTGACTACACATCATTTTTCTACTTGGGCAAAGCGATTGAGTACGATGAAACCCGTAAAATCTTTACGCGGCCGAAAATTAAAGCCACCGAAGATTATGTTTCCGGGCACTTTGGTTAACAGCAAGTTTAATAGGATTATGGAGGAATAAAATGTCAGATGTAATAATCCAGTCAAAAGATTTACACTTGTACTACGGTGAAAAAGAAGCCTTAAAAGGGATATCCCTTGCAATTAATAAAGGTGAAATTACTGCGATGATCGGACCTTCTGGTTGCGGCAAGTCAACATATCTGCGTTCTTTAAACCGGATGAATGATCTAATTCCAAACGTGACGATTACTGGTAATGTCATCTATAAAGGAAAAGATATTTATGCGCCAAAACAAGATACGGTTGAATTGAGAAAAGAAATCGGCATGGTTTTCCAACAACCCAATCCTTTTCCTTTTTCGATTTACGAAAACGTTATTTATGGGTTAAAATTAAAGGGTGAAAAAGATAAACAAAAACTCGATCAAGTAGTTGAGGAAAGTTTAAAAGCAGCTTCTGTATGGGATGATGTCAAAGATAAACTACATACCAGTGCTTTATCTTTGTCTGGCGGTCAACAACAACGGGTTTGTATCGCCCGCGTATTAGCTGTAAATCCTGAAATTATTTTATTGGATGAGCCTACTAGTGCACTAGATCCAATTTCTTCAGGGAAGATTGAAAATACGTTGTTAGAACTAAAAGAAAACTATACTATGATTATGGTTACTCATAACATGTCACAGGCATCGCGAATTTCAGATAAGACAGCCTTTTTCTTAGATGGTAATTTAATCGAATTTGACGATACAAAGAAAATCTTTTTACAACCGGGTAAAAAAGAAACAGAAGACTATATCTCAGGAAGATTTGGCTAGGAGGGAAAACATGTTACGGACACAATTTGAAGAAGAATTATTAAACTTGCATAACCAGTTTTATGAAATGGGGATGATGGTGAGTTCTGCTGTTCATAAATCCGTGCGAGCTTTTATTAAGCACGATAAAGAGCTGGCAAATGAAGTAATCGACAATGATGAAGCCATCAACGACATGGAAGTAAAACTAGAGAAAAAAAGTTTTGAAATGATTGCCTTACAACAACCAGTAACTACCGATTTGCGTATGATCATTACGGTCATGAAAGCAAGTTCTGATTTAGAAAGAATGGCTGACCATGCTGTTTCAATTGCAAAATCAACGATTCGCGTAAAAGGTGAAACACGGATTGCGGAAATTGAAAAAGATATTTCTGACATGTCTGACTACGTCAAGAAAATGGTAGATAATGTTTTAGTTGCCTACGTTAAAACCAATGAAAAAGATGCCCGTATGATTGCACAAATGGATCAGCGGATCAACGATTACTATGCTTCGATTTATGAAAAAACCATCATCAGCATGAAAGAAAATCCTGAAACTGTCATCAGTGGTACCGACTATTTGTCAGTTGCCCAATATTTGGAACGAATTGGGGATTATGTAACCAATATTTGTGAATGGATTGTTTATCTTGCAACCGGGAAAATCACCGAATTAAATTCCAATCATGATGAGAGTTTCTAAATAAAAATACTAAGCTAAACTTTTCTTGCTGTCATGACGTCAGTTTTAGAATCTTTTGATTTTAGTAACTTGAATTTCTAACCATACTAAAAACACCACAATTCAGCTTTGCAGATAATTTTGCTTGGCGATGATTTGTTGGTGTTTTTATTTTGTAAGTATGAAAGCTAAGTAGCGGTGCTCGTTTTAATCACCGTCAACTTCTGGCTGTTTTTCATTAGCAAGGGCGGCCTTTAAAGTCTGATCATAATTGCGGGCTACAGGTAAAAACAAGTTTATCAAACCACACAGCACCGTACCAACTCCAGCGATTAAAAATAATTTTTCAACGCCCAATTGATCGGCTAAAGGGCCAGCAAAAATTAAACCCACCGGTCCAGTGATACTCATAATGGCGTTTAGCACGCCTAAAACCCGACCTAAATATTGCGGTTTATAACTTTGTTGAATCATGGCCATTAATAAAGTGTTGAAAAAAGGTGTGGCTAGACCACAAAGAGCATTTAATAAAATGAAGTAAAAGAAGCCCTTTTGATTTCCTGGGAGATAACCACAGATAATGTAGCTAATTCCGATAATAAAATAAGCTAGTAAGATTGGCTTCATGCGATCTTGCCATTTGCCAAAAATCCCGATTACAATCCCACCAGCTAACATTCCGACAGAATAAATGACTTCAATTAAACCAGCTTGTTGAATTGTTCCTTGAAAATAGGTTAACGTCATGAGAGGATACATACTTACAGCCGGCATAAAAAGCAGAGTAAAAAATGTACCGATTAAAGTAATGGCCCACAAACCTTTATTTTCAATTAAAAGTTTAAACCCCAACTTACTGTCAGTTAAAAGATGGACCGCTTCTCCTTGCGTTTTAATTTTAGGAATTGTAACTTGTAACAGTAGACTAATCCCTAAAACAGCACCTAAAACATCCAATAAAATTAGAACATTCATTGGGATAACAGCAAATAAATAAGCACCTAGGGCAGGGGCAATAATCATATTAGCTGAACTGACCATCCCAAGTTGCCCGTTGACTCGGGTAAGCTCTGTGTTAGGTACCATAGTTGGTAAAATGGATTGAATTGTAGGCATTTGAAAGGTTTGTGCGACAGAACGGATAAATAAAGAAACAAAAACCAGCCACAGAGGAAAATCTTTGGTAAAGGTGCCAACAAAAGATAAAAGTAAGGCAAACATGGCTACGATTAAGTCGGTTACAATGAGTAATTTTTTCTTATTTAAGCGATCGACAAAAGGGCCGACAAAAGGACTTAATAAAACCATTGGTAGCATCCCTAGTAAAGTCGCAAAACTTAATACTGTTGCGGAACCGGTTTTTTCAGTTAAATACCAGATAATGGCGTATTGTACGACCATACTGGTAATACCTGATAAAAATTGCCCAGATAAAAAGAAGATAATGTTTTTTTGCCAGTTTAAACTGGCGTTTGGTGATGATTTATTAGCCATTAAAATTCCCTCGTTTTCTTTGTTTACCGTTATTTTATCCTGTTTGAATCCCAGTTACAATCTTTTGATAGCTTTTTTCAAGTGTTTTTAGTAGTGTAAGAAACTTTGGCTTGAGGTGGAGAAAAAGTTACGTCTTAAGTCCTATGACAAGTTGGCGTAAAGAAGGCATAATATACGTGTAAGGAAAACTTGCAAATAATAATTAAGGAGGCAATTTCCATGAATGAAAGAGAACGAATTTTGGATTTAGTGAAAAAAGGTGTGCTTTCAACGGAAGAAGCCTTGGATTTGCTGGAAAGCATGGCAACTGCCAGAGACGAAAAACAAATCAAGCAGGCTAGTAAAACAATTCATGCCGATAATGCCAATACTGTAGAAGATAACCATGATACTGCTGATGAAAAATCAGCTGCCGAAAAAGAAGTTGAAGATATTTTAGATAATTTAGCCACAGAAGCGGGCAAAGCTTCGGCTGAACTAGATGAACTAAATGTAGAAATTGCGGGTGTCAAAGACCAACTAACCGAAGTTCGCCACGCTTTAATGGAGTACAACACAAAAGAAGAGTTGGAAATATTAAGTGAGGCAGAAGTAGCCGAACGTCAATTGCTAGAAGAAGATATTAAAGATTTAGAATCTTCTTTAGATGATTTGATTGCGGAAAAAGTTGCGTTAGAAGCACAATTAAAAGACATTAAAAAAGATCAATGGCAAGAAGCCAAAGATAAGATTTCGGCTAAAATTGATTTACCAGATGATTGGAAAGAACAAGCAACTGATGCAATCAATCAAGCTGGAGAAAAAATGGCTGAAGCAGGAACCCACTTAGGTCGCTTTTTAAAGCAAACTTTCCAAACCGTTTCAGAAACTGTGAATGATAACGTGGAGTGGAAAGATATCAATTTAAAAGTTCCTGGTGTTGCGACTACAAAATTTGAACACACATTTGAATACCCTGAAACAGCAGCTAGCATTTTGGATGTTAAAGTTGCAAACGGAAATATTCGTTTTGAAATGTGGGAAGAAGACAGCGTCAAAGTAGATGCTAAAATTAAACTCTACGGCAAAATGAATGAAGCAACTCCTTTTGAAGCGTTTGAAGCTCGCAGTAAAATTGATGTGGATGATGAACATATCTCTTTTCAAGTGCCCAATAAACGAGTACGGGCTGATTTAGTCTTCTATTTACCAAAACGAATTTACGATCATGTTTCAATCCGTTTATTAAATGGGGATGTGACCGTTAAAGAATTGGATGCAAAAGATGTTTATACGAAATCAACTAACGGAAACATCGAATTTCAAACGGTTAATGCCACAATGCTGGAAATTGAAGGCGTCAATGGCGCAATTGATGTATTTAAAGGTAGCATTCTAGATAGTATTATTGAAACAGTCAACGGGACTGTAACGATGACGACTACACCGCAAACATTAGGAGTCTCCTTGGTTAATGGTGATGTTCGCTTAACTTTTAAAGAAAATAATTTGAAAAAAGCGAATGCCAGCTCTGTAAATGGCAATGTTAAAATTGCTTTACCACCAACACTGGGTGTGGAAGGAAATGCCAGAACAAGTTTGGGGAGTATTAATTCACGAATGTCAGCTTATGATGTTGTCAGAGAGAAAAAAGAAAAAATGAATCAAATGCTACAATTTCGTCGTATCAGTGAAGATGAAGTTGCCCATGTAGAATTAACGACTACAACTGGCAATATCTTCTTGAAAGATGCCGATTAAAACAAAAGACAAATCAAAACATGCTAGTGTATTATATAGAGGATAGAGGTGAGAATGATGAAAAAAAGACTGACAAAATCAAGTAATAATGTTGTGTTGACAGGAACTTTGGGAGGAATTGCTGAATTCTTCGGCATTGATCCAACCATCGTACGTGTAATCTTTGTGTTCTTCACTTTGTTTGGTGTTGGCTCAACAATTCCTTTATATATTATCCTGGCGATTATCATGCCTTCTGGGCGTAGTAATCAAAGTGGTTATGGACAATCAAAACGCAACTATCATCCAAATTACAGTGAGCCTAAAGAACGTCCAAGAAAACCAGCTGAAAAAATTGACGATGACGATTGGAGTGATTTCTAATGACTTACTTCCAACGTTTAGTAGTGAATACATTGACGTTTATTGCCCTGGCAGTTTTACTGCCAGGGATGGTTCATGTTAGTAGTTGGCTCATGGCTTTAGTCGCGAGTTTCGTTTTGTCCATTTTAAATGGCTTTGTAAAGCCGATTCTTTCGCTATTGTCACTACCTTTGACGTTTTTGACACTGGGCCTTTTCAGTTTTGTCATAAATGCAGCAATGTTAAAGTTAACGTCAACTTTTGTTGGTGAAATGAACTTTGGTTTTTCATCTTTTGGCGCTGCGATTATGGTGGCTGTAATTATGTCGTTGGTAAATATGATCGTAACGGAACACAATATGCAAAAATATCAAGATGATTAAAAAATCCCGACCTTTTTGGTCGGGGTTTTTGTTTTATCAAAATTTTGCTGTATTATGCTTCTTCAATAAGCTTTTGCAAATGAGCACCGAATTGTGCTGTCGTTTGTAAAGTTGCTGCAGGTAACATCGCAGCAAAATCAGCAGTTACGTAACCTTGTGCCAGAGCTTTTTCAATGGCAGCTGTGATTAAAGCACCCGCTTTAGAGCAGTCTAAATAATCGAGCAGCATGACAGCAGAAAGTAATAATGAACAAGGATTAGCTTTTCCTAAGCCCGCAATATCTGGAGCAGTCCCGTGGGTCGCTTCAAAAATAGCATGACCGGTATTGTAGTTAATATTAGCACCTGGGGCAATTCCAATCCCGCCCACTTGCGCTGCCAGTGCGTCAGAAATGTAGTCACCATTTAAATTGCAGGTAGCGATAACAGAAAAATTAGCGGGATTTAGTAAAATTTGTTGTAAAAAATTATCAGCGATAACATCGTTGACGATAATTTTATGTGTCATCGCTTCATTTAACGCGTTTGTGGCTGCTTCTTTGCCATCTTTTAATAAGATACTTTGGTATTGATTCATTGTAAAACAATAATCAGCATATTTTGTTTCCGCCAGTTCGTAGCCCCATTTTTTAAAACCGCCTTCGGTAAATTTCATGATGTTTCCTTTATGAACTAAAGTAACGGTTGGTAATTTTTGTGTGATAGCATACTCAATTGCTGCACCAATTAACCGTTGACTGCCTTCTTTTGAAATTGGTTTAATTCCAATCGCACTGGTTTTGGGAAAACGAATTTTTGTTACATCAAATTGGTTTGTTAAAATTTCAATTAATTCTTTAACCTCAGGGCTATCTTTTTCAAATTCAATTCCAGCATACACATCTTCGGTATTTTCACGAAAAATCACCATGTCTGTTTTTTCTGGTTCTTTCAGCGGGCTTGGTATGCCAGTAAAGTAGCGAACTGGCCGCACACAAGCAAATAAATCCAGTTCTTGGCGTAAAGCGACATTTAAAGAGCGGATGCCGCCTCCCACGGGTGTTGTTAAGGGACCTTTTAGTGCAACTTTTGCTTCATAAATTGCGTGTAATGTTTCTTTTGGTAACCATTCACCGGTTTTTTCAAAGGCTTTCTCACCAGCTAAAACTTCTTGCCAAATAATTTTTTTGCGCCCTTGATAGGCCTTATTGACTGCGGCATCTATGACAGGGTACGTTGCCTGCCAGATCTCTTTACCAATGCCATCACCTTCTATAAAGGGGATAACAACATGATTTGGAATTTGTAATTTTTTGTTTACTACTGAAATTTTTTCCATGAATACCTCCTATGAAATGTTTTAAGCGTCTAATTTTTTACGAATCACCATAGGTAAAATTCCTTGGTTTTGCCAATAACGAATATCAGCTGGTGCATCAAACCGTAATTTAGCAGAAAAATTGATTGTGCTACCATCACTTTTTTTAGCGACTATTGGAACAATAGCGCCAACTTGTGGTGTTTTGTCTAATAAAATACTGAAATTCTCACTACCGTCTAGTCCCAGACTACAAGCATTTTGATTGGCAAGATATTCGAGTGGAATAATTCCCATCATCACTAAGTTGCTGCGATGAATCCGTTCAAAACTTTCGGCTAAAACAGCTTTAACTCCTAATAGTTGTGGTCCTTTAGCCGCCCAATCACGAGAAGAGCCCATTCCGTAATCTTTTCCTGCTAAAACAATGGTACCTTGATTTTTGCCCTGGTAATACATTGCAGCATCATAAATAGACATCGCTTCACCTGTGGGTTGCAATCGCGTGTAACCACCACTTTTTTCTGGTATTAATTGGTTTTGCAAACGAATATTGGCAAATGTTCCCCGCATCATAATTTCATGATTGCCACGACGCGCACCATAAGAATTAAAATCAGCAACACCAACGCCAAGCGTCTGTAAGTAACGACCAGCTGGAGTATCCAGTGCTATGGCACCAGCAGGAGAAATATGATCGGTTGTAACCGAATCGCCCAGTTTTGCCAAAACGGCTAAATTGGTTAAGCTGCTAACATCAGATAACTCTTTTTTGAGATTGTCAAAAAATGGTGGATTTGCGATATAAGTTGAGTCATCCTCCCACGTGTAACAATCACTAACAGAGGTTTTAATAGCGTTCCAACGCTCGTTTGCATCAAAAAGATTGCCATAGGCTGCCTTGAAAGTTTTAGGACTGATAAAATCAGCAATCGCTTGATTAATCTCTGCACTTGTTGGCCAAATATCTTTTAACATAATATTTTTGCCACAAGTGTCGTAGCCTAATGGTTCGCACGTCAAATCTTTTTGCATTGTTCCTGCAAGTGCATAGGCTACGACAAGTGGTGGAGAGGCCAGATAATTTGCTTTGATTAGTGGGTGAATACGTCCTTCAAAATTGCGATTTCCCGATAAGACCGAAGTTGTCAAAAGATCATTTTCCTCAATGGCGCGACTAACATTTTCTTGTAAAGGTCCTGAATTTCCGATGCAAGTTGTACAGCCATAACCTACTAAGTGAAAGCCTAACTTTTCCAAATAAGGTAAGAGACCACTTTTAGTTAAATAGGCTGTTACAATTTTTGAACCTGGGGCAAGAGAAGTTTTGACATAGTCTGGTACTGTTAAACCCTTTTCAACTGCTTTTTTAGCTAACAAGCCAGCTGCTAACATGACGGAGGGATTACTCGTATTGGTACAACTAGTAATAGCAGCTAATACGACTGCCCCAGTTTGCAAAGATTTTGTTTGATTGTCACAGGTCATAAGTGGCACTGATTTATTTAATGTAATTTCTGGCAGACCAAAGCCTTTAGGTCCAACCGTACTACTGACGCTTTCTTTAAAATCTGTGGCTGCTTTAGATAGGACAATGCGGTCTTGCGGTCGTTTAGGTCCGGCTAATGATGGCTCAACTTGGTTTAAATCTAAGTCAACTACTTTGGTGTAGTTTATTTTATCTGCATCGTTTAAAAAAAGTCCGTTAGCTGTGGCATAGTCTTTTACTAGCGCAATTAAATTCTCGTTACGACCGGTTAGAGCTAAATAAGCTAAAGTTTCTTCATCAATGGGGCAATAGCCACAAGTGGCACCGTATTCTGGCGCCATGTTGGCAATGGTCGCGCGATCGGATAAACTTAGCGTTTTGTAACCACTGCCAAAAAATTCAACAAATTTTCCGACCACATTTTCTTTTCGTAGTTTTTCTGTAACCGTCAATGCTAAATCAGTTGTAGTTGTTCCGGCTGCTAAAGTGCCAGAAAGATTTACACCAATAACTTCTGGGGCTGGAAAATAAGAAGCTTCTCCTAAGATTGCTGCTTCTGCTTCAATTCCCCCCACGCCCCAACCTAAAACACCTAAGCCGTTGATCATGGTGGTGTGGGAATCTGTCCCTTGTAGTGTGTCAGGAAAAATAAGTGCATCTTCAGCATCATTTTCTTTTTTTACCAAAACAACATTCGACAAGGCTTCAATGTTGACTTGATGAATAATACCAGTTTCTGGCGGAACTACTTCGAAATTTTGAAAAGAACTTTGTGCCCATTTCAAAAATTGATAGCGTTCAGTGTTACGTTCAAATTCTTTTGCAGTGTTATAACTCAGTGCTTCTGCAGATTTTGCGCAATCTACTTGAAGGGAATGATCCACTACAAGAGAAACAGGAATGGCTGGATTAATTTGATTTGCATCGCCACCAAGAGCTACCAGTGCATCTCGCATTGCGGCCAGGTCTACGACAGCTGGAACGCCGGTAAAATCTTGTAAAATGACGCGGGCAGCTTTGAAGGGGATTACTCCTGTTGGTTTTTCTGCTTGCCAATTGGCTAAAGCAGCTACATCTGTTTGTGTAATATCTTCGTCTACATTACGGGCGACACTTTCTAAAAGGATGCGAATTGCATAAGGTAGTTTTTTTAGGTCACTATTAAATGTTGCACAAACCTTTTTCAAATCACAATAACGATACGTTTTCTCTGCTACCTTTAGCTGATTTCTCCAGTTCATAAAAACACCCCATTCACGATAATTAGCATAATTATACGTTTTTCTGAAAAGAAAGTAAATATAAAATTATTTATGTTTTTTTCAATAAAAGCGTGTTATAATCATTTTTAACGATTTTTTAGCAGATAATCGCAATAAATTTTATAGGATGTGATGTTATTTATGGGAAAAGAGGATTTTAAAAATGACGATTACCAAAAGTTAGCAAAGCAATGTCAGGATATTTATAAAATCGATATGTATAATTATTCTAAATATAACATTAAAATCGGGTTGCGAGATGTCGATGGAAAAGGTGTCTTAGCTGGTTTAACAACAGTCTCTACGATTTATCCAGAAAAAAAAGTCGCTGGTAAAATAGTTCCTGGTATTGGTGAATTACGCTATCGGGGAATTGATATTAATCAGCTCGTGTCAGGTTTTGTTTCAGAAGGTCGCTTTGGTTTTGAAGAAGTGACATACTTATTATTATTTGGAACGCTGCCAAATGAACAAGAATTAGCAGAATTTCAACAATTGCTTGCAGATAAACGTACATTGCCAACAAATTTTGTCCGTGACGTGGTGATGAAAGCACCATCATGTGATTTGATGAACAATTTATCCCGCAGTATTTTGACCTTAGCGTGTTATGATGAACAGCCAGATGATACCTCGATAGAAAATGTTTTAAAACAAAGTATTATGTTAATCAGTGTCTTTCCATTGTTAGCCGTTTATGCCTACCATGCCTATAATCATTATACTCTGGGAGAAAGCATGTACATTCATCGTCCTGCAGCTAATTTAAGTACAGCAGAAACGATTTTAACGATGCTGCGACCAAATAAAAAGTACACCAAGCAAGAAGCTCAGACTTTAGATATGTCTTTAGTTTTACACATGGAACATGGTGGCGGGAACAATTCGACTTTCACCACAAGGGTCGTGACTTCTAGTGGGACCGATACGTATTCCACGATTGCAGCTGCGCTTGGTTCGTTAAAAGGACCAAAACATGGCGGTGCGAATATTAAAGTTACCAACATGATGGAAGACTTAAAAGCAAATGTTGCAGATTTAACAAACGAAGCTTGTGTAAAAGCTTATTTAGAAGCTGTTATAGAAAAAGAAGCCTTTGATCAAAAGGGATTAATTTATGGCTTTGGTCATGCGGTGTATGGTGACAATGATCCCCGTGCTTCCATTTTTAAAGGATATGTAGAAAAGCTAGCCGAAGAAAAAGGGCCAGAAGAAAAAGCAGAATTTGATTTGTATGCACTAGTGGAGCGTCTAGCACCAGAAGTTATCGCTAAAAAGCGAAAAATATATAAAGGCGTGAGTGCCAATATTGATTTCTTTAGTGGGTTTGTCTACAACATGTTGGGGCTACCAAAAGAATTGTATACCCCGATGTTTGCAGTTGCCAGAATTGTAGGTTGGTCAGCTCACCGGCTAGAAGAGTTGATTAATTCGAGTAAAATTATGCGTCCGGCTTATATGGAAATTACCGAAGACAAAAATTATACGCCTCTTTTTAACCGAGAGTAAAAAAGTAAGCAGTGGCAAGTTAGATTATCTATTACAAAGTCGTCTTTTTTTTAGACTTTATAATAGAAGTAAAAATCGACTTGTCACTGTTTTTTTCGTGCGCCTATCCTAGTAACTTTAGGGATACAATGGTAAAATGAGGCAGATTATACTTTTAGAAATGAGGGAATTATATGGCAGAAGTTGTCAAAGTCATCCAAATGGTTGAAAAATTAAATTTGGAAGTAGTGACAGGTTCGGAAAAAGCGTTAAATCGATTAATTAAAACTGCTGATATATCACGCCCCGGTTTAGAATTAACGGGCTATTTTAATTATTATTCTTATGATCGGTTGCAATTATTTGGAAGTAAGGAAATTACTTTTGCAGAGCGGATGATGCCAGAAGAACGTTTAATGGTATTACGTCGCATGTGTAATGAAGAAACACCAGCTTTTATCGTTTCAAGGGGATTGCCAATACCAAAGGAAATGACTGATGCCTGTGAAGAATTTGATATTGCGATTTTACGTTCACCAATTTCAACATCCCGACTTCTAGGCGAAATGTCGACCTACTTAAGTAGTCTATTAGCCCCACGAACTAGTGTCCATGGTGTATTAGTCGATGTTTATGGTTTAGGTGTTTTAATTCAAGGTGATAGTGGTATCGGGAAAAGTGAAACCGCATTAGAATTAATTAAAAGAGGACATCGGCTAATCGCAGATGATCGCGTTGATGTTTATCAGCAAGATGAATTGACCCTTGTGGGAGAACCACCAAGAATTTTACAACATTTAATTGAAATTCGTGGCATTGGGATTATCGATGTCATGAATTTATTCGGTGCGAGTGCGGTTCGCGGAAGTATGCAAGTACAATTGGCTGTTTATTTAGAAGGTTGGTCAAAAGAAAAAACTTATGATCGCCTTGGTTCAGCATCTACAACTATTCAAATTGCTGAAGTAGATGTACCTCAAATTAAAATCCCAGTAAAAACAGGACGAAATGTGGCGATTATTGTAGAAGTAGCAGCGATGAATTTTCGGGCGAAGGCGATGGGGTATGATGCAACGAAAACTTTTGAACAACGCTTAAGTCAGCTGATTGAAGAAAATTCTGATAGTTAATGAGGCTGGGGAAAACAAGTCGTTTACAGTAGTAATAATTTAATTGAATAGGAGTTTTTTCATGTTAGCAGTAGTTGATCGCGTCGCTTTTGAATTTTTTGGGATAGCCATTTATTGGTATGCCATTATTATTGTTACTGGCGTCATTATTGCGATGTTTTTAAGTTCACGAGAAGCTGTCCGGGTCGGTTTAAAGGCTGATGACGTGACAGATTTCATGTTAGTTGGGTTGCCCGTTGCATTAATTGGTGCCAGACTTTACTATGTATTGTTTGATTTGCCGACTTATTTAAACGATCCCCTGCAAATTTTTAACGTGCGTTCTGGTGGACTTGCAATATATGGCGGCTTAATCGCTGGTGGGATTTGGCTGGTTATTTTTTGTCGGCATCACTTTATTCCAATTTGGAAATTTTTAGATATTGCAGCACCAAGTATTATCTTAGCGCAAGGCATTGGCCGTTGGGGAAACTTCATGAACCATGAAGCATATGGTGCTGTTACTACTAAAGATTTTTTGCAAAATTTACATTTGCCACAATTTATTATTGATAACATGTACATTGAAGGCCATTTCCGACAACCAACCTTTTTATATGAATCTGTTTGGAATGTATTGGGCTTTTTAATCTTAATTATTTTAAGAAATAAAAATATCTTTAAAGAAGGCGAAGTTTTCTTAAGTTATATCATCTGGTATAGTTTAGGCCGTTTCTTTATTGAAGGCATGCGCAGTGATAGTCTTTATCTATTTGGTTCGATTCGCATTTCGCAGGCGTTATCCTTTATCTTGTTCTTTGGTGCCTGGGGGATTTTAATTTATCGGCGTAAAAATAACCAAAAGTTAAAAGATTATGACCGCAGTCACGGCAGTAACCGCTTTTTAATTTAACTAACAGCTGTTAGTCAAATTGTGCTAAAATGAAGTTTGTGTAGTACCTTTCCATTATGGAAAAATAGTTTTTTATGACGTTTTGTTATAGAGAACTTTACAATCAAGGAGGGTTTATTTTGAAACAAAAAATTGCTGTCTTAGGACCGGGTTCATGGGGAACGGCGTTAGCGCAAGTTTTATCTGAAAATGGTCACGAAGTAAGAATTTGGGGGAACAATCCGGCACAAATTGATGAGATTAACACTTATCACACCAATCGTCATTATTTGCCTGATGTGAAGTTACCGGAAAATATTGTCGCAGTAAAAGATATTAATGAAGCAATAGACAACTGTGACGCAGCCCTTTTTGTCGTACCAACCAAAGCAATGCGAATTGTTGCAAAAGAGTTTGCTAAAAATGTAAAACATCAACCTGTTATTATTCACGCTTCTAAAGGTTTAGAACAAGAAAGTCACAAGCGCATTTCTGAAATTTTAACCGAAGAAATTCCTGCTGAAAATCGCAAAGCAGTTGTCGTTTTATCTGGCCCAAGTCACGCTGAAGAAGTGGTGCGTCACGATATTACAACAATTACGGCTGCTAGTGTGGATCAAGCAGCAGCCCAATATGTTCAAGATTTATTTATGAATGATTATTTTAGAATTTATACCAATGATGATGTTATTGGGGTAGAAACTGGAGCTGCGTTGAAAAATATTATTGCCATTGGAGCTGGCGCAATTCATGGTCTAGGCTATGGTGATGATGCAAAAGCTGCAATTATGACCCGCGGTTTAGCTGAAATTAGTCGATTAGGAGTCGCAATGGGAGCTAATCCATTAACTTTCATCGGTTTAAGTGGTGTAGGTGATTTAATTGTAACCTGTACAAGTGTTCACTCCCGTAACTGGCGTGCGGGTAATTTATTAGGTAAGGGTCATTCACTAGATGAAGTTTTAGACAATATGGGCATGATTGTTGAAGGTGTTGCCACAACGAAAGCCGCAATGGAATTGGCTCAAACGTTAAAAATTGAAATGCCAATTACAGAAACTATCTATAGTGTTTTATACGATAATAAACCAATTAAAGATGCTGCTCGGGACATCATGTTGCGGGATGGTCGCAAAGAAAACGAGTTTACTTTAAAATAAAAATTGAGGAGTCTTGGAAAATGAAAGTTAAAAAAGCTGTTATTCCCGCTGCTGGACTTGGTACCCGTTTTTTACCGGCAACAAAAGCGATGGCAAAAGAAATGTTGCCGATTGTGGACAAGCCAACAATCCAATTTATCGTTGAAGAAGCGCTAAAATCAGGAATTGAAGATATCTTAATTGTGACCGGTAAAGCAAAACGTCCTATTGAAGATCATTTTGATGCGAATATTGAATTAGAAACCAATTTAAAAGAAAAAGGTAAGACAGAATTATTAAAATTGGTGGAAGAAACCACAGACGTTAATTTACATTTTATTCGGCAATCACATCCAAAAGGATTGGGACACGCCGTTTTACAAGCTAAAGCCTTTGTTGGTAATGAACCATTTGTTGTTATGCTAGGCGATGATTTGATGGAAGACAAGGTGCCGCTAACAAAACAACTCATCAACGATTACGAAAAAACCCATGCTTCTACAATTGCAGTTATGAAAGTACCACATGAAGATACATCTAAATATGGTATTATCAATCCGGGTGAACAAGTTCAGCCTGGTTTGTACAACGTTAAAAACTTTGTAGAAAAACCAGCGCCAGAAAAAGCGCCAAGTGATTTAGCGATTATTGGTCGTTATTTACTAACACCAGAGATTTTTAATGTTTTGGAAGTACAAAAACCCGGTGCAGGTAACGAAATCCAATTAACCGATGCCATTGATGAATTAAATAAAACACAACGGGTCTTTGCTCGGGAATTTAAGGGCCAACGTTATGATGTTGGCGATAAATTAGGTTTTATGAAAACAAGCATTGACTATGGCTTGAAACATCCTGAAGTTAAAGATGGCTTAAAAGATTATATTTTAGAATTAGCTGATGAATTTAAAAAAGATACAAAAACAAAATAAGCGAACAGAAAAACTTGCGTAAGATTTTTTCTTACGTAGGTTTTTTGTTTTTGGAAGCGGCTTACAAATAGATTGCAATAGGAAAATAGAAAAATTCATTTGTTCTTTTTATTTGTTTCAAAAGTTACCTCGTGATATGCTTAGTATGACGGAATTTAAAAAAATTTCAGTGTTGGAAAGGAGTTTTGGCATGAGTGGAGGAGAAATTGCAGCATTAATTGCAGCGATTGCCTTTGCTGTTTTAGTGGTATTTGTTATTCGTTTACTAGCCCAAGTGCAAAAAACAGTAGCAAGCGTCAGTACAACTGTGGAGGAAGCAAACAAAACAATTCGTGTTGTTACCAAAGATGTGGATGTTTTAACTAGTGAGGTAGAAGGGTTATTGGTTAAAACCAATACTTTACTTAATGATGTCAATGGAAAAGTTGCTACCATTGACCCGTTATTTACAGCAGTTGCTGATTTAAGTGAAAGTATTTCAGATTTAAATCGCTCTGGTAAAAATGCCGTAGCCAAACTAGGTGCGGTGGGTAAAACGACTGCTCAAGCAACAGTAGCAGGAAAAGTTGGTCAAACAGCATTAAAATTTTTCAATAAACAACGCGCAAACTCAAAAAGCGAATAGATAAAAATAAATGGAGGGATTCAAGTGGGAAAAACAAGTGGATTTTTATTAGGCGCAGTAGTAGGTGGTGCGGCAGCTGCAGCAGCGGTGATGCTGCTGGCACCAGAATCTGGTCAAGAATTACGTAAAAAAATAGCAGCACATACTGATGATTTATTGGACTTTGCTAGCGATTATGCAGATATGGCAAAAGAAAAAAGCCAAGATTTAACGGACATTGCCAAAGATAAGGCGGCCAAATTATCACAACAAGCAGAAGAAACAGCAGATAGCTTGAAAAATAAAACAAGTGATTCTTTGGAGGATTTACAAGACTCATCAGCAGACTTGATTGCCAATTTGAAAAAACAAACCGGAGATCTGTCTGAAAAATTTAAAAAATCAGCTGCAGAAGTAAAAGAACAAGGTCAAGACATCGCAGAAGAGAAAAAAGATGATATGCAAGACATTATCATTGATGCAACAAAGAGTGCCAAAGATATGCAAGAAACAGTTGAAGAAGGTGTATCAGAAGCCAAACCGGTGGCAGAATCCTTAAAAGAAAATACAAAAGCGGCTGCAAAAGAAGCAAGTGTAGCAGCCAAAGATGCTGCTGACAAAACAAAAGATGCGACGGCTGAAGAAACCAACATGGCAGCACAAGATTTTAAAGCGGCTGAAAAAGAATTAAAAGAAAAAGTGGAAGAAAATAATCCTGAATAATAAAGAAGCACCTCTGCCAAATAATTAGCAGAGGTGTTTTTAATGTATCAAACAAATGTAAGCTAAAAGGCATCTACTCGCCTACTGGACTTAAATTTCCAGTTAAAAATAAATTATGCGTAAAACAGATTATTCTCTTTAAATCAATAAGTGACACTAAAAATAAAATAAACTGGATAGTCCCACAACAGCAGTAGCTATTTTTGAAATTATCCAGTTTCTTATTTGCAATAAAAGATGCCAGTTTTAGCTTCGATAGTTCGATAAAAGGGCAATTAAAAAATTATTTTGTGATGATTTGCAATTCTTTTGGTGTTTTGGTAAAGGCTGCACATCCTTTTTGGGTCACGTGGATGCAATCTTCAATACGTACACCAACTTCACCTGGTAAATAAATACCAGGTTCAATTGAAAAGCACATTCCTTCTTCAATCACTAAATCGTTACCTTCAACAAGGGATGGGAATTCATGGACAGTAGTGCCGATGCCATGTCCCAGACGGTGGTTGAAATATTTCCCATAACCGGCTTTTTCAATTACATCGCGGGCAACTTGATCAATTTGAGCCGCAGTCACACCGGGGCGAACAAAATCTTGTGCGGCTAATTGTGCTTCTAAGACAATTTGGTAAATTTTTTCTTGTAACGCTGTGGGTTTTTGAAATGCAACAGTGCGTGTTGCATCACTGCAATAGCCTTTCCAGATAACACCTAAATCAAAAAGAACTAACTCATTTGGAACAATTTTACGTGCTCCAGGGGTACCATGGGGATTTGCAGCGTTATCACCAGCCAAAACGATGGTGTCAAAGCTCATTTGGCTAACGCCACGTCGTTTTAATTGATATTCAATTTCTGCGGTGATTTCTGCTTCAGATGCACCTGCTTTGATAGCGGCAAAACCGATTTTAAATGCTTCATCTGCCCAGTCACCAGCTTCTTCTAACAGTTTAATTTCACTAGCTGTCTTACGTAATTGACTTTGTTGAATGACAGAGGTTAAATCAAAATTAAAATCAGTGTGGAGTAAAAGAGATCGGAGTATCTCAAGCCGATCAACGGTTAAATGATTCTTTTCAATAGCCATTTTTTTGGGTTCATCAAAACGTGCTTTAATAGCGGCTACAATTAATTGCCAAGGGTTTTCATTATCCGCATAACCTAAAACATCAAATTGCCAGCTGCTGTTTTTGGCTGTTTCAACCTCTAAAGCTGGGGTAAATAAAAATGGATCGGCAGTAGCCGAAATAAACAGCGCCAAAACACGTTCATGGGGATCACTTTTATAACCGGAATAATAGGCAATGTGATCTGGATTGGAAATATAGGCCAAAGGAATATCGTGAGATTTTAACCAAGTCTTTAACTCTTCAATTTTTGCTAAATTCATAAGGAAACCTTCTTTCAAAATAGTCACTTTCATTTTAGCATACTTCTTTCAAAAAAGAATTTTTGAAAAATGATAAAAATTTTCAGGAAAGGAAAGTAAAACGGTTGCATTCTGATTCTTTCCATGCTATTCTAACAAAGAAATGTAAATGGTATTTTCAGAAAATACAAATCACGCTATCAAATAAGGAGATATGAAATGGACAAACAAACAATTACAATTTATGACGTTGCCCGTGAAGCCAATGTTTCAATGGCTACTGTTTCGCGTGTTGTCAATGGCAATCCCAATGTGAAGCCTGCTACTCGCAAAAAAGTCTTAGAGGTTATCGATCGCCTAGACTATCGGCCTAACGCAGTTGCCCGTGGCTTAGCAAGTAAAAAAACGACAACGGTAGGGGTTATCATTCCTGATGTTAGCAACATGTATTTTGCTTCATTAGCTCGCGGGATTGATGATGTAGCGACAATGTACAAATACAATATTATTTTAGCTAACTCAGATGGTGATACACAAAAAGAAGTGAACGTTTTAAACAATTTATTAGCTAAACAAGTAGATGGCGTTATTTTTATGGGACACCGTATTACCGATGAAATTCGTGGTGAATTTTCCCGTTCTAAGACACCCGTTGTGTTAGCAGGCTCAATTGACCCAGATGAACAAGTAGGTAGTGTAAACATTGATTATACAAATGCAACAAAAGACGCTGTTAATTTATTAGCAAAAAACGGCAATGAAAAAATTGCTTTTGTCAGTGGTGCATTGATTGATCCAATTAATGGTCAAAACCGTTTACAAGGTTATAAAGAAGCACTAAAAGAAAATAATTTAACCTACAATGAAGGGTTAATTTTTGAAGCAAAATACAACTTTAAAGATGGTATTTCTTTAGTTTCACGTCTTAAAAACAGTGGTGCTACAGCAGCTTTTGTTACAGATGATGAACTGGCAATTGGTATTTTAGATGGTTTAGTTGATGAAGGTGTTAATGTACCAGAGGATTTTGAAATTCTGACAAGTAATAATTCATTACTAACAGACGTTGCCCGTCCACGTCTATCTAGTATTACCCAACCGTTGTATGATATCGGGGCAGTTTCAATGCGTTTGTTGACCAAAATGATGAATAAAGAAGATGTCGAAGAAAAGACAATTATCTTACCTTATGGTATTGATGAAAAAGGCTCAACAAAATAATCGAATAAGCTAAATAAGCGTCCGTGCTATTTTATGGACGCTTATTTTAATAATTGGGATAAAGAAAAAGAAAAAATTTCGTAAAGCATTTGGCTTATTTGTTTTTTAGCATGTGTTTTGCTGATCGGTATTAATAATAGAAGATAAAAAAGCAGGCGAATTTTCGCCTGCTTTTATTATTGTCCTGTATTATTGTTGGTAGTCCCGTTGCTATTTGCATTGTTATTTGTAGTACTACCATTGTTGCTTGTTGAATTATTGTTATTATTTGTATTGCTGTTGCTATTTGAATTATTATTGGTACTGTTTCCGTTAGTTGTCGTGTTGTTTTTTTGTTGATTATTATTGGTCTTTGGTTTTGCATAAATTTTATTCCAATAATCAGCGTAATTAGCATCTGTGCCACCAATACCAAAGCGGTAATTACTTTCACCTGGTCCATTTTTTGCCCACAGAGAAGTTGTGGTATCGTTTGGAACTTGCATTGTAGCTCCGTTGTAGCTGATGCTTCCTGGTAATTCACCGGTAGCTTTGGCAACTGTTTCTTGTTTTACCGAACCATCTAATTTGAATTTTTGATCTGTGCCAAAAATATCAGGATTAGCCATATAAATTCGATTAATCAAATATGCCATGTAATTTCCGGTTCTACTGCCGGCGCCATCATCATTTTTTTCTTTTTGACTATCCATCCCAGACCAGCTACCAATCGTAACTTTTGGTGTCGAGACAATTAACCATGAATCACGGTAATAATCAGAAGACCCAGTCTTACCAACCCAGTCTGCTTGACCTAGGTACCAGTTCAAATTACTAATCGTCGATTTAAACGGGGTAGTGATTCCTTGGCTTAAGACATTACGCATCAAATTGTTCATGATGGAAGCTGTTGCCTTAGAAAAGACGCGAACGGGTTTGTTTTCATGTTGATAAATAGCTTTACCTTGGCTGTCAGTAATCGATTCAATCAAGTAACCTTGTTGGTAGACGCCGCCGTTAGCTAAAGCTTGGAAACCATTTGTTTGTTGAACCGTTGTCACATCCATTGGTCCAAGCGGAGCAGATTCAACATTCCAAGAATTGTTGGCTGGGAAATTCATTTTAGCCAAATAATTGTCATAGACGAAATCCGCAGATTTTTTTTCTTGTAATTCTTGATACACATGGTAGGCTGTAATGTTGGTTGATTCAGCTAATGCATCTTCAACGGTTTGGAAAGTTTTGGATCCTTTATTGGTTGCATTGACGATTTCTTTACCGGCATCTTCGCCAGCTTTCCATTTCGCTGGATAATCTGAGATGCGACTTTGGCTGCCAATTAGACCTTGGTCAATGGCTGGGCCATATACTAAAATCGGTTTAATCGTTGAACCGGCAGCCCGTGAAGTATCAAAGGCGTGATTGTTTTGGTTATCGCTGAAATCGCGACTTCCGATAAAACCTAAGATTTTGCCGGTGGCATTATCCATCATGACATTTCCGACTTCGATTTTATCACCACTGTAATTATCTAACATGTAGCCGTATTCTGCGACACCTTTTTGCATGGCGTCATAAATCTTTTTATCAATAGTTGATTTAACCGTGTAACCACCATTAACTAACTCATTTTGTGCTTTTTCAAGATAAGCTTCTTTTGTTTTTTTCTTTTCGTAATCTTGTGTTGAAACGCCGTCATCTTTGGCTAACTTTTGTGCGACGATACTTTTAGCTTCGTTCATAACGGTATAATATAAGAAACCGTGGTCGTCATTATTTTGCGTTTGTTGTTTTAAGAAATCTTTTTTCAAATCATACTTTTTCGCTGCTTCGTATTCTTTTTTACTAATGTCGTGGTTGCGATACATACTAAATAGAACAAAATCTTTTCGTTCTAGGCCGGCAGTGACGTTTTCTTTTAATTTGCCAGTATTATCAAAGGGACTGTAAACGATAGGACTTTGCGGTAGACCCGCAATAAAAGCTGCTTGCGGTAAGTTGACGTCTTTGGCATCTTTGCCAAAAATACCTTTTGCTGCTTCTTGAACACCCGCGATATTTTGCCCCTTATTATTTCGCCCAAAAGGAGAGACATTCAAATACATTGTCACAATTTCGTCTTTACTAAAGAACTTCTCAACTTCCATGGCCAAAAGAATTTCATTGGCTTTGCGCTTGAAGGTGGTTTCGCTAGTTAAAACCTGCTGCTTGACTAATTGTTGGGTTAAAGTAGAACCACCCCCACCGCCAAAACCAGTTGCTTCTGATAACAGCGCACGGACAACAGCTTTTGGTACAACGCCATTATGTTCATAAAAATATTCATCTTCGGTGGCAATAATAGCTTTTTTTAGTAGGTCAGAAACTTGATCTGACTTTACTGATGTTCGAAATAAATCAGAACGGATAGTAGCGATCGAACTGTTATCGGCGTATGTTAATTTGGAAGTTTGCGAAACATCTCCCAGTTCTTTTTGCATTGTGGTTTTATTAGGAGCAGGTGTGTCTTCGACTAAGTAAGCGAAATAACCGGCACCAATCCCTAGCGCTAATGCACCACCAATAATCAGACACGAAATTCCAACTAAAATTAAGGAATGTAAGACCCGTAATGAAATATTAAAGTAAAACCAACCCTTTTTTCGATCAGAAAAAGGCTCATCATGATGTTTTTGCTTTTTAGGCAATGACTTTCACCTCAGTTTTAAATTTACCGTGTCATTATAGCAAAAAAGTTCTTAAATAGATAGATTTCTACTATTATGGTGGGGAAATACTAAGAAAAAACCAAACTTTTAAGGATTGAAATGGGGGTAAAATACTTTTTTGCAGCAGTTTTGGACTTGTTAAAAGAGTTGAAAAAGAAAAATGTTAAAATAATTAATAGGGAAAACAGTGCAAAATCCAAATAAAGAATTGAATTTTTAAGGAGAAATAGAAATGAAAGAGATTTTAATCAGTGCGTTTAGTTTATTATTTATTATTTTTTTAGGGTATCTGTTTAAACGCTTCGGGATTTTTAGTAAAGCCGATGGCAATCGTCTTTCACAGATCATTTTAAATTTAACGCTCCCGGCGGCGATTGTGGTGAACTTAGCGCAACTGAATGTTTCTTTTAACATCACAGCATTAATCGCAATTGCAGTTTTCTTTACATTAGTTCAATTGCTTTTTTTACGCCTTTTTAAAGGACGACAAAGCCAAAGAGAACTTTCCTTTACCCTTTACATGGGATCTGGTTTTAACATTGGTAATTTCACTTTACCTTTTGCGCAAAGCTTTATCCCGCAAGCCATTCCCTTGATTTCACTTTTTGATATTGGCAACTCGATAATGTTAGCAGGGGGAACAGGTTTAGTAGTTGAGGCGTTGACTGGGGAAAATTATGTCTTTAATTTAAAAGCATTCCTGCAAAAACTAGGGCGCAGTGTCCCTTTTATGTGTTACCTTGTGCTGCTTTTGTTACGGACAGCCAGTATTGCAATCCCTGAAATGCTGATAACAGTGGTAGCACCTATCGCTAGCGCCAATACTTTTTTATCAATGTTCATGATTGGGCTGTATTTGGAGTTTAAGCTGCCTCACTATGCTTGGTTATTAGTTTTAAAAACACTTCTTTTAAGATATACAATCGGTCTTATTTTAGTTGTAATTGTCTATTTTACACCAATAAATCAATTAATGAAGTTAGTATTGAGCATTTTAGCAGTTACGCCCATTCCAATTTTTAATGTCATGAATGCCGTATTATCTGGAAGTGATGAAGAAAGTGTGGGCTTTTGTTCTTCGCTTAGTTTTTTAATTAGTTTACCACTTATGACGGCTTTGATTTTTATTTATCGCTAAAATTGAGCGTAAAGATTTCTTTTTGCTAAAAGCTTGCTTACAATAATAAAAAATAGTTATGAAAGAAGTGAAGATATGTTAATCGGTTCTCATGTTTCCTTTAAAGCTAGTCAGGCCTTAGCTTCTTCGGTTGAAGAAGCATTAAGTTATGAAGCGAATACGTTTATGCTTTATACTGGCGCTCCCCAAAATACACGTCGTAGTGAGATGGACCAAGCTAGTATTGCCGCGGGTAAAAAAATGATGGTAGAAAACGAGATGCACGAATTTGTCGTTCATGCACCTTATATCGTCAACTTAGGGAATACAATTAAGCCTCAGAATTTTGGATTTGCCATTGAATTTTTACGTTCAGAAATTATGCGCGCTCAAGAACTTGGTGCCAAACAAATTACCTTACATCCTGGTGCCCACGTTGGCGCAGGGCCACAAGCGGGGATTGAACAAATTGTTAAAGGATTAAATGAAGTTTTAACAAAAGACCAAATTCCTCAAATTGCGTTAGAAACGATGGCAGGAAAAGGCACAGAAATCGGCCGTAGTTTTGAAGAATTAGCAGCAATCATTGACGGCGTCACGCTAAATGATAAACTGTCCGTTACCTTTGACACGTGTCACACTAACGATGCTGGTTATAATGTGAAAGACGATTTCGATGGCGTGTTAGCGGAATTTGACCGCGTGATCGGGTTAGAACGTTTAAAAGTCGTTCATTTAAACGACTCTAAAAATATACGCGGTGCAAAAAAAGACCGGCATGCCAATTTAGGTTTTGGAACAATTGGGTTTAATGCACTACATTATATTGCCAATCACGAAAAATTAGCAACATTGCCTAAAATCCTTGAAACGCCATATGTTGGAGAAGATAAAAAAAATAAAAAGCCTCCTTATAAATTTGAAATTGCCATGTTGCGTAGCGGCGTTTTTGATCCAGATTTATTAGAAAAAATTATGGCGCAATAAATTTAAATTTCTAAAATAAAAAAGTCAAATACCGCCACAACTAATCGTGGGGCGGTATTTGACTTTTTTGTAGATTATAAGGAAAGTATAAAATTTTCAAAACTTCACAAACTAGTTCTTAGTGACTAAAAGCTAGTTTGTGAAGTCTTTTTTAAGACGAATGTTTGGCTGTCGCCAACTGCGCTTTGCTAAAGAAGCGTTTTATTTCCACGTCTGCTGCAGCAGCGCAGTCAGAAGCGTGAATAACATTTTGCGACTTATTGGTGGCAAAATCGCCACGAATTGTGCCAGGTGCAGCTTCTAAGGCATTAGTCGATCCAATCATTTTACGCACCATTTCAATTGCATTTTCACCTTTTAAAACGATAAAAACAACAGGACCTGATGTCATGTAGTCAATAATATCTTGAAAAAAAGGCTTATCAGCAAGATGAGCATAGTGGGCTTTGGCGGTTTCTTTAGTTAACAGACCGTAGCGCATTGCTTCAATTGTCAGCATGCGTTCTTCAAAGCGACTGATAATACGACCGACTAAATGACGTTTGACGCCATCTGGTTTAATAATAATTAAAGTTTTTTCTTCCATTGCACTCACCTCAAAAAAATTTATAAATTTAGCATAGCATGTTTTTTATAATTTGAAAACGCTTACTTTGTTTTGCCTTGCGAAAAGCTCTTTTCATTTGCTTGCTTTTCTAGTAAAATGACACAGTGAGACTATAGAAGAAAGGAGAGATTTTCATGTCAACATCAATCGTAGTACTTATTGCAATTATTGCGGCTTTACTAGGTGCAGTCGGTGGCTTTTTCTTAGCCCGTAAATATATGAAAGACTATTTGGAAAAAAATCCTCCCGTTAACGAGGAAATGTTACGTTCAATGATGATGTCGATGGGCCAAAAACCATCAGAGAAAAAAATTCGTCAAATGATGCAGCAAATGAAAAACCAAGGGAAAAAATAATCTTTTGGTTTTCTGTCGTGACGGGCTGAATTTTTCAGTCCGTCTTTTTTGTGCCCTTTATTCAAAGGTACAAAAAAATTTAAACAGAATTTTCAAATTATTCTTGTAATAGTTAAAGATAGCAGGAATTTAAAAGGAGGTACTTATGTCAATTTTTAAAAAGTTAGGTTGGTTTTTTAAACAGGAAAAAAGGCACTACATTATCGGTGTAACATCTTTAATTTTAGTGGCCATTTTTCAATTAATACCCCCAAAAGTAATTGGAATTATTATTGATGAAATTGCTGAAGATAATATTCACTTAAAGATTATTTTAGGTTGGGTTGTAGTATTAGTTTTAGCTGCTGTCGCACAATATATTTTTCGCTATATTTGGCGCACTAATATCTGGGGCAGTGCTGCTCGCTTGGAAAAAGATCTTAGACGCCAGCTTTTTGATCATTTTACGAAGATGGATCAAATCTTTTATCAGAAACACCGTACAGGAGATCTAATGGCCCATGCAACCAATGATTTAAACGCCATTCAAAATGTTGCTGGCGCAGGAATATTAACCTTTGCTGACTCATTTATCACCGGTGGAATAACTATTATTGCCATGATTTTATTTATCGATTGGCGGCTAACGCTGATTGCATTATTACCATTACCCTTGTTAGCAGTGACCTCACGTGTACTAGGCACAAAACTCCATGATGCTTTTCGGGATGCACAGGAGGCTTTTTCAAATATTAACGATAAGGCACAAGAAAGCATTACTGGGATGAAGGTTTTAAAAACTTTTGGTCAAGAGCAAGAAGATATTGTTGATTTTTCAAGGAAGATTGATGATGCAATCGTCAAAAATAAACGAGTCAATTTTTTAGACGCCTTATTTGATCCTTTTATCACATTAATTATTGGGCTTTCTTACGTTGTAACAATTATCATAGGTGGGAATTTTATTTTGAATGATACGATTACAATTGGACAATTGGTATCATTTATAAGCTATATCGGGATGTTAGTTTGGCCGATGTTTGCGATTGGTCGACTCTTTAATGTTTTAGAAAGAGGCAACGCCAGTTACGATCGGGTAGCGGAGTTATTAAGCAACAAGACACATATTATTGAAAAAGAAAATGCAATTCATGAGGCGCCAAAAGGAACTTTGGAATTTTCAATTCGCAGTTTTTATTATCCCGATAGCAAAGAAGAAACACTAAAGAATTTGCAGTTTGTCGTAAATGAAGGTGAAACATTAGGCATTGTAGGGAAAACCGGTAGTGGCAAGACCACGATTATGAAATTATTACTGCGGGAATTTGATGATTACGCAGGCCAAATTACATTTGATAGCCGTAATATTAAAGACTACACCTTAGATGCTTTACTGGGCTCGTTAGGCTACGTTCCACAAGATCATTTTTTGTTTTCGACTACGATTCGCGACAATATCCGTTTTATCGACCCAACCCTGCCACAAAGTGAAGTTGAGCAGGCAGCGCAATTGGCCGACATTGCCACGGATATTGAGGAAATGCCAGCAGGTTATGATACCTTAGTAGGAGAACGAGGTGTTTCGTTGTCCGGCGGGCAAAAACAACGATTATCCATCGCGCGTGCGTTAATTGCCAAACCAGAAATTTTAATTTTAGATGATGCACTTTCTGCGGTTGATGCGAAAACAGAAGAAGCGATTTTAAGCAACTTAAAAGCCGCACGGCAAAATAAAACGACCATTATTGCTGCCCATCGTTTGAGTAGTGTTATGCATGCTAAAGAAATCATTGTAATTGAAGAAGGGCAAATAATAGAACGGGGAACGCATCAAGAATTACTAGCTTTAGGTGGTTGGTATGCTAAGATGTGGGCCAAACAGCAACTTGAAGCCAAGATTACTAGGGGGGATATTTAATGGAAGAATCTGCATGGTCCAAATCACTTTCATTTAAAGAGCAAAAACAAATTGTAAAACGAATGTTTAAATTTGCGAAGCCTTTTGCTAAAACATTTATTGTAGCGATCGTTTTTGCCTTGGCCTTAGCAGTTGTCAATATTTTACTACCACGTATTATTCAAACCTATATGGATGATTACTTAACCACTAAAACTGCTACACAAAAAATTATTTATTTTTTTGCTGCTCTGTATTTTTTTGGTGTCCTGTTAAAAGCGATAATTTGGTTTTTCCAATGGTTTTTATACTCCATGGCATCACTGAAAACATTTCAGTATATCCGTGTAAAACTTTTTGAAAAATTGCATACGCTAGGAATGCGCTATTTTGATCAAACACCAGCTGGTTCTATCGTTTCTCGGGTGACCAATGACACGGAGACATTGTTTGAATTTTGGTATGTTTTTTTGATGGTGCTTACCGGTATTTTTGCGATAATTTCATCTTTTGTGGCGATGTTTTCAATCAATCGAAAAATTGCTTTGATTAATTTAATCTTTTTACCAATTTTAGTAATCGTCATTTGGTATTATCAAAAATTCAGTTCAAAAATTTATCGACAAATGCGGGAAAAATTAAGTCAATTAAATACCAAGCTAAATGAATCTATTTCAGGAATGCAAATTATCCAACAATTTCGTCAAGAAGCGCGATTGAAAAATGAATTTGAAACAATCAATGATGACTATTTAAAAACACGCTTTGCCATGATTAAAACAAATTCACTGCTTTTAGCACCAATTATTAATTTGTTATATGCTTTAGCAATTGCGTTATCTTTATCTTTATTTGGCTTTGATGCGCTTGATTCTCCAGTGGAGGTGGGGATGATATACGCTTTTACCACGTATGTGCAGGGATTTTTTAACCCTATGACGCAAATGATGGACTTTTTGAGTGTTTTCACCGACGGAATTGTAGCGGCTAGCCGTATTTTGAAGATCATGGACACAACAGAAGCAACGCCAGCTCAAAACCCTAAGGCCAATGCTAAAATTGGCGCTGGGAAAATTGAATTTCGTCATGTTAGCTTTTCTTATGATGGTAAGCATGATGTGTTAAAAGATATTTCCTTTGTTGCTAATCCCGGTCAAACAATTGCACTCGTAGGGCATACTGGTAGTGGGAAAAGTTCGATCATTAATGTTCTCATGCGTTTTTATGAATTTCACGCGGGGGAAGTTTTGATCGATGATAAAAATATTAAAGACTACCCTATGAGTGAACTACGAGAAAAAATGGGTCTAGTTTTACAAGACGCCTTCATGTTTTATGGTGATATTGCCACAAATATTCGTTTGTTAAATACAAATATCAGTGACGCTGAAATTAAAGCAGCGGCAGAATTTGTCCAAGCAGATAAATTCATTAATCAACTGCCGGGAAACTATCACGCTAAAGTAATTGAAAGAGGAGCGAGTTATTCGAGTGGCCAGCGCCAACTTTTATCTTTTGCCCGGACGATGGTTACAAATCCTAAAATCTTAGTATTGGACGAGGCAACTGCAAACATTGATACTGAGACAGAAAGTTTGATTCAAGCTAGTTTGGCCAAAATGCGTAAAGGTAGAACGACCATTGCCATTGCGCACCGCCTCTCTACGATTAAAGATGCTGATTTAATTTTAGTATTAGACAAAGGTGAAATTGTTGAAACTGGAAATCATGCTACCTTGTTGGCAGAAGATGGATTATATGCTGCAATGTATAAATTGCAAAGTAGTGAAGTTTAATTAAAAATAAAATGGCAGGATTTCCGGTGATAAAGAAATTCCTGCCATTTTCTATTTTTTTGAATTAAAATGAATAAAATTTGCAATAGCCATTGACAGCGCTTTCTAACGTCTGTTACAATAACTTTAAATTAAATAGACCAAACAAATGGATAGTGATTGTTTAAATACAAGCTAAACCTAATGAGATGATGCCTTTATTTTGTGCGCGCTCATTAGGTTTTTTGTTTGTCCATTTTTTGAAGGGAGGAATAAAAATAGAATTAAGAAACAAAAAAGTTTATGTAAGCGTTGACAAAGATAACGCTTATTAGTATCATCAAATTATAATCTAAATGAGTCGAAGATTAATTTTAGATTAGTTAAAGCGTGACGTGGAGGCCGACACTGATGCAAATCAAAAAAATCTTAAATAACAACGTAATTATTACGACTGACAAGCGAAATAACGAGCTTGTCGTGATGGGAAAGGGGATAGCATTTCAAAAAAAGATTGGTGATGAAGTAGTTGAAGGACAAGTGGATAAAACTTACCGACTGTCTAATACAGATTTAAATGCCAAGTTACAAGAACTATTAGAAGATGTACCAATTGGTTATTTAGAACTGGCAACAGAAATAATTGATTGTGGTAAAGAAAAATTGAATGCACCATTAAATGATTCCATATATATCTCTTTAACAGATCACTTGCATACTGCTGTCGAGCGGGTAAAAAAGAAAATACGAGTACCCAATTTATTACTTTGGGATATCAAACGCTTTTTTACGGCAGAATATAGCATTGGTAAAGATGCTGTAGCGATGATTCAAAAACGTTTTAAAGTTGATTTGGGCGTTGATGAGGCTGGATTTATTGCCTTACATCTCGTTAATGCCCAAACTGAAATTGATAATGATAATGTTTATGAAATGACCGAATTGATGCAAGAAATTATTCGGATTGTCAGCTATTATTTTAAAGTTCAATTTGATGAAGAATCTGTTTATTATTATCGTTTCACTACCCATTTACGTTTTTTTGCATCCCGAATTATGAACCATCGTCAAAATGAAGGTGAAACAGACGAAGAGTTGCTTTTGATTATTCAAAAAAAATATCACAACGCCTATAACTGTGTAGAAAAAGTTAATGAATACGTTACAAAAAAATATAACTACCTCATGTCAAATGATGAGAAATTATATTTGACCATTCACGTGGCACGACTAGTACAAAAATTGGGTCAAGATGAAGGTGGCACAGCCACCAAAAAATAAAAATAACTGGAGGAATTAGTGTGGGTAAATATCACGATTTAGCCGAAAAAATTGTTGAAAATGTAGGCGGAAAAGAAAATATCAATAGTTTGACACATTGTATTACGCGGTTGCGCTTCAAGTTAAAAGATGAAGGCAAAGCAAACGATGATATCCTAAAAAATATGGACGGCGTCGTAACTGTAATGAAAAGTGGCGGTCAATATCAAGTTGTAATCGGAAATCATGTTCCAGATGTCTATGCAGACGTTTTAGAAGTAGCGGGAATTTCAGGTGAGACAGAAGAAGCAAGCGGTGACGGCAATATCTTTAACCGCTTAATTGATATCTTAAGTGGTTGTTTCCAACCATTCTTAGGCGCATTAGCTGCAGCCGGTATGATTAAAGGGCTAAATGCATTACTAGTTTTCTTAGGAACGTTAGGCTGGTTTACCTACACGGCGCAATCAGGCACTTATATGATGCTAAATGCAATTGGGGATTCGATTTTTTACTTTATGCCAGTTATCTTAGGTTATACAGCTTCAAAAAAATTCAATTTAAATCCAATGATCGGGATTACAATTGGTGCTGCGTTAGTTTATCCAACGATTCAAGGATCTGCATTACAAGCCTTGGTCGAAGAAGGCGCTGCTGCTCCTTATAGTATCTTTGGTTTACCAGCATTTACTACTTTCTTAGGTATTCCTTGGGTAGGGGCAAATTATACAAGTAGTGTTGTACCGGTAATTTTCATCATCGCCTTTGCTGCACAAGTACAAAAATTGATGAAACGTGTCATTCCTTCTGTTGTTCAAACATTCTTAGTACCATTTTTTGTACTATTAATTTCATTGCCAGTTGGCTTTTTAGTTATTGGCCCAATCATTAGCATGCTAACTGATTTATTAAGTGCTGGTTTCCAAGCGTTAATGACATTCTCACCAGCTTTATATGGTGCAATTTTAGGTTTCTTCTGGCAAGTGTTGGTAATCTTTGGATTACACTGGTCAGTTGTACCATTGGCAATTATGCAAGTAACACAAGAAGGTTTCTCACAAGTGTTAACAGGTTCATTTGCTGCTAGCTTCTCACAAACAGCAGTTGTCTTAGCAATGTTCTTCAAACTTCGCGACAAAAAATTAAAAGCACTATGTCCACCAGCAATCATCTCAGGTATTTTTGGGGTAACAGAACCAGCTATTTACGGGATTACATTACCGAAAAAGACGCCGTTTATTTTCTCTATGATTGGTGGAGCAATCGGCGGATTGATTTTAATGTTAAATGATGTCACTTCTTACACAATGGGTGGTTTAGGAATCTTTGGTTTCTTTAACTTCATTACCCCAGAAGGTAATGCGTCTACTGTTATCCCAGCAGTAATTGCAGTCTTAGTAGCCTGCGGTGTCAGCTTCTCACTAACTTTCTTCTTCTGGAAAGATGAAACAGTCGAAGTTGAAGAAGGACAAGCCGCAATGGAAGTTAGAAAAGAAATTGTTACAGCGCCAATTAACGGTGCCATCATGCCACTAAGCACATCAAAAGATGAAGCATTTGCTCAAGGTATTTTAGGTAAAGGTGTATTGATCCAACCAGAAAGTGGTGAAGTTGTCGCACCATTTGACGGTACAGTAATGACACTGTTTCCGACAAAACATGCAATTGGCTTGGTTTCTGATAATGGTTTAGAATTATTAATTCACATTGGAATTGACACTGTACAACTAGACGGTAAATTCTTCACACCCCATGTTAAGCAAGGGGATAAAGTAAAACGCGGTCAAAAATTAATGAGCTTTGATATTAAAGCAATCCAAGCTGCAGGTTACAGTGTTGAAACACCAGTCATCGTAACCAATTCAGCAGACTATTTGGATATTTTAGAAAGTGATAAACCAAATGTTGCCAGTGGTAGTGATGAATTAATCACAGCTTTAGCATAAGAAAATAAGACGAGCTGACTATTTCGTCAGCTCGCCTTTTTCACCTGAAACTTATTTGAGTCATTAGTTTGGGGTAAAGGAATCGTGGATTTGAACCGGAACTTGATTTTTTTCGGACATAATGGTGGAACTAATCTTACGATGATCAATTTGTTGCCCGATTTTAATTAGATGTTCTAATTCTTGCTGGTAATTTTCAGCAAAAACAACACTGTATAAGACATCGAGTAAATACGTGATTGATAGATTAGTTGTGAAATTACCAATCTTTGAATAGAGGCGTTCTCTTGTTGTCATTTGTAAGGTGCAAGTTGCTCTTTCCATTAAAGAATTATCGCCAATACTGGTAATTGCAATAAAAGGTACTTCTTGTGCAGCTAAAATTTTAGCAGTTTGTAAGATAGTGCTATTTTCGCCAGTATAAGAAATTAAGATTGCCGTATCATTTTTTGTTAAATTATAGGCCTCATAAGCCGTTTCCCCTTGGATTTGACTGGTAGTAACGATTTTTCCAATGCGATTCATTTTCACAGCAAAGTCTTGAGCGATTAATGTGTTGGCGTTGTTACCAAAAATTCTTGTGATACGCGCCTTTAGTAAAAGATCTTTTGCCATTTTTAAGGTGTCGTGTTGTATTAAAGATAATGTATCGCTAATGGTCGTTTGTTCTAATTGAGCCAATTTACTGGCGATGCGCAATAAACCGTCATTTGGCGTGAAAGGAAGATTAGCATCGACTGTTTGAAAGTGATGGGTTAAATAGTCTTGCTCTTTTAAAAACGCATTTTTAAATTCGACCCAACCCTTAAAATCCAGTTTTTTGGCAATGCGAATTAAGGTGGAAGGATGAACAAAAGTCGCTTCTGCCACTTCTTTAATGGTTAAGTTCAAACTTTGGGGCCGCTTTAAAATGAAGGCGACAACATTTTGTTCAGCATCAGAAAAACTTGTTTGGCGAATTTTTTCTTGAATCAGCATAAATAACCTCTTTTAACTTTATTTACAATTATTATATCGTATTTGTAAATTTTATTTACAAAAAATAAAATGAATTTTCTTTAATTTGTAAACGTTTTAGCAATTCGTTGTTATTCTATTGTTTTTAGACTAAAACTCATCAATAATTAAATTATCAAGTAAACAAAGGAGCTGTCGGTATGAAAAAAGGCGTAAAAATTGCGACAATTGGTGGCGGAAGTAGTTATACACCAGAATTAATGGAAGGCTTTATTAAACGGTATGATGAACTACCAATTTCTGAAATTTGGTTAGTGGATATCGAAGCCGGAAAAGAAAAATTAGAAATTGTAGGGGCGATGGCACAACGAATGTGGGATGCTTCACCATATGATGTGAAAATCCATTTAACCTTAGATCGCAAAGAGGCATTAAAAGATGCAGACTTTGTTACAACGCAATTTCGTGTCGGTCTATTAGATGCTCGTGTTAAAGATGAGCGCATTCCAGCGTATTACGGTATGTTAGGGCAAGAAACAAATGGCGCTGGTGGTATGTTCAAAGCTTTTCGGACAGTTCCGGTTATTTTAGATATCGTTGAAGACATGAAACGCCTGTGTCCAAATGCTTGGTTAGTCAATTTTGCAAATCCAAGTGGCATGGTAACTGAAGCAGTCGTGCGCTATGGCAAATGGGATAAAGTAATTGGTCTTTGTAATGTACCCGTAATGGCAACCATGCTTGAACCAGGTTTGATTGGCAAACAAACGGATGAATTAATTTACAAATTTGCCGGTTTAAATCACTTCCACTGGCATAAAGTTGCCGCTAATAATGGTCAGGATGTAACGATGGAACTGATTGATAAAATGTATGAAGAAGATAATGGTTTACCAAAAAATATTTATGACATTCCCTTTGAACGGGATTTATTAGAGCAAATGAAAATGATTCCATGTGCGTATCATCGTTATTATTATCAAGAAGAAGAGATGTTAGAACATGCGTTAGAGGAATATCGCACAATCGGAACGAGAGCACAGCAGGTGAAACGCACGGAACATGAATTATTTGAACTTTACAAAGATGAAAACTTAGATCATAAACCAGAACAATTGCAACAACGTGGTGGTGCTTATTATTCTGATGCTGCTTGTGAAACAATTGCCTCGATTTATGCGAATAAAGAAACACAAATTGTCGTGTCAACTAAAAATAATGGTGCTGTACCGGATTTACCAGCAGATTGCGTTGTTGAAGTAACTGCTTACGTAGGGGCACAAGGAGCTCGGAATGTAGCCTTTGGTGAATTGCCAACTGCAGAAAAAGGCTGGTTACAAGTAATGAAAGCAATGGAATTATTGACTATTGAAGCTGCGGTAACAGGAGATTACGGGACAGCGTTACAAGCTTTCACATTAAATCCATTAGTGACTTCAGGAAAAACAGCGAAACGCGTGATGGATGAGTTATTCATTGCCCACAAAGAGTACTTACCAAATTTCAAAGAAACAATTGAACGTTTGGAAAAAGAAGGCGTTGAAGTGCAAGATGAAGTTGTTCGATCGTTAGATTTAGTAAACGTATAAAGCGATAAATAGACATTTTCTAAGAAAATAGTGTAATGAACTTGGCATAATAATGACTTGAATTTGAGAAATTAAGAAAAATTGGAGGCTTTACAATGGGATTTAGAAAAGACTTTTTATGGGGCGGCGCAACAGCAGCCAATCAATGTGAAGGCGGTTATAACGAAGGTGGGCGTGGTTTAGCCAACGTAGATGTGGTGCCAATTGGCCCAGATCGCTTTCCTGTTATTACCGGCGAAATGAAAATGTTTGATTTTGATGAGGAGCATTTTTATCCGGCCAAAGAAGCAATTGACATGTATCACCGTTGGCAAGATGATATCGCGTTATTTGCGGAAATGGGCTTTAAAACATATCGCTTATCCATTGCCTGGAGTCGTATTTTTCCAAATGGTGATGAAAAAGAACCTAATGAAGAAGGTTTGAAATTTTACGAAGATATTTTTAAAGAGTGCAAAAAATATGGGATTGAGCCTTTAGTTACAATTACTCATTTTGATTGTCCCATGCATTTGATTAAAGAATACGGTGCTTGGCGTAGTCGCAAGCTCGTTGATTTTTACGAAAATTTATGTCGCGTGATTTTTAATCGCTATAAAGGTTTAGTAAAATATTGGTTGACTTTTAATGAAATTAATATGATTTTACATGCACCGTTTATGGGGGCGGGTCTTTGCTTTGAACCAGGAGAAAACAAAGAACAAGTGAAGTATCAAGCGGCGCACCACGAATTAATCGCTTCTGCTATTGCTACCAAGATCGCCCATGAAGTGGACCCTGAAAATAAAGTAGGCTGTATGTTAGCCGCTGGAGCCTACTACCCTTATTCATGTAAACCAGAAGATGTTTTTGCATCTCGAAATGACGATCGCGAAAACTACTTCTTTATTGATGTTCAGTCTCGCGGTGAATATCCTGCGTATGCGCTAAAAGATCTAGAACGCAAAGGTATTGAACTGAAAATGGAAGATGGTGATTTGGAACTATTAAAAGAAAATACTGTCGACTTTATTTCATTTTCTTACTACTCCTCACGCGTTGCAACAACTGACCCAGAATTATTGGAACAAACAGCTGGCAATATCTTTGCTTCAGTTAAAAATCCATATTTGAAAGCTAGCGAATGGGGTTGGCAAATTGATCCACTAGGTTTACGGATCACATTAAATGATATTTATGATCGCTATCAAAAACCATTATTCATCGTAGAAAATGGCTTAGGAGCAGTGGATACTCCAGATTCAGATGGTTATGTTGTGGACGATTATCGAATTGAGTATTTATCTGCTCATATTGCGGCTATGAAAGATGCTGTGGAATTAGACGGTGTTGACTTGTTAGGTTACACCACTTGGGGTTGTATCGATTTGGTTTCTGCTGGAACCGGTGAAATGAAAAAACGTTACGGCTTTATCTATGTTGATCGGGATAATGAAGGCAATGGCACTTTAGCTCGGACTAAGAAAAAATCATTTGACTGGTATAAACAAGTGATTGCGACAAATGGCGAAGATTTAAGTGCAGAATAAACAAGCAAATTTTGCTACTACTTTTACAAAATAAATGAAAAGCCAGCTCACTTGGGCTGGCTTTAAAAAAGTTGCAGGAGGAAAATATATGGCATTTAGTAAAGATTTTTTGTGGGGTGGCGCAACGGCAGCCAATCAATATGAAGGCGGCTATTTATCTGGTGGAAAGGGCCTAGCGACTTTAGATGCTATCACAGGTGGCAGTAAAGATAATCCCCGTATGATTACCTTTAAAACAGAAGATGGAAAAATTCATGAGGTAACAAGAGAAGAAGGTCTACCAAAAGGCGCGACAGGGTATATTGACCCAGATAAATACTATCCTAGCCACGTTGCAACTGACTTTTATCATCATTATAAAGAAGATATTGCCTTATTTGCAGAGATGGGTTTTAAGTGTTTCCGACTATCATTGTCTTGGGCGCGTATTTGCCCGAAAGGAACTGATGAAATCAATGAAGAAGGTTTAGCTTTTTATGATGCAGTTTTTGATGAGTTATTAAAATATGGTATTGAACCGGTTGTCACCATTAATCATTTTGATATTCCAATGTATTTAGCGGATAAATTGGATGGCTGGAATAATCGTAAAACAGTTGATTACTTTGTCTTCTTTTGTGAAACAGTCTTTAAACGATACAAAGATAAAGTGAAATATTGGATGACATTTAATGAAATTAACTTTTTGAGAAGCTGGACCCAAATTGGTATTCATCAAAATGACAATCAGCATCGCTATCAAGCTATTCATCATTTGTTTGTAGCTAGTGCTAAGGCAGTAATATTGGGTCACAAAATTAATCCAGCTTTTAAAATCGGCATGATGGTGGCTTATATTCCAAGCTATCCGATGACAAGTAATCCTGAAGATGTGATGGCAGCTTTAGAATTTAATCGTGGTCAAGAATTTTTCATTGATGTTCAAGTGAAGGGGACTTATCCTGCTCACAAATTAAAATGGTTTGAGCGGGAAAATATCACCATCAAAAAAGAGGCTGGTGATGATGAGCTGATTAAAGAAGGCACCGTGGACTATATTGGCTTTAGTTACTACATGTCAACGGCCTCTTCTGCTAATCCAGAAAATGTGAAGTATGTTGGCGGTAACCAGCAGCCAGCAGTGAAAAATCCTTATTTAGCTGAATCTGAATGGGGCTGGGCAGTTGATCCATTAGGACTTAGAATTTCTTTATGTAACTTGTATGATCGTTATCAAGTACCATTATTTATTGTTGAAAATGGTTTTGGTGCAGTAGATGTTGTGAAAGAAGATGGTAGTATTGAAGATGATTACCGCATCGACTACTTCAAGAAACATATTGCTGCTATGAAAGATGCTGTGGAATTAGACGGGGTTGATTTAATGGGGTACACGCCTTGGGGCTGTATTGATTTGGTTTCAGCCGGAACTGGTGAGATGAAAAAACGCTATGGCTTCATTTATGTCGATTTAGATGATCAAGGTAAAGGGTCACTGGCGCGTTCTCGCAAAAAATCTTTCCATTGGTATAAAGAAGTAATTGCTTCAAATGGAGAAAAACTAGCTTAATTAATCATGTGATATAAGCACTTTTTTGTAATCATCAGATTATAAAAGGTGTTTTATATCACATTTTTTTATTGGGAAGAATGCGTGCTACAAGCTTGTTTAAAAAAAGTCGCCAAATGTGAAAAAAATTGCGAGCTAGGGATTTAAATTGTAAGAAAAAAGTAATATAGTTTTAGGTAATATGATTTTTCTTATAAGCAGATTATTAGACAGCTAAGTTTATTTCAACTAGAGTTAGCTTACTAATAGAAAGTAAGTGGAGGTAAAAAATAATGTATGATGTAATCGTAATCGGCGCCGGCCCCGCCGGTATGACAGCGGCTTTATATGCGTCTCGGTCGAATTTATCCGTTTTAATGATTGAAAGAGGTGCTCCGGGGGGGCAAATGAATAACACTGCCGAAATTGAGAATTATCCAGGCTTTGATTCCATTATGGGACCAGAACTTTCTATGAAAATGTATCAAAATGTTGAGAAATTTGGAACTAAAAATGAATACGGCATTGTACAAGATGTGGTAGATCATGGTAGTTATAAAGAAGTTATCACAGAAGAAAATAGTTACAAAGGCAAAAGTGTCATTATTGCAACTGGCTGTGTTCACCGTAAATTAGGTGCCCCTGGTGAAGAAGAGTATGCTGGTCGTGGGGTTTCTTATTGTGCAGTTTGTGATGGAGCCTTTTTCCGGAATAAAAAACTAATTGTTGTAGGCGGCGGCGATTCTGCTGTAGAAGAAGCAATTTATCTGACACAATTTGCAAGTGAAGTTGTCATTGTTCATCGCCGGGATGAATTACGGGCACAAAAAATTATCCAAGATCGCGCTTTTGCAAATGAAAAAATTAGTTTTATCTGGGACTCGGTAGTAGAAGAGATAACAGGTAACGACATGGTAGTAACCGGGGTTAATATTCGCAATGTTAAAACAGATGAAGTTTATGAAACAACAGCAGATGGTGTCTTTATCTATGTTGGTTTAGAACCTCTATCAGCACCTTTTACTAAATTGGATATTTTAGATGAGGCTGGGTGGTTATTGACAGACAGCTTTATGAAGACTGCTATTCCAGGTATTTTTGCAATTGGCGATGGCCGGGCAAAAGATTTACGTCAAATTACCACCGCTGTTGGTGAAGGTGGTATTGCAGGACAACAGGTCTTTCAATATTTAGAAAACTTAAAGGATAGCCAAAGTGTTGGTCAATAAAAATTTTTAAAGTCGATGCTAAAATAATTTGAAAATCCAGCTGAGATGAATGCAAGCGATAAGGCAATCATTTCTCTGGATTTTTTGTGATCTTTAAAAACAATTATTTAAAAAAGACAGCTACATTATTGACTCAGCTTTTTCTAATTTTTATCAACAAAAGCACTTTTTTATCAGTACGTGTTTTGTTTGGATGAATTGCCAATATTTTAAAAACATTGTTATGAAAGATTGTTGGCGTTATCAAGGTGAAATGATATACTTAAAAAGTAATTAGAAAAATTGAAAGAGGTGTTATTTCATGTCTTGGGAACAAGTCTATGAACAATGGGTAAACGATGGAAATTTAGAAGAAAATTTAAAGCAACAATTAGCTGATCTAAAAGAAGATCCTGAGAAACTAGAAGACGCGTTTTATGCACCTCTGGAATTTGGTACTGCTGGTATGCGAGGAATTTTAGGCCCGGGTATTAATCGTATGAATATCTATACTATCCGACAAGCCACAGAAGGTTTAGCTCGCTTTATGGATGAACAAGATGACAACACAAGAAGACGCGGTGTAGCCATTGCCTATGATTCTCGCCATATGTCGCCAGAATTTGCAATGGAAGCGGCCAAAACATTAGCAAAACACGATATTCCTTCCTACGTTTTTGAAAGTCTTCGTCCAACGCCAGAATTATCTTTTGCGGTGCGTTACTTAAAAGCTTTTACCGGTATTATGATCACAGCTTCTCATAATCCTGCTGCATACAATGGTTATAAAGTCTACGGACAAGACGGTGGTCAAATGCCACCTGCTGATGCGGATGCTTTAACAACGTTCGTGCGCTCAATTGATAATCCATTAGAAATTCAAGTTTTATCTGATGAAGAAGTAGAGCACAGTGGCTTAATTAATATTATTGGTGAAGAAATCGATACCGCATATCTAAAAGAAATTAAAACAGTCACTATTAATCAAGATTTAATTAATGAAATGGGCAAAGACTTAAAATTAGTCTATACGCCACTACACGGAACTGGCAAAATGTTGGGAGAAAAAGCTCTAAAACAAGCTGGCTTTGAAAAATTTGCTTTAGTGCCAGAACAAGCGGTCGTCGATCCTGACTTTTCTACCGTAAAATCACCAAACCCAGAAGAACATTCTGCTTTTGAATACGCAATTGCTTTAGGTAAAAAAGAAGATGCCGATCTTTTGATTGCCACAGACCCGGATGCTGATCGCCTTGGAGCAGCAGTACGCTTACCAAATGGTGAATATCAAGTCTTAACTGGTAATCAAATTGGTGCACTCTTTACGGAATATATTTTAGCCGCTCATAAACAAGCAGGGACACTCCCAAGCAATGCTGCTGTCTTAAAATCAATCGTTTCAAGCGAATTGCCAACTGCTATTGCAGCTAAATACGATGTTGCCATGCTCAATGTTTTAACTGGCTTTAAGTTTATTGCCGAAAAAATTAAACAATTTGAAACAGATCATAGCCAAACTTTTATGTTTGGGTTTGAAGAAAGCTACGGCTATTTAGTTAAACCTTTTGTTAGAGACAAAGACGCGATTCAAGCTTTAGTTTTATTGGCTGAGGTTGCAGCTTACTACAAAAAGCAAGACAAGACACTATTTGATGGTTTACAAGATATTTTTGAAACCTATGGCTATTATGCTGAAAAAACTATTTCTGTAACCTTAAGTGGTTTAGAAGGACCAGCTAAAATTAAAGCGATTATGAGTAAATTCCGCACTCAAGCGCCAAGTGAAATTGGTGGCGTAAAAGTCGTGCAGACAGAAGACTTCAAAGCGCGAACAATTATGGGTCTAGATGGCAATGAAGCAAAAATGACAACTCCTGCTTCTGATGTGTTGAAATACGTCTTAGAAGATGAAAGCTGGATTGCCGTCCGTCCGTCTGGTACAGAACCAAAAATCAAGTTCTATATTGGTGTAAAAGGTGAGAATCAAAAAGATGCGATCGAAAAAATTGCTGTCCTTGAAAAAGCAATTAACGAAATAACTGCGGATTAAGAAATAAAAGAGGTGTCTACATGGAGCAAGAAACAGAAATTCTGCAAGTTAGTCGTCTTTTTAAAGTTTTAGCAGATAAAACACGACTTAAAATTTTACTAGCGTTAAAAAAAGGTGAATTGAATGTGACAACTATCGGTGAAGTAGTTGAAATGGAACAGTCAGCAGTCTCCCACCAGTTAAAACTTTTACGAGATAATCGTGTAGTAAAGTCTCGCCGAGAAGGCAAAACTGTTTTATATAGTTTAGATGATCATCACGTATTGGATATATTAGAACAAACCTTTGAACATATTCATCATAGCTAATTATTAATGAAAGACTTTTTGCACAAAATTCATTATGTTTCTTGTCTTTACTGAAAAAAACTAGGACTTTCATTTACGAAAGTCCTAGTTTTTTTGAATCATTTTTGGTATGCTTAAAGAAATTTCTTTGAAAACAACGAATGTATTCTAATTCATTTGAATGACAACTTTTAGGAGGTAGTATGGAAAAGCGATTGAAAATTGGTCTATTAGGTTTAGGTGTGGTCGGCTCCGGAGTAGTAAAAGTGATAGCCCAAAATAGCACGAAAATCTTGTCTGCTACCGGTATTAAACTAGAAGTTGCGAAAGCTTTGGTACGAATCGGAGAAGATAAAAAAACTATTGCAGCTGAACATGGTTTTTCTTTAGTCCATGACATTAAAGACATCACCGATGATCCTGAAATTGACATTGTAGTAGAAGTCATGGGGAAAATTGAGCCAGCGAAATCTTTTATTTTAGCAGCTCTTAACAGCGGCAAGCATGTTGTTTCAGCAAATAAAGATTTGATTGCCCAACATGGCAATGAATTAGTTGCAACAGCCCAAGAAAATGGCTGTTACTTCTATTACGAAGCGAGTGTTGCCGGAGGAATTCCAATTTTACGAACACTCGTAAATAGCTTTTTAGCAGATGAAATCACTGAAGTTTTTGGTATTGTAAATGGGACAACCAACTATATGCTGACGCAAATGCTAGAAAATAATCTTTCTTATGAAGTTTCCTTACAACAAGCCCAAAAACTTGGCTTTGCAGAATCAGACCCAACCAATGATGTTGACGGAATTGATGCTGCTTATAAAGCCGTAATTTTAACCAGATTTGCATTTCATCAGGATTTAGGTATGAAGGATTTTGCTGTTACCGGGATTCGCGGAATGGATTTAGCAGATTTGAAATTGGCCCAACAGTTAGGCTATGAAGTTAAATTAATCGCGCAAACAAAAAACTCTGCTAATGGTGTTTATGCGGATGTCGCACCCAAATTAGTACCAAAGCGTCATCCTCTAGCAAGTATTTACAACGAATTAAATGGTGTCTTTATTAAAAGTTATGGTATCGGAAAAAGTATGTTTTACGGTCCAGGTGCCGGATCAATTCCAACAGCAACAAGTGTCGTAAATGATTTGGCTGTTATTGCCCAGCGCACGGCAGAAAAACTACCGGTAGCGCCTTTTACAGATTACAAAGCACAGGTAAACTTGCAAAATAAATCGGATGTAACGGGTCGTTTTTATTTAGCTTTAAAAGCGGATACCAAGCAACAGCAAACTCAAATTGCGACAATTTTTTCTGAAATAAACTTGGCTGTTGAACTAGTAGAACAAAAGCAAACCGATGATTTTCGTGTTGTTTATTTAACGCAAAATATATCGTTAGAAAAACGTGATGAGGTAGTAACAGCACTAGCTGACGTTGATGTAAAAGTAACGCAGATGATGGAAATATTGGAGGGATAAAGATGTACGAAGGCTTATTAAAAACTTTTAAAGAGTATTTACCTGTAACAGAAAAAACACCAATGATTTCACTAGCAGAGGGAAATACACCACTTATTCCTTTAAATAGCTTGTCAAAAGAGTTGAAAATTAACTTGTATGGCAAATATGAAGGCTTAAATCCGACTGGCTCATTTAAAGACCGCGGAATGGTAATGGCTGTAGCCAAAGCTGTTGAAGATGGGGCGAAAGCAATTATTTGTGCCTCAACAGGTAATACTAGTGCGGCAGCGGCAGCGTATGCAACTAGAGCAGGTATCAAAGCTTACGTGGTTATCCCAGATGGTAAAATTGCAATGGGAAAACTAGCTCAGGCAATTATTTATGGTGCTGATATTATTTCGATTCCAGGTAATTTTGATGAAGCTTTAAAAGCAGTCCGTGAAATTGCGGAAACAGAGGCGGTAGCATTGGTAAATTCTGTGAATCCGTATCGTTTAGAAGGACAAAAAACAGCTGCCTTTGAAGTGTGTCAACAATTAGAAAAAGCTCCCGATGTTTTAGCAATTCCGGTTGGGAACGCGGGAAATATTTCAGCTTACTGGAAAGGTTTTAAAGAATGGCATGACGTAAAAGGAACAACTTTGCCACGTATGCACGGTTTTGAAGCAGAAGGTGCAGCAGCGATTGTAAAAGGGGCAGTGATTGCGCAACCTGAAACAATTGCAACGGCAATTCGGATTGGTAATCCTGCAAGCTGGAAGTTAGCTGAAGCTGCCAGAGACGAGTCAAAAGGCTATATTGATTCTGTAACAGATGCAGAAATTTTGAATGCATATAAAAAAGTTGCAGCCCAAGATGGTGTTTTTGTGGAACCTGGTTCAGCAGCGTCTTTAGCCGGGGTAATTCAACATGTTAAAGCAGGCAAAATTAAAGCAGGTGAAACAGTCGTTTGCGTCTTTACCGGCAACGGATTAAAAGATCCTGATACGGCAATTAATGAAACTACAGTGGACATTCATAAAATGAGTGATTTAGAAGAGATGCGTAATCACTTACGTCAAGGAGTGGCAAAACTATGAGAATCCGCGTACCGGCCACTAGTGCCAACTTAGGTCCCGGTTTTGATTCTTGTGGAGTAGCGGTGAGCTGTTATTTGTTTGTGGAAGTTGTAAAGCCAGCTATAACGTGGCAAGTAGAGCATAGCTATGGCGATTTCATTTCATCTGATGCGAGCAATTTAATTGTTCAAACAGCTTTAAAGACAGCGCCAAATCTTTTACCCCATCATATTAAAGTGACGTCTGATATTCCGTTGACACGAGGATTGGGAAGTAGTTCTTCTGCAATTGTAGCCGGAATTGAATTGGCCAATCGTTTAGGAAATTTGGAATTAAGTGAAAGTGATAAAATCAAATTAGCTACTGAGATGGAAGGGCATCCAGATAATGTTGCGCCAGCAATTTGTGGTGATTTAGTTGTTGCAAGTTATCATGATGACAAAACGTACTATCTGAAACATTATTTTCCTGACTGTGATTTAATTGCTTTTATACCTAACACGGAACTGGCAACTAGTGAAAGTCGTGATGTTTTACCTACACAGCTGTCTTATAGCCAAGCAGTAACTGCTAGTAGCATTGCCAATGTTATGGTGGCAGCTTTAATGGCAGGAAATTTAGCAGTGGCGGGAAAAATGATGGAACAAGATCAATTTCACGAACAATATCGTAGTCTTTTCGTGCCACATTTAGCGAAAATTCGAGAAATTAGTCATGCTCAAGGTGGCTTTGGCTGCTATTTAAGTGGAGCTGGTCCAACTGTTATTATTTTGGCACCAAAAAATAAAACAGCTCAAATAATACCACAACTAAAAATGCTTGATAAAAAAGCGACCATTGAAATTTTCCAAGTTGATCGTGAAGGTGTTCAAGTTTTTTAAAAGACGGGAAAGACTTTTAAAAGTCATTAATCAAATTAACCAGGACTCGCCTCAGTTGGCGAGTTTTTTGTAAATCAGATTAGTTCAATTATTCACAACTTGACAAAAAAAGGAGGCAGAAAAAATGAAATTTGAAACAAAATGTTTACATGCAGGTTATACGCCACAAAACGGTGAGCCGCGGGTCATGCCGATTGTGCAAAGTACAACGTATACTTATGACTCAACTGAAAGCATTGGCAAACTTTTTGATTTGGAAGAAGCGGGATTCTTTTATACACGTTTGGCTAATCCTACCACCAATGCAGTAGAAGAAAAAATTGCCAATCTTGAAGGTGGTGTGGGGGCTTTGTGTACGTCTTCAGGACAAGCAGCAACCTTTTTGGCTCTTTTGAATATTCTTACTGCAGGGGATCATTTTATTTCTGCTGCTGCTATTTATGGTGGAACCTTTAATTTGTTTGCCCATACGTTAAAGAAAATGGGAATTGAAGTTACTTTTGTTGATCAGAATGCTTCGCTAGCTGAATTACAAAAAGCGATTAAAACAAATACCAAAGCAGTTTTTGCTGAAACAATTGCAAATCCAGCAATGAAAGTATTGGATATTGAAAAATTTGCGACTTTAGCTCATCAAAATGAAGTTCCGTTTTTAATTGATAATACTTTTGCCACACCATACTTTTGTCGACCAATTGAATTTGGCGCAGACGTTGTAATTCACAGTACCACAAAATATCTCGATGGACATGCTGTACAAACCGGTGGCGTGATTGTCGATAGTGGGAAATTTAATTGGGCTAACGGGAAGTTTCCGCAACTTGCTACACCAGATGAAACATACCATGGTATTATCTATACGGAAACTTTTGGAGTCGCTGCTTATATTACCAAAGCCCGTGTGCAATTGATGCGGGATTTAGGTGCGACGCCTTCGCCTCAAAACTCATTTTTATTAAATCTTGGCATTGAAACATTACCGGTGCGGATGGATCGGCATTTTGAAAATGCGATGAAGGTAGCCGAATTTTTAGCATCAGAAAAAAGCGTTACACAGATTACTTATCCAGGATTAAAGACAGATACTAATTATCAATTAATGCAAAAATATCTACCTAATGGTTTATGTGGTGTGATTTCCTTTGAGATTGGGAAGGATCGCAAAAGAGCTGCTCAATGGTTGGATGCTTTAAAATTGGTTTCTTTGGAGGTGCATGTGGCCGATATTCGTACGTGTGCGTTGCATCCTGCAAGTGCTACTCATCGCCAATTAACAAGTCAAGAGTTGCAACAAGCCGGCATTTCACCGGGTTTAATTCGTCTTTCTTGTGGCTTAGAAAATGCAGAGGATATCATTAAAGATTTAAAACAAGCATTTAGACAACTGGAGGGATAAGCATGCCAATTCGCTTACCAGATAGTTTTCCTGCCAAAGCCATTTTGGCTGCAGGGGATATTTTTGCCATTGATGACAAAAGAGCTAGGACACAAGACATCAGACCACTGGAAATTTTAATCGTTAATTTAATGCCGGATAAAATTACTACTGAAACGCAATTGTTGCGTTTAATTAGTCAAAGTCCTTTGCAAATCAATGTTGAGTTTTTACAAATGAATACTCATGCCCACAAAAATGTCGCAAAAAGCCATTTAGACCAATTTTATTTAAGTTTTAATGAGATTAAAGAACGCTTTTATGATGGCCTAATTATCACCGGAGCGCCGGTGGAAGAGCTTGATTTTGAAGAAGTTGATTATTGGCAGGAATTATGTTTTGTAATGGAGTGGAGTAAGCAAAATGTGACGTCGGTCATTCATATTTGCTGGGGAGCACAGGCGGGGCTTTTTTACCATTACGGGGTGAAAAAAGTGATGTATCAAGAAAAACTATTTGGTAATTTTTGCCAGTACACAATAGCAAATCGACGGCTTTTTCGTGGCTTTGACGATTATTTTTGGGGACCGCAATCTCGTTATACAGGGATTAATTGTGAAGATTTAACACAAGCACCAGTTGCAGTAGTTGCCAAAAGTAAGGAAATTGGGCCAACGATTTTGTTGAGTGATGATGAACATGATATCTTTTTATTAGGTCATTATGAATATGATACAGACACATTGCATCAGGAATTTTTACGGGATCAAAAAAGAGGGCTAAATCCCAAAGTACCTGAAAATTACTATCCTACTAATGATTACACTAAAAAACCGGTTAATAATTGGCGGGGGCATAGTCAGCTGCTGTGTCACAATTGGTTAAATGATGTTTATCAAATAACCCCTTATAATTTAGCTGATATCCCAAAGGAAAATCAGCGGCGTAAAAAAAATACTAAAAAATAAGCGATACCTAAGAAAAAAGCAAGGAGTACAGCAGGCTGTTGCCGCCAGTAATCCTTGCTTTTTTCTAGGTATTTTTCTTACTCTTCTTCCATTGTATAATAACTGTGGTCTTCTAAGTCTAAGGCATTCATAATCATTGAAGCTGTTTCTTCGATTGATAAGGAGGCCACGTTAATCACGACACAACCCAATTTTTCGTATAAGTCATTTGCAAATTCTAATTCAGCCCGAATTTTATCAATATCCGAGTAGGCCGTATCTGGATTCAAACCATAAGCAATCATTCGTTCTTTTCGAATCCCATTTAAAACGTTGGGATCATTCGTGAGACCAACGATTTTTTTCTTATCCACTTCCCAGAGCTGTTTGGGAATATGAGCTTGAGGCACAAGGGGTAAGTTGGCAACTTTTAAGTTTTTATTGGCTAAAAATAAGCTTAAAGGCGTTTTTGAAGTCCGCGAGACGCCTAACAGCACCACATCTGCCTCTAAAAAACCACGAGGATCTTTACCATCATCGTATTTAACGGCAAATTCCATTGCTTCAATGCGTTTGAAATAGTTTTTATTTAAGTGGTGCAGTGCACCTGGTTCACGTGTTGGAGCTACACCAGTTCGTTTTTCAATTTCCAAAACGGGGGCTGATAAAACGTCAAAGCCAAATAAATTACTTTCTTGGCAAAAATCACGAATTAATTGGACTAAATCTTCATTAATCATCGTGTATAAAATCAAGGCGTTGAGTTTTTTTGCTTCTTTTAAGGCTTTTAATAGTGTCTTTTTGTCGCTCATAAAAGTCTTGCGAAATAAATTAAACTCTACGGTGGGGTATTGGGCCATGGTGGCTTGCGCCAATTTTGTAGCCGTTTCTCCGGCAGAATCGGAAATGACAAAAATTGTTAAGATTTCTTCAGCAGCTTTACTCATCTTTTTCCCTCACTTGTAATTTGTTGTAGTTTATTATACCATATCCAAGTAAAACTAATTCGTAATCATTATGATTTGTCTGATACGATAAAGACAAAGTTGCTGTTTTTATCCAAGTAGATGTGTTAGGAGGTTTTTCTTGTGACAAGAGAAATGACAAAAATTGACCAGGCAATGGTAACTTTAAAAGAACATGGCTTTAAAAAAACTAATAAACGGGAAAAGTTGTTAACTTTTTTAGCCAAAAAAAATCGTTATGTGGCAGCTAAAGAAGTCCAAGAATATATGGAAGGCGAATTTGGAAGTATCAGTTTTGATACGATTTATCGCAATCTCCATGATTTTTCAGAAATTGGTTTATTAGAAGAAACAGACTTAAACGGTGAGATGAAATTCCGCTTTCACTGCTGTCAGGATAAAAATCATCATCATCATCATTTTATCTGCACGGTTTGTGGTAAAACCCAAGAATTAGATCTTTGCCCCATGGATTTTTTCAAAGGACAACTTCCCGGTTGCACCATCGAAGGCCATCGTTTTGAGATTTTAGGGCGCTGTGCTGACTGTCAATAGTTATTTTTTCATCCTTTTCACGAATTTTCAGGCGAAAAAGATTTTTTTCTTTGCACCATACTCTTGACACTATTTTATTACTTAGCTATAATTTTTTAAGGACAGTGTTGTTTTTTGAAAATGTTTCGATTAACAAAAACGGTTACTTTTTAGGCTCGGAGGGAGGGAATTTACATGTCAAAAACAGTGGTTCGTAAAAATGAATCTCTTGACGACGCTCTTCGTCGCTTCAAACGTTCCGTTTCAAAAGCTGGGACTCTTCAAGAATCTCGTAAACGGGAATTTTATGAAAAACCAAGTGTGAAACGTAAGAAAAAATCTGAAGCTGCTAGAAAACGCAAAAAATTCTAGTTTGCAACAAGATTGGAGCTGGTAGTGTGTCACTACTAAGTACTTTGAACGATGATATGAAGACAGCGATGAAAGCTAAGGATAAAGAGTCTTTGCAGGTGATTCGCATGTTGAAGGCATCGTTGCAAAACGAACAAATCAAAAAAGGTGCAGAATTAACTGACGATGAAGAATTGACCGTTTTATCACGGGAAATGAAACAACGTCGTGATTCTTTAACTGAATTTGAAAAAGCAGGACGAGACGATTTGGCAACGCAAGTAAAAGCCGAAATCAAAGTCGTTGAAAAGTATTTACCAGCACAACTTTCTGAAGAAGAAATTCGTCAGATTGTAACAGATGCAATCAGTAAAACTGGCGCTACTTCACCAAGTGAGTTTGGTAAAGTGATGGGGGCTGTAATGCCTTTAGTCAAAGGGAAAGCTGATGGTAATCAGGTAAATGCTATCGTCAAAGAATTATTGAATAAATAGTTATTTAATCGCAGACTTCTGTCTGCGATTTTTTTTCTTTTAAGTTTTGAATGTGGTATGATAAAACAGAAAACTTACCCATTTAAAACGGGGCAAAAAGGGAAATGACAAGGAGATGTAACTTTTTGACAGAAGATAAAAAAGTCTTGGAATTAAAACTCAGTGCTAAAGATGATATCAGCATGTTGTTAGGTGCCCATGATAAACACTTAAAGTTGATTGAAGAAAATACACACGTTATCATTAACAGTCGCGGCGAAACAATTATGATTGAAGGCGAAGCTAGTTTTGTAGCAGTGGCCCAACAAGTAATTACAGCCTTACAAGAGTTAATTAATCGCGGGGTACATATCAGCACCCCTGATGTTGCCCAAGCACTAAAAGCGATTCCGTTACAAGGCGTTAATGCTTTTTTAGCATTATACGAAGAAGAAATTGTAAAAGATCGTAATGGCAAGGCAATTCGGGTGAAAAATCGCGGACAAAAGCAATATTTAGAAGCCGTGAAAAAACACGATGTCGTTTTTGGGATTGGTCCGGCTGGAACCGGGAAAACATTTTTGGCGGTCGTTTTAGCCATTGCAGCTTTAAAAAAAGGTCAGGTGCAAAAAATCATTCTAACGCGTCCTGCTGTCGAAGCTGGGGAAAATTTGGGCTTTTTACCTGGGGATTTAAAAGAAAAGGTTGACCCTTACTTGCGTCCGGTTTATGATGCACTGTATCAAATATTTGGTGTGGAACATACCAATCGTTTGATGGATCGCGGTATCATTGAAATTGCACCCTTAGCTTATATGCGTGGTCGGACCTTAGAAGATGCTTTTGTCATTTTAGATGAAGCTCAAAATACAACGATTATGCAAATGAAAATGTTTTTGACACGACTAGGGTATAACTCAAAAATGATTGTCAATGGTGATACGAGTCAGATTGACTTACCTAAAGGCGTAGTCAGTGGTCTAGTGCATGCTGAACGAACACTAAGCAATATTTCACAAATTGCTTTTGTTAATTTTGAAGCCAGTGATGTCGTGCGCCATCCTGTCGTCGCAAGAATTATTGAAGCATATGACAAAGCTAGTTTAAAAAAAGATTAGTGGTGCTGTAAGAAATAGGGGGAAATAATTTGATTATTGAGCCGTTAAGAAAAATCCGTGAACGTCTGGGACGTTTTTATATTCCGCTGATACTTCTCGTGTTTTTTATCAGCTGTTTTGGTCTTTTATTTACGAGTGTAAAACAAAAAAGTGTCGATTATCACGAAGGTCAAGTTGCCAGTGAGAGTATTCGGGCGAATAAGACAGTCGAAAATAAGGCGGCAACAGATCAAAAACGTCAGCTTGCAGCCGAGGCTGTTGTACCGGAGTATACGTATCAAGAAGATATTTCAGAAACACAACACAGCCGCATTGAAACTATTTTTAACCTGATTGCACAAGTTAAAAAATCAGTTGATGATGAGCACGAGCAGCGTCAAAAACAAGCCAAAGATAAAGAAATTCCAGCGGTTACAACCGAGGATTATATTGCCTCATTAAAAAAATCATTTGAAAAGGTAAATGATGAAGATGTTCAGTTTTATCAAGCAATTCCAGCTTCATTTTATGAAATTGCTTTTACTTTAAACAGTGCCGCCTTAAACACTGTGAGAGATAATAGTTTAAATATTTTAGCTGAACAGATGAAAAATCAAGTTCGTGAATCTAATTTAGCGGATTTCAAAAACAATGCTGAAAATGAAGTCGATGCATTAGCAATATCCAGTATGGCAAAAGATGCCATGAAAGAACTGTTAAAAAACGCGATTGTTGTAAATGATTTTCCTAATGAGAAAAAGACCGAAGAACTAAAAGAACAAGCTCGGGCTAGTGTGGCACCAGTCATGATCATACAAGGGGAAGTCATCGTCAGAGAAGGCTCTCAAATTGATGCAAGTGCCATTCAAAAATTACAACTTTTGGGATTAACGAGTCAAAATACTTCTTTTTTCCCAATTGTCGCAATGGTGGCCGGGATAATCGTTCAAATTTTAGTCTTACTTTATTTTGCACGGCAATATGCAGACAAAAATAAACGACAAGAGTTTTTAACCTTTTATACATTGGCGATGATTACAAGCATTGCTATGATGAAATTTTTTCAACTCTTCCAAACGGAATTACTACCTTATATCCCGTTATTTTTCCCAGCAGCATTTGTGCCGTTGGTCTTGAATATTTTCGTCAATCGTCGCGCCGGAATTATTGCAGCCATGTTTCAAGTAATTGCAGCTGTATTTTGTTATTATGATGCACTTGGGACCAATCTGTTGACCATCGTCTTATTGACTTATTTATTTTCTGGTTTGATGGGGGCGATTGTTAGACGAGAAAGAATCTCCAAACAAGGTTTTTCAGCTGTCATGTGGTTAATCGTCTTTCCTTTTTTATTAAATATTGTTTTAGTAGTGTTTCAAGGTTTAACCCTAACAGATGCTAGAACATGGACGACGATTATTTGCGGCTTGGCTGGAACGCTTTTATCTTTTCTACTAACGATGGGCTTACATCAGTATATTGAACTTTTGGTGACCGATAATAGTGTGATTGTTTTAAATGAGTTGAGTAATCCCAACCATCCACTTTTGAAAAAATTGTTGGAAGAAGCACCGGGGACTTATCATCACAGCATGATGGTAGCAAACTTATCAGCAAATGCGGTAGCGCTGATTGGTGGTCACTCGCTCTTAACGCGGGTTGCCTGTTATTATCACGATATCGGAAAATTGAAACACGCGAATTTTTTCGTGGAGAATTTACCTGCTGGCGCTGAAAATCCACATAATTTCTTATTGCCAGAAGATAGCAAGCAGATTATTTTTGGTCACGTTACCGATGGTGCTAAGGTGTTGAAGGAATATAAGATGCCTAAAATGGTAATTGATATTTGCTACCAGCATCACGGCACAACCTTAATGAAATATTTTTATGCTAAAGCAAAAGAACGTAATCCGGAAGTGACAGAAGCCGAATTTCGCTATCCAGGGCCAAAACCCCAGACAAAAGAAGCTGGCGTTGTGAATATTGCTGATAGTTGCGAAGCGGCAGTGCGGGCGATGGATCATCCTACGAATGAAAAAATTCGTCAATTTGTTCATAATTTAATTGTTGACCGTATCTTAGACGGACAATTAGATGATAGTGGCTTGACGTTAAAGGAAATTCATATTATTGAAGATTCTTTAGTCAATGGCTTGTGCAGTACTTTTCACTCCCGGATTAAATATCCGAAGATGAAATCAGAAGCAGAGAAAATGAAAGAAGAACAAGAAAGAAGCGATAAATAATGGATATTACCTTTATGGATGAAACCAATTCCCTTACACCTGAAAAGATGCAAGAAGTGGACGATTTGTTGCAATTTGCGGCAGATTATTTGAAATTACCGCAAGAAACAGAAATGTCTGTTACTTTTATGGACAATGATGCCATTCAAGTTATTAACCGCGATTATCGTGGTAAAGATCGCCCGACTGATGTTATTAGTTTTGCATTAGAAGAAGAAGGTGAAGGCGAGATTCCAGTTGTTTTTGCAGATGGGCAAAATCCACTGCCAAGAGAGCTGGGCGATTTGATGATTTCTTTGGATAAAACAAAAGAGCAGGCCCAAGAGTATGGTCATAGTTTTGAAAGAGAGTTAGGGTTTTTGGCGCTGCACGGTTTTTTGCATATTAATGGTTACGATCATATGACCAAAGAAGATGAAAAAGTGATGTTTGGATTACAAAAGGAAATTTTGGATGCTTATGGACTTAAAAGATAAGAATACAAAGAAAAATAAGTATTTTATTACTTCAGTAGAATTTGCTTTCACAGGTATTCAAACAGTCTTTAAAGAAGAGCGGAATATGCGCAAGCACGTCTTTTTTGGTATCTTAGCCATCATAGCGGGGGGGATTTTTCAGTTAAGTCGCTTTGAATGGTTATGGTTGTTACTCGCGGTCTTTTTAGTTTGGATTGTGGAAATTATCAATACGGTTTTTGAGAATGTCGTGGATATGTTTACGGATTTTCACTTTCATCCGATTGGTAAAAAAATTAAAGATATGGCAGCTGGCGCTGTTTTGTTAACATCCTTTTTTGCGGTAATTATTGGAGCAATTCTATTTTTACCAAAAATTTGGCAATTATTGTTTTAAAAGAAATGAGGAATATTATGTCAGAACATAAATCAGGTTTTGTCGCAATTGTAGGACGTCCCAATGTCGGCAAATCAACATTATTAAATCGAATTGTCGGGCAAAAAATTGCCATTATGAGTGATAAAGCCCAAACGACTCGGAATAAAATTCAAGGTGTTTATACAACCCCAGATGCTCAAATTATTTTTATTGATACACCTGGTATCCATAAACCTAAACATCGTTTAGGTGATTTCATGGTGGAAACAGCCTATAGCGCGCTAAAAGAAGTAGATGCTGTTTTATTTATGATCAGTGCGGATGAAAAACGCGGTCGTGGTGATGACTTTATCATGGAACGCTTGAAAACAAACGACACACCTGTTTTTTTAGTTATCAATAAAATTGATAAAGTACATCCAGATGATTTATTGGGAATTATTGAAGATTATACAAGCCAGATGGATTTTGCCGAAGTAGTTCCTATTTCTGCAACAGAAGGCAATAATTTTGAAACATTAATGAATACGTTGATTAAACAAATGCCAGCAGGGCCACAATATTTCCCTGATGACCAAATCACCGATCACCCTGAATATTTTATTGTATCTGAGTTAGTCCGAGAAAAAGTTCTATTATTAACCCGCGATGAAGTTCCCCATTCCGTTGCAGTTGTGGTCGACAGCATGAAACGGAATGAAAACGATAAAGTGCATATTCAAGCCACGATTATTGTCGAACGTAATAGTCAAAAAGGGATCATTATCGGCAAAGGGGGCAAAATGCTAAAAGATATTGGCACTAAAGCTCGCCGTGATATTGAACAGTTATTAGGAGATAAAGTCTTTTTGGAACTTTGGGTTAAAGTTCAAAAGGATTGGCGTGATAAACAAACCTATTTGCAAGATTATGGTTACCGTCCGGATGATTACTAAGGAGTTTTTCCATGCAATTAGCTGAAAGCCGCGGATTGATTTTGTTTTCCCGGGACTATAAGGAAAAAGACAAATTGGTAAAAATTTTTACTGAATCAGCTGGTAAGCAAATGTTTTATGTTAAAGGTGTGCATAAGAAAAATAACCCGTTAACTTCTGTATTGCAAAACTTTACCGAGGCGACTTTTATCATGAATTTAAAGGCAGAAGGGCTTTCTTTTTTGAATGGGGCTAAAGATGTTAAGCCACTGACAACAATTCAACAAGATATTTTTTTGGCGGGTTATAGCACTTATTTGTTGAATCTCGCCGATGCTGTGATTGAAGATAAAGTATATGATCCTAATCTCTATCAGTTTTTATCGTTGTCTTTAAATTTAATCAATGAAGGTTATGATGCGGAAATTATCACCAATATTTTTGAGGTACAAATACTGCAGCGTTTTGGTGTGGCACCAATTTTTGATCACTGTGTCATTTGCGGAAAAACTACCGGTCGTTTTGACTATTCGTCTAAATACGGGGGTGTTTTGTGTGAAGCGCATTTTTCATGTGATGAACATCGGTATCATGCCGATCCTGCTGCCATGCACTTTATCCGCTTGTTTAATCAGATAGATTTAAGTAAGGTCAAGACAATAAACGTGAAACCAGCAGTAAAAAAAGAGATTCGTCGCGTAATTGACCAACTTTATGATGAATATGTTGGCATTCATTTGAAGAGTAAAAAATTTATTGACGACATGCATAATTGGCAAGACTTAATGAAACCAGAGTCTTAATCTTACGCGGTATAGCTGTAAATTTATCCGAATATTATCGTGGTTTTTTACATAGAGCATTGTGATTGCTCTTTTGTGTGAAAATCACTGCGATAGTATTTGGATATTTTTGTATCTGTTTATTTCACGAACGATTTTAGCTTTATTTGAAATAATTAGTCGTATTAAAAAGACAATTTGAAGGAAATCAAGTAAAATGAAGATATCAAAATTGATTTTTACACAACCGGTGAATAAAGGGGAGAAAGATTTGACGTTATCAGATATTGAAATTGTACAGCAAGTAGAGATGAAAAATATTACAGAAATTGCTGCAAAATTAGGGATTGCGGCTACAGATTTAGAATTGTATGGAAATTATAAAGCCAAAATAAAACCAAATGCTAAAAAACCGCTAAAAGGAAAATTAATTTTGGTAACAGCTATTAGTCCAACGCCCGCCGGTGAGGGAAAAACCACCACGGCTGTAGGTTTAGCAGATGCTTTAGGCCATATTGGTAAAAAGGCTGCAATTGCATTGCGAGAACCTTCTTTAGGACCAGTGTTTGGTATTAAAGGAGGCGCAGCTGGTGGCGGCTATGCCCAAGTAGTGCCCATGGAAGATATTAATTTACATTTTACCGGTGATTTTCATGCGATTGGAGCTGCGAATAATTTATTAGCGGCTATGCTAGACAACCATATTCACCAAGGCAATGCATTGGAAATTGATAGCCGTCAAATTACTTGGAAACGCGCAGTTGATATGAATGATCGCCAATTGCGCCACATTGTAGACGGTTTGCAAGGACGTTTGAATGGTGTGCCTAGAGAAGACGGTTTTGAAATCACTGTTGCTTCTGAGATCATGGCAATTTTATGTTTAGCGGCTGATTTGGCAGATTTAAAAAAACGCTTGGAAAAAATTGTTGTTGCCTATCGTTTTGATGGCAATCCGGTTACTTGTGGTGATTTAAAAGCCGCTGGAGCAATGACAGCTTTATTAAAAGATGCTATTAAACCTAACTTAGTCCAGACATTAGAACAAACTCCGGCGTTTATTCACGGTGGACCTTTTGCTAATATTGCCCATGGCTGTAACAGTGTACAAGCGACCAAAATGGCTTTACAATATGCAGATTATGCGGTAACAGAGGCAGGCTTTGGCGCAGATTTAGGAGCCGAAAAATTTATGGACATCAAATGCCGACTAGCAAAATTAAAACCGGATGCGGCTGTATTAGTTGCAACTATTCGGGCGTTGAAAATGCATGGTGGTGTCGCTAAAAATGATTTAACGAGTGAAAATGTAGCTGCTGTTGTAGCAGGTCTGCCAAACTTAGAACGCCATTTACACAATTTAAAAGATAATTTTGGTTTGCCGGTAGTTGTTTGTATTAACCAGTTTCCACAAGATACGCCAGCTGAATTAGCAGCTGTAAAAAAAGCATGCGAAGAGCGTGGAGTAGAAGTAGTTCTTTCAGACGTTTGGGGTACTGGTGGTGCTGGTGGCGTAGAATTAGCCCAAAAAGTAGTCGAATTAGCAGATACACAAAGTGATATAACATTCGCTTATGAGACGAATCTTTCTTTAGTTGAAAAAATTGAAACGATAGCAAAAAAAATCTATGGTGCAAAGGGTGTTGAATTTACACCACAAGCCAAACGAGAATTGGCTAAACTAGCAGAACTCGGGTTTTCCGATTATCCAATTTGTATGGCAAAAACACAATATTCTTTCAGTGACAATCCCAATCTACTAGGTGCACCGAAGGATTTTACGATTACTATTCGCTCGGTTAAGGTTTCAGCTGGGGCAGGTTTTATTGTGGCATTAACAGGAAATATCATGACAATGCCAGGTTTACCGAAAAAACCTGCGGCAGAAAACATTGATGTAGATGAATTTGGTAATATTACCGGTTTGTTTTAATTTTTTAATTGACAAAACTTAGGTTAAACCGCTATGATAAACAAAGATTGATACGGTGAACAAGACGAAAAATAAGCAAATGAACAAGCGATTGCGGGAAAGTGGAAGCCGCAAGCAGGAACTTATTTGGGGGCAACTTGGGAGTATCCAGTTGAATATTTTAAAGCTGCTGAGCAATCAGAAGCAGGGTGGAACCGCGAAGAATTCGTCCCTGCATAGATGAAAATCTATGCAGGGCTTTTTGTTTTTCTTAGGGAAAACTTGAAAAATTTGAAACTGTGTCTTGCGACTATAAATTTAGTAAGCTTAAAAGTTGGTCTAAGGAGGGTGAACAAATGCAATTTGATATGGAAATTAATGCCAATGAATTTAAAGAAAAAAAATTAAAAGTTTTAGCTAATGTGCCGCTGAAAGTTGTGATTAGAGATGATAGTGGTCAACTGGTAGAAGAGTTTATTACCAAACCAAGTCAAATGCTTTATGACTTAGCTTTTATAACGGAAAAAATGGTAGTGGAAGTTCATTTAATTCCTGGCAATCCAGTTGAATTTTATCCAGTGGTAAATGCTCTTTAAATAATTAAAGGAAATTGAAAATAGTAGGAGGAAATAAAATGAGTAAAAAAATGACTGTGCAAAATATTATTTTGACACTGCAACAATTTTGGTCTGGTAATGGCTGTATGTTAATGCAAGCTTATGATACCGAAAAAGGAGCCGGGACTATGAGTCCTTATACATTTTTGCGCGCAATTGGACCAGAACCTTGGAATGCAGCTTATGTAGAGCCTTCTCGCCGCCCTGCTGATGGTCGTTATGGTGAAAATCCGAATCGTTTATACCAACACCATCAATTTCAAGTTGTCATGAAACCATCTCCAGAAAATATTCAAGAGCTTTATTTAGAAAGCTTGAAATTATTAGGCATTGATCCTTTAGAACACGATATTCGTTTTGTAGAAGACAACTGGGAGAACCCTTCAATGGGCTGTGCTGGTCTTGGTTGGGAAGTTTGGCTTGATGGAATGGAAATTACCCAATTTACGTATTTCCAACAAGTGGGGGGCTTGCCTTGTAAACCAGTTACGTCAGAAATCACCTACGGTTTAGAACGTTTAGCTTCTTATATTCAAGAAGTTGAAAGTGTGTATGACTTAGAATGGGCTGACGGGGTTAAGTACGGAGAGATTTTCCGCCAACCAGAATATGAACATTCAAAATATTCTTTTGAAGTAAGTGACCAAGCGTTGTTATTGGGCAATTTTGACCGCTTTGAAGCTGAGGCAAAACGTTGCATCGATCAAGATTTGGTTCATCCAGCCTACGACTATATTTTGAAATGTAGTCACACATTTAACTTATTAGATGCAAGAGGAGCTGTTTCTGTAACAGAGCGTGCGGGTTACTTAGCGCGTATTCGTAATATGGCTAGAGCGGTTGCCAAAATTTTTGTAGCGGAGCGGGCGAAATTAGGTTATCCGTTATTAGCACCTGAAGAAGCGGCAAAATTATTGAAGGAGGAAAACTAAGATGGCAAAAGATTTATTATTGGAGATTGGTTTAGAAGAAATGCCTGCTCATGTAGTAACTCAGAGTATGAAACAATTAGAAAAAAAAGTTAGTGAATTTTTAGCTCATGAAAAATTAGCTTTTTCTTCCATCAAGTCATTTAGTACGCCGCGGCGTTTAGCTGTTCTTATCAGTGAAGTGGCAGAAAAACAAGCTGACACAGAAGAAGAAGTGAAAGGGCCAGCTAAAAAAATCGCGTTAGATGGTGAAGGCAATTGGTCAAAAGCGGCAGAAGGTTTTGTTAGAGGTCAAGGATTGACAACAGAGGCTATTACTTTTAGAGAATTAAAAGGGGTAGAATATGTTTATGTAACAAAGTATGCCAAAGGTAAACCGGCTATTGAAGTATTGGCGGGTTTAAAAGAGGTAATTACAAGTCTAAGCTTTCCGGTGACGATGCATTGGAATAAATATGATTTTGAATATATTCGTCCGATTCACTGGATTGTGGCCTTATTAGGTGAAGAAGTAATTCCATTTTCAATTTTAGATGTTGAAACTGGCAATACAACCAGAGGGCATCGTTTCTTAGGCGATGATGTGACGATTGAAACGGCAAATTCATACGAAGAAAAATTAAATGAACAGTTTGTGATCGCAGATCCTTTAAAACGAAAAGCACTGATTGTGGAACAAATTAATGAAATTGCAACAAAAAATGATTGGCAAGTGGGCTTAGATGAAGATTTACTGGAAGAAGTAAACAACTTGGTGGAATACCCAACTGCTTTTGTTGGTAATTTTGAAGATCGTTTCTTATCAGTACCAGAAGAAGTTTTAGTAACTTCAATGAAAGAACATCAACGCTATTTTGATGTCCGTAATCAAGCTGGTTTACTGTTACCACATTTTATTTCCGCCCGTAATGGTAATGCTGTAAAATTGGATAACGTGATTAAAGGCAATGAAAAAGTATTGACGGCGCGTTTGGAAGATGCGGAATTCTTTTATAAAGAAGACCAAAAATTAACAATTGATGCCTGTGTGGAAAAATTAAAAAATGTGACCTTCCATGAAAAAATCGGTAGCATTTATGAAAAAATGCAACGAGTAGCTGAAATTGCCAAAATTGTTGGAAAAACAGTTGGTTTATCACAAGACCAGCTAGAAGATCTAGCTCGTGCAGCTGAAATTTATAAATTTGACCTTGTGACCAATATGGTGGGAGAATTTCCTGAATTACAAGGTGTAATGGGAGAAAAATATGCGTTATTACAAGGCGAAAAACCAGCAGTAGCAAAAGCTATTCGGGAACACTACTTGCCAATTGCCAGCGAAGGAGAACTTCCGGATTCTGAAATTGGAGCTGTGTTGGCGATTGCCGATAAATTAGATAGTTTATTGTCCTTCTTTGCAGTGGGGATGATTCCAAGTGGTTCAAATGACCCGTATGCATTGCGACGTCAAACCTATGGTATTGTGCGTATTATTGAAAATAAACACTGGGCTTTTCCACTGGTTGAATTGCAAGAGGAAATTAGCGCAGCGATTAGCTTAGATGAAAAACGTTATGGAATAAAATTAGCAAGTAGTCAAATTGAAGTCGTGAACTTTGTAAAAGCACGTTTGAAACAATTTTTATTGACGAAAAACTTGCGTCACGATGTGATTGACGCCGTGATTAATGCAGAACAAAGTAATTTAACTGCGCTATTTTCTTCGGCTAAAATTTTACGTCAACATTTAAATGACCCGGATTTTAAACCATCAATGGAAGCTTTGACCCGGGTAATTAACTTAGCGAAAAAAGCAGAAGTAGAAGACTTAAATGTCAAACCAGAACTTTTTGACAATGAGGCGGAAAAAGAATTATTTGAGGCTGTAACTGACTTAGAAAATCGGTTTGTACGTCAAACGATGGCCCAAAACTACGAGGACTTAACTGCTTTACGACCATTAATTGAAAATTATTTTGATCAAACCATGGTCATGGTCGATGACGATAAAGTTCGTCGTAATCGGTTAACACAATTAAATAAAATTGCTAAAATGGCATTGGCAGTTGCCAGTCTGGATGCATTGATTACAAAAAATTAAAAAAAAGCTACAAAGTTTGCTTAAAAGGCAGACTTTGTAGCTTTTTTGTTATTTACGTTTTTGCTTGCCGGCATTGCGACCTTGTTTGCCGCTGTTACGATTTTTATTTTTCTTCGTATAATCGGCTACGTTTTCTTTCATTTCTTTTGGTGTAACATCTTTTCTTGGTGGTGTTACGACTGTTTTTGGTGGATTTTTTTTCATTTCAGCTTGTACTTGTGCTTTAATTCGTGGCTTCATAATAACGTTAGTAATGAAGGTTTGTAGACAGCTGATTAGACCACCGACTACCCAGTACAAGGTTACCCCAGCTGGTGCACTCATGGACATGAAAACAATCATCAATGGTGAAACAATCAGCATAGAACGCATCGTTTTCTTTTGTTCTTCTGGAACGCCAATTTGTGAGATAAAACCTTGAACCAAATAAAATAGACCAGCGATAACAACGAGGGCAATACTAGGATTACCTAAGTTAATGCCCATGAAAGTAGCGCTTTTTATCCCAGGCGTGAAGCGGGCAGTATAATACAACGCGGAGAAAATCGGCATTTGAATTAATAAAGGTAAACAACCCATTCCACCAAACATGCTGACGTTATTTTCTTTATAGACAGCCTGCATTTCTTGTTGTGCTTTCATTTGTTCTTCTGGAGATGTTGCAGCCTTCAATTTAGCTTGGGCTTGATCGATTTGTGGTTTCAAAAATTGCATTTTTTCAGATTGCACCATCGTTTGTTTTGACTGGTGAATTCCCAAAGGCAATAAGATAATTCTAACAATAATCGTGACCATAATAATGGCTAGACCATAACCCCAGTTGAAGTCTTTTGCCAGGTATTGTAAAAATCCTCCTAGTGGTTCCACTAAAATACGGTAAATCATGCCATCTTTATCTGGGTTACCATTCTTATCAACGGAAACACAGCCAGAAAGGGTAATCATAATTCCAATCAGACCAGATGCCAATAGCCAGTTTTTTAATTTTGTCATTTGCTTCGTCCTTTACTTTGTAAATTTACACAAAAGTAATCATACTAGAAAAACGGGCAACTGTAAACGTGCTTCACAAAATATTCAAGAATAAAGGCTATGATTCGCATAAAAAAGTTAGCGTTATCATAAAAAAAGCGGCTTAGCCGCTAATAGCCAAAGGTCACTTCAAAAGTGTCCCGCTCTTTAATCATTGGATCATCGGTAATATCTAAATAAGTTACGTGACCGGCCGGAGAAGGAGAGGCTTTGACGCCTGCAATAAATTTCTCCATTGCCTCTTGTGGGCCAAAAGCTTCAATTCCCACTGAGCCATCTGCTTCATTCCAAACTGCACCATGAATGCCTAATCGATCTGCTAACATTTTAGTTGTATAACGAAAGCCAACTCCTTGCACTCGGCCTTGTACATTCATTCTTACTTTCCGCATGATAATCACCTCATTTTTATCTTAATTTAATGATAGCTTTTTTGCTGACATCCCACAAGCTTTCTGCTGAAAATGCTATAATAAGGCGAGGTGAAACCATGAAAGAAATTCAATCAAATAAAAATCCGTTAGTTAAAACGTTAAAAAAGCTCCATCAAAAAAAATACCGGGATCAACAAGCCCAATATCTGTTAGAAGGTTTCCACTTAGTTGAAGAGGCCCATAAAAGCGGCGCCCAAATTCAGACTATTTTAGTCAACGAACGTGGTCAAAAAGAATGGGGCGACTTTTTGGCAAATTATGAAGCAATTTGCTATTTGGTACCAGAAACCATTTTAAAAGAACTTTCAGAACAACCAACTCCTCAAGGGATTATTGCAGTGGTAGCCAAAATGAAATCACAAGTGCAATTAAAAAAAGGCGCTTGGATTTTATTAGATCGGGTGCAAGATCCAGGAAATGTGGGAACGATTATTCGAACCGCTGATGCAGCTGGTTACGATGGGGTAATTTTAGGAGAAGGCAGTGCGGATCTTTACAGTACTAAAGTTTTGCGGAGTATGCAGGGAAGTAATTTTCACTTGCCGGTTATTCCCATGAATCTTGTTACAGCAATTGAAGCGTTAAAACAACTAGGGGTATCCGTTTATGGTACGCAATTAAATAAAGATGCCAAAAAATTCAATGAAGTACCAAAAGGTGATGTGGCTATTTTGGTTGGCAATGAAGGACAAGGTGTCACCCAAGAGTTGTTGGCGTTAACTGACCAAAATCTTTATATTCCAATTTTGGGACAAGCCGAGTCTTTAAACGTGGGAATTGCAGCGGGGATTTTATTATATTACTTTAAATTGTAGCAATTGAAATATTTTAAAGAACTGTTAAGCTTGAGTCCGCTTTCTTTAAATGTTTAAAAAAGGTGCTATACTTACACTTGTACGAAAAAAGATAAGCTAAAGGTGGCTATTTAATAAATGATTGAAAACTGGCGCAAAGATTCTGAATATATGTCTTATGTAGCAGATTTGCTGGCAACACCTGAAGTACAAAAGTTGAGCCAATACAAACAACACGTAAATTCGACACGTTTGGAACATTCATTAAGTGTTTCTTATTACAGTTATAAATTAGCAAAAAAATGGGGCGGTAATGCAAAAGCAACAGCTAGAGCAGGCCTTTTACATGATCTATTTTACTATGATTGGCGCACGACGAAATTTGACGAAGGTTCTCATGCTTATATGCATCCTAGAATTGCCGTTAAAAATGCGGAAAAAATCACTGAATTATCCCCGTTAGAAAAAGATATTATTTTGAAACATATGTGGGGGGCAACAATTGCGCCACCTAAATATAAAGAAAGTTATATCGTAACGATGGTCGATAAGTATTGTGCAATTAAAGAAGCAGCAGAACCAATGACCAAGTCAATGAAAGTCCGTTTCAATCAGTTGTTTGGACATAAAACTTCATTTTAAAGTAAAAAGGCAGAACAAAAGTTAACTAACTTTTGTTCTGCCTTTTTTGTAGTTCAATTAATGCAGCATTTAATCTTACTTAGCTCTTAACCGATAAAAAATGACATGACAGATAAGAAAATAAAAAGTGCCATAATTAAGCCGCAAATAATAAAATGCCGTTTTTTATGCAATGCGACAATTGCGATATATTCACGCAAAAAGGCATTTGGCAAGTAATAAAGGGCAGTTTTAGCTCCAATTCCATCTGCTTTTAAACCAGCTTGATGGGCATAAATTCCAGCACGAAAAATATGGTAATTGTTGGATGTGAAAATTACTTTATAAGGCAATGGCTGAAGTTGGTCCATGATTTTTTTAGAAAACTGCATGTTTTCTAAGGTGGTAGTGGACTTATCTTCAATTAATAAATCAGCAGCAGCTACACCTTTTGCTTGCGCATAGTTGGCCATTGCCACACCTTCTGGTAGTTTTTCATCTAAACCTTGACCACCAGACATTAAAATCTTTGCGTGTTTATCAGCTACTTTTATTTGATGCTGATAAAATTTAATCGCCACGTCAATGCGTTTGGCTAAAAGTGGGGATACGGTATCGCCGTTTAAAAGTCCTGCTCCAAGGACAATAATATAATCTTGATTTGGTTTAGGGTGATTAAATTGATACAAAATAGAAACACTTAAAAAGTTAAAAAAGACTAAGGCAAAATAACCCATCATAAATGGTAGTGCAGCTAAAATCATGGTTAGCCATTCAGGTAAGCGTTGGGCGATGAAAAAATCGTAAATTAAGAAAATCGTTAAAAAGATAGCTAGTAACAAGGTTAGCATATTGGCCAGTGAGTGGGATTCTTTGCGTAAAACAATCAGTGCATTCCAGTATAGAAAAATAAGTAAAGAAACAAAACCGAAAATTAAAACCGCCGCTAATAAGACAAGAGCGAGACCCAAAAGTCCAAAAGCAACTATGCTGGAGGTAATGCTGACGTTATAGATTAAATAAAAACCAAAGACAAAAATCAAAATATTAAACAAGACCCCGTTTAATAAGCGAGCTTTATTTTTAAAATAGCTCCATAAAAAAACAGCTAAATAAGCAAGGGGCAAGCTAAAAAAGTACCCGCCGTTCAACATTTCAATGCCCGCAAAATAAAAAATTAGACAAATACAGCTCCAGACGAGACAAAAAAAGATCGTATCAGGGTCTGGCTTTTTTTTACGCCATGAAATTGTTGCCAATATTCCCCCAACTAAAAAAATTGCTAATAAAATTTCTGGTAAAAAATTCATATGTTCAACTCCTTAATCATTTTTAGTATAGCGGATTGTAACTGTTTTGGCTTGTCAAAAAGCTATGATTTTTTAAAAAAGTTATTTTCTAGTACAATAAACATAAATGCGTGGAAAGAAGGGATGAAATGGAGTTAGGTGAAATAAGACGTGTGAGTCTACCAGCTTTTACTGTGATCGGCAAAGAAGGCAAAGGCTTAGCAGCAGAAGGTTCTTCTTGGGTACCATTATTATGGGATGGTGTAAATGAACATTTTGAAGAAATAGCAGCAAATGTGTTCGTGGAACCTGAGGAAATTCATTTGTGGGGACTTATGAGCGATCAAAGTGAGTGGTTGTATCCTTGGAGTGAAATCGGACGGTATTTGGCGGGAATGGCTGTACCCAATGACACAAAAGTACCACTGGGATGGCAAAAGTGGGAGATGCCAGAACTAGAGTATTTCGTAATTAAAACCAATGAGGCAAATTTAGCCGACATGACTGAAAAGATGTTGGTAGAAATTTTACCTCAAAATAATGTCACGTTAACAGCAGCCATTCAAGAACATTATTTACCTGATTTTGCACCAGGGGAAGTTGAGCTGTATTTTCCAATTTCAGCAGTTGTTTCAGCAATTTAAGTATAATCGTAATAATCTTAAATCCTATGATAAAATTTTTATGGCGTACTTTTAAGTGTGCCTGTAATAAAAATTACAACTTCAAAAAACAAGGAACTACCCGTTACAAAAAAAGTAGTACGCGTGACACTTTAAAAAGTGTTCCTCGTACTACTTTTTAACTAGCAGAAAGTGTAAAACTTTCTGCTGAATAAATCCCTCTAGGAAAAATAAGCAAAAAACTTTTAAATTTGAAACAATTTCTGAAAACTGCATGGGTATTTTTCAAAAGTAGAGGGCGGCTTTGTAGCCATTTGTATGTTCATTTTAAAAAATTGATTGGAAAAAGTTCTCAATTTTGCGGCCGAAGATGACAAAGATATTGGCTTTTTCTACAGCTTTGTCAATTACAATAGAGACTTCATGGCTAGGCGCTTTTTCTAAGTAGCCTAGATTATCTCCTTTTAAGCTGACTGTAGCTTTTCCAATTACATCGCCCTTTTCAACAGGGGCTTTGACAGCACCGTCACTGACTTTTTTAGTGTCAAATTTTGGTGTAATGATTAATTCTTCTGTTAAGTCATCTCTGACCCATAATGTAACGGAATCTTTTAATGAAATAGTCGTTTTTAATTGCTTGCCATCTGTAATGGCAATATTTTTTTGTTTAGGCAGTTGACTACCAGCTTTTAAAACTTCTTTTTGCTGCCAGTGATCGTAACAATAGTCCATTAATTTACCTGTTTCGACAAAACGGGCACTGGGATTATTTTTGTGATCGGTCGCATTTAAAACAACGGTTATAATTCGCTGTCCATCTCTTTGAATCGTGCCAACAAAACAAGCACCGGCTAATTCGGTTGTACCTGTTTTAAGTCCGTCTACGCCTTCTTTGGCATTGATAAATCCTGGAAGCATCCAGTTCCAATTGACCATTTCTACGGGCGATTGGGTATTAGCGCCAAACATTTGGGTGGTAGTCGCAGAAACTTTTAAAACATCGGGATAATCTTTAATTAAGTGGCTGGCAACAATTGCGACATCTCGTGGGGATAAAAGATTTTCTGCATCCGCCGCAGAGCCGGGATAGCGATTGTCACCCAAATACTGGTTATTTAAACCAGAAGCGTTATAAACTTTAGCATCTTCTATGCCCCAATCTTTTAATTGGACGCGCATTTGGTCGACAAATTTGGCCTCAGATCCAGCAATTTTTTCTGCTAATGCAACAATAGAAGCGTTGGCCGATTGGATAATAGCAGAGTCAAATAATTCTTTAACGGTATAAGTATTTTCTTTGTGTAAAGGAACATTGGAAAGATCTGGGGTGACGCTTAAATTAGCGGCATAATCAGAAATCGCAACAGTATCTTCCCAATTTAGTTTCTTTTCTTTGACAGCTTCTTCGACTAAATAAAGACTGATAATTTTAGTGATAGAGGCAATTCCCATCGGCGTGTCGCCAGCTTGATTATAAAGTATCTTGCCGGTTTTAAAATCAACGGCAATCGCTCCTTTGGCGTTGATTTTAAAATTATTATTAGTTTCCTCAGCGGCTACGACATTGGTGGCAAAGCCAAAGGTAAAACAAAAAAGCAAAAGAGTAAGCAGAATTTGCTGTATTTTTTTCATGATAAGCTCCTTTAATTAGACATTACAAGTTGTAATTCTATCAAAGACTAGCAGACAAAACAATTGTTCCCAATAAAGTTTCGTAAAAAATACAAGAAAAATTATCAAAGAAAATCTAAGGAGGAAAATAAGATAGAATAAGCAGATGAGGCTACGACGAAAATTTTAAAAGTGAAAAGCGGGTTCAATTAAAAAAGCCATCAAAATCAAGAGAGAAAATTAACAATTCTACCTTGATTTTGATGGCTTAATTTACTAGAAATAATGAACTTTAATTGCGGTGGTGATTTTTTACGCGAACAGGAACTTTCTCCATTTGATTTTCGTCATTGATATAACGAAAAACTGCATAGGCTGAAATGCCCAATAATACGACCAAACTAAACATTGTAAATAATGTAATCATCGTTGCAAGCATACTCAAAACCCTCTTTCTATAAGTTACTTTGGCTACGGTTACAAATCCTCACAATTAGTATAACAATAATTATGAAATCAAGCTACTGGAATGCCTTCATTTCCTTTTTTGGGGGAAGTTGGCGATAAGATATGGCAACTTCCGTCAATTTCGGTTTCATCATAAAAATGAAGGCGTCCATCTTTTAAAACAAACGTTAACTTATAACCTAGTTCATCTAAAAGAATCAAGTGCTCAGGGGTCAATTCAACCAGAGTCGTTTGAATTGGTTTTAAATTTCTTGTGAGCTGCCAGTTGTCATTAATTGTAAAATGAACTTTTTCCAAAGGCGTCTGATAAAACCAGCTTCCGATAAAAATTGAAGGTTGTTGTTTATTTTTATGCCAAAAAATAGTACCCACCAATCCAGTTAATACAGAAATTCCAAGCAATAACGGAAAATGTTTTTTCATCAGGTATACCTCCTTAGCTAGCAGTGATTGCAGTATAGCACAGGGAATTTTTCTAGCCCTCGGTCTAAAGTTGGAGATTGCAGTATTTTTCTTTTTTATGATAAGATTTAGCCGGCAGGTGAGAAGATGCAATACGAAAATATTAGAATGGCGCATTTTATTGTCAGAGACAACCGTTTTATTTGTCATTGTAAGTTAATTGAAACCGATGAAGTGGTAGTAGTCCACGTTAAAAATACTGGTCGCGGTAAGGAAGTCTTACTAGCAGGCGCTTTAGTGGCCTTAAATTATCAACCAAGTCCGAAACGAAAAACAGATTATGATCTCGTAGCGGTCAAAAAAGATGCGATGTGGATTAATATTGATAGCCAATTACCAAATGCTTTAGCCTATGAAGGTATTTTGACAGGGAAAATCAACTTACCTCATTTTCCCGGAAAGTTAGCTAGCTTAAAAAGAGAAGTTACTTATGGTAATTCCAAGTTTGATTTATTTGCTAAAAGCGATACGGGGGCGAAAGCTTTTATAGAAGTAAAAGGAATGACATTGGAAAATAAAGGCATTGGCGCTTTTCCCGATGCTCCGACTTTACGGGGATTAAAACACGTGAAAGAATTGCAAATGGCCCACGATGCAGGTTATTTTACCTACGTTTTATTTATTGTTCAATTTGAGAAAATTACAAAAGCGACGATTCATGCTGAGATGCAACCACAATTAGCTGAAAATTTCGCATTAGCAATGGCAGACGGCGTTGAAGTTTTAGCGTATAATTGTAAAGTAGAACCAAATCAGGTCATACTTAAAAAGCAAGTCCCCTTTGATTTGGCTTATCCTTTTATTGATCCCAATGAAGTTAACGACGGTTAAGAAGATTAAAAAAGTAAAGGAGCGAGAAATATGATTAATTTAGGTATTATTGGTACAAACTGGATTACCCATCAATTTGTGGAGGCAGCCCTTGCGACGAAAAAATATGACTTAGTCGCGGTTTATTCCCGTTCGTTGGAAAAAGCTCAAGAATTTGGTCGTCGCTACCATGAAGATGTCGAGTATGCAACAGATTTGAAGACTTTTTTCAATTTAGCCCATTTGCACACTATCTACATTGCTTCTCCCAATGCGCTCCATTTTGAGCAAGCCAAGGCTGCGATTATTGCAGGGAAAAATGTCATTGTTGAAAAACCAGCTTTTTCAACCCCACAAGAAATGGACGAAATTATCGAATTAGCCAATCTCCACAATGTCTTTTTCTTTGAAGCAGCACGCAATATTCATGAAAAAGCATTTGATACAATTAGTGAGTTTTTACCTTTGAAAGATCATATCATTGGTGCCAACTTTACTTTTATGAAATATTCTTCTCGTTATGATGCTGTTTTAGACGGCGAGGAACCCAATATTTTTTCACCGCAATTTTCAGGTGGCGCCATCATGGACTTAGGTGTTTATCCACTATATGCGGCGTTAGGTTGGTTTGGTGTGCCCCAAAAGGCCCATTACTTTGCCCGCAAAATTGCAACGGATGTCGATGGCATTGGCACGATTATTTTACGCTATGATTTATTTGACGTCACCATTTTACAAGGAAAAATTGGCGATTCGTTTTTACCATCTGAAATTTATTTTGACAATGGGACTTTGACTTTAAATGGCATCAATTCTTTTGAAAAAGCAGAGTTTTATGATCGGAATGCTAAAAAACGGCTTTTATTGCCAATTACCTTAAAAGAAAATCCAATGGAGGAAGAAGCACTGGCATTTGCCAATGTAATGAATCATCCAACCGATAAAAATCAAGGTGTTTTATATGAAGAATGGGTTGAATTAGCCCGGAATGTGAACCAATTAATTTACGATTTGCGGCAGCAAGCAGGGATTAGCTTTGCTGCTGATAAAAAAGATGAGGAAAAAAATTCATGATACCAGAAAGTTTACCGGCAACGCTTTTAGAGCAATGGCAAAAAGCCGGCTATGAAAATGCAGCACTAATTCAAAAGCAAGTTTTTGAACCTTTAAAAACGCGACAAAATGTTTTAGGCGTGGCACCAACTGGTTCCGGCAAAACAGTTGCTTATTTACTACCAAGTCTAATGCAAGTAACTCCAGGTGGTGGTAATCAATTGCTGATTTTGACTGCTTCCCAAGAATTGGCGATGCAAGTACTTGAGACGGCTCGTTTTTGGACAGAGAAAACCCAATTGAAGGTACAACCTTTAATCGGTGGTGCCAATACAAAGCGCCAACTAGAAAAGTTAAAAGAAAAACCAGAAATTTTAATCGGTACTGCTGGCCGTGTGTTGGAATTGATGAAAACTAAAAAAATTAAAAGTCATCAGTTACAAACAGTTATTTTTGACGAAGCCGACCAATTGTTAGCTGGCCAGGCCTTAGAAATTGCCAAAGGAATATTGCAACATCTAGATCGATCTTGTCAGTTGAATTTCTTTTCAGCAACTGCTTTAAGTGTCTTGCCAGAAATTAAAACGATTACCAAAGATGATTTTACACTGATTGATGTCACCAAAGAAGATAATAGTCAAGGTGAAGTTGCTCATCTTTATTTAATGACTTCAAAGCGTAAAAAAGCAGATACGTTAAAAAAATTATTACATGTGGCAGATTTTCGCAGTTTGATCTTCTTTAACGAAGTAGCAGAGCTTGGGGCGGTAGCAGAAAAATTGCAATATCACAACCTACCAGTAGCAACACTGGCCTCTGATCAAAATAAAATGTTACGCAAAACCGCGTTACAGGCTTTTAAAGCAGATAAAATTAAGGGATTATTGACTACCGATGTTGCTGCTCGCGGTCTTGATTTAGCTGATTTACCGATGATTGTCAATGTAGAAGTACCTATGGACGATGCTAGTTACCTCCACCGTGCTGGTCGTGTGGGGCGAATGGGTAAAAAAGGAACCGTTATTACGCTAGTGGCAGAAAATGATTTATCTTACTTAAAAAAAATGACGAAAAAAATGGCGTTGCCTTTAAAGGAAGTTTTTCTTTATGGCGGTCAGCTTGTTGACACGCGTCCTGTTATTAATGAAAATGAGAAAAAATCTCAGAAGCTGCCGATTGAAAAAGAAAAGCCAAAGCCTAAATTGCACACTAAAGAGAGTATTGTCAAAAAGAAAAATAAGAAACGTCACAAGAAACAAAAAAATATTGGAAAAAGGCGCGTTTAGCGCCTTTTTTTGTGCTATTCTTAGAGTGTAAAAAAATGAGGCAAGGAGCTTGTCATGAATTCACGGAAAGAAGAAATCTTACACACATTAGAAATGCGCAAACAAGGAATGACGGCTGTTCAGATTGCGGAGTTATTAAATATTGATAGAACCAATGCCAGCCGCTATTTAAATGAATTGGCAAAAGAGCAACGGATTGTAAAAAATCCTGGTCGACCAGTAATCTATGAACCCTTATCAGAAGAACAAGTACATGTTGATAATTCTTCTGCAGTGACCTTTGATGCGTTAGTGGGGGAGACAGGTTCTTTAAAGGTAGCCATTCAACAAGCCAAAGCCGCAATTTTATATCCACCGCGGGGACTACATACTATTATTTTTGGTGATACTGGAACAGGGAAGTCACTTTTTGCCGAGTGTATGTATCAGTTTGCGTTAAAATCCCAAACCTTAAAAAAAGATGCTCCTTTTGTATCCTTTAATTGTGCGGATTACGCACAAAACCCGCAATTATTATTTGGTCACATTTTTGGGATTAAAAAAGGGGCTTATACGGGAGCTAATGAAGATAGCCCAGGTTTAATTGCTAAAGCTGACAATGGCATACTATTTTTAGATGAAATTCATCGCCTACCTCCAGAAGGACAAGAAATGCTCTTTACCTTTATTGATAAAGGGGTCTATCGTCCACTCGGAGAAAGTAATAAGACCTATGAGGCTGCAGTCCAAATTATTGGGGCGACAACAGAATCCTCAGAGAATTTTTTGACAACATTTAATCGCCGCATTCCAATGTCGATTACATTGCCAAGTATCAAGGCCCGCTCTTTGGATGAACGGTATGAAATCATTACGCTATTTATTAAACAAGAAGCCAACCGCTTAAAACAAAAGATTGAAGTAGAACAAGATGCGATTATTGCATTTATGTTATACCAAGCTGAAGGTAATATTGGGCAAATAAAGCGAGATTTAAAATTAGTCTGTGCCAAAGCATTCTTACATTACCGAACCAAACAACAAGACAGTCTGTTGGTCCGCAAGGAAGATTTATCTCTGCCGGTCCAAAAAGGGCTGTTAATGCGCAAAGACTACAGCGAAGATTTAAAACAGTTTTTGGAAGGCAAGGGAAACTTACTTAGCTTTGAGCCTGGTGCAACCGAAGTAGTATGGAGTCAAGATCCAGAACGGAATATGCAAGTTTACAATGCAATTGAAGAAAAAGTCACCACATTATCTGACCAAGAGTTAAACAACGTTGATTTAGAGCAATTGATTTTAGGAGATGTGGATGCTTATTTTGAAACATATGTTGAGGAATTAACGCAAAGTACATTGCACAAGGAATTGCTACCTAAAGGGATTTGGCAGTTGACCAGTGAACTTTATGAAGTGGCTGAAGAGCGCTTGGAGCGAAAATACAATGAAAAGGCCCGCTTTGCTTTTGCGCTCCATTTGCAAAGCACGATCGAACGTTTAAAAGATGGGCATACGATTATTCATCCGGATTTAAATAATATCCGAAAAAACTTTAAACAAGAATTTCAAGTGGCACTCGATTTGTCTACTATTATTGAAGAACGCTGTCACATTGAGATTCCTTTTGATGAGATCGGTTTTATTAGTATGTTTTTATCCATTCAAGTGGGACAAAATACCGCATTACCAGAAAAAAACGTTGAGGTTATCGTATTGATGCACGGTAAGCAAACGGCAACTTCAATGTTAGAAACAGCCCAAGAATTATTAGATACTACAACAGGTATCGCCTTTAACATGAGTTTGGATATGGAAGTTCAAACCATTTACAATCAATTGTTAAGCTATGTGCAACAAAATGAGGCAAAACTGACCGGCGGCATTTTACTTCTGACAGATATGGGTTCTTTGAATTCTTTTGGTGATCTAATTTATGAAGAGACCGGTATTCGAACAAAAGCAGTATCTATGACTAGTACGATGGTGGTTTTAGAAGCACTGCGGATGGTGGACATGGGAAGAACTTTAGAAGATATTTATCAAAATACATTGTTGTCTTTTAAAGCAATTGTAAAAGATGAGTTCAATCTTCATAAGAAAAAACAAAAGAAAGCCGTCGTTGTAACCTGTTTTACCGGCGAAGGTGTTGCTAGTAAATTATATGAGCGCATTACACCGGTAGTTGATAAATCGCAAACAGAAGTCATTCAAATGCAATTTATTGAAAAAAATGCTTTCTTACAACACATTGACGCACTAATGGCGGAATATGATATTAAAGCAATTGCCGGAACCGTAGAAATTGATTATCAAAATATTCCTTTCTTTTCAGCTTATGAAATATTTGATAACGAGCGATTGCGTGTATTAAAACAAATCGTAAACGATGATATCCCCCTTGAAAAAATTGGGAAGTCCCTCCAAGAAGCCTTAACGAGTGTGAGTGGGGTCGAACAGTTGATGATGCAATTGCAACAGCTTTTACATCATGTTGAAGGACAAATGCATGCAGTTTTAGAACCAAGTGTGGATGCGGGCATTATGATCCATCTTGCCTTTTTAATTGATAATTTGCGAAATGGCGGAACTTCACGACAATTTGATAATTTAACTAGTTTTCAAAAGAAATATCGCTTGGAGTGTGATTTACTGAGAACGAGTCTAATGCCAATTGCCAAAAATTATCAGGTCGAATTTAGTGATGATGAGATTGCCTATATCGTCCAAATGATCCAACAAAATAAAATCACCAGTACGTATCCGCTTACACAGAAAAATTAGTGTGTAATTTGTGTGTGTGTTCTGTGTATTAAAAAACAACGATTAAAACGCTTTAATAACAGCGTTTTAATCGTTGTTTTATTTTGGCACACTTCTTGCATTATAGTTAAGTGTAAGATAAATGAAAAAGAGGTGAGATAAAATGGCAAAAGAAACAATTATGTTAGTTTGTTCAGCAGGGATGAGTACAAGTTTACTTGTGACCAAGATGGAAAAAGCAGCTGAAGAAAAAGGTATTGATGCCGATATCTTCGCAGTTTCAGCATCTGAAGCAGACAATATTTTGGAAGAAAAAAATGTTGATGTATTATTACTTGGCCCACAAGTTCGCTTTATGAAAGCGCAATTTGAACAAAAAGTTGCACCAAAAGGCATCAAATTAGATGTTATCAACATGGCAGATTACGGCATGATGAATGGTGAAAAAGTTTTGGCGCAAGCTGAAAAATTGATGAATGAAGAATAATCGTTAGGAGGGAATTTTGTGGAAGAACAACAAAGCTTGGAAGCCATCATGGGTTTGATCATGTATGGTGGGAATGCCAAAAGTGATGCGATGGAAGCAATTCAAGCCGCTAAAAAAGGTGATTTTGAATTAGCAGATAAAAAAATCGCAGACGCGGAAAATTCTCTGACTGAAGCACATCATTCACAAACCAATATGTTAACCCAAGAAGCACAAGGCAAACATGTTGCTGTAACACTTTTGACTGTTCACAGTCAAGATCATTTAATGACTGCCATTGCTGTCACTGATTTAGCAAAAGAAATTATTGATGTTTATCGCAAAATGGCAAAAATGGAAGCCGAAAAATAGGCTTGCTACAGGTTTATTAAATAATTAGCTTACTGCTAGGCAGGTGAGCAGTTTAAAACATCTTTTTTATACGTGGTTGTTTGTTAAAAGGATGATACCTGTAATTTTTTATTAGGAGGAAATAAAATGGATGCATTAACAGCGTGGTTAGAGAAGCACGTGCTTCCGATCGCAGCAAAAATTGGTTCCCAAAAACATTTGGTTGCTTTACGGGATGCCTTTATTGGCACGATGCCTGCTACTATGGCCGGTTCAGTAGCCGTTATGATCAACGCAATTATTCGTGATTTACCAGGGCAATTTATCTCAACTTGGGGTGCCAGCATTGCTGAAGGAAAAGGTATCTTTGCTCTTATTAGTACGATCATTACAATCAATGGTTACGTTTGGAATGGTACATTAGCAATCGCCGGGATTATCTTCGCCTTTTCATGGGGCTTTAACTTAGCTCGTGCTTATGGTGTTAATGATTTAGCCGGTGGTATCGTGTCTCTTGCGGCCGCTATTTCTGGTGTAACGTATTCTTACTCTGGTACATTAGCACAAAAAATGCCTGCAGACTTAGTTGATCAAATCAATGCGAATTCTGCAACAAGCGGTTGGTCTGCAACTGCTGATGGCATTACAGCAAATGCGTGGGGCTGGATTCCATTAAACAACATGGATGCAAACTTCTACTTTACCGCAATGATTGTTGGTTTTGTAGCAAGTATTATCTTCTGTAAATTAATGTTGGCTAATATTACTATCAAAATGCCAGAACAAGTGCCACCAGCAGTTTCAAAAGCTTTTGCCGCAATTATTCCTGCGACAGCTGCTTTATATGCAGTAGCACTTTTCTACTGGATCTTCTCTAAATTAGTTCCAGGTATGACATTATTGGCTTGGATTCAAGAAATGATTGCTAAACCATTGCTTGGTTTCTCTCAAGGTTACGGCGCCGTATTAATTGTGACTTTATTCGTACAATTATTCTGGTTCTTCGGGATTCATGGTACCAACGTATTAGCACCAATTTTAGAAGGTGTATTCTCTGTAGCACAACTTAAAAACGTTAACTTGTTCCAAGAAGGCGGTATGTCTGCCGTTATCGACGATGGTTACAAATGGGTTCGTGGTTCATTTGATATTTATGCATGGTTTGGTGGTGCCGGTGGTACCTTGATGCTTTTGATTGCGATTTTAATCTTCTCAAAACGCGCAGATTACCGTGCAGTTGGTACTTTGGGTGTTGGCCCTGGTATCTTCAATATTAACGAACCAGTTATGTTCGGGATGCCAATTGTATTAAACGCATTGTTATTCATTCCTTATATCTTAGCGCCACTAGTATCTGTTTCAATCGGTTTCTTTGCAACGCAAGCTGGTTGGGTAAACCCAGTATCACAACAAGTTGTTTGGGTAACACCACCAATTCTAAATGCATTGTTAGCGACAGCAATGGACTGGCGTGCAGTAGTTGTTTCAATCATTTGTATGGCTGTAACATTTGTAATTTACACACCATTTGTTATTGCAGCAAATAAGATTCAACCAACTGATTTATAAAATGTCGAAGAACTGTTTTCGCTTCCCAAAGAGGTGGAAGCAGTTCTTTTCTTATGAAGAATTTTATGGGAAAATAAAACCGTCAAGGCAGTTTAACGTAAGTATAGAAAGCTTTGCTGTAAAAAAGTTAAAAGTGCAATCTAGGAGTAATAAATTTATTAAGGAGGAATTTTCATGATTAGTATTGCAAGTGCGATGCAACAAGAAGAAATAAAAAAATTATTGGCTGAGTATAATGAAGCTGGGATCAGCTATTCTTTCAAAGAAAAAAAAGGGATCAAATTATATTTTGAAGTAACTGGTGACCAAGAGCAAGCAGCAACTACTGCAAAACAATTAATTAAAGCACAGCCTTGGGGATCTGTTTTATATTTCCAAGCTGCAGTAGAAGCATAAATAAAAGCATAAAGCAGCGCTTTAGAAAAAATGGATTTAACAAAAGGTGTAAAAGTAGGAAGTAGGATGATAAATATGGTAAAGAATGGCTTGTTTTTATGTAGTATCGGCTTTTTAATCACTATTTATAGTTTTAGCGGACCATCGCAACAAATGAATGTGGGACGTTTGATAGTAGGGTTAGCGTTTATTTTGGTTGGTGGACTATTATTTCTAAAAGGCAAAACGCCAAAACGTGAAAGAGGCGATAAAGCATGAAAGTAGAAAAAAATTTGAATATTTCAGCAGAAAAATTTTTTGATAAGATGATGGACTCAGTTATTTTTGATGTCAGAAAAGCGACGGGGAAAAATATTACACGCAAACAATTAAAAAATCTTTCCTACGTGAAGCAATTTTCGAAAAATAGCAGTGCCAAAATTACAATTGAAGAATTGGTTGAAAATCAAATATATCAATTTAAAACCTCAACAAGCCGTAACGAATTTGTCGTCCGCTATGAAATTACACCAATTAACGACAAGACTTGTAAAGTCAGCTATAACGAAAATATGCAATCTTTTGGTTTTATGCAACAAATGAATGATATGATTTTAGGCATTATGCTAGGATTTTTCCGCAAGCGCCAGTTTGGTAAGATGCTAGAAAATATGGCAAATGCCAATTAAAAAGGGGGCTATGGCCACCTTTTTTCGTTTGGAGGGAAAACCGGTGACAATTGTAAAGATGAAATCAAATTTTAATGACCAGATGTTTGACTTGGCGGCTTATGCTTTTGCTCGTGAGAAGAGCGCTACAAAAGTTGAACGTTTTGAATATCTGGCCCGAAATTCTAAAAACTATGGTTCTTTGGCGGAAAAGAAATTGGTTAGTCAAATTATGGCTACGCCTTTTTTAGTCAATTTTTGGAATCAGACGTTTGAAATGAGGGGAATTGGCTATGTTTCCAGTTATCCTGAATTTCGCAAACAAGGTCGTATTGATAAGCTTATGAAACAAGTGCTAGAAGACAGTTATGATGAGGGCGTACAGTTAGCTTATTTAGCACCGTTTTCCTATCCTTTTTATCGCCGCTATGGCTATGAGACAGCATTTTTGCAAATTCGTTATGAGGCTCTAGCAGAAAAATGGCCTTTTGGCGGTCAAAGTCACGGTAAAGTCAGCCGTGTTTCTTTTGAAGTAGCGCAAAAGAATATGGCAGAAATTTATCAAAAAAGTACTGAAAGTATGCGTGGGGGAATGTTGCGGGCTGAGTGGTGGTTTACCTACAAATTTTCTTTGCATAAAAATTTTAACTTTGCACTATATGAAGAAAACGGGGTAAAGTGTGGTTACGTTGTTTATCAAATTAGCGTCGATAAATTGGAAATCATAGAATTAGTGGCCTTGTCAGAAAAAGGAAAAAGAAGTTTGCATGATTTTATTGCAGCACATAGCGGCACAGTCAAAACAATTCATTGGACGCATCCGTTTGGCGGTACAACCAAATTACTGCAAGTTTTGGATCCACAAGTAGAAGTGAAGATTTTACCTTATATGATGGCGCGGGTTGTCAATGTGGCGACCTTTTTAAAATCATTTCCTTGGCAAGAAAAGATTCTGTCAGATTTCGCTATTGAAATTTATCAGGATAATTATTTGCCAGCTAATAATGGTATATACGAGATTTATCCAGATGGGAATGTTTCCAAGGTTAAAGAAAGTTTGTTGCCAAAGATTAAAGCCACGCCACAAAGCTTTACACAGTTGTTTTTAGGTAGTGTGAAGATCAAATCTTTACAGGCAGAAGAAAAAATTGATGTAACACCAGAGCTGGCTTATGCCTTAGAAAAATTGCTACCATCAGAAAAACCGCTATTAGCGGACTATTTTTAAAATAAAAAAGAAGCCCTAAACGGACTTCAAAACGTTCCCGACTGGAATTGAACCAGCGGCCTGTCGCTTAGGAGGCGACCGCTCTATCCGACTGAGCTACGGGAACATACTGTTATATTTTAGCCTGAAGTGATAAAGGATGCAAGTCGTCCGTAAAGAAAGAGGAATACAAATGGTAAAACGATTAATTAGTGCTGATTATAGTGATGTAAAAAAAATGAGTGCCAAAGAATTGAAACAATCGATTAAAGCAAGTGAAGGTCGTGTAATTGTAACAGAAACGGTTGTGCAAACAATTCCACAAGCAATGGATGTAACCAATGCAGAGGTAGCAGCATCATTTGGCGCTGACTTAATTTTATTAAATGGTTTTGATTGTTTTCGGCCAGTTGTTTTTGGGATGCCGGGCTTAACACCAGAAATGATTTTTGATGAAAAAACAGTGATTGAAAATCCAATCCCAACTTTAAAAAAATTAACAGGACGACCAATTGGCATTAATTTAGAGCCTATTGCCGCCGAGTTGGATTTGATGAGTGAGCAAGTTGTCATCTCTAAGGGACGAACAAGTTCCATTGAAACAATTCAAGAAGCAGAAAAATTAGGTGTTGATTTTATTTGTTTTACTGGAAACCCCGGCACCGGTGTAACCAACGCTGCAATTGCTGATGCTGTCAAAATTGCCAAAGAACATTTTTCAGGCCTAGTGATTGCTGGAAAAATGCACAGCGCAGGCTCAAGTGAACCGGTTGTGACCAAAGAGGCTGTAGCTGCTTATGCCAAGGCAGGAGCAGATATTTTATTACTACCAGCTGTTGGAACGATTCAAGGCTTTTTAGAGCAAGATTTAATTGAAGCGGTAAAATTGGCAAAAGAAAATGATCTGCTAACAATGACTGCCATCGGTACTAGCCAAGAAAGTGCACGTCCAGAAACGCTACGACAAATGGCGATCACTAATAAAATATGTGGCGTTGATTTGCAACATATTGGCGATGCTGGCTATGGCGGCATGGCACCTGCAGAAAATATTTTCGAAATGTCTATTGCAATTCGAGGGATGCGCCACACCATTAATCGTGTGTCTCGTTCAATCAATCGCTAAAGTATAAATAAACTTAAAGCCACTATTTTGTAAGAAAACTTACAAAATAGTGGCTTTTTGTCTATAGACCATCTAAACCACCGGCACCGCCGTTATGTCCGCCGACCAAATGACTGCGGGCTAGACTGCGGGCACCATCTAATTTGCTTGTCGCGTGAATAATCGCAGCAAATCCATATTTTGTCCGAATTTTATCGATAATTTTATCTAAACGTTCATCGTTTATTTGGACTTCTGGGGAAGTAAACAAATTCAACTGCTTCGCATTTGTATAAATAAGTTTTCCATAACTAATTCCTATATGACGGACAACTTGCCCCGTATAATACTTACGAAAAATAGTTAGACAGTAGTGGATTAATTCTTTTGTATTATCTGTGGCTGTAATTTTCATTTGATGAGAAAAGCTGTCTTTTTCACCACCACGACTAGTACCAATATATACAGATACACATTGGCTGAGACAATGGTGACGGCGAATGCGGGCAGCAACTTGTTCAGCCATCTCTTTTATTACAATTTCAATTTCCTTTTGATCTGTATAATCTTTTGGTAAAACTTGACTGTTGCCATAAGATTTCTCTTTGGTAGGAGGTGATTTTTCGGCAATAATCGTGCGATCAATCCCGTTTGCATGATAGTAAAGTTGCAAACCTAAAATGCCAAAGTGACTTTTTAGGATGATGGGATCACTATTGGCCAATTGTCTAATCGTATCAATTCCTAAATTGTAAAGGCGTTTTTTCATACGGCGGCCGATGCCCCAAAAATCTGTTAGTTCGGGAATAGACCAAACTTTGGTTAAAACATCTTGGTAACGAATTTCAGCAATGAAACTAGGACTGTGTTTGGAAAAATTATCTAGTGCAAGTTTTGCCAGAAGTGGATTATCACCAATGCCAATGGACAAAATTAACCCCAACTTTTCTTTAACCTCATTTTGAATGTGGTGAGCCAAACGCATACGTTTCATATACCGTGATTCCGTCGGATCGGGATAAAATAAATTTAAAGAATGACTAACATCTAAAATGGATTCATCAATGGAATAAGGCAATAAATCTTCATCAGCCACGTATTGCTTGAAAATAGCGTTAAAACGCATATTTTCTTTAATGTACAAACTCATGCGCGGCGGCACTTTTAAAAGGTTGGGATGATCGGGTAAATTGTCAGCTCGGGTCACGTTTGTGATTCCTAATTTATTTTTTGCCGCCGGAGAAGAGGCGAGGATTAAACCGTTACCGGTATTATCTTCACTACTCATTACGACCAAAAGCGTGGTTAAGGGGTCTAAGTTGCGCATCACGCATTCCACGGTTGCATAAAAGGATTTGACATCAATAAATAAAATATCTTGAACAATTTCTTTACGATAATCGAAGTTTGCTTCCATCGAATCACCTTCTTTCATCTTTATTATACGAACATGTGTTTGTTTTTGTAAAGCGAACAGAAAGTAAAAACTGGTTTGGCTTAGAAATGAACAGAGGCCTTATTACTTTATGTAAAAATGTAAGCGTGTTACACTTTTAATGTAGTGTTATTCATTATTTTTAGGAGGTAATGTTTTATGACCAAAGTTGGAAATGAAGTCTTGCGGCAATTAACTGCTGATCTTGAAAAAGGGCCTTTTGTCACGATTATGCTAAATACCCATGTTGCCCACCAAGATGTAGAAAAAGATCAAATCAAATTTAAAAACTTCGCCAAAGAAGCCAAAAAACGTTTTGAAAAGAAATATCCTGAAAAAGAATGGAAAAAAATTCAAGATAAAATTGATACGCTTTTAGCTGACGCTTCTTTCTGGCGTAGCGGAACAAAAAGTGTTGCCGTTTTCTTGACACCAGAAGAAACGCTTGTTCATCGCTTAAACATTGCTGTTGATGATCAGTATTATGTAGGGGACCTCCCTTACTTACTGGCTTTAATTAAGAATGGTCAGTTTAACTATACGTATTATTTATTGGCTTTAAATCGCGACTCAATGAAGTTATATTTTGTTGATAATAAAGAAATTACCGAAGTGATGTTGCCAGAAGATGCGCCAATTGATGTTAAAACAGCTCTCGGAGACGAATTAACTGGCGGGAGTCTAAATTATAGCTCCCAAGGTAGTCAAACAGGCTCAAAAGAAGGTATTGCTTATCATGGTGTTAATGCCAAAGATGAAGAAGTAGAAATAGACTGGGTAAATTATTATCAAGCAGTCGATACTTTCTTTAAAGATAAATTTGACAACCCAGCAAATTATCCAATGTATTTATACGCCTTGCCAGAAAATCAAACTATGTTCAAAAAATACGCTAAAACACCGTATTACCAAGCTGATGCTGCTATTTCAGGTTCACCGGCTCAATTAGATATTAAGAAAATTAAAGAAGATTTAGGTGAGATTGCAGACACGTTATCTCAAGCTGAAATTGCTTCTTATCAAAAATTATTAGACAAAAAATTTGTTGATCAATTGCCAGATATTGCATTAGCGGCTAAAGAAGGACGCATTTCGGATTTATTTATTGCAACTTCTAATTTAGTGGACGGTTTTGGTGAAGATCCAGATACAGAATATGATCGACGACAAGTTTTGAATAATTTAGTTGCCGATGTTGTTAAAAACAGTGGCCAAGTTTTTGTTTTAGAGCAAAAAGATGCACCAGATGAAAAGAGTTTGACGGCTATCTTACGCTACTAATCCCTTTAACAGCTACGTTTTCTAGCGATTAATTTCGTAAAAAAAAGCTTTGTGCCAAAGAAATGAATTCTTTTGGCGCAAAGCTTTTTAAATTGTCTTAACAATTAGTAAAAATAAATTCGCTTTTATAAATTATTTGTGGTACAATTCTTTTTGTAGTTATTGTAAAGGTAATTAATGGCAAGCTTGTTTCATATTTAAACATCTTCCACTTTTTCACCGGATACAAGGAATTGCACAAATACGTGTGTTTCACACAAGGAGGATTTTTAATATGCAAACAGGTACAGTTAAATGGTTCAACGCAGACAAAGGTTTTGGTTTCATTACAGCAGAAGACGGTAACGATGTATTCGTTCACTTCTCAGCTATCCAAGGCGACGGCTTCAAAACTTTAGAAGAAGGCCAAGCAGTAACTTTCGACGTTGAAGAAGGTCAACGTGGCCCTCAAGCAACAAACGTTACTAAAGCTTAATTAAATCTAACGTATCAGCCTGACGATTTTATCGTCAGGCTTTTTTTTGTCTAAAAATTTTAATCGCCTATTCTTCTTTTGTTCACTTATGCTGGCCGCAAATTTTGCAACGGCCTTGTTAAAAAGCATGTTTTTATTTCGCGGTTATTGAAAAAATAGTATAATTTCAAAAGGGCCTTAGTTCCCATTATGAAATTTATTAGGAGATGGCTTAGGATGAACCAAAATACAACGTATGCCGTAGTGGATATCGAAACAACGGGCACAGATCCCAAGGTTGATCGCATTATCCAAATCGGCTGTGTTTTAATTAGAAATGGCCGTCTAATCAATCGTTTTGCGACAGATATTAATCCAGGAAGAAAAATTCCTAAACAAATTCAAAACCTAACGCATATTTCCAACAGCCGTGTTCAAAAAGCACCCTATTTTGAAGATGTAGCTTTTATTATTGCTGATCTATTGGCGGATACGGTTTTTGTGGCACATAATATCTTTTTTGATTACCAATTTTTAAATGCTGAACTTAAACGTTGTGGTGTGACGCCTTTAAAAATACCCGGTATTGATACGGTTGAGTTAGCTCAAATTTTTCTGCCAGAAGAAAGCAGCTTTCGATTAAGTGATTTAGCTGAAAGTTTTGGCCTACAACATGACAATCCCCATCAAGCAGACAGTGATGCTGAAGTTACTGGTGCCTTGTTACTTTATATTGAAGCCGTGATGCGGCAGTTACCTTTAGTAACGTTAAAGACTATCAGTGAGCGGGCAACGCTTACTGCGATGCAGACAGGGGAATATATCGCCAATATCTACTTACAACAATTAAAAGAAAATCCACCTTTAGCTGCTGGCCTAGAAGTAATTGACGGAATTGCTCTAAGAAAAAAAGCAGTAACGTTATATGAAGATACTTATTATCAGACAAAGTATCCCCAAAAGAAAATACAAAAAGAAAAGCTTTATCAAAATGAACTATCGTTTCGCAAAGAACAAGCACGGCTCATGAATTTAGTTCATCAGCACTTTACTCAAGATGAACCAAAAGACTTGCTCATTGAAGCTGCTACAGGTATGGGAAAAACGATTGGTTATTTATTACCTGCTAGTTTTCTAGCCACGCCGGAAAAACCGGTGGTTGTTAGTACAGTCTCGTTATTATTGCAAGAGCAAATCATGAAAAAAGATATTCCCTTGTTAAACCGCTTTTTAGAACAAAAATTACAAGCTGTTGTGGTGAAAAGTAAACGACATTATTTGGATTTAGCGCGATTTAAACAAACGCTAAGTAAACCAGTTTCACAAAAACAATACGCTCTTTATCAAATGGCGGTCTTGGTTTGGTTAACCAAAACGACAACAGGAGATTTCGGCGAGCTGAATTTAATTAACTTAAATCATCTTTTCTTTCAAGATGTGGCGCATCGCGGCGTGAATTACTTGTCAAAAAAATCACCTTTTTATCAACATGACTTTTTAAAGTTTTTAAATAGTCAAATGCAAGAAAGCAATTGTTTAATTGTAAATCATGCTTTTTTGGCACAAGAAAGTTTACGAAAAGAACCATTATTACCTGAATCGCCCTATCTTATTATTGATGAAGCCCATCATTTGCCGACAATTTGTGAAAAAATTGCAGCAGAGTCATTTAACACTTTCACCTTTGAAAAGCAGGTACAATTAGCGCTTAGCGAAGAAGGGATTTTTGCCAAACTAGACGATTGGCTAGCAGAAGAAATGGCGGCCAAACACTTCATTGCATTACTGCAAGAAGAGTTAAAAGAATTAGTTGCTAGTTATGAAGTGCTGCGTGATTTATTACTACACAAATTAGCTCCAGAACAAGAAATTATAACGTCAGCAGATTTTTTAAAGTTTGATAAAAAGACTTTAAAATGTTTTAAGAAGATTGAACTCTTTTTAAAAGAAAGCAGCGAGATTAAAGCAAGCTGGCAACAATTTCTTGAAAAACGCGAATTTGCTTGGAGCACAACGGCGCAAATTGATTTTGCCACTTTAGCAGATTTGTTAGACGAATTAGAAAAACAAAAACGTATCATGCAACGATTTTGTCATGATTTTGCGCCGCGCTATACCCATTGGATTTTACGAAGAGAAAAACACCCAGGGTTAACTTTTCAAGTCACCGATTTTAACGCCGCAATTTTACCTCAAACAAAGTGGTACCCAAGGTTTGAAAAAATTGTTTACGTTGGTGGCGCGTTAAAACTTACAAAAGATCGCAACCTATTTGCCAAACGCTTAGGGATACCAACAGCAAGTTTAAAGATTGTCCCGGCTCCGTTTGATTACGCCAATCAAACGGAAATTTTAGTACCTACCAAAGCGGCCTATATACCTAAGCTTTCACCAAGTGAATACAGTGACTTTTTGGCCGAAAATTTAACGCTTTTATTAAAAGATTTTAAACGACCAGCCTTGGTATTGTTTACTTCTCACGATGTGCTACAAAAAGTATATGAGAAAATGCATCTAACATTTTTGGAAAACGGTCGAGAAATACTTGCCCAAGGAATAGGGGGCAGTCGAGATAAGTTGTTAAAACGCTTTAGTCAAAGTAATGCTGGGATTTTATTTGGGACTGATAGCTTTTGGGAAGGAATTGACTTACCAGGAGAGCAATTAGAATTAGTAATTGTGACGCGCTTGCCTTTTGAAAATCCCAAACGCCCGTTTATTCACGCGCGCTATGAGTTTTTAAATGCGATTGGCGTAGATCCTTTTAATGAAGAGTCATTACCTAATGCGATGTTGAAATTGCGACAAGCTTATGGACGGCTTATTCGTTCATCTACCGATCGGGGCGTGATGGTGGTATTAGATCGGCGTTTTGTTAACACCACTTATGGCAAAAAATTACGACAGGCAATTCCTAAAAAAGTTACAATCAGTGAAAAACCTATTTTAGAGATAGCTGCAGAGATTACAGAATTTTTAAAAGATTAGTGGATTTTTGATAATGAAAAACTTTTTACTTTGAAATCTGCTATAATTAAAAGCAATTATCACAAAAGGAGCGTCAACCTGTGAAAAAAAACTTGGCAAAAGAAGAGCGCCAGGAACTGATTTTATTTATTATTTCTGGTGTTTTAGTGGTTGTTATTGCTTTGGGTGTATTAGGCTATTTGAAGGCGCAGAGCCCCCTGCAACAAGCAAAAAAAGAAGCAACGACACTAGCAAAAAAACATACCAACTTGGTAAATGTCGACGAATTTTACTGGTACAATCGCAAGCAAACGTACTTTAGTTTAATTGGCAGTGATAAAGATGGAAAAGAAATTGCAGTCATTGTACCAAAGTCAGGCGATAAAATTACCGTATTGCCGCAAAAAGAGGGCATTACAGCCGATAAAGCTAAAGCCTTGGTCAATAACACCTTTCATAGTCAGACGGCGAAGAAGGCTGAATTAGGCATGTATGATAAAAAACCAGTTTGGGAAGTAATGGCAACAGATAAAGAAGGCCAGATTACTTATTATTTATTGTCCTTTGAAAAAGGGGAAGAAGTAAAAGTTATTAAAGCTGTGTAAGTTTTTAAAATTGTTTATTATTCCGAAAAGATTTCGGCTTAAATAACCGCTTCACGAATTTTTTAATTTTATTGAGGAGATGATGAGTATGAAATTATCGCAACGGGCCCAAAAATTAGAACCATCTGTAACGCTGGCAGCCGCAGCGAAAGCTAAAGCGCTAAAGGCAAAAGGAGTCGACGTTTTAAGTTTAACAGTAGGTGAGCCGGATTTTACTACGCCAAAAAATATTAAAGATGCGGCAATCACAGCGATTAATTCCGGTCAAGCTAGCTTTTACACGCAATCTGCTGGTATTCCAGAATTACGTCTGGCGATTGCAGACTATATGGAAAAGTACTACGACCGCAAGTATGCAATTGAAGAAATAATCGTGACCGATGGAGCAAAATATGCGCTGTACAATTTGTTTCAAGCAATTTTGGATAAAGGAGATGAGGTCATCATTCCGGTTCCATATTGGGTTAGTTATGGCGAACAAGTGAAATTGGCTGAAGGTGTTCCGGTGTATGTCGACGGTTTGTTTGAAAATGATTTTAAAGTAACTGTTGCCCAATTAGAAAAGGCAAAAACAAAAAATACCGTTGCATTAATTCTTAACTCACCATCAAATCCAACTGGGATGATTTATACAAAAGAAGAGTTAACGGCTATTGGCAATTGGGCGGTTAAAAATGATATTTTAATTGTTGCCGATGATATTTATTGCCGCTTAGTTTATGACGGAAATGAATTCACACCGATTGCGACACTATCTGAGGCGATTGCCAAACAAACGATAGTAATTAATGGCGTATCAAAGACATATGCTATGACCGGGTGGCGGATTGGTTTTGCAGTAGGGGACGAAAAAATTATTAAAGCTATGACGAACATTGCCTCGCAATCAACCAGTAATCCGACTGCTGCTAGCCAATATGCGGCTTTAGAAGCATTAAGCGGTGATCAGACTTCTGTTGAAAATATGCGGGCTGCTTTTGAAGCGCGCTTGAACAAATTATATCCGCTAGTGGCGGCAATTCCAGGTGTTGAGTTGAAAAAACCCCAAGGAGCCTTTTATCTATTTCCAAATGTTAAAAAAACAATGGAAATGTGTGGTTATGATGATGTGAATGTTTTTGTCGAAGATTTGCTGGAAGAAGGACACGTTGCCTTGGTGACAGGAGCCGGGTTTGGTGCTCCAGAAAATGTTCGGATCAGTTACGCTGCTAGTTGGGATATTTTAGAAGAAGCAGTTAGACGAATGCATAAATTTGTTGAAAACAAACGCAATAAAGATTAGAATGCTAAGGGGTAATCCTTATACTAGTAATTATTGTAAATAGAATAGGAGAGACACAAGTGGAACAAATTCAAATTATTGACGCAAAAAACCACGTTGGTGAAATTGTCACAATTGGTGCTTGGGTTGCTAACAAACGTTCTAGTGGTAAGATTGCTTTCTTACAATTACGAGATGGAACAGCATACTTTCAAGGTGTGGTAGTAAAAAGTGAAGTGCCTGAAGAAGTTTTTCAAATGGCCAAAAATTTAAATCAAGAAACTGCTATTTTAGTAACTGGCGAAATTAGAGAAGATAGTCGTTCAAAATTTGGCTATGAAATTGGTGTACAAAATGTGGAAATCATTGGTGAAAGTCATGACTATCCGATTACACCAAAAGAACATGGTACAGACTTTTTGATGGATCACCGCCATTTATGGTTACGTTCATCTCGTCAGCATGCTATCATGCAAATTCGTAACGAATTAATTCGGGCAAGTTATGAATTCTTTAATAAAGAAGGTTTTGTTAAAATTGATCCACCAATTTTAACCGGTTCAGCACCAGAAGGAACAACCGATTTATTTGAAACAAATTATTTTGATCAAAAAGCCTACCTGTCTCAATCTGGGCAACTTTATATGGAAGCTGCTGCCATGGCTTTTGGGAAAGTATTTTCATTTGGGCCGACTTTTAGAGCAGAAAAATCTAAAACACGTCGCCATTTGATTGAATTTTGGATGCTAGAACCTGAAATGGCCTTTATGCATCAAGAAGAAAGTCTAGAAGTCCAAGAACAATATGTGGCTTACTTGGTACAAAGTGTATTAGATAATTGTGATTATGCATTACATGTGTTAAAACGCGACCGTGCGGTTTTAGAAAAATATACGCAATTACCATTTCCACGTATCACTTATGATGATGCAATCAAACTATTACAAGAAAATGGGTTTGATGATATTGAATGGGGCGATGATTTTGGTTCTCCTCACGAAACTTTTATTGCTAACTCCTTTGACCGACCTGTTTTCATTTTGAATTATCCAAAAGCAATCAAACCATTTTACATGAAACCACATCCAACTAGAGAAGATTTGGTGATTTGTGCGGATATGATTGCGCCAGAAGGCTATGGTGAAATTATCGGTGGCTCTGAACGGGCAACAGATTATGAATATTTACTTGAACAAATTCGCGCTCATGGTTTAGATGAAAAAGAATATTCTTGGTATTTGGATTTGCGCAAATATGGATCTGTGCCTCACGCAGGTTTTGGTTTAGGGTTAGAAAGAACCGTTACTTGGTTAGCCGGCATTGAACATGTCCGTGAAGCGATTCCATTTCCACGCCTGTTAAATCGAATTTATCCATAAAAATGAAACCGCCGCTAATTAAAAGCGGCGGTTTTTTTTATCGGTTTGAAAGATCGTGTTTTTTAGAATTCATAAATTTATTCAAATGCAATTATTTTATTTAAGTATTTTAAACTTGAATTAAAAATTGGTATATAAGTATATACAAGTTGAAAATATTGATTTAAAGCTAATTTATCTTGATTTTAATTCAAAAGGTATGTTATCATGGGTGCAACGTAAGGAAAGAAGAGGGGTTATGAAAGTGATAGCAGAAAAATCAATCGTGTTAGGTAAACAATATATGGTACAGCCCAAAGGATTCCATCGTGCAATTTTAGCAACAGCAGCAAAAGTAGCAACAGACGGCATTGTTTTTAAAGTCGATTTTTGTGAGCTGTGTGACCGCGACCAAGTATCACAAGACAATCCCTATGTAACAGCTACTAGCTATGATGTGAAACGCGCTGTTGGTGAAAATTGTTTCTTTAGCTAATTTTATTGTGAGCTCAAACCACAGTCTTTTAGACTGTGGTTTTTTTGTAGCAAAAAAGTTGATGACCGACAAAAGAAATTATAGCCTAACTTCAAGCAATTTCGTTGTTAAACTAAATTTTTGAAAAATCAAAAATATCATTTAATCAAAATCCTACCGGTATTAAAAAAGCTTTTTACCAGCTGCACATCTGCTAAGTTTTTTGCCCATGCTTTAAGTTTAATCTCCATTTTCATCAAATACAGGAATGAATTTGCTAGTTAGATGGATAAAAAAATTAATATTCCCCCAAAAGGGCAATCTTAATATGACAGTTTGTTTACAATTATTTTCAATCATTGGCTTTTCATGTACAATAGACCATAGTGTAAAAAAGGAGCAAATATGAAAACTATCAGTGCAACGGTAAAACATGGTTATCTAAAATTAATTCACGTATTGAGCCAAAGAAAAGTAGAAAAGAAGAAAATCGTTTTTTTACTTAGCTTTCCAACAACGAGCGGTATTATTTTAGAGCGCCTTGCCCCTTACTTCAAAGGCGATTTAGTTATTGGTTATACTAATAATAGTGCGTCATTAGCACAAACGTATCAAAAATTTGGCTGTAAGATATATTCACTAGCGAAAAAGAAAATTTTTGCTAGCAAAATAATTGCTTTAACAAAAAACGCAGATGTCGTGTTATGTGATAATTATTTTGCTTTTTTAGCAGGACTTCAATTTTCTGAAAATACAGCGGTCTTACAACTATGGCATGCCGATGGCGCTGTGAAATCTTTTGGACTAGAGGCTAAATATGCACTAGCTGCAAGTAGTGAGGATAAAAAGCGTTATCAAGCTGTTTATGAACGTTTTACTCATTACGTGGTGGGATCAAAAAAAATGATGACTATTTTTAAAGACAGTTATCAAACAACTACGGCTGAGTTTTTACCCTTTGGTTATTTACCGACTGATATTTATTTTGATAAAAACAGTAAACAATTAAATAAAAAAAAGTTTATTGAAAAATTTGGCACAAAAAAGACGCTACTGTATGCTCCGACTTATCGTGAAAACTATGAAACACCACTATTAGATTTTGAAACATTAGCAGCAAAATTAGGGAACCAATGGCAGCTGCTTGCGCATCCGCACCCACACGATAAAGTCTTACGAGCAAAACTTGCTACGTATAAAAACGTGGTGACAGATTTTGAGACACTTTCGCTGCAGGCGCTATTGCAAAACGCCGATTGTCTAATATCTGATTACTCATCGGTTCCTTTTGAGTATGCATTGGCAAATCCTAAGGGAAAACTTATTTATTATTGTCCAGATTTTGATCAGTATAATGAAACAGTAGGACTGCAAAAAGATTTTAGTGAGTGGTTGCCAAAAGTTTTAACTACAGATGAAGCAGGGTTAATACAGCTAATCTCAGCGTACCCTTATGAAAATTTAGAGAATTTCAACAAACTTTGGAATACTTACAATAAAGGGGATGCTTGTAAACAATTGATAGAATGGATTGAAAATAGATGAGGGAAATGATTTTAGGGCTGCCCGTTGATAAAATTACGTATGAAGACATTTTAACAGATGTCCCTAAATTTTTAGAAGGTAACCAGAAAATGAGCATCATTAGTGTCAACCCGCAAATTGCGCTTGAAGCTAACAAATATCCCAGTGTAATTGATTTACTTGCCAAAAGTACACATCGCATTCCTGATGGCATCGGCGTTGTTTTAGTCTCAAAAATGACCGGTGGTAAAATTAAAGAACGCGTAGCCGGCTTTGACTTAATGGTAAAACTTTTGGAATATGCCAATAAGACACAAAAAAAGTGTTTTTTTTATGGCGCTAAACCAGAAATTTTACAAGATGCCATCAAAAATATTCAAAAAGACTATCCTAATTTGATCGTTGTAGGCAGCATTGATGGTTATACAAAAATGGATGATCACGAAATCGTGGCGGCGATGAATAAAGTAAAACCAGATTTTATATTTGTTGCTTTAGGTTTTCCCCGCCAAGAACTTTGGCTGGCAGAAAATATGGGTAGTGTCAACGCACACGTCTTTCAAGATGTCGGGGGAAGTTTTGATGTTTTAAGCGGACATGTTAAACGTGCACCAGATTTTTTTATTAAAACACATTTAGAGTGGCTATATCGCTCATTAAGCAATCCGACGCGAATTGGTCGAATTGTACAGTTACCGATTTTTGTAGTAAAAAGTTTGTGGTGGAAGATGAGGAATGGTAATGATTAAGAAAAAACGCGGATTGGATGTAAAAATATTACTTATTATACCAGCATATAATGAGGAAGCGAGTATATTGAATACGATCAGGAAGGTTAATGATTTTCGTGGTTCATTTCCATATACTTTAGACTACGTTGTAATTAATGATGGTTCAACTGATGGTACAGCCGATATATTAAAAAACGCGAATGCCAATTCAATTAGTTTAATTACGAACATGGGGATTGGTGGTGCGGTTCAAACAGGATATCGTTATGCAAAAGAAAAAGACTATGACATTGCCATACAATTTGACGGAGATGGCCAACACGATATTAATTCATTAGAAAATTTGGTTAATCCTATTTTAAATCAGCAAGCTAATCTTGTAGTTGGATCACGCTTCATGGGAGATAAATTAGCTGATTTTCAAACTACTGGAATGAGAAGATTTGGAATCAATATTATTTCTTTTTTTATCAAATTAGTTACAGGGAAAAAAATATTTGACACAACTTCAGGATATCGTGCTGCTGATAAGTCAGTCATTCAATTCTTTTCTCACAGATATCCCGTTAAATACCCAGAACCAGAATCGATTGTTCACATTTTGAAGAAAAAACTTTTTGTTGAAGAAGTTGCGGTCAACATGTTTGAAAGAAATGGAGGAGAATCCTCTATTACACCATTAAAATCCATCCGCTACATGTCTGATGTTTGTTCATCAATAATTATATCTGCTCTTATGAAGGAGGAAGATTAGTGATCAATATATTCTCAATTATAATGTTAATTGTTGCGTTATTATTTTTGTATTTCATCGTCCGAAATATAAATACTAATAAGTTTCTACTAGAAAATGCAGCTATATGGATAGTTTTTGGAGTTATTTGGGTTATTTTTTCCCTGTTTCCTAAAATTCCAGCATCTATAGCTAATTTATTTGGTTTTCAAATTACGTCAAATTTTTTAATGTTTTCTGCAATAATTTTTTTACTATACCTAGTATTTCGATTGTCTATTAAACTGTCTAGACAACAAAATCAGCTTAATATTCTGATTCAAGAAATATCAATTCTGAAGTCGAAAAAAGAAAAATAAAGAGGAGATTTATACATGGACTCTACGGATCATACTTTTGTAATTTGTGCCTATAAGGAAAGTGAGTTTCTAGAAGACTGCATACTTTCGCTGAAAGAGCAAAGTTTGAAATCTAAAATCATTATGTATAGCTCTACGCCTAATGATTTTATCAAAAGCTTGGGGGAAAAGTACGCAATACCTTTTTATACTAAACCTGGAGGAGGTATTGGAAAAGATTGGAATAATGCACTCTCGTTTGTAACTACAAAATATGCTACAATTGCTCACCAAGATGATGTTTATCTTAATCAATATTTAAAAAAAATCATAGAGAAAGTAGATGAAGATACATTAATAGTTTACAGTGATTATAAAGAATGGAAGAATGGAGAAATTATTGCAAAAAATTTAAATCTTAAAATTAAACACGCAATGCTAAATGCCATATCCCTTTTTCCTAAAAATAAATTTTGGCGATTAAGAATTTTAGCGTTTGGAAATCCAATCTGCTGTCCTGCTGTAACTTATAATTTAGATAAATTAAATGCATTTAAGTTTAATGAAACGATGAAAGTTTCTCTTGACTGGCTGGCTTGGTATGAGATTGGAAAAATGGAAGGAAACTTTCAATTCATAAATCATGATCTAATGTATCATAGAATTCACGAGGATTCGGAGACAACAAATACAATTTCTGACAATACACGAACAAAAGAAGATATATTAATGTATAGAAAATTTTGGCCACGCCCAGTTGCCGAGCTTTTAATGAAATTTTATGCAAAGAGTCAAACTACAAATAATTAATTGGAGATGTTATGATGATTCTATTTTTACTCTATGTGGTGTTATCGACTTCAGGATTAGTACTTTTCAAATTGGGGTCAACTGGAGGAGGAATATCTCTGACTCTAAGTAAGACTGCATTTGGTTTTCACATACCCGTATTGAGCTTATTGGGATTACTGTGTTATATGATTAGCTTTTTAATGTGGATGTATATTATTTCTAAATCTGACATAAGTTTTGTCGTACCCTTAGGCGTGGCTTTGACTAATCTTGCAGTATTGGTGAGTTCATATTTTATATTAAATGAAACTATCACCTATACTACGATTATTGGTGCAGCATTAATTATTATTGGTGCAGTTATTTTAAATTTGAAATAATATGTAGACGGAGGAAGTTTTGAATAATTTACGACTAGATTTTTTTAAAAATAGGTGGTTTGTTCTTTCTTGTTTTTTAGTAGCAATAATTGGCGGAGGGTACTCCACTGGTTTTCGTCAATTTGATTGGTGGCCTATATTTTTCATTTTTTTTGTAGGTGCGGCGGCAGTTTTATTTCTAACTTCCGAGTTAGAATGGGTTTCACTAGCTATAATTGCCTTATTTGGAACGCTTTTTGTCTTTTTGTCTCCTATATTTGATGTTTTAGATGAGCCAGCACATTATGCTCGAGCAGAATACGTTGCAGAAGGAAACTTCTTTTTAAGTAACGATAAAAGTAATTTGAAAATTTCAAAGGATTATGAACTTTTAGAAAAGCAAACGGGATATAATGGTATCAATCGATTGAAACCCAAAAAGAATCTAATGGAACTCAATCTATTCGAAATTGAGCATAATTCAAAAGAAACAATTGAGACCAAAATAAAAGCGACGCGGCCTTATGGCACCCTAATGTATTTACCAAGTGCCCTGGGGATTTTTTTAGGCAGAATATTCACTGGAAATCTTGGCGTAATGTTTTATTTAGGAAGGTGGATGAATCTTTTTGTCTATGCCCTAATGTCTTTTTTTGCCATAAAGAAAGCCGGAAATTTCAAGTTAATATTAGCATTCTTTTCAATTCAACATTTGCCAGTATATATATCTGCTTCGTTTAGTCAAGATGCTATTTTTTATGGTTTGATACTTTTAATAATTAGCAAGTATGCTAGTATTTTTTGTCGCGATAATAAAATTGAATTAAAGGACCTAATCTATTTAATGGTATTATGTTGTTTGATGGCAATGAGTAAATTACCTTATGTAGCTCTGATAGGTTTGCTGATTTTTATTCCAATTAAAAAATATAAAAATATTAAATTATACTTTTTAAGTTTTGGTGTCTGTTTAGTAGTACTAATATTTTCTCTACTTTGGATTAAAATTTATTCTTCTATTACACCGGATGATTTACCAAAACAAGTTAATGAGTCTCTACAATTGAAACATATTATGGAACACCCTAGGTATTTTCTAAATAGTCTCTCTTCGGGAGTCGTCGAAAGTGTTTTAAAAATTAAACAATATTTTTCTTTTGGCTGGTCATATTATTACTCAGAAATTGCTACTTTTATAAGCCTTATATTAGCGGGAGCTGTTATATTATTTTCACCATTGCAGTTTGTGGGTAGAGTAAACAAATTTTTCAAAATTGCTGTCATTTTAGTAAGTTTTGCAATAATAATTTTGACAAATATTATCATGTATTTATCATTTACAGGAGTTGGAGAAAAGGTGATTAATGGAGTACAAGGAAGATATTTTTTTGGAATTCTTGTTTTCTCGCCATTTTACCTAAACCAATCGCATAAATTTTTTATTGGTAACATTGAAGAAGTTGTTGACGAAAGTCGTATTGCGCAGTTAATTCTTGGATTTTCAATCTTGTTATTAGTTTGGATGGCGACCATGAGAATAGGAGCGTATTATTAATTATTTTGAATCAGAGAGGGAAGCTAAAATATGAAAGGTATAATTCTAGCAGGAGGATCGGGCACACGCCTATATCCACTAACCAAAGCAACATCGAAACAACTGATGCCAGTCTATGATAAACCAATGATTTACTATCCAATGTCTACACTGATGCTGGCTGGAATCAAAGAAATCCTAATTATTTCAACGCCACAAGATACACCACGGTTTGAAGAATTATTTGGTGACGGTCATGAGTTAGGAATTCAAATTGAATATGCTATTCAACCAAGCCCAGATGGTTTAGCCCAAGCTTTTATAATTGGGGAGAAATTTATTGGGGATGACAGTGTTTGTTTAGTCTTAGGCGATAATATTTATTATGGTGGCGGACTATCAAAAATGTTACAACGAGCCGCCGCAAAAGATGAAGGTGCGACAGTTTTTGGCTACCATGTTAATGATCCTGAACGCTTTGGTGTAGTGGCCTTTGATGAAGAAATGAATGCTATTTCGATTGAAGAAAAGCCAGAACAGCCAAAATCCAATTATGCAGTTACAGGACTTTACTTTTATGATAATGATGTTGTTGAAATTGCCAAAAGCATTCAACCATCTCCACGAGGAGAATTGGAAATCACAGATGTAAACCAAGTTTATTTAGAGCGTGGTAAACTTTCTGTAGAAGTAATGGGACGCGGCTATGCTTGGTTAGATACAGGAACCCACGAATCGTTGTTAGAAGCTTCCACTTTTATAGAAACAATCGAAAAACGCCAAAACTTAAAAGTAGCTTGTCTTGAAGAAATTGCCTATCGTATGGGCTATATCACAAAAGAAGAACTGAAAGAATTGGCACAACCTTTAAAGAAAAATCAATACGGACAATACTTACTCCGTTTAGTGGAAGAGGCGTAATGATGGGAAAGATTAACGTAACGAATACTAATTTACAAGATGTTAAGATTATCGAACCAGCTGTCTTTGGGGATCATCGTGGCTTTTTTACCGAAAGCTATTCAGAACAGGACTTTAAAGCTGCAGGAATTGGGTATGATTTTATTCAAGATAATCATTCTCTGTCCACTCAACCAGGAGTCTTGCGTGGACTGCATTTTCAAAAAGGGAAAGCTGCACAAACGAAATTGATCCGGGTTGTCTCTGGTGTTGTTTTGGATGTGATTGTGGATATTCGTAAGGGCAGCCCTACATATGGAAAATGGGAAGGGTATCTTTTATCTGAATATAATCATCGCCAGTTATTAGTACCAAAAGGTTTTGCTCATGGTTTTGTCACGTTAACGCCAAATGTGAATTTCTTATATAAATGTGATAATTATTACAATACCGATGCGGATGCAGGTATTGCTTTTGATGATCCTGAGTTAGCGATTGAATGGCCAATTTCTTTGGATAAAGCAATCTTGTCAGAGAAGGATAAACAGCATCCTACCTTGAAAGAATTTGATTCAGAAAATCCATTTGTTTATGGTGAAATTTAGGAGGTAGACTAGTGAAAAATATTATTGTTACCGGAGGAGCCGGTTTTATTGGCTCTAACTTTGTTCACTATGTTGTGAAAAACCATCCCGAAGTGCATATCACGGTCTTGGATAAACTAACCTATGCTGGAAACAAAGAAAATTTAGCAGGACTACCTTCTGACCGTGTGGAGTTGGTCGTTGGAGACATCGCAGACGCACCGCTTGTAGAGAGCTTAGTAAAAGAAGCAGATGCGGTAGTTCATTATGCTGCAGAATCCCATAATGACAATTCATTAAAAGATCCATCACCTTTTATTCAAACGAACATTGTAGGTTCTTTTGTTCTACTAGAAGCTTGTCGTAAGTTTGGCGTCCGTTACCATCATGTGTCCACAGACGAAGTGTATGGGGATTTACCATTACGAGAAGATCTCCCAGGACATGGCGAAGGTGAAGGTGAGAAATTTACAGACCATACACCGTACAATCCTTCTAGTCCATACTCTGCTTCAAAAGCAGGTTCTGATTTATTGGTAAGAGCCTGGGTAAGATCATTTGGTCTGCAGGCGACTATTTCCAACTGTTCCAATAACTATGGACCTTATCAACATATTGAAAAGTTTATTCCGCGTCAAATTACGAATATCTTAAGCGGCATCACGCCAAAACTTTATGGCGATGGAAAGAATGTCCGGGATTGGATTCATACTAATGATCATTCTTCTGCCGTTTGGTTAATCCTAACCAAAGGAAAAATTGGAGAAACGTATCTAATTGGCGCCGATGGTGAAGAAGATAATAAAACGGTAATGGAATTGATTTTAGAAGAAATGGGTTTACCTAAAGATGCCTACGAACATGTCAATGATCGTCCGGGACATGATTTGCGCTATGCGATTGATTCTACCAAATTACGTGAAGAATTAGGTTGGCAACCTAAATTTACCGATTTTCGTTCTGGCTTGAAAGATACAATTGCTTGGTATACAAGTCATGAAGATTGGTGGCAAGCAGAAAAACAAGCAGTAGAAGCTAACTATGCCAAACAAGGGCAATAAATAAAATAATGGAAAAATATAAAGCAGGAGAATTCCTGCTTTTTTAGGAGGATAAAAATGATTTTACTCACAGGAGGAAACGGACAATTAGGAACAGAACTACGCCATTTGTTAGATGAAAATAAAGTTGACTACGTTTCTACGGATGCTTCAGAAATGGATATAACTGATGCAAAAGCAACGATGGCATTTATTACAGATTTGAAACCTGATGTAATCTATCATTGTGCAGCCTATACAGCAGTGGATAAAGCTGAAGACGAAGGCAAAGAACTGGATGAGCAAATTAATGTAATAGGTACTGAAAATGTTGCGAAGGCTGCAAAAGTGGTTGATGCGACAATGGTGTATATTAGTACAGATTACGTTTTTGATGGTAGACAACAGGGACATGAGTATCAAGTAGATGATCAAACCAATCCTTTAAACGAATATGGTCGAACTAAGTTATTGGGTGAAAATGCAGTAAAAGAAATCCTTGAAAAGTATTATATCATCCGTACTTCATGGGTTTTTGGCCAATATGGACATAATTTCGTCTTTACGATGCAAAACTTAGCGAAAACACGGGATACACTTACGATTGTGAATGATCAATTTGGTCGTCCAACGTGGACACGCACATTAGCAGAATTTATGTTATTTGTAATTGAAAAACGAGCAGACTATGGCACGTATCATTTATCAAATGAAAATAGCTGTTCGTGGTATGAGTTTGCCAAAGAGATTTTAAAAGATACGAATGTAACCATTCTGCCAGTTACCTCAGCAGAGTTCCCACAAAGAGCGACACGGCCGCAATATTCTGTAATGGACTTATCGAAAGCAACAGCTTTGGGTTTTGAGATTCCGACTTGGGAAGAAGCTTTAGAATTAATGTTGGATACAGTTAAATAAAGAGTGGTTTATCAAATTTAATTTAATAACGAAAATAAATATTTTCTTTGTTTTTTTATACTTTAATTGTATGATTAAAATATAATGGGAAAAGGAGATTGAAAATGAAAAGGAACATAAGATGGACTGTTGGAATCTTGTTATTAAGTTCGTTGTTAGGCAGTATACCAGTTCATGCGGTAGAGGATACTCTGCAAAGTCATGTAATAGACCAACCGTCAATGACAACCGAAAGTACTCAGGATGATTCATCGGAAAATAAGAAAGTTCAAAATAGTCGTGAAGATGTACCTTCTTTTGATGATGCTGATAAAACAGACTCATCACAAGAATACATTAATGAGTCTAGTGCAAGTGACGTATCAGATGATACGCGAGTAGATAAAGATCTTGAAAATTATCTACAGCGAACTGATGATTTATTTCCTTTACAAGAAAGTCGCTCGGATTTAAATGGATCAGCAGGGAAAAGAAATTTACGTTCTTTAGGGAGAAGCTCGTTTTCGATTCCAATAATTAACGCAGGAGAAGCTGGTCGGCCTAGATTTGACTTTATTGATGTATCGTCTTGGAATAATAACTTGAAAGTTTCAGACTATGTAAAAATTAAAAATTATGGTATTAAGAGCGTAATTGTTAAATTAACTGAAGCCACTTCTTACCAAAATCCTTACGCGGCTGATCAAATAAAAAATGCACATGCGGCAGGTCTCAAAGTTCATGTATATCACTATAGTTGGTTTACCAATGTAGCAGCTGCAAGACGGGAGGCGGAATATTTTGCCGCCCTAGCAAAAAAATTACAGTTATCGAGTAGCACTATCATGGTAAATGATATTGAAGAACCCAAAATTATAAATAGTGGCGATCATACAACAAACTCGCAGGCTTTTGCACAGCGATTGAGCGAGCTAGGCTTTAAGAATACTATGCATTATGTAGGACGCAGTTGGGTTGATACAGGGAAAATTAGTGCACAAAAACTCGGTATGGAAAACTGTTGGGTAGCGCAGTACCCATATAATCCTACCAATCATTGGAACACAGATTTCAGTGCTTGGCAGTGGACTTCTCAAGTAGTGTTTCCCGGCGTAAATGGCGTCTTTGACATGTCGGCGGACTACAAAGGAAAATTTACCGGTAATCTACAAGGAGACGCGATTAGAGATCAGCGTTATGTAACGATTTCGAAAGGTAATTATTCTATTTGGCAAAATTTTTCATGGAAAAAACGTTCAACTTCAGATAACTATTTAAATAAAACTCTCGAGGTTCGGTATCGGTACGATCATCTTAACGGTTCAAGTTATTATTCACTTTATGATAATAACGGCAGTTGGGTTGGCTATCTGAATAAAAGTGCAACAACCACTGGAGCAGGGGGACAATTTGGTAAGATATTTTCAACAAATAATTATGTGAAATTAAATGCCGATGCAAAACTATATACTAACAAAACATTAAGTAAACAAAAAAATATTTCTGCTACAATGAAAAATGAAGTTTATTCATCAAAATATTACTATGTAGGGTTTAACGGAAAACGTTATGATTCAGTTTATGATATAAGCGGGACTTGGCTAGGCTATGTTGAAAATATCCTTTTAGACAAACAGGGAAATCAGGGGCCAACGCGATCATTTCATCAATACGTTTCAATTAGCAGTAAAAATTATAATATTTGGCACAACTTCTCTTGGAAAAAAAGAGATGCGTCTTCAAATTATTACCAACAAACTGTAAATGCAAAATATATTTATGAACATACAAATGGCAGTGGCTATCTTTCGCTTTATGATAAGAATAACAGGTGGATTGGCTACATTAATAAAAACGCAACAAGAACAACAGGAAAACAAGGGGTGGCATTTGCTTATAATAAGACAGTAAAAATTAAGCGGAAAAATTATAGCATCTGGCAAAACTTTTCTTGGAAAGAAAAAAACAAAAGTAATAATTATTTGAATCAAAACGTGATTGCTAAGTATCAGTATAGACATCTTAATGGTGCAACTTACTATTCACTGTATAACAACAATGGTGTCTGGCTAGGTTATATCAATGCAGATGCTACAAAATAATTATTGATAAATTTTTAAAATAATAAAAAGCATTTCACTCCTCCTTACTTTCGTGTATAATGGTACAAGCTAGTATCATGAAAGTAAGGAGGAGTTGTTTTGTCTAAACAACATCCGGAAGAAGAATCTTTTAAAGACAAGATTTTAAATTCGTTAAATAACTCAGATGAGGAAACTTCAAAGAATGAAAGAAGTTCAACTCGTCAAGGTCAACAAAATAGAAATAGTTCGTCAAATGGTCAACGAGAACGTTTGAATGTTTCCAAAGAATCAGTTGGTGCAAGAAGAAGTGGTGGAGCAAAAAGCAATTCACCAAGTACTAAAAAAAATACGCCATCAAAAAAGGATGCAAAAGAAGTAAAAAAAGTGCCTGCTAAAAAGAAGCTTAAAAAAGAAAAAGTGGACACGAATACAAAAGTACCACTTAGCACGTCTTCAGATGAGATGCAGCGCAGAAAAATGCGTCAAAAAGAAGACCGCATCGTTAGTAAAATTGTGACGGTTGTTGTAGTTGCCTTATTAGTTATTGGTGGTATTTTAGGCTTTTCTGTTTATCGTTATGTTTCAAGTAGCTTACAACCTTTAGACACTGATAGTAAAAAAACTATTGCAGTAGAAATTCCAAGTGGTTCATCGAATAAACAGATTGGTGAGATTTTGCAAGAAGACAAAGTGATTAAAAGCGGTATGGTATTTAATTACTATACAAAATTTAATAACTTGACTGGGTTTCAAGCGGGCAGTTATCATTTTTCTCCGTCTATGACATTAGAAGAAATTAGTAAAAATCTACAAGGTGGGGGCGCCGGAACTGCAGGTGCAGATGCGAAGTTAACTATTCCAGAAGGCGTTGATATTGATAAGATTGGTGATATTATTGCCAAAGATACGAAAATTAAGAAATCCGAATTTATCGATTTGATGAGGAATGAAGATTTCTTTAAGAAAACACAAGCGAAGTATCCTGATTTATTAGCGAGTGCGGCGAAAGCTAAGGGAGTTCGTTATCGCCTAGAAGGCTACTTATTCCCTGCGACGTATGATTATTATAAGACTTCGTCATTAGAAGATATCGTAACCCAAATGATTGACAAAACTAATACTGTAATGTCAGCATACTACGATACAATTAAGCAGAAAAATATGGATGTACAAGAGGTTCTGACCCTTGCTTCTTTAGTTGAAAAAGAAGGGGTAACAGAGACGGACCGTAAAAAAATTGCGCAAGTATTCTTTAATCGGATTGCCGCGGGGATGCCATTGCAATCAGATATTTCCATTTTATACGCTTTAGGCGAGCATAAGGAAAAAGTTTACAACAAAGATTTACAAGTAGACTCGCCTTATAATTTATATACTAATACTGGGTATGGTCCAGGACCGTTTGATAGTCCAAGCGAACAATCAATTAAAGCAGTTTTAGATCCAACACCAAATAATTACTATTACTTTGTTGCAGATATTAAAACTGGTAAAGTTTATTATGCTGAAACATATGAAGAACATTTGGCCTTAGTTGAAAAATATGTAAATAATTAAATAAATGACGTTTACATTTTAAAAAAAGCATGGTAACCTTTTCGATATTAATTGCGAAAAGGTTACTATTTGCGATTTTAGAGTTGAAAATGAAGGAGAAATTACCATGGTAGAAAAAGTTTATCCAATGACAGTTGAAGGTAAAGAAAAATTAGAACAAGAATTAGAAGAATTAAAGACTGTAAAACGAGGCGAAATTATTGAGCGAATTAAAATCGCACGTGGATTCGGTGACTTATCAGAGAACTCTGAATATGAGTCTGCTAAAGATGAACAAGCATTTGTGGAAGGTAGAATTACCACATTAGAAAATATGATTCGTTTTGCCCAAATTATTGACAACGATGGGGTCGATAACGATGAGGTCTCCCTTGGAAAAAAAGTAACGTTTGTAGAACAACCTGATGGTGACGAAGAAGAATATACAATCGTTGGTAGTGCTGAGTCAGATCCGTTTTCTGGCAAAATTTCTAACGATTCACCAATTGCACAAGCTTTAATTGGCAAAAAAGTTGGTGATGAAGTAACAATTCAAACTCCTGGTGGCGACATGTTAGTAAAAATTACAAAAGTTGCACAGGCCTAATTAAACTAATGAAAAAACTTCTGAAACTTTTTGTTTCAGAAGTTTTTTCATTCTCTAGACCGATTTTATTTATTCTGATTTTCGTTATGATAAAATAGAAATGTTGTAATGAAAGTTAATGAAAATTGTAGGAGAGTTTCTTTATGAATAAAATGATTTATAGGGGGTGGAGAAGTTGAAAAATCCGTGGCGTTTTTTTCTTATAGTAGAGGCACTATTGCTTCTTTATGCTCTTTGGCAAGTTTTCAATAGTCCACCACTTTTTATGCTGCTACTTTTTGGTATCCTTTGTTTGTATTTTGCCAGTCGCGGAAAAAAACGAGGTCGAAGAACGAATTTTCGCTTGGTTGTGGGCTGTTTAGCTGTTTTTATTAGCTTGTTAAATAATCCAGCAGTCTGGTTGATGTTGGTGTTTGGTGTGTTGTTTATTGGTTTAAAAGGTGTAGAGTTAACAGGAATAGATCCGACTAAAAATGCTTTTTGGAAGAAAAAGCAGATGATAATGGTGGAAACAGAAGCTCCAGGGTTACATCCTGATAAACGCCAACGACAAAATTTGTTTGGAAATGAAAGAATTGGTAATCAAGTTTTCGAGTGGGATGATATAAATATTAATATGATTTCTGGAGATACTATCATCGATTTAGGAAATACGATTTTACCAAAAAGAGACAATATTATTATGTTGCGAAAAGGTTTTGGCAGAACGCGAATTTTAGTGCCTTTAGGTATTGGTATTGCGTTAGAACATGGTGGCTTTATTGGTAATGTGACTTTTGTGGGAGAACAAACTCCGCTTCGCAGCGAGCGAATTACGGTATATAGTGAAGATTATGATACGAGTGAGCGCCGAATTAAGATTTTATCCAGTACGTTGGTTGGGGATATTGAGGTGATTCGGGTATGATGGCAAAAATTTCCAAAGGGATGATTGCATTATATACCGGTATTGCAATTTTTATTACGCTGATTTTAGTTTTGTTTTCTTATCTTCATGCCAATAATGTAAAGAATTGGTGGTTGGTTTCCTTACAGACACGTATTTTCTTTTTACCTTTAATATTTTATATTTTAGCGATTTCAGTCGGTTTTGGGATTGTCACCTACATTTTGATTTCTTTATTTCGCAAGAGTTCTTATGGCGGCATCGAAGAAAAATTAAGGTTGTTAGTGGCCGGAAATTATGATTCTGACTTGCTAGGTGAACCATTATCACATTCTAAAGAAAATCATTATTTAACAGCGATTGATCAAGATATTACACAAATTGGCAAAAAAATGAATGAGCTTTCAACGGAATTACAGGTGCTAAATAGTCGACCACAATTAATGGATGGCCAAACAAAAGAAGAAATTTTGGAAATTGAACGACACCGCTTAGCCCGGGAGTTGCATGATTCTGTTTCACAGCAACTTTTTGCAGCAATGATGATGTTATCTGCTTTGAATGAGCAGGCAAAAAAAATGGAGCTACCAACACCGCAACAAAAGCAGTTACAAATGGTATCTGATATTATCAACGCTTCCCAGTCGGAAATGCGGGCCTTACTGCTACACTTGCGCCCGGTTAATCTTGAAGGGAAAAGTTTGAAACAAGGTATTGAACAATTATTAAAAGAATTACAATCCAAAATAAAAATCAAGCTAAAATGGGAGGCAGAAGAGATAACTTTGGCGCCGACTATTGAAGATCAGCTTTTTCGGATTGTTCAAGAATTATTATCCAATACATTACGTCATGCCAAAGCAGATGAGTTAGAAGTTTATTTGCACAAAGTTGGTCAAAATGTTTTATTGCGGGTAGTTGATGATGGTGTGGGATTTGATACAAGCGAGCAAAATGCTGGAAGTTATGGTTTAATGAATATTAAAGAGCGTGTCGCCAGTGTTGGTGGAACATGTAAAATTATCAGTTTTAAAGGACAGGGAACCAGTGTGGAAATAAAAATTCCAATTGTCTAATTTTTTATTGTTACGGGTTTCTTTAAAGGAGGATGTTGGTGTGATTAAAGTTTTACTTGTGGATGACCACGAGATGGTGCGTTTAGGTGTATCTTCTTATTTATCCATTCAAGATGATATAGAAGTTGTAGGTGAAGCTGAAAATGGCCAAATTGGTTATGAAAAGGCGTTATCTTTAAAACCAGATGTAATTTTGATGGATTTAGTGATGGATGTCATGGATGGTATTGCGTCAACTAAAGCTATTTTAAAAACATGGCCAGAAGCCAAAATCTTAATTGTTACCAGTTTTATTGACGATGAAAAAGTTTATCCTGCTATTGAAGCAGGTGCGTCTGGTTATTTACTGAAAACATCTACGGCCCATGAAATAGCTGATGCAATTCGAGCGACTTACCGGGGCGAACGAATTTTAGAGCCAGAAGTTACAAGCAAAATGATGAATCGTTTAACGAATAAAACGCCAATTTTACACGAAGATTTAACAAATCGGGAAAGAGAAATTTTATTATTAATTGCACAAGGAAAAAGTAATCAAGAAATCGCTGATGAATTATTCATCACCTTAAAGACTGTGAAAACACATGTCTCGAATATTTTATCAAAATTGGAAGTTGAAGACCGAACGCAAGCGGCTATTTATGCCTTTAAACATGGACTAGCCAAATAAAACAAAACCTCTTCGATAGCACAACGAAGGGGTCTTTGTTATACTAGCTACATAAGTTACGATAGCTGTTTTAAATAAAGTGTACGAATGAAGGAGAATAGAATGAAACAAAATTATGCCATTATTGGTTTAGGGCGTTTTGGAGGCAGTATTTGTCGAACTTTGATTGAATCTGGTCAAGAGGTTTTAGCGATTGATAGTAGTGAAGATCGTGTAAATGAATATATGAATATCGCAACCCATGCTGTCGTGGGAAATGCGCAAGACGAAATGACTTTACGCTCATTGGGCATTCGTAATTTTGATCATGTGATTGTCGCAATTGGAGAAGATATTCAAGCAAGCATTTTAGTTACGTTAATGGTAAAAGAAATGGGCGTCCCAAATGTTTTGGCTAAAGCGCAAAACGAATATCACGCCCGGGTATTAGAAAAAATCGGCGCCGATCGCGTTGTGCATCCTGAAAGGGATATGGGGGTAAGAATAGCCCATAATCTCGTTTCTAAAAATATTTTAGATTATGTCGAATTATCAGATGACTATTCATTGGCAGAAATACGTGTGACCAATCCCAAATTTTATGATAAGACATTGGCAAACTTGAATTTCCGTCAAAATTTTGGTTTAACGGTAGTCGGTATTCGCCGGGTTAACGGCAAAGTTGTTGTTTCTCCTACCGCCGATGAAATCGTTTTAAAAAATGATAATCTTTTGGTGATTGGTGAAACAGACGACGTGGATATTTTAGATGAAAAAATGAATGATTAGTGAGGGATATTAATGAAAATAACAATAACACCAGCAGCGGCAAAATGGTTTAAAACAGAATTAACAGTTGATGAGGGGATGGGCGTTCGTTTTTACGGTAAAGTTTACGGTAAAACGCAAGTTCACGAAGGTTTTTCAGTTGGGATGTCTGTTGATACCCCAGAAAATCCAATTGCAAAAGCAACCGCTGATGGGATTTTATTTTATGCCGATGAAGCAGATGAATGGTTTTTCAAAGGCTATGATTTAACCGTCGACTTGGATGAAAAATTAAATGAACCTAAGTATTTATTTACAGAAGACTAAACTATTATAGGAGTTTAAGCAAATGCTTTTGTCGGTTATTGTACCGTGTTTTAATGAAGAAAAAAGTTTGCATTACTTCTTTGCTGAAATGGCAAAAATTGAAAAAGTGCTGCCTTTAGATGTGGAATACATTTTAATCGATGACGGATCTACTGATAAGACTTTGAAGCTGATGAAAGAATTGTCAGTAAAGAGTGGTGGAAAGGTTCATTATTTTTCATTTTCTCGTAATTTCGGCAAGGAGGCTGCAATATATGCGGGGTTACAAAATGCCAAAGGAGACTATGTGACACTAATGGATGCTGATTTGCAAGATCCACCGCAATTATTAGTGGAGATGTATGATTTGTTAGTAGCCCATGATTTAGATAGTGTCGCTACCAGAAGAAAAAACCGCGCTGGTGAACCTAAGCTTAGGAGTTTATTTGCGCGCTTATTTTATTATTTGATGAATAAAATTGGCGAGACTGAACTCGTGTCTGGTGTCCGTGATTTCCGACTTATGACAAGGCAAATGGTAGATGCTGTTTTGCAAATAACTGAATATAACCGTTTTTCTAAAGGAATTTTTAGTTGGGTTGGTTTTAAAACAGAGTACATTGCTTATGAAAATGTTGCACGTGTTGCGGGTAAAACTTCTTGGTCTTTTTGGCAACTTTTAAAATACTCGATTGATGGGATCGTGAATTTTTCTGACTTACCACTAAACATCGCTTCTTTTGTAGGTGCTTTGTCGTGTTTTGGCTCTGGTATTGCCTTGATTTTTATTGTTGTACGGGCCTTATTGTTTGGCGACCCTACCAGTGGCTGGCCTTCTATGGTTTCCATTTTTCTATTTGTGGGGGGCTTACAGTTACTTTGCTTAGGGATTATCGGGAAATATATTGGCAAAATATTTTTGGAAACAAAAAAGCGACCCCATTACTTAATAAAGGAGTCAGATAAAAATAGACCGTAAAACCTTGTTGAAAAACTGACAGTTCGTTAGCTTTTCAACAAGGTTTTTTGTTTTTTTATTGAGCACGAAGACAATACAACTATAAAAAAATTTTTAGTAACCTTTTGTAAGATCAACTTGATTTTGGCTGACAGCTTGCGTTTTAACAAAGGAGTCAAGATTTTTCAAAAAGATCCTCATGAATTTTTGCTGGAAATGTGGTACCATGCCAGCAATATGGGGAGTAATCAAAATGTTATCTAGCTCCCATAGGGGACTATTAGAAGCAAGTGGCTCTTCTTCAAAGACATCTAATGCGGCATAGGCAATTGTTTGTTCTTGTAGAGCTTTAACTAGGGCAGGTGTATCCACGCTGGCACCTCTTCCGACGTTAATAAAAGTAGCACTTGGACGGAGTAGATTGAAAAATTCTGTGTCATACAGATGATACGTTTCAGCGGTGAGGGGAAGAATGTTGACAATGAAATCAAATTGTTGAGCTATTGTTTTTAGTTCTGAAATTGCATGTGTATTCGTGAAATTTGGGGCACTGTGGCCAGAAGTATTAATTCCGGTGGGATGATTACCAAGTATATTCAAAGTTCCAGCGAGTTCTTGGCCAATTTGACCAGTACCAACAATCAAAATTTTTTGTTCTTCTAATTTGCCATAAAAAATAGTTTGTTGCCATTTTTTATGACGTTGGCCAACAGCTGCTTCATTAAAGCCTCTAAGGCGCATCAAAATTGTCGTTAAAACGTGTTCACTAATCGCTTCTTTGTGAATACCTTTTGCATTCGTCAATAAAATATTTTGCTTTTTAAAATCTTGAAGTGGAAGATAATCAACTCCAGCGGAAATACTTTGTACCCACTTTAAGTTGGAATTAGGTGCTAGTAATTTATCCCATTTTTTTTGCCAACCGATGGTAATTTCCACTTGTTGCCAAGCTGCAGTTGTAGCGATTTCGGTAATAAAATCATATTCTGGCGCAATTTTTTTTATTTCATTAATCAATTCTGGTTTAAAAGGGCGACTGGATAAGATATATTTCGTCATAAAACTTCCTCCTTTATGTACATACTTTTATTGTAGCAAAGGAAATTAAAAAAGACGCTTTTCAAGTTTTGTAGGACTCTAAAAGTTAGATTTTTAAGCTAACTTTTAGAGTCACTACATTGAAAGGCGTCTTTTATTTAATTTGATTTTTGTTCTTCTTGCGGGATTTTTTTAATGACTTGATTAAAGATAAATAAAGTTGCAATCAAAATGAACATGGTAGCATCGAAATTCATTGTCACAAAATGGATAATTGCAGTTAAGATCACAGGTAAAGTTGCAGCGAAAACTACAATTTTAAAATTCTCAAAGCTACTTAGTTTTAGCCGTCGCATTTTTGTTTGCAGTGTTGCACCAAGTGTTGCAAACAATAAGGTGACAAGTAAATTCACAACGCTAGGGTAAAGTGAAACTAAAAAAGCAATCAGATACATCCACCAAGGAATCTTAGTGCCTTGTAAATAATCTCGGATATGACTACCAGATAAAGAAGCAAGGGATGCTTCAGAATAAGGTATAACTATTTGATTGTCACCAAGTAGTGCAGAACTTGCGCCAGTACTTGGCATTGCTACAACTAAATCATCTTTTAAAAGACCGATACTAAGAAAGTTTCCCACCATATCTGTTGTAATATCTTTGGCAGTTCGTTTGCCTTGCGGATCAAAGGTGAAAATAATCGAATCAGTTTGGTAGATAAATCCTTTTTCTTTTGCATCCGCTGGTTGTAACTGGTTCTTTTCAATTGTAAAATCAGGTAGCTTAGCGGCAATTTTTTGGCCATCATGTTGAATATCGTGAAAAACACTGCTAACCTTATAGGCCAGAGGTAATGTAAGAATAGCGCCTAAGATAAAAATATAGCCAATCACTTTACCAAAGGCTAATTTTTTTGCTGCAAGTAACTCCCGAAACTGGAAAAAAGAACTTTTCATTAAGTGTAACATTCAGAGCAGGACTCCTTTTTATAAGTATTCAATCCATTCTATCGAAGGTCTGGGGCTTTTACAAGGAGAATTGATTAAATATCTTTGAAATTAGTAGTTTCTATTTTAGTTTTTGTTTATTCTTATATTCAGTAGAAAAATAAAGAGGTACTTAAATGAAATATTATTTGCAATTTAAAACGAAAATGAAGCGACGTCATTTATGGGAAGTTTTTATCTATTTATTTTTTGGCGGACTAGCTACTGTTGTAAATTTTGTTATCTATTTTTTTGCGCGTGATGCTTTTAACTTAAATTTATTTAATTCTAATTCAATTTCATGGTTAGCTGCTGTACTATTTGCTTTTGTAACAAATAAGTTATGGGTTTTTAAGTCAGAATCAGAAAACTTTTTTGAATTAATAATCGAGTTTGGTAAGTTCATTTTTTATCGCATTGTATCCTATGGACTTGACATGGGAATGATGTTTCTTTTCGTTGATAGCCTGGAAATCACCGATTTTTGGGCAAAACTAATAACGCAAGTTGTAGTTGTCATTGCTAACTATCTTTTTAGCAAATTGTTTATTTTTAAATCAAAAGATAAAGTGGTTTAAATGTTGCTCAAATTAATTAAATTGAGGCATATTTTTTGAATAATTGACTTTTCTCTGATAGTGTTTACATTGTAAATAACATTTAGGAGGATTTCGAAAATGGCTTATACTTTACCAGAATTACCTTACGCATATGACGCATTGGAACCTTATATTGACGTGGAAACAATGCACTTGCATCATGACAAACACCACAATACTTATGTGACAAATTTAAATGCGGCTTTAGAAAAATATCCAGAATTAGCAGAAAAAAGTGTGGAAGAATTGATTGCTTATATGGATGAAATTCCGGCTGATATTCGTACCGCAGTTCAAAATAATGGCGGTGGACATGCTAATCATACTTTCTTTTGGGAAATTATGGCCCCAAATGCTGGCGGGGCGCCAACGGGTTCTTTAAAGGATGCCATTGATGAAACTTTTGGCTCTTTTGAAGATTTTAAAAATGAATTTAAAACAGCCGCTACAGGACGTTTTGGTTCTGGTTGGGCGTGGTTAGTAGTAGATAATGGTAAATTGGCGATTATGTCAACAGCCAATCAAGACTCTCCTTTAATGGAAGGTAAGACACCAATTATCGGTTTAGATGTATGGGAACATGCTTATTATTTAAAATATAAAAATGTACGGCCAGATTACATTGCAGCTTTCTGGGAAGTTGTAAACTGGGACAAAGCAAACGAACACTTTGAAAAAGCATAGTAAGTAGTCTAAAATGTGATGAAGGGAAACTTTCATCACATTTTTTTATTTTGGAGGCGTTGAAGTGGAGAAAAAAAAGGTTGAAACACAAAATGATATCCAGGCTTTATATCCTGTCGTGGTCGAAATTTGGCAAGAATGGTTTACGCCGATAATTGGCGCAGAACAGGTTGATTTTATGTTGCATAACTATCAGTCAGAAAAAAATATTGCGGATGAAATTAAAAACGATGTGCACTATTTTGCATTAATACAGGAAAATGAAATAATTGGCTACACTGCCTATGAAATAAAAAATGAAGTTATTTATATCAGCAAACTTTACATCAAAAAGCAATTTCGCGGGCAAGGGTTAATGCGTCATATCTTTGATTGGTATGATAGCCTAAGTAAGGCACTAAACTTGAGGCAACAATTGCGGGTAAATCGGGATAACGCACAGTCTGTGGCAATCTATGAGCATCGGGGCTTTAAAATTGTTGCCACCAAAGACGATGAAATTGGTCAAGGCTTTATTATGAATGATTATATTTTGGAAAAATAAGATTTGCTACCGCTTCCAATTTTCGTTATAATTAAGTGACGGAATATCCGTTAATTATTTTTTTGGAGGCTACACAAAACATGGAACAAGGAAAAGTGAAATGGTTTAACAACGAAAAAGGGTTTGGCTTTATTACAACTGAAGGTGGCGATGATGTATTCGTACACTTTTCAGCAATTCAAGGGGATGGCTTTAAATCATTAGAAGAAGGCCAAGATGTTGAATTTACCATCGTTGAAGGCGCTCGCGGCCCACAAGCAGCGGAAGTAACTAAATTATAATTTAGTTTTTAACCGGATTTTGATCCGGTTTTTTTATTTGGTTGCCTTTTTAAAGCTTTTTTGCTATCTTCGTTATAAGAAAAAGAAACGAGGGAAAGACATGAAACGTGTTATTACTTATGGAACTTTTGACTTATTACATTATGGGCATATTAATTTATTGCGCCGTGCGAAAGAGCAAGGGGACTATTTAGTAGTTGCTTTGTCAACAGACGAATTTAACTGGGATGAAAAGCAAAAAAAATGTTATTTCAGTTATGAAAAACGCAAACAATTACTAGAGGCAATCCGTTATGTGGACTTGGTTATCCCAGAAGAAGGTTGGGATCAAAAATCAAGTGATATCAAATTGTATCACATTGATAAATTTGTGATGGGAGACGATTGGGCTGGTAAATTTGATTTTCTACAAGAAGAAACAGATGCAGAAGTTATTTACTTACCACGTACGCCAGAAGTTTCTACGACACAGATAAAAAATGATTTAAAACTAAAATAAACAAAAAAGTCGAGATTTTTCTCGACTTTTTCATATTTTTGTTCTATTTTATTAGAGGCAGTTTTGACCAACAACTAAAATATGGTATGATGTAGCGTGAACTATTTCAAGTCAATATCTGGTAAAGGATGAAGATTTTGGAAAATAATATTAAAGTAAGAAGCACTCTTGTCACCAAAGAGTACGATTTGTACAAAAAGAAATCCGATAAAGTAAAAGCGTTGTTCAAATTTTATCACCGAAATGTCCCACGCTTTTGGGCACTAAAAGGTGTCAGTTTTGAAGTGAAAGCCGGCGAGTCAGTAGGGATAATCGGGATAAATGGTTCAGGTAAGTCAACTTTATCCAATATCATTAGTGGAATTATTCCACCAACATCAGGCACGATGGAGGTAAATGGTGATACTTCTATTATTGCTATTGGTGCCGGTTTAAAGCCACAATTAACGGGTATTGAAAATATTCGCTTAAAAGCATTAATGAGTGGTCTGACTAATAAGGAAATCGATGCAAAGATGGAGGAAATTGTTGCTTTTGCCGACTTAGGTGATTTTGTAAATCAACCGGTAAAAAGTTATTCTAGTGGGATGAAGTCCCGGTTAGGTTTTGCGATTGCCGTTCATAATGACCCTGATATTCTTATTATTGATGAGGCTTTATCCGTGGGGGATGAAACTTTTTATCAAAAATGTGTCGATAAAATTATGGAATTTAAAGAACAAGGCAAGACTATTTTCTTTGTCAGCCACTCACTTCCTCAAGTGGAAAAACTTTGTGATAAGACAATTTGGATGCATTACGGTGATATGCGCGCGATAGGGCCAACAGATGAAGTAATGGCGGATTATCGGGAATTTATTAATTGGTTTAAGAAACTATCGAAAAAAGAACAAAAAGCATATCAAGACAAGTGCAAAGAAGAACAAAAATCGTTTAATCTGGATAAACTTGCAGATAATGCTAAAAGTGATCAACATTTGGCTGCCCAGCACTTGTCAGAAGTTCAGGTCAATAAGAATTTAAAACGAACGCCATTAGGTGATAAAATGACTGGAATAACGAAAGCTATTCTAATTGGTGCAATTACCGTAACCACTTTTTTTTCATTAGTATCTTTTAGTGGCCGTTCATTGACCCATGCTATTAAGCATCCCGTTGATACGATTGTACAAGTTTTTAAATAAGGATGGCTAATTTTAGTCGTTGTCATGTAAAGGAAGATTTTAGTGAAAGAAATTTGGTTGATAATTAAAGAACAATTTCAACATCTGGGCATGATTTTTCGGATGTCTCGCTATGAAGATAAAGCCACTTATCAAAGCCACTATTTGGGTCTTGCTTGGCAGATTTTAAATCCTGCGATTCAAGTGGGAATTTATTATTTGGTATTTGGGATTGGTATGAATGGGAATCGTAAAATTGACGGAGTTTCATTTTTTGTCTGGATGATGATGGGGATTACAGCGTGGTTTTATACGAACGCTTCAATTTTAGGGGCGTCTAATTCCATTCATCGTCAAGTAGGTATGGTAGCCAAAATGAAATTTCCGGTGAGTGTTTTACCAACAATTAATATTATTAGTAATCTATCCTCTTATTTTCCAATGCTTGCGATAGTAATCGGTGCGCTTTTGTTATCTGGCGTTGCGCCGACCATTTACTGGCTTCAGTATATATACTATTTTGTTTGTATGGTAGTATTCTTATTTGCCTTTGGTATTTTGAACTCAACAATTACGGTGTTAATTCGTGACTACCACATCTTTTTACAATCTGTTTTACGATTGTTGTTTTATGTTTCTGGTACTATTTGGGATATTAATAATCGTAATTTGCCAGTATGGTTAGTTAAAATTTTGAAATTAAACCCGATATACTATATTAATGACGGCATTCGGGATTCTTTTTTAAGCCGCGCTTGGTTTTGGGAAAAAGCCAATTATACGCTGATTTTTTGGGGAATAATTTTAATTTTATTAATCCTTGGCAGTCATCTGCATATGAAATTCAGAGCACGTTTTGTCGATTATATTTAGTACAAGGAGCGATCATTTTTGGTCGCTTCTTTTCATTTGTGTTGCAAAAATATTAAGTTTGAGTAATAAACGTAAACTTAGATTGCTGAAATAAAAGAAGTGTGGCAAAATTTATACGATATTCAACAAATGAAAAAGTTAACTAAGAGGTGTCCAATGCGTTTATATCAAAAAATTATTTTGGGAATTGTAGGTCTAATTACGGTTGCAGTTTTAGGCGCTACTGCTTATGGCATTAAAATGTATCACGATGCGAATAGTTCGTTTAATGCGATTGTTGAAAAAATTGATCGAAAAAATAGTCGCCACGTTTCAAAAGCTAATATCGATAATACGGAGCCGTTTTCAATTTTATTAATGGGAATTGATACGGGAGCTCTAGGACGAACAGAACAAGGGCGTTCTGATTCTATGATGGTAGTAACGGTGAATCCTGCAAAAAAACAATCAACGATTGTTAGTCTAGACCGTGATATCTATACGCAAATTGTTGGTTATGGTACGATGGATAAATTGAATCACGCCTATGCTTTTGGTGGTGTAGAGATGGCAATGGATTCTGTTGAGAATTTGTTAGATGTTCCATTAGATCATTACGTATCTATCAACATGCAGGGGTTAAGAGATTTAATTGATGCTGTTGGTGGTATAACAGTTGATAATAAAATTGATTTTACGTTAGAAGGAGTCCATGTTCCCAAGGGGAAAATTAAACTCAATGGTAAAACGGGTTTAGCTTATGCCAGAATGCGGAAACAAGATCCTCAAGGGGATATCGGACGACAAAAGCGACAACGTGAAGTTATTACTAAAATTGTCAATAAAGTAATGAGTCTTGATAGTGTCGCAAACTATCAAAAGATTTTAAAAGCGGTAGAAAAAAATACAAAAACAGATCTTTCTTGGGAAGATATGTTAGATATCGCCAATAACTATATTCCAGCCTTTAAAACAATCAAACAAGATCAACTCGAAGGTGAAGGACAAATGATCAATGGCATTTATTATCAAATGCTGGGTCTTAATCAAGTCCTGGAAATGCAAAATAAATTAAAAACGGAATTGAATTTACCGACAAGTGAAACTTTGCCAACTGGTGATGAATATACAAGCGGCTATGCTCAAGGACAATTTTACGATGATACAAACCAAACTGCAGAAGCTGATGGTTCTGTTCAAAATGTGACCGGAACAGAAAATTATGGTGATGGTAGCCAAGATGGAAGTAATACTGGTTATGATCAAAATTACGATGAGCAAGCGGCCTATTAATTAAACTTAAAGATAATGTGAAGGCAATCCTTTGAAATAGGATTGTCTTTTTTATGTGTAGAGCAATTAGTGGGGGTAGCAGTGATAGGCCTGCTTTGAAAATATAATTATTTTTACTTACCCACAATTTTATAAAAATAAAAGCTTACTAAAAGTAATGTTTCACGATTTATGAGAAATGATTTGATACTAAAGTCTGAAATTCATGTATTTTGTTTAGATAAAATTAAAAATATAATTATTCTTGTGGAACATTTTAAAAATACTTAGAAAACAAGCTTAAGGTTTTATTTATTTAGTGAATAAAACTGTATTATCAATGTTTTTTTGGTAAAATAAGACGGTACTGATGTTTTGGAAGGATTTGACACATGAAAGATCTTAAAAATAAATTAACACGAGCCCATATTGAAAAAAAATTAAAAGATGGACGAGCACCTTCAAAAACGGCGCCTCGTTCTCATGTTCCGTTTCGCTTGAATTTCCTTTTCTTTATTATTTTCGCATTGTTTATTGCTTTAATTGCGCAATTAGGTTATTTGCAAATTGTAAATGGCGATAATATTGCAACGCAACTAAAAGCCTCGTCGACAATTAAGATTAAAGGAAGTACACCACGGGGCATGATTTATGATGCAACGGGAAAACCATTGGTATCAAACGAAGCAAATCCTGCGATTACCTTTACCCGGGGTAATACTATGTCAGCTGAAGATTTACTAAAAATCGCCAATCGCTTAAATGAATTAATCGACGTTCCAATTGAAAAAACATTGCAAGAGCGCGATTTAAAAGATTATTGGCTGGCGAATCCTGAAAATCTAAAAAAAGCCAATAGTCGTTTGAGTGCAAGTCAAAAGTTGATCACCGATCAAAGTAAACGTTACGCCTTGTTAGTTGATAAAGTTTCGGATAAAGAAATTCAATTTGATACAAAACAAAAGAAAGCTGCGATGATTTTCAAAAAAATGAACAGTGCATCGGCACTAAATACTGTTTATATTAAAAATCGCGATGTTACTGATGAAGAACTTGCTATTGTAGCAGAACGGGCAAGTGAGTTATCTGGAGTTTCTACAGGTACGGATTGGAGCAGAGACTATGCTCAAAAAGGCTCGCTGCGCAGTATTTTAGGCAATGTATCAACTGAGACAACGGGGTTGCCAGCAGAAGATTTAGAGAAATATCTAGCAAAGGGCTATGCTAGAAATGACCGGGTTGGGACAAGCTTTTTAGAAAAGCAATACGAGGATGTTTTACAAGGAACAAAATCTCAATATGAAGTGATATTAGATCGACAAGGTAATATTTCTAGTCAAAAAGAAGTCTCGCCGGGAGCAAAAGGGGATAACTTAGTGTTGTCGCTAAATGCAGAATTTCAAAAACGGGTTGAGAATATTTTGAAAAAAAATTACCAAGGATTAATCGATGCTGGAAAAGCTGACTATTCACCGGGAGCCTATGCTGTGGCGATGGATCCCAATACCGGTGGTGTGTTGGCGATGGCGGGTTTCTTACACAAAGAAAAAAGTGATGATTTAGAAGAACATGCCCTAGGAACTGTGCAGTCAGCTTTTGTACCAGGGTCTGTTGTTAAAGCGGGAACGCTAACGGCAGGTTGGCAAAATGGTGTCTTAGATGGCAATGAAGTTTTGTATGATGAACCGATCAAAGTTAACGGTACCGAAATAAAGGCTTCTATTTACAATAAAGACGGCAGTGGCAGTCGTAATTTGTCTGCCCGTAAAGCATTGGAAATTTCCTCTAATGCTTATATGATGAAAGTGACCTTTAAATTACTGAATATGAATTATCAGTATAATGTTTCAATGCCTTTAATTGATAAACAGGTGAAAGCTTATGATGCGTTACGCAAAGCATTCTCAGAATATGGGATGGGCGTAAAAACAGGAATTGATATTCCCAATGAAGAAGATGGTATTTCTACACCAATTCGTTATTTGGATTCACAAAATAATGGTGGTAGTGTGCTAGATTTATCTTTTGGACAGTTTGATACGTATACGCCAATGCAACTTGCCCAATATGCAGCAACTGTTGCAAATGGCGGCAAAAGAATTCAACCTCATCTCGTGAGTGGTATTTATGGTAATGATACAAATGGTGGACTAGGTAACTTGAAAAAAGCCATTCAACCGAAAGTTTTAAATACAGTTAATCTTTCCAAAAACCAAATGGATATTATTCAAGGTGGTTTTTACGATGCCGTTCATGGCAACGATCCTTTTACTACGGCTACTGCCTTAGCTGGAGCAAAAATGACGGCCTCTGCTAAAACAGGTACCGCCGAAACGGCTGTTTATAAAGATGGCAAAAAAATTACTGATACCATTAATAGCAATATTGTGGCCTATGGTCCGTCTGATGATGCAAAAGTAGCAATCAGTGTCATGCTACCAAATTTAAAAAATGACGATGACCATGTCAATGTAACAACCGCTAAAGAAATTATGGATGCTTACTATGATCTTTACATGAACAACTAAAAAGTAAGGGGTGTGACAATTTTTGTCAGGCCTCTTATTTTTTGTTGCCTTATTTGTTGTTGTTACTTGTCAAGTACAGATGTTTGCGCTACTGTTAGGGAGACATTTTTAAAGGGAGTAAAAATCATGAGTAAAGACTTTGAAACACAGCTGAATTTATTACGAACAAAATATGGTAGTTTAACAATGGCAGAAAGACGGCGTATTTTGGAAAAAGTGCGACGTAAAAATCTTTTCAGCTATCGAAAATTGGAACGCTTAAAGCACGAACTCCTACGCTTAGAAGCAAAAAGAGCACAATTGGAGCTTGAAGAAGAACCAGGTGAGTTAACGGAGCTTGAACAAAAAATTGTGGCGCGCAAAGAAATCTTTTTAAAATTATTATGTGAATTTAAACAAAAGGAGTAAGGCATGGAATTAGTTGAATTAATTATTTTAATTGCTGTTGCAATTACTTTTTCAAATATTTTTGCCAAAATTATTCCCACCATTCCTATTTTTTTCATTCAAATATTTTTTGGAATTCTCGTTGGTTTATCGAGTTACGGTCGGACGTTAAATTTTAGGCCGGAAATCTTTCTGGTTTTAATTATTGCTCCGTTGCTATTTCGCGAAGGGGAGCACGCAGATTTGCCGGTAATTTTTAAAAACTTTGGTACCATCTTATCTTTGGCTTTTGGTGGTGTGTTGGTAACACTTGTGGCAGTAGGTTTTACATTGCATACATTGATGCCGACGATCCCTTTAGCTGCTTGTATGGCTTTTGGTGCTGCATTAGGACCTACAGATGCAGTAGCAGTCACTTCGATTACCAAATCGCTGAAAATTCCTGATCGCGTTATGCGGATATTAGAAGGCGAAGGACTTTTAAATGATGCTTCTGGCGTTACGGCTTTTCAATTTGCAACAGTTGCTCTTATTACGGGTAGTTTTTCATTGTGGCAAGGTTCTTGGCGTTTATTATTTGCCAGTGTCGGTGGGGCTTTAGTCGGGATGATAGTAGTCTGGGGAAAAAGAAAATTAATTCGCTTAATTGAACAACTATCCGCACAAGATGTTACGGCTTATCTACTCATTGAGCTATTGCTTCCTTTTGTAGCCTATGTTTTTTCTGAAATTATCGGTGTGTCGGGAATTATTGCGGCAGTTGTCGCTGGTGTTATGCAAGCTACTGGGCGTCAAAAAGTGACATTGTTTCAAGCAGAACTTGCTAATGTCTCTACTGCAACATGGAATACCATCGTATTTACCTTAAATGGTTTAGTCTTTATCTTTTTAGGAATTGAGATTTCGCAAGTTTTCTCACCAATCTGGGAAAGTGATGTCTATGCAAACTGGCTACTCCTTTTAGTTATTGTGGCAGTTACGGCGATTTTGTTTTTTATCCGTTTCATTTTTTTACTTCTTTTAAATCTTTTTAGTACCAAAAAAGGAAAAGCCAAAACGTGGCAGGAAATCTTACTTTTAACATTTGGTGGTGTGAAAGGAACCGTCAGTTTAGCTACAATTTTTATTTTGCCCACAAGTCTTCATGGTGAAATCTTTCCTGAACGTAGTGTTTTGCTGTTTTTGACAGCTGGTGTCATTTTATTAAGCCTCGTCATTAGTTTAGCTGTTTTACCGCAATTAGCTGATGGTGAAGCGGAGGTTCCCGTGGATGAAAAAGGATTAGCTATTTTAGCTGAAGTCAAAAAAGAATTACGGATAGACCAAAAAGAGACAACCTTAACCGAAAGTGAACAAATTGCCTTAAAAGCGGTTATCCAAAGTTATGAAAATCGCATGTGGGATACGTATACTGCCGCAATGACTGAAAGTGAACGTCAAGAAGTGCAAGAAATTCAAGCTTTGATTATTGGGATTGAGCGAGATGGATTAGATGAAAGTTTTCGCCGCCATGAAATTGACGTGAACACCTATCGCTTTTATTCGCGGTTTATTGCAAATTTCCAACATTCTGTAGGGCAACAAATTTTATCTTTTCTAGCGTTTTGGCTATTGGTTGTACGCCGAATTATTCGCGTAATTTTACATCCCAAATTATTTTTTGAACGAAGACAAACTACACCAAAACAAATGCAGCCAAATGACTTAAGTCAGATAAAAAAAGTTTATTTGCGTAATACTAAATTAATTAAGCAAAGCTTGACCAGTTTAGATGGTGTTTATGATGAAAAAATTATTGCTCATTTCTTGGAACAACGGCAAAATATGATGGGACGGCTAGAATTAAATGATTTTATGGCTGCGGTCATGATTCGCCAAGATCCAGCTTATATTAAAGAAATGCTACGGGGCTATTATTTAGAGCGAAAAGTAATTGATACATTTGAAACAGCAGGTACAATTACCACTTTTGCGGCAAATGAATACCGACGTAAAGTAAATTTATTAGAATCCTATGCGATGGGCCAGACGGGGAATTTACCCAAAATTCCTTTTTTTAGATGAATTTAAATTGAGCAGATAGGTATTTTGCCTACCTGCTTTTTTTTACAAATAATGGTACAATGTGTGAGATATTGGAGGGGAACAAATGAAAGAATTAAAAGTAGTAGGCTTAAATAAAACTTACGGCGAAAAGACCTTGTTTTGTGATTTAAACTTTATGATCCATGAAAAAGATCGAATTGGTTTAATCGGAATTAACGGGACTGGTAAAAGTAGTTTGTTAAAAATTATTGCCGGCATTGAAAGTGGCGACGGTGATTTGAATCCTCTAGAATATGCCAAAGATTATCGCATTGCCTATTTAGCCCAAGAAAGTGATTTTGCGGGTGATCAGACGGTTTTACAAGCAGTTTTTGAAAGTGATAGTTTAAAAGTTCAAGTCGTTAAAGAATACGAACAGGCCTTGCAGCAACTGACAGAAGATGGTACGAATGAACAAGCTCAAAAACGTTTTGTAAAAGCCGAAGCGGCTATGAATGAGCAAGATGCCTGGCAAACAGATACCAATGCCAAGATTATTTTACAAAAATTGGGTATCCAACAACTAAATGAACCGATTAAAAATTTATCTGGGGGCCAACAAAAACGGGTCGGATTGGCACAAGTTTTAATTGATGAACCTGATTTGCTTTTATTAGATGAACCGACAAACCACTTAGATTATGACGCGATTACTTGGCTGGAAAATTATTTGAAAAATTACCAAGGATCGCTTTTGATGGTCACCCACGACAGGTATTTCTTGGACCGTGTGACTAACCGGATTTTTGAACTAGCAGACGGTGCATTACAAGAATTTAATGGTAATTATGAAAACTATTTAGCCGCAAAAGCGGAAAGAGAACGGGTAAACGCTGAAGCAGAGCAAAAGAAAAAGCAGCTTTATAAACAAGAACTGGCTTGGATGCGTGCTGGTGCAAAGGCAAGAACGACTAAGCAACAAGCTCGTATAAATCGTTTTGAAGATTTAAAAGAGAGTATGAGGCAAAATAAAGGTGATGACCAAGTAAGTATTGAAATTGCGACAAAGCGTCTTGGTAAAAAGGTCGTTGAATTAAAAAAAGCAAATTATGCTTTTGAAAATAAAGTGATTGTAAAAGATTTTGATTTATTAATTCAAGCGCGAGAACGAATTGGTATTACGGGTGAAAATGGTGCAGGTAAGTCGACGCTGCTAAACATTATTGCGGGTAAAATCCCTTTGCAAAGCGGAATTTTAGCAATTGGTGAAACCGTAAGAATGGCCTACTACACCCAACAAAACGATGCCATGGACCCGAATCAGCGAATGATTAGTTATTTACAAGAAGTAGCCGAAATGGTCAAAAAAAATGATGGTACCACAGTTAGTGTAACTGAAATGCTGGAGCGCTTTTTATTTCCGCGTCATACCCATGGGACACCCATTGGAAAACTATCTGGGGGTGAAAAACGGCGCTTGTTTTTATTGAAATTATTGATGAGTCAACCAAATGTCTTGTTGTTAGATGAACCAACCAATGATTTGGATATTGCGACTTTAACGGTTTTAGAAGATTATTTAGATACATTTGCCGGTGCTGTTTTAACAGTTTCCCATGATCGATATTTCTTAGACAAAGTAGCAGAAAAATTACTAATTTTTAATGGCAATGGAAATATCACTTCTTATTTTGGCAGTATCACCGATTATTTAGCCAACAGCTTAGAAGAAGATATGCTACCAAATGCAACAAAGAAGGTAAGTGTGGAAACTACGCATACAAAAGAGGCTGCGATTAAGAAAAAACTAACCTATATGGAACAAAAAGAGTGGGAAACAATTGAAGAAGACATTACTGCCTTGGAAGAAAAAATTGCAGCATTAACTGAAGAAATGAATCACCAAGGAGCAGACTTTACGAAATTACAAGAATTACAAAAACAAATTAGTTCATCTGAAAAAAATTTAGAAGACAAAATGCAACGTTGGGAATATTTAAGCGAATTTGTAGTGGAATAAAGAATTTATCAGTGAAATTTGAGGGGGATATTCATGGAACAAGCATATTTAGATTTAGGGAAAAAACTATTAGAAGAAGGCCACGATAAAGGGGACCGGACAGGGACCGGAACTAAAAGTTTATTTGGCTATCAGATGCGTTTTGATTTAAATGAAGGCTTTCCACTGTTAACGACCAAGCGGGTACCATTTGGCTTAATCAAAAGCGAACTATTGTGGTTTTTAAAAGGGGATACCAATATCCGTTACTTATTGCAACACAATAACCATATTTGGGATGAATGGGCTTTTGAACGCTACATTAAAAGTACAGATTATAAAGGGCCGGATATGACTGATTTTGGTCGGCGCTCACTGGTTGATGAAAAATTCAATGAAGAATATCAAAAACAGTTAAAAGATTTTTGTGAAAAAATTGTTGCCGATGAAAAATTTGCCGCAAAACATGGAGACTTAGGTCACATTTATGGATATCAATGGCGTCATTGGGAAAAACAAGATGGGACGTTTATCGATCAAATTAAAGATGTCATTGAAATGATCAAAAAAAATCCCGATTCACGTCGCTTAATCGTGACTGCCTGGAATCCAGAAGATGTACCTTCAATGGCTTTACCACCATGTCATACAATGTTTCAATTTTATGTCTATGATGGCAAATTAAGTTGCCAGCTCTATCAAAGAAGTGCTGATGTGTTTTTAGGTGTTCCCTTTAATATCGCCAGTTATGCATTATTAACACATTTAATTGCCCATGAAACAGGTCTTGGCGTGGGAGAATTTGTGCATACTTTAGGGGATGCGCATTTGTATCAAAATCATATTGAACAAATGAAAGAACAACTATCGCGCGAGGTGAGAAGCGCACCAACATTAGTTTTAAACCAAGAAAAAGCCTCTGTTTTTGATTTTGAGATGGAAGATATTAAAGTAGAAAATTATAATCCTCATCCAACAATTAAAGCGCCAATCGCGGTTTAAGTTTTAGTCAAAAATTTTAAAAGGAGGTAGCCATGCTAGCAGCAATTTGGGCACAAGATCAAAATGGCTTAATTGGTAAAAATGAAGTTCTACCTTGGTATTTACCAGATGATCTAAAATTTTTTAAAGAGATGACATTGGGTAAAACCCTCGTCATGGGGAGAAAAACTTTTGAGGGTATGGGGGGGCGCCCTTTGCCTGGACGAAGGACAATCATTTTAACCCGTAATGAAAATTACCAAGCACCAGTGGGCGTACTTGTTATGAATGATATTAAGCAAGTTATCGCCTATGCAAAAGCAAGTGATCACACGGTTTTTATCGCTGGTGGTGGGGCAATTTATGCAACGTTATTGCCGGCTTGTGACTATATTTTTCGAACGGTGATTGAAAATTCCTTTGAAGGGGATACGTATTTTCCTGAAGTTAAGTGGGAAAACTGGCGCTTAATCAAAAAAGTTGCGGGAAAAGTTGATGAAAAAAATAAATTCCCTCACTCTTTTGAAGAATATGAACGCATCCATTTAGACTAAACAAAAAGTGCAATCAAAAGTTAACTTTTGATTGCACTTTTTAACTATATGGAAAGTATAAATTTTTAGATAATTTATTATGTGTAAAGTAAGATGGAAAAGTACATGAGACCAGCCCCTAACATGACAAACAAATGCCAGACAACATGCATGAAGCGAATATTTTTAAGACTGTAAAAAAGCGCGCCAACAGAATACGCAATACCGCCTGAAACTAAAAGGGCAGTGCCGACATTGCCTAAAGAAAGCCATAAATCTTTAGCTGCAATTAAGCAAAGCCATCCCATAAATAAATATATGAAAGTTGAGACTTTCGAGACGGTGTCTTTTTTATGCAGCGTCAAGGATTTATAGACAATGCCGCTGATAGCTAAAAGCCAAATTAACGCAAATAATGTCCAACCAAGCCAGCCTTTAACACTTAGTAGGCAAAATGGTGTATAACTACCGGCAATTAAAAGAAAAATTGAATCGTGATCGAAAACTTGGAAGACTTTTTTTGCTTTGGTGAAAATTAAACTATGAAATAAGGTGGAAGATAAAAATAATAAAATCATCATTGAACCATAAATTGCATACGAGACGACGTGAAGAGCTGAGTCTAAACGGGCTCCTTTAACTAATAAGATAACTAAACCAGCTACTGCTAAACCAAAACCGATACCGTGGGTCACAGCGTTTAAGACTTCGTTGACGATTAAATATTTACGGGAAAATTGCGGTTTGTCCACGTATTTACAGCCTCCTTTTAGGGAATGTTCCAAAATTAATGAAAAAACAAAATGTCTCTGTTATACTTAGTGACAGAGCATGTTTAGCTGTATTTTAACATGAAGATGAGCAATGTTAAAGGAAGAGTGAAGGAACCATGGCAAAACTTAAAATAGTTACCGATTCATCGTGCACGATGGAAAAAGCGTTACAAGAAAAATTAGATATTCAAATCGTTCCCTTATCGGTTATGATTGATGGCGTTTTATATAAAGATGATGAAACGTTACCTGGGGAAAAGTTTATGAGTATGATGGCCAGTGCCAAAGAACTGCCTAAAACGAGTCAGCCGCCGATTGGGGAGTTTGTCGAACTTTTTGATGAACTGGGAGCAGATGGTAGTCAGATTTTATCAATTCATATGACAAAAGGCTTAAGCGGGACTGTTGAAGCTGCCCGACAAGCCAGCAACTTGTCAAAAAGTGATGTGACTGTCATCGACAGTGATACAACTGACCAAGGATTATCTTTCCAAGTCATCAAAGCCGCTGAAATGGCACAAGCTGGGAACTCTTTAGCAGAAGTTTTGGTAGCTGTTGAAAAAGTACGGGAAAATACGAAGCTTTATATTGGTGTTTCCACTTTGGATAATTTGGTGAAAGGTGGCCGAATTAGTCGTGCTACTGGCATTTTATCGAATTTATTAAATATGCGCGTTGTAATGGACTTTGATCATTCAGAGTTAATTCCTGTGGTTAAAGGGCGCGGCACTAAAACATTTACCAAGTGGTTTGACGGTTTGAAAAAAGAATTGCAACAAAAAACAAATGTTAAAAGTATTGGGATTTCCCATGCTGATGGGTTAGCATTATGTGAAGAATTTAAAAAGGAACTGCAAGAACTATTTCCAGAAATGCATATTCCTTTGTTGCACACCACGCCAATTATTGCGACCCATACAGGTAAAGGCGCTTTTGCCATCACCTATTATACCGAAGACTAATAATTTGAAGTTGAGACAAAGATAAGTTGGCAAAGTGCCAAAATAAGATAGAAAAGTGCTTTAAAGCTCTTAAGGTTAGTAGTTTTTAAGAGCTTAGCATTTCACTAGACGATTTTGGCAGTTAGCGTCAACTTGTGGTTTTTGTTTCAACTTTTTTATTTTTTCAGCAATAATAAAAAAGACTGCAATAAAAATTGTAGAAAAGTAAAGCTTTATAGGAAAGCGGTGGACAAACTACCCATTTCATGTTTTTTTTGCTAAAATAAGCGGTGCTATGGCTTTTGCTACTAGTCCAGTAAAAGTGTGACAAGTCTGGAAGTTTCGTTGTCAAAAAAAGCGCATGGTTTAATCTTTTTGTTAAGGAATAGAAATTATTTTGCCCAAATTCGTAACAGGATGTTTTTTAATCATCAATAATAGTTTATTTAATTAAAAGGAGGTTTAGCTTTTGAAATTTTTTAAACCCCTGATTACGCTTTTAAGCGTAGGAATTGGAGCATTGCTTATTTATATCGTATTAAATCAGACGATTCCGCAGGCAAAACCAATTTTAAAGCCTGCCCAAGTTAGTGAAGTGGTAAAAAATCAAAAGGAAAAACTTCACTTTGTCGCCATTGGGGATTCCCTAACTGAAGGCATCGGCGATGAAACAAAACGTGGTGGTTTTGTACCGATAGTAACCAGTGATATTACAGAACGTTATCGTTTAACGAGTGTGGAAGTGGAAAACTATGGTGTTGCTGGTGAACGCAGTGATCAGATTTTAACGCGCATGAAAAAAGAGGAGTCAATTTTAGCAAATGTTGCTACTGCCGATATTCTAACGTTAACGGTGGGGGGCAACGATTTAATGAAGGTCATCCAAGATAACTTCTTTGGTTTATCGATTAAGACTTTTAAAAGACCACAAGAAAAGTATCAAAAAAGAGTGGCTGAAATTATTGCGCTAATGCAAAAACAAAATAAAAATGCGCCAATCTATGTCTTTGGTATTTATAATCCTTTTTATTTAAACTTTCCTGAAATTACCGATATGCAAAAAATTGTTGATAACTGGAATTTAGCGACTGAAGAAACCACGAAAACATTCAAAAACGTCTACTTTATTCCAATTAATGACCTGTTATATCGGGGTTTAGATAGTGAGGTAGGTATTGATAGTACCCTGGATTCTTCAACCGAAGATGAGATAAAAAGTTCTGATAGTAGTGATTTAAATATTGTAGACAACAACGCTTTGTATGATCAAGATAAATTTCACCCCAATAATTTAGGCTATCAGTTAATGGCAAATGCATTGCGGGATGAATTAATCAAAACACAAGCACAATGGCTAATTAAAAAGTAGACCAGAAAATAAAGACGAGGAGCAGTCACATATGACAGAGAATAAATCAACGCAAACTCGCGAAGAAAAACAAGCATCAAAAAAATTTGACTTTAAAAAAATGAACGGCTGGAAAATTGCCTTTTTGTGTTTAATTGCTTTTGTTTTAGGAACAGGTGTGTTTTTGGGGACACGAATTTTTTCCATTCGCGAACCCGATTATAGTAAAACAACAAAAGTATTAGACAAAAAAGGACAAGAAGTAACGACGATCTCCATGAATAAAAGTCAATTGAATGCTTTGATTGATTACTATTTAACCGATTTTCAAAAAGATAGTAGTGTGAAGTATCAATTTGCTTTGGAAAATGAAGCAATGCTTTCGGGGGAAACCAAAGTATTAAATTTTCCTGTACATTTTTATTTGTATTTTGATCCTTTTGTGATGGAAAATGGCAATATCCAATTACGGGCGAAAAGCATGTCGATTGGCACACTTGGTTTACCGATTGAAGAAGTGATGAAATTGGTAAAACGTGGTTATGATTTTCCAGAATGGATTGAGGTAAAACCAAAAGATAAATCGATCACGTTGCGCTTGGATCAATTTCAATTACCTACGGGACTTTTCGTCAAAGCAAAAAAAATCAATTTAATTGACGATGAGATTCAGGTAGGCTTATATTTACCGGAAAGAAAGGACTGATTTGATGGAACGAGCAATTTTTGCTGGTGGATGCTTTTGGTGCATGGTGCAACCTTTTGATGAGCAACCTGGCATTTATACAGTAACCTCTGGTTATACTGGGGGGCATGTTAAAAATCCAACTTATGAACAAGTTTTGACCCACACAACAGGTCATACTGAAGCTGTTGAAATTATTTTTGATCCAGCAGTGATCCGTTATACCGATTTATTGCAAATTTATTGGCAACAAACAGATCCAACGGACGCCTTTGGTCAATTTCAAGATCGTGGTGATAATTATCGGCCGGTAATTTTTTATTTGAACGAAGAACAAAAAGTTGCAGCTTTAAAAAGTCGTCAAGCTTTAGCTGACAGCGGTATTTTTAAAGAACCAATTGTCACGCAAATTGAGCCTGCGCAACCTTTTTATGAAGCAGAGGGGTATCATCAAGATTATTATAAAAAAAATCCCCAAAACTTTGCTCTAAATCACCAAAGAAGAGCAGAATTTATCAAAGAGCATTGGGAGGATTTTGATGCGTAGAAGTTTTTATCACTATGTTCTCACCTTAAAAGGTCCCAATCACTTAAGTGAAGAGCAAGTTTTTGCCAATCATGTTAGTTGTGATATTCAATTTCCAAAACATACTAGTGATTATGATGAATTATCGAGCTATTTAGAAATGAATGTTGATTATTTATCTAGCATGGATATTTTTGACCGTATTTATGAACAATACGTGGAAAACAATCGTTAAGAAAGTAGGCCAGGGATGAAAAAAATATCCATAAAATTATACCTCATCTCTTTACTTGCAGCGGCACTTTTATTTGGTGGTGGCGGTTATTTATACGGTACGCTGCACGAGTTGCAAAAAGAATCCCGTAGCCCTCAGACAGATGAGCTGGCTAAAGTACATCAATTATACGACGAAATAAAAAGTAGCTATTATCGAGATGTTGATTCTAAAACTTTAGTAAATGGTGCTCTTAAAGGTATGACAGAGGCTTTAGGTGACCCGTATACAACCTTTTTAGATGAAGAAGGTTCTAGTCAGCTCAACCAATCACTATCCGATAGTTTTGAAGGAATTGGTGCTACTTTGCAAATAAAAAATGATTATCCTGAAATAGCGCAAGCACCAATTAAAGATACACCGGCTGCTAAAAAAGGTTTGAGGGCAAAAGATATCATTTTAAAAGTAGATGATATGGCAACTAAAGGTAAAAAATTAGATGAGGTTGTTAGTAAAATTCGAGGTAAAAAAGGAACTGAGGTAACTTTAGAAATTAGGCGGGGGCATGAAACGTTTACCACGAGTCTAAAAAGAGCAAAAATTTCCATACACACCGTAACAGATAAAATCAGCGTAGATGACAAACAAATTGGTGTAATTCAAATTGCTAGCTTTGGTGAAAATACTGCCAAAGAATTAAAGGATGCCATTGTTTCATTGCGCAAACAAGGCGCAAAGTCATTTATTTTAGATGTACGACAAAATCCTGGTGGCTTATTAGATCAAGTTGAGGAAATGGCGAGCATGTTTTTAAAAGATGGTCAAACAATTGTTGAATTTAAAGACAATCATCGAACCGTGTCAAAAGCGGTGGCGGGCGAAAAGTTTGATCAAGGTTTTAAAGTCAGTGAACCAAGTGTCGTATTAGTTGACGGTGGTTCTGCTTCGGCGGCAGAAATCTTTGCAGCGGCTTTAAACGAGTCTGCTAATATACCAATTATTGGGACGACAACTTTTGGTAAAGGAACGGTTCAAACGATTAGCCCAATTGATGACAAGAGTAGTTTAAAACTAACCGTAAGTAAATGGCTAACGCCAAAAGGCCATTGGATTCACGAAAAAGGATTAACGCCAACCATAAAAGCTGATTTTCCCGATTACGCTTATCTTGCGCCTTTGCCGCGGGATAAAGAATTAAAAGAAGGACAAACATCAGCAGAGGTTAAACGCTTGAATCGCTTTTTAGCGGCGCTGGGGTATGATACAAAAGAAGATGTTTTTACCGCAGAAACGACAAATGCTTTAAAAGATTTTCAAAGTAAACATAAATTGTCTGTAACCGGCATTTTAAATAAAGAAACAGCTGATGCAATTGAAAATGAATTGGCACTACAAATCAGGGCCCATGATGCAGCTTACAACAGGGGACTTACTGAATTAAAAAAAGAAATGACAGCAAAGAAGTGATGCAGGAGAAATGGTATGAAAAAATTTAAAGATTATTTTTGGATGACAATAAAATATGCCATTATTGCCCTTTCACTTGCTATTTTAGTTCGTGGTTTTTTGTTAATTCCAGTACCGGTTGAAGGAAATTCGATGGAGACAACCTTGAAGCAAGGGGATATGGTTGTCATGGAAAAGATTTCTAAAATTAAACGTTTTGATGTGGTTGTTTTTCAACTTGCAAGTGGTACAACGTATATTAAACGTGTCATCGCGTTACCTGGAGATGAGTTGCGTTATGATAATGACAATCTTTATATTAACGGTAAAAAAGTCCCAGAAAAATTTTTAGTTGCAAATAAGCGGCACTTGGCAGATGAAGGTTCATTTACCAATGACTTTTCTTTAGAGGAGTTGACGGGGACTAAAAAACTGGCACGAGACAGTTATTTTGTTATGGGAGATAACCGGCGTATTTCAAAGGACAGTCGCTCTTTTGGTGCCATTAAGTCCCAAGATATTTTAGGCAAAGCTCGTTTTGTTTATTATCCTTTGAAACATTGGCGTATTATTTAAAAAAACCGGAGCAATTAAATTGCTTCGGTTTTTTTTAATAGTGCTTTTACGCTTAATTTAAGTCTGAAAGCTGTTTAACGTTTCAAGAAACGCTTAACACCGTGAAGGGGCGTATTTTTGCCAACGGCACGATTGTCAATAAATAAAATGGCTAACATAACGTAAGCTATCCAGCTATCTCTGGAATACAAGGTGTAGCGAGAACGCCATTGACTGGCATATTTTTCTTTATAGTCTCGTAAACCTTGGAAAGAATAAAATCGGGAACCAAACTCATAAACTAAATAGGCAATTCGTTCTTGAATAAAACTTTTGCGGGATTGTCCAACATTTGAAAGTGGGGCCATGCCTAGATCAAAATATTGAATACCTTCGTTTTGCATATAAGCAAATAAATTAACAAATAGAAAATCCATACTACCAGATGGGGCTTTGTCAGCATGGTGTCGCATTAAATCAATCGTTCCAATTTCTTTTGTATAAGTTGGAATAATATTCGCAAAAGAGACGATTTCTCCTGCGCTATTTTTCACTACAGCCATTGGTCCGCGTTGTAAATAATCTTCATCAAAAAAGCCAAGGGAGAAGCCTTTTTCCTTGCGGCCATCTAACCAACTATCGGAAATTTCTTTAAAAGTAGCCATGGTTTCAGTCGAATAAGGCGGTTGGATAACTTCAAAGGTAAACCCATTTTTCTCAATTTTGTTTAAGACCGCTCGTGTCCCCTTCATTTTCTTACCTGAAGTTGTAAAAGTATCCAACTCAACTAAAGCTTCTTCACCCATTTTGATAAAGTCGTATCCTAATTCATGCAAAATCATAACGGTGTCTTCGTCTGTTTCATAAAAGACAGGCAAGTAACCTAACACATCGGCATCGCGGATAAATTGCGCAATAGCTGCTTCAAAATCTGATTTTTTACCATTAGGACTGCCCATCACGATATTTTTATTATTATAGGTAGCAAATTGTAAAAAGACAGTGTCATCAGTACCGTCGTTATAAACATAAATATTTTTGTCTTTTAAATAAACTAATTGAGAATCTGAATTTCCACCGTAAGTGTTTAATATATGACTGACTTTGGCTTCGTTGAACGTTTCGCCAGGCTGCGTTTTCTTTCCTTGCAAGTAGCGGACAAAAAGTAAAATAAACAACGCGATTACTAAAATAGCAATAAAGCCTGAAAACCATAATTTTTCAGATGGAAACAAGAAAAAGCTGATGATTTTTTTGTGGTGATGGGGAAATGTTGGTAAATTGTAAATCCCAATAATTAAATACAATAAAGTTAATCCACCAATAATTATGCCATCAATGGTCAACTGCTCAAAAGAATAAACCAATTGTTCGCGGAATAATTCTGTTTTTGATAAAAGTGTAATGAGTAGAATCAGGCTTAAAAAGATAACCGCAACAAGACTAAAATCAATTAAAAAGGTGTAAATAATGGCAGCTACAAGCAACATGATCGTAGGAAAGTAAGCTCGTTTTACCCTTGAGGCAATCGCGCGCCCCATAATCAATAAGCTAAATCCTAAAATGATACTAGGAAACTGAACGATAATATGAAAACGAAATGGATTGACATGTTGCAGCCATTTGAATTCTGAAAAAGCTTGGGGAACAGTCGCCATTAAGACCATCATAATGCCAGAAAAATATAACATAGCTACTTCAATTTTATGGAAAACCTCTAATGTCAACTGTTTAGGAATACCAGAGTAGCGGGTATCCACTTTGGTCCATAAATTTTTGAAAAACAGCACTAATCCAATTGCAACAGGAATCAAGTAATAAAAAATACGGTACAATAGCAGCCATGCAATAACTGTTTCACGATTAATTCCCAGATTGGATAATCCTAAGATCATCATGATATCAAAACTGCCTAGTGCACCTGGAATCATGGAAACAATCCCAATGACAGAAGCAGCGATGTAAAGGGGTAAAACTTGCCATAATGGAAACGGAACTTCCATTAGATAGCCAATTGCTAAAAATGAACCGGCAACACCTGTCCACTCAAGAAAAGAACTGGCGATTAATTCCAAGCGATACTGTGGCTTTAAGCCGCCTAACAAGCCGGTTTTTTTGAAGTGGGTGATAAGTAAAACAACGGGAAAATATAAGCCACCACCGATTAACCAAATCCAATATTGTTTTAAATAAGGATTGATATCTGTGAACATCACTAAGAAAAACGAAATAAGACTATAAATAGAAAGACCAGACATTAAAAAGATTAAAATCTTGGATAAGGCACTTGCGACATCTTTGCCTTTTTGTCCTTTGCCAAAAAATTCAGAGCGTAAACCGATACTAACAAATCCGCCAAAGCCTGCGATATTATTAATCGTGTTGATTAACCAACTCGTTTCAAAAATATAACTTTTTTTATGATCCAAATTTAACATTTTATTTAAGGTGAAGTCATAACCTACCATCGGCAAGACCGCTACAAGACCAATTACAAGCATTAAAAAGACTTTATAGATAGGTACATCAACTAAGGTCATCTTTAATTGATCAATATTAATGGTTTTACTGATGGAGATTAATTCACCGGCGACAATTACGATAACAGCAAATAGAAAAATTGTTTTTAAAATACTTTCATAGCTTTTTACTTTGGTAATAATTTTTTGCATACCAACACCTACTTTTCTTGTAAAAATTTGTAAACAACATGGTTGAAATATTCTGGGTGACGTTGTGCAGCTGTGTGACCAGCTCTTTTTATCAAAATTAACGTACTATTCGCTAAAAGAGCGGCAATTTTTTTGGTGTGACTAGTCTTAATGACATCTTGTGTGCCTGCGATCACTAAAGTAGGCGCGACAATTTGCTTTAAATCGGCTTCTGTTAGGGGTAAGTCATCTATCATTAAGCCGAGCATATTTTTTTGGCGATAAAAATAGTGACTGAAAAGGCCTAAAAAGGCAGAGGCAAAATAACCGAATTGGGTGGCAATTTTTGGTGGCCATTTTTCTCCGCTTAAGCGATAATTGCCGGAATTTAAAATTAGCTTTTCTATTTTATCAGGAAAAATATGGGCAAAAACCATGGCGAGATTAGCACCGTCGCTGAAACCTAGTATACTTGCTTTACTGAGCTTTAGTTGCTCCATGACTTCGGCTAAGTCACCAGCTAAAAGTCGAAAATTAAGTTCATTGGCTTTGTTATCAGAACGGCCGTGACCGCGGGTGTCAAGCACGATGCAGTCAAAATAAGCAGCAAAAAAAGGAATTTGCTCTTTGAAGTAGCGCCCACTGCTGTTATTACCATGTAAAAAAATTAAAGGCTTCCCTGCACCGTAGCGCTCATAATAAAGCTTTGTTTGATCGTTTAAAAAAATATAGCCGTTTGTCATGGACATCCCCTCAATTTCATTATAACGATTGTTTAACATTCTGAACAATGATACGGGTAACAATGAACAAACAATACTGTAAGTTAGCGGCACGAAATCTTTTGTTTTTCTAAAATTATTCCAAAGAATCTAGTTAGACATAGTCACAGGAATTTAGAAATAGTAGTATAGAAAAATACTCAGAAGATTTGGATGGTTTATATGTTTAAAAAGATTAGCAAGTTCTTATTGAAAATTATCGTTTTGATCGTTTTAATCGGTGTCATGGTGACAGGATATCGCAATTATCAAATACTAAAACGGGTGCATCAATATGATGCTATCGTGGCACAAACAGTAAAAAAATATCAAATTCAAGATCAAAAACAATTGGCACAAGCAATTATTTTTACAGAGTCAAAAGGTCGGGGCTCTGATATTATGCAAAGCTCTGAAAGCAGTTATGGCCAGCAAAATAAAATTGCCACTTCTGATGAAAGCATTGACGCAGGAGTGAATTTTCTGGCACAAGCTATTAAAAAGGCAAAAGATGCCGATTGTGACATTTGGACGGCGGTTCAGGCTTATAACTTTGGTCTCGACTATGTTGATTACGTTGCAAAAAATGGTGGTAAAAATACATTAAAGTTGGCGGAAAGCTATTCTAAAAATGTTTTGTCACCAATTTTAGGGAATGAAGAACAAACAAAATATCGCTATTGGGGACTGCAGTCTATTTTCTACAATGGAGGATTTTTATATCACAATGGCGGCAATTTATTTTATGCTGACGTGGTAAAGATGAATGAAAAGAAAATCAATTGGACAAACTTTCTATTTTAACTTGCAAGCCAAGGCAAGTATGCTAAACTTTAAAAGGGAATTTTCATTAGTTATGTTGTTTAATTTGAATTTATGATGAGGAGTGTTTAGTTGTAATGGAAAAATCAATGTCAAAAGAGGCGAAAACCAAAGATTGGTTATTGCGTTTTGTCAAAGGGATGTTTATTGGCTCTGGCTTTATTTTACCTGGGGTTTCTGGCGGAGCGTTAGCAGCGATTTTTGGTATTTATGAACGGATTATTTCTTTTTTAGCTCATATTACCCGCAACTTTAAAGAAAATGTTTTGTTTTTTATCCCAGTTGGACTAGGCGGTGTTACGGGAGTATTCTTGTTATCTTTTGTCGTTAGTTTTTTACTGGGAACTTATGAAACAATTATTTTATGGTTTTTTGTAGGCTGTATCATTGGAACTGTACCGGCTTTATGGCAAGAAGCAGGAAAAAAAGGGCGGAGTATGCGAGAAATTATCATCTTAGCTGTCAGCTTTGTTTTGGGCTTTTTGTTCTTATGGAAAGGTTCAGGCTTATTCTCACATGTGGATCAAAACTTTTTCACCTGGGTTATTGCAGGTGGCTTAATTGGTCTGGGAATGATCGTGCCTGGGCTTAGTCCTTCTAACTTCTTAGTTTATATGGGAATGTATAAGGCTATGTCTGACGGCATTAAAGATTTGAATTTCAGTGTGATTATTCCAATTGGCATTGGTGGGATTGTGACCGTTTTAGGCTTATCAAAAGTAATGGATTATATTTTTAGTAAAGCGTATCCGCAATTATTCCATTTTATTTTAGGAATTGTTTTTGCTTCAACCGTGATGATTGTCCCAACAAATTACAGTGGTTTTAATTTTGGTAGTTATGCAGGCTGCTTTGTCTTGTGTATGTTAGGTATATTATTAGGAGCTTGGATGAGTAAACTAGAAGATCAATACAAATAAAAAGTATTTGAACATTCAAATATGAAAGATTAACAAATTATCTTTTTGCAACCACTATTTTTTCGTTTTTTTCAATTACGACACTTTGGGGCGTAACACTTGAAAAACAATAAGAATATGTTAGAATATAGTTTGTATTATTGGGTCTTTTTTGAAGTCGCGCTGATTTTTAATTAGTGCGATTTTTTACCGATAACAATTATTTAATAATTTGCAGGCTGGAGGTGAGTGAAGTGGCAAGAATACCTCAGAATGTAATTGATGAGATTCGTGAAAAAAGCAATATCGTCGAAGTCATCGGCCAATACGTTCAGCTTAAAAAAGCCGGCAAAAACTATGTAGGCTTATGTCCTTTTCACGAAGAAAAAACACCTTCTTTTTCTGTTGCTGAAGATAAGCAGATTTTCCATTGTTTTGGTTGTGGTCGTGGCGGCAATGTTTTTGGTTTTGTGGAAGAATTGGAAGGGTTAACTTTTCCAGAAGCAGTGGCTAAGGTGGCTGAGATTGAACAAATTCCTTTTGCCCCTGAGTACAAAATTGATACGCAAGCACACACGCTAAACTCGCCGCAGCAAGGGCTAATTAAGCTCCACGAAAAAGCAAAAGAAGTATATCATCATATGTTGGTAAATACTGCTGCTGGACAAGCTGCGCTAGATTATTTGTTAAACCGCGGCTTAACAGAAGAGCTGATTGCAGAATTTGAGATTGGCTTTGCTCCAAATGAAAGACAGTTTTTACGGCAAGTTTTTGCAAACGAGAAAGTTGAGACTGTACTTCTAGCACAGACAGGACTTTTTGTTGAGCGGGAAAATGGAGAATTGGCTGATCGTTTTTACCAGCGGATTATGTTCCCAATCCATGATGCAAAGGGTAAGACAATTGGTTTTTCCGGCAGAATTTTAACAACAGAAGAATTCAAAGGAGAAAATCAACCGAAATATTTGAACTCGCCGGAAACTGAATTATTTAACAAACGGCAAGTACTCTTTAACTTTGATAAAGCCAGACCAACTATTCGTAAAGAAAATACGGTGTTTTTATTTGAAGGGTTTATGGATGTTATCGCGGCATGGCAGTCTGGTGTGAAAAACGGAATTGCCAGCATGGGAACGAGTTTAACTAGTCAGCAAATCGCTGCAATTGAACGCGTTGCTGGTGAAATTGTCATTAGCTATGATGGAGATAAAGCAGGATTAGCTGCTACTGATCGTGCGATTGGCTTATTGGCTGAACACAGTAATTTGGATTTGGCAATTTTACAATTACCAGAAAAACTCGATCCAGATGAATATGTAAGAAAATATGGTAGTGCGGCGTTTTATGATTTGGCGTATCACGGGCGTGAGACGGTTTTTGGTTTTAAAATGGCCTATTTGCGCCAAAATCGCAATTTAGGTAATGAAAAGGAACAATTGGATTATGTTACGGAGCTGTTGCAAGAATTGGCAAAAGTCGATTCTTTGTTAGCACAAGATCGTTATTTAACCCAAATTGCAATGGAGTTTCATTTGAGTCGTGAAACATTGCAACAACAACTAAGTGAATTTAAACAAGCGCGTCGGCAAGCAGAAAAAAAGCCAACCCAACCAAAGGCTGATTATGAACAAGCAAGTCATGATGTGAGTGGTGACTCATCAAGCACTGTGCTGCCTCAGACACCAAAACGGGCGTTAACACAGGTGGAACGTGGTGAGCAGTTGGTTTTATATCGACTTTTCAACGACAGTTCATTACTGGCACGCCTACAGCAAGCGCAATTAGTTTTTATTCACGACGAGTACCAAACAATTTATTTTATGTATGAAAACTTTATTGAGAGTTTTGGTAGTTTTTCGCTACCGGATTTTCTCGATTATTTGACGGAGACGTCAATAAAAAATAAAGTGATTGAAATTGCCTATCTCACTGTGCCACAAGATTCTTCAGAAGAAGAAATAAAAAGCATTTTGCGTTTATTCCAAAAGGCGCGCATTGCTGAAAAAATTAATCAAAAGAAATTTCTGCAGCAAGAAGCAAGTCAATTGGGCAATATGCAACAGGCATTGGAGTTGGCAGTTGAAATAATAGATTTAACAAAAAAATTGCAGCAAGCTTAACTACACAAAGGGGGCCTTCTTTTCATGGCAAAAGAACAAAACACAGAATATGATAAAGCGGTAAATGCTTTTATCAAAGAAAATAAACCCAATGGCCAAGTCGTATACGACGAGTTGTCCAATAAATTGGCCACACCTTTTTCATTAGATGCTGATGCAATGGACAAATTAATCCAAAAAGTCGAAGATGCTGGTATCAGTGTTGTTGATGAAAATGGTGAACCGTCTGTTCACAGCTTAAAGAGCAATGAAAAAAAAGCAGAAGCAGCTAAACAAGAAGATTTATCTGCTCCAACAGGCGTTAAAATCAACGATCCTGTGCGGATGTATCTAAAAGAAATTGGCCGGGTTCCGCTTTTAACAGCTGAAGAAGAAGTTGAACTAGCTTTAAAAATTGAAGAAGGCGATCAAGAAGCAAAACAACGCTTGGCAGAGGCTAATTTGCGTTTAGTTGTTTCGATTGCAAAACGATATGTTGGGCGCGGAATGCAATTTTTGGATTTAATTCAAGAAGGCAATATGGGCTTGATGAAAGCCGTTGAAAAATTTGATTATCGTAAAGGCTTCAAATTTTCAACATATGCGACGTGGTGGATTCGTCAAGCAATTACACGGGCTATCGCTGACCAAGCCCGGACGATTCGTATTCCTGTGCACATGGTTGAAACTATCAATAAATTAATTCGAATTCAGCGACAATTGCTACAAGATTTAGGTCGGGAACCAACGCCTGAAGAAATCGGAGCTGAAATGGATTTGCCAACTGAAAAAGTTCGCGAAATTTTAAAAATTGCACAAGAACCTGTTTCATTGGAAACGCCAATTGGTGAAGAAGATGATTCACATTTGGGTGATTTTATTGAAGACCAAGAAGCAACAAGTCCTGCTGAACATGCAGCTTATGAATTATTAAAAGAACAACTTGAAGATGTTTTAGATACTTTAACAGACCGAGAAGAAAATGTCTTACGTCTCCGGTTTGGTCTTGATGATGGACGTACTAGAACCCTTGAGGAAGTCGGAAAAGTCTTTGGTGTTACCAGAGAACGGATTCGCCAAATCGAGGCAAAAGCACTACGAAAATTGCGCCATCCATCTCGTTCTAAACAATTAAAAGATTTCTTAGAATAAAAAAACTGTTGCGCTATAAAAATGGCGCAACAGTTTTTTTATGCGGCTAATTTTTAGTAAATGTTTTGCACCTGTAATTTTCTTAATAAAATCCTAACTTCCTATCCTAAGCCGAAACGTTTATAATAGACTAGATAGTCTGGCAGTTTTTTAGCTGGCTAATGTGAAATCAAAGTTTTATGCAGAAAGGAAGCAAGAAAAACAGTGATTAACAAATGTCCCCACTGTGGGTTTGAACCTCTTGAGGGTAAAATGGTTTGTCCGCGTTGTGGTGAAGAAATAAAAGAAAATATTGCCGGGAAACTTGCAACGATTAAAGAAAACAATCGCGAAAATAATGATTCCGTTAAATGGTCGGATTTTAAAGATGTTTCAATTGGTTCTGTGATGGAAGAGTCTTTAAATGAAGCGACAAAAGAAGATGATTTGGCTGATGTGAATCCAATTTTAGCTGATTATATTAAAAAGCATAAAGATGACTATGAAGAAGACGAGTCGACACCAGCAGTTAAACAAATCAAAGCTGAGGATAAAGACGAGAAAATTATAGCGGGCAACGAAGAGGCTAAAGAGGCTAAAGAAGAGTTATCTAACTTTCAGTCAAAGAATGAAGAAATTGACGAAAGTAAAAAGGATTCCAGAACGTACGAAAAAGACACTGCCGCCAGCGAAGAGCTAAATGAGGAACAAAGTGAAGCACCAAGTGAAGCGCTAAACGAAGAGCCAAGTGAAGAATCGCAAAAAAAAGCAAAAACAATACGTGAAACGACGGTGTCAAAAGCGGCTTCAGTCACAAAGAAGACAACTACAGCTGCAGATGAAATAGAAGTTGCCACAAGCAAAGGCGAAGAAACTGAAGCTGACCATATGCTGCAAAAATCAACTTTACCAACAAAAGAGCAAACAGATGTAGACCAGGATAAAAAAGAAGACGCCGTTTTACCATCTGAAGCAAGCAAAATACCTAAGGAAACTGAAAAAAATGAAATTGATCCTGCGGCACTTAATGATAATAACAAGCCAACAACGTCTAAAGCACCGAAAAAGAAATGGCCATATGTTCTTTTAGCAGCAGTACTTGTCTTAGGTGGAGGAGTTGGCTATTATGGTTATGATCAAAGTGTAAAAGCTACGGCGCAAAAAGAGCAACAACAAATTGAAAAACAAGAAACAGTTATCCAAAACCAACTGGCTGACTTTTATACTGATAAGCAGCAACAATTTGTTAAAGCGGATAAAACAAGTGATGAACTAACGGATTTAACCGCGCAAGTTAAAGAGTTAACAAAAAAAGCTAGCAATACTGAAACGAAAGATCGCGCCCATCATTTAACCAATGAAATTGGCCGTATCAAAGAAAAAATTGCCACTGTTACACGTGTAAATAATCTGTTTGAAACTCCAATTATAAGTGGTGACCAAGTGAAAAAAGATATCGCAATCAAAGGTGACGCAATAAATGTTGAAGTGTTAACTGCAGATGATGAATTTGCAAAAACAATCAACGGCGTGATTAGTGAAGCCAAGTCTCAGTTTAATGATTTAACAAGCGCCCAAAAAGCCGTGACTGTTGTATATGCAGACAATAAGGTTAAAGATAAAGCGACGCGCACACAATATCAAGCTGCCCAAAAAGCAGTAGCAAAACTGGTCGACGGCAATCAAAAACAAACTTTAGTAGCTAATTTAAAAAAAGTTGATGCGAAATTAGGCAAGAAAGAAGCAGCTGCGGCTAAGAAAAAGCAAGCAGAAGCAGAAGCTGCTGTTAATGCCGCCAAAAAAGCGCAGAGTACTACTAGCAGTCAAAATTCACAAGCAGGTAGTTTACCGGCAGAAGCATCACCAAATATGCGCCCCAATACAGACAATGCACCAATTATGGCCACAAATCCAAGTGCCGTAGCAGATAGTGCAAATCCTGCCTGGGTCTGGAATTCTGGTATCCAAGAAAAAGTTATTCAAACCTGTATTGATCGGGGTTATGTTGTTGCTGGTGGTTATTATTTAGAACCTGTTACGATCGAAAACGGCGAAGGGTATTATAACTTGTATGCTACTAATACGCAGTCTTCTTTACTAAAAGGAATTTCGGCAAAAGCTTTACCATATTACATTGTCACAATTAATTGTAAAACAGGTTATTTCCGTGGTAACGGCAATGACCATACCATTCGATAGTAAAAAAACGAATATTATTTATTTTCTGATAATTGCTTGTCTTGCCCTCTTTTTTTCGTTATGATTAAAAGCAAACGAAAAGAAGGGGGCATTTTTGTGGAAGAAGTACAGCGTTATGAAAGCTTTTCAGATGGTGTGAAAGCTTGTGTGCCCACAATGTTAGGCTATATTGGAATTGGTTTTGCTGCAGGTGTTGTGGAAAAAGGTGTGGGACTTTCCCTTTTAGAAATTTTATTGTTATCGTTATTTGTTTATGCAGGTAGCGGTCAATTTATTATTTGTGGTTTATTAGCAATTCAAGCGCCGATTTCGACTATTATTTTAACGGTCTTTTTAGTTAATTCGCGGCATTTTTTGATGAGTTTATCAGTAACTAGCTATTTTAAACCCTATTCAATTTTAAATAATATCGGTATTGGTACACTTTTAACTGACGAATCTTATGGTGTTTTAACAACAGCGCTGCAAGAAAAACGACCGTTGACTGCAAAATGGATGCACGGACTAAATGTTGCTGCCTATTTGACTTGGACTTTAGCCAATGTGTGCGGAGGCCTTTTAGGTCAATTTATTCCTGATCCAAATCGATTTGGCTTGGATTTTGCATTAACCGCGATGTTTTTAGGCTTATGTTTATTTCAAATTGAGTTACCATTAAAAAAAAGAACGAAACAAACACTACAAGTGCTTGCTAGTGTCGTTATCGCCTTAGTTTTATTTATGCGGTTTACTTCGGCTGAAATTGCAGTAATTGCGGCAACTTTGATTGGTTGTTTAGTAGGGACGGTGACTCATGATGCTTAATTTGAATATCTTGATTTTAATTTTAGGCTGTAGTATCGTCACTTGGATTCCACGAATTCTACCTTTTGCCTTTGCGCAAAAATTGAAATTTCCTCCTAGAGCGGAAATATTTTTATCGTATTTACCCCTTTGCATTTTATTTGCCCTTTTAATACAGAGTTTGCTGAACTTTAGATCAGGAAATTGGCCTACTATTAAAGGACCAGAAGTACTTGCCAGCATCCCTGCTTTAATGGTAGGTTACTATACGAAGGACTTAATGAAAATTGTGATTGTCGGCATTGTAGCGATTGCTTTAATCCGGCTAGTCATCTAGTTAGGCGCATGTGCGCAACAAGGAGAAAAAAATTATGAATGAATTATTAGCTACTATTATTAGTGGAATGGTAACAGATGAAAACGAAACGGCCTATTTTGTCCAAAAAAACGGTGTGACGTTTCGTTTACCAAAAAGTGAAGGGGAGCACCAATTAGGCGAAAGTGTCACTGGTTTTGCTTATCAAAATCAACGGCATGAAAATGCTTTAACAACCAATATTCCGAAAAGTCGTAAAGGACACTATGCCTTTGCAACGGTTATTGCCACCAGACGAGACTTAGGTGTCTTTGTAGATATTGGTTTGCCAGACAAAGAAGTTGCGGTTTCTTTAGATGAATTACCAACATTAACGGAATTATGGCCTAAAAAAGGTGATCGTTTGCTTGTCGCTTTACGCGTCGATCAAAAAGACCGTATTTGGGGTACGCTGGCAGAAGAAAAAGTTTTTCGCTCTATGAGTAAAAAGGGCAAGGAAGAACAAAAAAATCAAAATATTACCGGAACCGTTTTTCGCTTGAAAATTGCTGGAACGTATCTTTTAACAGAAGATTTTTATCTTGGCTTTATTCATCCTAGCGAGCGGTACCAAGAACCACGCTTAGGAGAAATCGTCTCAGGACGCGTCATTGGGGTGAGACCAGATGGTGTATTGAATGTTTCTCTTAAACCACGGGCCTATGAGGCAATTAGTGATGATGCAGAAATGTTATTGGCGTATTTGCGTCGTGCTAAAGAAAATAAAATGCCGTATACCGACAAATCTGATCCCCAAAGCATTCAAGAGATGTTTGGGATTAGTAAAGGACAATTTAAACGGGCGATGGGACATTTGCTAAAAGCAAAATTAGTGATGCAAAAAGATGGATTTACCTATCTAATTGAGAAAACAGACCTTGTATAATTCTTGCTTTTTCCTTATAATAAGTATAATCTAGGGTTTGTAATTAAAGGCTAGTTTAGAATTGTTATAAAGAAGGTTGCGGAGGATATATGGATACAACAACTACAATGAAAAAAGTGAAACAACAACTTCACGAAGCCGGATTCAAATTAACTCCGCAGCGAGAAGCAACGTTGTTAGTTTTATTAGAAAATGAAAAAGATCATCTCTCTGCTGAAGAAGTGTTCTTTTTTGTAAAACGAAAAAGTCCTGAAATTGGCTTAGCTACTGTTTATCGCACTTTAGAAATTTTAACAGAATTACACGTGGTGGATAAGGTTAGCTTTAATGATGGTGTTTCGCGCTATGATTTAAGAAAAGAAGGAGCACAACATTTTCATCATCACTTGTTGTGTATTGAATGTGGCAATATTGAGGAGATTGAAGAAGATTTATTAGGTGACGTGGAAGAAATAGTCGAAAATAAATATCATTTTGTTGTCAAAGATCATCGTTTAACTTTTCATGGATTATGTCAAAATTGTCAAAAAAAATAAAGTTATGCCAGAGTCAATTGAAGGCTTTGGCGTAGCTTATTTTTTTATCTGTTATAAATGGGTTTCATTTGGTATGATGATAAAGGTGCAATTGAAGAAGGCAAGGGAGAATTATGCAAGAACAAATTACAGATTATTTACATTATTTGACAATTGAAAGAGGTCTGTCTGAAAATACGAAGAAAAGTTATCAACGAGATCTTTTACAATACCTCTCTTTTTTAGAAAAACAAAAGATAACCGACTGGCAAGAAGTCGATCGTTTTACAGTTGTTAGTTTTTTACAGGAACTAAAAGAAGGCGGAAAATCTAGTGCAACGATTGCTCGAATGATTACGAGTTTACGACGATTTCACCAGTTTTTACGGCAAGAACGCATTACAGATCATGATCCCATGCAACATATTGATTCTCCTAAAAAACAGCAAAAATTGCCAGATACATTAAGTTTAGGCGAAGTTGAACAATTGCTTGGCACACCTGATACCAAAGAAACATTGGGCTTAAGAGATCGAGCAATTTTAGAAGTGATGTATGCAACGGGCTTACGGGTCAGTGAATTGATTAATTTAAAATTAAACGATGTCCACTTAGAAATGGGATTGTTGCAAACTTTGGGCAAAGGCGATAAGGAGCGGATTGTACCTTTGGGTGATATCGCTATAAAATGGGTACGTCGTTATCTCGCTGATGCCAGACCTTATTTGACTCGTAAAAATCCAGCAGAATCCCATCTATTTGTGAATAATCACGGTAGTGGACTTAGTCGGCAGGGAATTTGGAAAAATTTAAAGGCGATTGTACAAAAAGCCGGTATTTATAAAACGGTAACGCCTCATACATTACGCCACAGTTTTGCTACCCATCTGCTAGAAAATGGTGCTGATTTAAGAACGGTGCAAGAACTATTAGGTCATGCCGATATTTCCACAACCCAAATTTATACCCATATTACAAAAAAACGCATGACGGATGTCTATAAGCAATATTTCCCGCGTGCATAAAAGTTGGTGAATTATGAGTGAGATTAATGTTAAACTGGATGTTTTCGAAGGTCCATTGGATTTATTGCTGCATTTGATTCAAAAATTGGAAATTGATATTTACGATATTCCCATTGCAGCAATTACAGAGCAATATATGCAATACATTCATGCCATGCAGACCTTAGAGTTAGAAGTTGCGGGGGATTATCTGGTTATGGCAGCAACCCTTATGGCAATTAAGTCCAAAATGCTTTTGCCTAAACAGGAATTTGTGGCAGAAGAAGATGCTTATGAAGAAGATCCAAGGGAAGTTTTGGTCAGCCAGCTACTGGAATACCGCAAATTTAAATATGCAGCTGAAATCTTGTCAGATAAAGCCAAAGAACGCAGCGATTACTTTACCAAAGAACCTATGGATGTGGACGAGTATAAAGAGGATAGCCCACTTTTACCTGCGAATCAATTAAATACCATCGACTTGTTTTTGGCTTTTCATAATATGCTGGAAAAAAAGAAAAAGCGTCAGGTAATCGAAACGACTATTACTTCTGATGAAACCACCATTGAAGACAAGATGTCTGTTATAAAAATTGGATTGGCAAATTTAAAACCTCACGAGGGGAAAAATTTGGCTGATTTTTTACAAAACTATACAAAAAGTGAAGTTGTCACTACCTTTTTAGCGTTATTGGAACTGATGAAAAATGGAAGTGTGGCAATTGTTCAATCAGAAAACTATGGTGAAATTACCTTATATGCAACAGGAGAAAAAGATGAAGATCAGTGATTTAGAAGCGATTTTATTCGTAGTTGGAGACGAAGGAATTGGCTTAGAAGAATTAAGCTACTTATTAAATACCAAAACAGCAGAAACTTATGAAATGATTCAATTATTGCAAGGACGCTATGATGAAGAGGAAAACTCCGCATTGCATATTTTAGAAGTAGGGAATCATTTTGTTTTAACGACAAAAAAGAAATTTGCTCCGTTGCTAAAAAAATATGCGCAATCGCCTCTGTCAAATACCTTATCGCAAGCTGCGCTTGAAACGCTTGCAATTATTGCTTATAAACAGCCCCTCACTAGAATGGAAGTCGATGAGATTCGCGGCGTTCAATCTAGCGGCTCTGTTCAAAAATTAGTCGCCCGACAATTGATTGAAGAAAAAGGCCGAGTTAATGGACCAGGACGGGCAATTTTATATGGAACAACCGATTATTTCATGGACTACTTTGGTCTTAAAACATTAGGTGAATTGCCGGATATAGAAGCGATGGAAGACGAATTAACAGAAGATGTCCCGATGGATTTATTTTTTGATCGTTTCAAGGAAACAGAAAATGGAGGACAAGAATGATGGAGAGACTACAAAAAGTAATTGCCCATGCAGGCATTGCATCACGCCGTAAAGCAGAGGAATTAATCACGCAAAAAAGAGTCAAAGTTAATGGCACAACGGTAACAGAACTAGGAATTAAAGTCAGTCCCAAAGATCAAATTGAAGTAGATAACGTTCCAATTAATCAAGAAGAACCTGTTTATTTTATGTTTTATAAACCTCGTGGAGTCATATCTGCGGTTAGTGATGATAAAGGACGCAAAGTGGTAACGGATTACTTTATGGGAATTTCTGAACGAATTTATCCGGTCGGTCGTCTGGATTATGATACGTCAGGATTATTATTATTAACAAATGATGGTGCGTTTGCCCAAAAACTAACGCACCCCAAACACGAAGTCGATAAAGTCTATGTGGCTAAAGTAAAAGGCGTGCCAGAAAAACAACAATTACGGCCATTAAGTCGCGGCTTGTATTTTGAAGGTGTCAAATATGCGCCAGCACGCTATGATGTTTTATCTGCTGATACGAAGGCACAAACCTCAATTATTCAACTAACGATCCACGAAGGTCGTAATCATCAAGTTAAAAAAATGTTGCAAGCAGTAGGTCTACCTGTGCAAAAGTTGAAGCGGGAAAAATATGGCAATTTAACCTTAGAAAACTTACGCCCTGGGGAATATCGTCCTTTGCACAAAAAAGAGGTTAGCCAACTTTTAAATTTAGCCAAGAATTAATACTTGTAATTTTTCTCTTTTCTTATATAATGTAAGTGTAATTAAATACAAGGTTCGTCTTCAGGGGCAGGGTGTGATTCCCGACCGGTGGTAATAGTCCACGAACTGCATTAAGTTGCGGTTGAATCGGTGTAATTCCGATACCGACAGTATAGTCTGGATAAAGAAGATAGGGCTTATTTGAAGTAGCTTATTTCAGATAACTCTAACTCTATTTTCCCTGCATGGAAAATAGAGTTTTTTTATTGGAAAAGTTATTTCAAAAGGTTCGATTGAAGATGGGTCCTTACCTAGGAGGATTTCAATGAAGAACACAAAGGTACAAAAAATGGTGGCTGTCGCATTATTTGCGGCAATGGGAGTTATTTTACAGTATGTTGCGTTTCCACTTTTACCGGCTTTCTCTTTTATGAAAGTTGACTTTAGCGATATACCCGTAATGTTGAGCATGTTTTTATTCGGGCCGATGGCAGGGATTGCGACAGCTTTTATCCGTTCCTTATTACACCTACTTACAACCGGCTTAGAGTTGAGTAATTTAATTGGCGATGCTGCAAGCTTTTTTGCTAGTGTACTCTTTACTTTACCAATGTATTATTTCTTTAACGGGAATAAAAATGGTAATAAAAAAATTGCCAGAAAAGTTTTAGGGGTAACAAGTGGCGTTTTAGCTATGACGATTTTCATGAGTATTGCTAACTATTTTGTTATCACACCTGTCTATTTAAATGTACTAGGTCTGACAGCTGATAAAATGTTAGGCATGTCACTGGCTCAATACGTTGCAATTGGGGTTGTACCCTTTAATTTATTAAAAGGTGCGATTGTCAGTGCAGCATTCTTAGTCATTTACACCAAATTGCTTCCATTTTTAGAGCAAAAACGACGTAAACAGCAACACATTGGTTAAAATTAAAAAGATGGCACAAATGTTGAGCAGACATTTGTGCCATCTTTTTTTGATAATAATTTTTTAGCAATCGGTCAATCACTATCTCAAAACGTATCCTTCAAAAATAAAAAAACTTTTAAAAAATTAACAGTGGCTAAAAAACTTCCCACAAATTTAACTTATTGCGGAAATTTGTGTGTTTTGTGCTCAAATTTTCTAGCTAACTAGGATTATTAAAATACGAAATCTTTAATTCAAAAAAACATTGCTTTTTTTTAATGAAATAAAATACAAAAAGAAGCAAAATGATAAAGCGTTTTCATCTCGTTGGGTTTTTATATGCAATGAATTGTATAATAATCAAAAATATATTGTATAAAGAGAAATCCATCACGTTTTCAAGTAGGCATTTTTCATATTAGTAAAAAAATCTAGCGTTACAATTATTGTAGGAGTGGAACAAAGACCGTGGCAATCCGTTCTACTTACAAATTCGTACACTATAAAATGAATATGCATAATAACAAAAAGAAAAAGACGATAAGAAAACTTGTGTAATTATTTCCCAGATCGTCTTATCTTTGATAAAATAACTATGTAATCTATTTTATAGTTACAATATAGAAAAGAGAGGAAGAGAAAAAATGGAAAATACGCAAACGAAGAAAAAATTCCAGATGCCTTCAGCGTACACGGTATTATTCATTATCATTGCATTCATCGCCATTTTGACTTGGTTCATTCCAGCCGGTCATTATAAAGTGGACGATGCTGGTAACATTTTAGCAGGAACCTATGAACGGGTTGCTCAAAATCCACAAGGGTTCTACGATGTTATGATGGCACCAGTCTTAGGGATGTTAGGTTCTGATACAACAGATCCAGCTATCTCGATTTCATTTTTCATCTTAATCGTTGGGGGATTTCTTGGAATCGTTAACAAAACCGGCGCATTAGATGCAGGTATCGGCTCAATCGTAAAACGCTTTAAAGGCCGTGAAAAGAACTTAATCTTTATCTTATTACCAATTTTTGCTTTGGGCGGTTCAACTTATGGGATGGCCGAAGAAACAATTCCGTTTTATTCATTACTGATTCCAGTTATGATGGCGGTTGGTTTTGACTCTATCGTTGCTGTATCAATCGTGCTAATTGGTTCTCAAGTTGGCTGTTTAGCATCAACAGTTAACCCATTTGCCACAGGGGTTGCTTCTGATGCAGTTGGTATTTCAATGGCAGACGGTATGTTATTACGTATTATCATGTGGGTTGTCTTGGTGGGTATTTCAATTGCTTACGTTTATCGTTATGCAGCAAAAATTGAAAAAGATCCAACGCAATCAATCGTTTACAGCCAAAGAGAAGAAGACGCAAAACATTTCGATATTGAAGCAATTAACCGTCAAGAAGGCGTAACGAAAAAACAACGTAACGTAAATATCTTGTTTATCTTGACATTCTTCTTGATGATTTTGAGTTTAATTCCTTGGGAAGAATTTGGGATTAATATTTTTGCCAACTTTACTAAATGGTTATCTGGTCTTCCAGGTTTAGGCATGGTGTTAGGAAAAGATATGCTACCATTTGGTCAATGGTACTTCCCAGAAATTACAATGTTATTCTTATTGATGTCAATTATTGTTGCAATTGTTTACGGCTTTAAAGAATCAGACTTTATTTCTGAATTTTTAACGGGTGCTTCTGATTTAATCGGGGTTGCCATCGTCGTAGCTGTTGCCCGTGGTATTCAAGTTGTGATGAACAACGGGATGATCACCGATACCATCTTAAACTGGGGTGAAAAAGGACTTTCAGGTCTTTCATCTATCGTCTTTATCATTTTGACATTTATTTTCTACATTCCAATGTCATTTTTAATTCCATCAACATCTGGTCTTGCCGCAGCAACAATGGGTATTATTGGACCAATGGGCGAATTTGCTGGTGTTGGTAAAGATTTAGTTATCACAGCTTATCAATCAGCTTCAGGTTTGGTAAACTTAATTACACCAACTTCTGCTATTGTTATGGGTGCTGTTGCGATTGCCCGCATTGATATTGGTAAATGGTGGAAATACATCACCAAATTAATTGCCATTTTATTTGTGGCAATTTGTATCTTGCTTGCAATTGGGACAATACTATAAGATAGACAAATTTTCATAATTTGGCTAAGATGAAGTTAACTTTATATCTATAACTGAGTTTCTCAGTTTTAAAAAGAGAGTTTCGGTTATTCTTGAAGCTCTCTTTTTCTTATTTTTGGTAATTTGTAAAAAAGTTATGCAACTTTACTTTTTTACTTTTAAAATTTAGGAGGTAGTACAATGAAACAATTCGTTACCCAAAAGCATCACGAAGAAGCAGTCGAAGCATTAAAAAAATTAATTCAGGTTCCTTCAGTTTTAGATGAATCTGACAGTGGTGAAGGCCATCCATTCGGGAAAAACGTAGTGAAAGCTTTAGATCAAGTTTTAGAAATTTGTGATAGCATTGGTTTTCGGACGTTTAAAGATCCAGAAGGTTACTATGCCTATGCTGAAGTCGGTCAAGGAGACGATTTATTTGCGATTTTATGTCACATGGATGTAGTGCCAGCCGCCGAACAAAAAGGTTGGAATACTGACCCGTTTGATCCAGTCATTAAAGATGGTATTATCTACGGTCGCGGTTCCCAAGATGATAAAGGTCCTTCAATGGCTGCGTTATATGCTGTTAAAGCATTAATGGATGATGGTGTTGAATTTAACCAACGCATTCGTTTTATCTTTGGTTCTGATGAAGAAAACTTATGGCGTTGTATGGAAAAATATAACGAAAAAGAAGAAAGTGCAACAGCTGGAATCGCGCCAGACCACAGCTTCCCGTTAACATTTGCTGAAAAAGGTTTGCTACAAGCTTATCTTGTTGGCTCAGGAACGGATAAAATTGCTGTTAATGCTGGTGGTGCGCTAAACGTTGTGCCAGATACAGCCCCTTATGAAGGTGAACACGTAAATGCAGTCAAAGCTGCTTTAGACAAATTAGGCTTCCCGTATGAAATGGAAGGGGAGACAGTTGTTGTTCAAGGTAAGAGCGTTCACGCAAAAGACGCACCAGAAGGAATTAACGCAATTACGCGTTTAGCTATGGCATTAAGTGAAGTGGTCGACTTTGCTCCTTTGAATTTCTTAGGCAAACTAGTTAAGGAAAATGCAACAGGTGAAAATGTTGTTGGTAAAACACAAGATGCGCAATCAGGTGAGTTGACAATGAACTTTGCTAGTTTAATTATTTCGCCAAAAGAAACTAAAATTGGTGTAGATATGCGCTTACCAGTAACAGTTAAAAAAGAAGAATTAGAAGAAAAAATTGCAGCAAAAGTGAAGGAATACGATTTGACTTATCAAGAATTTGATTGGTTAGATTCTTTATATGTCCCTCAAGATTCTACTTTAGTCAAAACATTATTAGCAACTTACCGGGAAATGACAGGGGATATGACAGAACCTGAAATTTCTGGTGGTGCAACTTTTGCCCGCACAATGAAAAATTGTGTAGCTTATGGTGCAATGTTTGAAGACACACCAGACTTTATGCACCAAGCCAATGAACAATGGGAATTAGACCAAATGTACAAAGCAATGGACATTTACGCTGAATCTATTTATCGTTTATGTGCAAAATAGTTTCACACAGCTCTAAACGAAAAAATTAACACAAATACCCAAACGCAATGATCTTCTTACTGACAGTTTTATAACTGTGAGATAAGGACGATCTTGAGCGTTTGGGTATTTTATTTCGTTTTTTCTATTATTTTATTTTTTTCTGTTATTTCGTATGCTATTTAAAAGTAGTATTTTTAAAGTAATTTCAACTAGCGCGCTTTTTCTTTTTCAAGTAAAATTGCTCTGACAGGACATTTAGCAGCGGCTTTTTTTACTGCAGTGAGTTCTTTGGTACGTACAAACTGTTGGCTAGCTTCTGGTTCTTCTTTAAACAAAACGATACCTTCTTCATCGTAATCAAAAATATCGGGTGCATAAATTGCACAAAGACCACAGGCGATACAGCGTTCTGGAACAAGACGGCAAGTCGTCGTCATTTTTTCCACCAACTTTCAGGAGGATTTTTTATGAATCAATTTATTTTAGCCTTATTTTCAATGACTGACAAGTTAAAGACCAGTACGCTTTTTCATTTGCTAAAAGGCAAGCGAACATCAGCAATTATGAGTTATGCTTTTTTTACGAATTTATTACCTTTTTTAGGTTGCCAAGTAGATCTTTCTTTAAAAGTATTTGAAAATGCTATTGCCACGTTAGAAAATGAAGGATTGTTGGTTAAAAGTGAGGCTGCAACTTATCGGATTACAGCCAAAGGACAAAGCAAATTGAACCTTCAGTTAAGAGAAAGTTTACTTGAAGTGGATTATTTTAATTTTGGTCGCAGTGATGAAAATTGTTTTCGACTACTGGCTTACTTTATTCAACAGGTTTCAAAAGGGCAAGAAAATTTGCGCCCTTTAGAGACAAGTCCGTTATTTACACGTCCAGTTGCCCAACTCATCACACAGCAAAAAGCAAGTCCGGATATTTTATATGAAGAATTAGCGCAACTTTTTAATAAACTAACACAAGTTGCAGGCGATTTTTTAGCGCAACAATTTAGCGGGGCTACTGTTTTGGCTAAAACAGCTTATCAAATACTGCCAGACGAATATCAAAAGGAGCCTTGGAGTCAACTTTATCAGGCTAGTTGTCTACACCCTTTATTAAAGGAAATAAAAAAAGCTCAGAAAAAGACGTTGTGTTATCAACTTTTAAAAGGTCTTTTACAACAGAATTATAACAAGAGCATGCTTTATACAAGACAACTCTTATTAGAAGAAAAATCAATTGGTGAAGTTGCACAGATTCGTGATTTAAAAGTCGGGACAATTTCTGACCATATTGTTGAATGGTCATTATATGAAGCAAGTTTTCCCTTTGAGCGCTTTATTTCAAAAGCCAGCCGGGAAAACTTAGATTTACTCGCTGCAAAAGAAAATGTATATGCCATGCGCTATAGTGCTGTAAATGAAAAATTTCCGTTGGATTTTATCGAATTTCGTTTGTATCAAATTAAACAAAAGAGGGACGAAAATTATGACATTAGAGGATAGTCTAAAATACTATTTTGGCTTTACAACTTTTCGGCCTGGTCAAAAAGAAGTAATTACAGCACTATTAGCAAAAAAAGATGTTCTTGGCATTTTACCAACAGCAACTGGTAAAAGTTTGTGTTATCAGTTAGCCAGTTATTTAACCTCAGGGATGACAATTGTCGTGTCGCCGCTAATTGCACTAATGGAAGATCAAGTAAATCAAATACAGCCTAAATTAGGATCAGCGGTGGCTTTAAATAGTCAGTTGACAGCTGCAGAAAAAGAATTTGTCTTGCTTCATATAGCAGATTACAAGTTTTTATTTATTAGCCCTGAAATGCTATGGCAAAAAAAGGTTTTACAAGTATTAAAACGTCAAAAAATTGGCTTGTTTGTCATAGATGAGGCTCATTGTGTATCGCAATGGGGCATTGATTTTAGACCGGAGTATCGGCAATTAAATAAGGTCAAAGAATTTTTAGATAATCCCGTTACACTAGCGTTAACGGCAACGGCGACACCTTTTGTTCAAACCGATATTGCCCAACTTTTACTGGATAACGATTATCAGTTGGTAAAAAAATCAGTAGATCGTAAAAACATTCGTCTTTTTGTACAGCACACGCAAGAAAAATTGCCCGACTTAGAAAACTTATTAGAAAATATGCTCGGTCCGGGAATTATTTATTGCGCTACCAAAAAAACAGTAGAATTTCTTTATCAAAACTTAAAAGACAAATTTAATGTCGGCTTTTACCACGGTGGTTTAAATGGGAGTGAAAGAAGTCGCTTACAGTTGCAATTTCAAAGTAACCAACTTGATATCTTAATTGCGACTAATGCATTTGGAATGGGGATTGACAAAGGGGATATTCGTTTTGTTATCCATTTTGATCTACCTGACAGTATTGAAAACTATGTACAAGAAATCGGCCGCGCAGGACGGGATGGCAAGATAAGCCAGGCAATATTACTTTATCAAAAAAATGATGAAAAAATTCATCATTACTTCAAACAAATGCGCCAAGATGAACGTAGTGGTTTCCAACAATTGTTAAATGATCGCTCGGAAATAAATAGCGAACTACAAAGAAAGTGGCTTGATTTGAGTCAGAGTATAGGTTCTAACGAAGTGTTACAAGCGCTAAAAGTAAATGAGCAGGTGAAAAGTGATAAATTAGCTCAAATGCTAGCTTATATTCAAACGACTACTTGTCGCCGCGCTTTTATCTTAGATAATTTTGCTGAAAGTTTGCAACAAAAGCCGCCTGAGTGTTGTGATAATGACAATGCGGTCATAAAATATAGCCAAAGTGTACAAAAGAGAAGCACTGAAACAAAACATTGGCAGGAGATTTTCCTAAAATTATTTAAAGAAAACGATTGAAGTTATATTTTAGCGACAACAATAAAATGCCTATGGTATAATACACTGCGAAAGCTTTTCAGGAGGTAGGAACATTGAGTAAAAAGAAAAATGATTTTGACAACGAAACACAAGAACCATGGGAACAACCAATTTATGATACCGATGATGAAACTTCATCACGAGCACAACAGCGCCGTCAAAAGCGTGGAACATCAAAGTTCTTAGTTATTTTGGTCATCTTATTATCACTTTGTATCTTAGTACCAGCAGGCTTTGTTATGTGGTTAACACATGATAAGAAGAATGCCGATTCTACACCATCAACGGCTTCTTCGTCATTAGTTTCTTCAACCAAAGAATCATCGACTGAAGAATCTTCAACAGCCGAAAGTTCAACGACTGAATCTTCTGAAAGTGAATCAAGTTCAAGTTCAAGTGAAGAATCAGTACCAAGCTCAACAGAAAATAATCAACAAGAAAATCAAAACCAAGAGCAACAAAATCAAGCAAACCAAAATCAACAACAAAATCAAAATCAACAAGATCAAAATGCACAAGCTGGTGAACAATACATCACTGTTCAAAATGGTGAAGGTCCAAATCAAGTTGCAGCACGAGCTGGGATTTCAGTTGATCAACTATATCAACTAAATGGCATTGATCCAAATAACTTCTTGTTATATCCAGGCCAACAATTACGAATTAAGTAAAAAATAGCCGCTCCAAAAATCACGGTATTTTTGGTTCGGCTTTCTTAATGTCTAGTTTTTTAATTTACTTTGTACATGCTAAGTTCCTACTTAGAAGCGAAGGTTACTTTAAGCGTTTGTTTAAAAAAGTATTTAAAAAACTTTTCTAATGTCTAAAGATAGGTGGCAAACAAATGGAAAAAATTAATATTGCAATTGATGGACCAGCTTCTTCTGGTAAAAGTACAGTAGCGAAAATTTTAGCAAAAGATTACGGCTTCATCTATACGGATACAGGGGCTATGTACCGTAGTGTGACTTTCATGGCGATTAAACATCACGTCTTATTTTCAGATGAAGCAGGGCTAGTTGCGCTAATCCATCGTTATCCGATTACGTTTAAGCAAAGTGAAGCAGGACAATTGGTTTTTATTAATGGTGAGGATGTCACCTTAGCTATCAGAAAATCAGATGTCACCAATAACGTCTCTGAAGTTTCTGCCCATGAGTTAGTTCGCAAAGAGCTCGTTAAGCAACAACAAATCATCGCAAAAGACGGTGGTGTGGTGATGGATGGACGGGATATTGGCACAGCTGTGTTACCAGCTGCTGAAGTGAAAATTTTTCTAGTTGCAAGTGTCAAAGAAAGAGCAGAACGTCGCTACAAAGAAAATCAGGCAAAAGGAATCCCAACAGATTTTGAAACGTTAAAAGCAGAAATCGAAAAACGGGATTACATTGACTCCCATCGTGAAGTCTCTCCTTTAAAACAAGCGCAAGATGCAATTTTAATTGATACGACCGGAAAAACAATCGTAGAAGTAGTGGCAATGATTAAAGCAGTTGTTAACGAAAAAGGTTATTTGTAATTTTTGAGACTTACACAGTTTAAGTGTAAGTCTTTTTGTTTGGTGAAATGTTTTTTGTGTCGTTATAATAGACTGAGAGGCTAAATTTTATCTAAAGTAACGCTATCTTCGGATGAAATTTACTGGTAACATCAATTTTAAAGGGAAAAAACGCTAAAATGGAGCAATTTTCAAGAAATAATGGAAATCGCTTTATTTTTGGGGTAGAATAATTTAAACTTAAAATTGTAGTGTGTAGTGCACAGCGATCGATTAATTGTTGGTTAGGAGGACATATGTCATGACAGAATTTGAAAACAATCAAGTAGAAAACGGCGAATCTATGGCGGATGCTTTGGAAAGCTTCCAAGAAGTCAAGGTGGGGGATATTGTCAAAGGCGAAGTTTTAGCCGTTGAAGACAAACAAGCCATCGTCGGTATTGAAGGCGCTGGTGTTGAAGGGGTAGTTCCAGTTAAAGAATTATCAACTCTTCCAGTTGAAGATATCAACGAAGCTGTAAAAGTAGGGGATGTCTTAGAGTTAGTTGTCATCTCTTCGATTGGTAAAGATAAAGAAAACGGTAGTTACTTATTATCAAAACGCCGTTTAGATGCAAAAAAAGTCTGGGAAGATATTGAACAAGACTTTAAAGATGGCAAAATTATCGAAGCACCTGTTACCAATGTGGTTAAAGGTGGCTTAGTTGTTGATGTTGGCGTGCGCGGTTTTGTGCCAGCTTCAATGGTTGAAGATCATTTTGTAGCTGATTTTGAAGAATATAAAGGTCAAACTTTGACTTTCAAAATTATCGAAATTGAACCATCAGAAAATCGTTTGATCTTATCACATAAAGCAGTTGTGGAAGCACAAAAAGCTGTTCGTAAAGAAGAATTGTTAAGTTCTATTCACGATGGTGATGTGATTGAAGGGACAGTTGCACGTTTAACTGATTTTGGTGCCTTTGTTGACCTGGGGGGAATTGATGGTTTAGTTCACGTATCTGAAATTTCTCATAGTCATGTCGACAAACCAAACGATGCTCTAAAAGTTGGCGATAAAGTACAAGTAAAAGTATTATCGATTGATCCTGAAAAAGAACGTATTTCATTATCTATTAAAGATACTTTGCCTGGACCTTGGTCTGACATTGAAGAAAAGGCAGCAGTGGGAACAGTTTTAGATGGTACTGTAAAACGTCTAACAAGTTTTGGTGCTTTTGTAGAAGTATTCCCAGGGGTAGAAGGATTGGTTCACATTTCCCAAATTTCTCACAAACACATTGCCACACCTCATGAAGTATTGCATGAAGGTGACGAAGTGAAAGTGAAAGTTTTGGAAGTAAATCCTGATGAACATCGCATTGCGCTTTCAATTAAAGCATTAGAAGAAAAACCAGCTGAAGAAAAAGTTGTGGAAGAAGACAGCTATGAATTACCAGAAGAAAGTACTGGTTTTACAATGGGTGATATTTTAGGTCAAGCTTTAGCTGATAATGATGACGCAAATGAAGAAGCAACTGTTTCTGAAGATGCAAATGACGTCGTTAAAGAAGACGAAGAATAATTTCGTATAAGTTGTAAAAAATGAAGAGATACTGCATAATTTCTCTATGAGATGCAGTGTCTCTTTTCTTTTTTTTACTTGCATGTTGTCTGTGCTTTAGGTAAACTAAGAAAGATTGTGCAAGTGGACTGTATTATCAGATAAATTTTGTTACGATAAAGATAAAATTTTTTATTAAAAGAAATTGTTGTGAAGAAACGAGGAGGTAGAGTTATGGCAAATCCAACTCTTGCGATTGTCGGCCGTCCCAATGTGGGAAAATCGACAATTTTTAACCGCATTGCCGGTGAGCGTATTTCAATTGTGGAAGATACTCCAGGTGTTACGCGAGACCGTATTTATGCAAGTGGTGAATGGCTAGGTCGCGATTTCAGTATTATTGATACTGGTGGGATTGACTTAGGTGATGAACCTTTTATGGAACAAATTAAACATCAAGCAGAAATTGCAATTGATGAAGCTGATGTGATTATTTTTGTCACGAGCGCTAAAGAAGGCGTGACTGATGCTGACGAAATGGTCGCACGGATTTTATATCGCAGTAATAAACCAGTAATTTTAGCTGTCAATAAAGTCGACAATCCCGAAATGCGTTCTGAAATTTATGAGTTTTATTCTTTAGGACTAGGCGATCCGTATCCAATTTCTGGTAGCCATGGTTTAGGTCTAGGGGATGTATTAGACGAAGCTGTTAAACATTTTAGTGATGAAATGGAAGAAGACGAGGGTGTTATTAAATTTAGTTTGATCGGTCGTCCTAATGTTGGAAAATCTTCTTTAATCAATGCAATTTTAGGTGAAGATCGCGTAATCGTTTCAGATATTGAAGGAACAACTAGAGACGCAATTGATACGCATTTTACTTCTGAAAACGGGCAAGAATTTTTAATGATCGATACAGCTGGTATGCGTAAGCGTGGCAAAGTGTATGAAAGTACCGAAAAATATTCGGTCATGCGAGCAATGCGGGCAATTGAACGTTCCGACGTTGTTTTAATGGTCTTAAATGGTGAAGAAGGCATCCGGGAACAAGACAAACGGGTAGCAGGCTATGCTCATGAGGCTGGTAAAGGAATGATTATAGTTGTCAACAAGTGGGATCTAGTTGAAAAAGAAACCAATACCATGCGCGATTTTGAAGCTGAAATTAGAGATGAGTTTCAATATCTGGATTACGCACCGATTATTTTCGTTTCTGCTGTAACCAAACAACGCCTAGGAAAATTACCAGAATTAATTGAAGAAGTCAGCATGAATCAAAATCTTCGGGTTCCATCTGCAGTCTTAAATGATATTATAATGGATGCGGTGGCAATTAATCCAACACCTACAGATAAAGGCAAACGTTTGAAGATTTTTTACGCAACGCAAGTGGCAGTAAAACCACCAACCTTTATTATTTTTGTGAATGAAGAAGAATTGATGCACTTTTCATATGCACGCTTTTTAGAAAACCAAATTCGGAAAGCCTTCACCTTTGAAGGAACGCCAATTCGAGTTATTCCAAGACGGCGAAAATAGCGATTTTATCATATTTTTATCGCTTTATCAAAAGATAACGCTCCCTTTTGATAAAAAGAATCATGAAGGTGAAAAAAGCTGCTTAAAATGCCCAAAATCCTTGATATTACAAGGTTCTTATGATAACGTAGTATCAGAATATTGATACTGATCAATATTTTTCACAAAAAGTTGGACCACTCAAATTTTTGTGAATTGATGTTTACATCAAGACTCTTTTTAGGAGGTGAAATCATCCATGGCAAATAAAGCTGAATTGATCGAAAAAGTTGCACAAGCTACTGACTTAACTAAGAAAGACGCTACTGCAGCTGTAGATGCTGTTTTCTCAACAATCCAAGATGCTTTAGCTAAAGGTGAAAAAGTTCAATTAATCGGTTTTGGTAACTTTGAAGTTCGCTCTCGCGCGGCTCGTAAAGGACGTAACCCACAAACTGGTGATGAAATTGAAATCCCTGCAAGCAAAGTACCTGCTTTCAAACCAGGTAAAGCATTGAAAGATGCTGTGAAATAATTGCAGTGAAAAGACCGCCAGGGCCCTAGGGCTCTGACGGTCTTTTGTTTTGTCAGAAATTGATAGCTAGTAAAAAATTATCAAGATAAGGTGACTTACTAATAAATTTATTGCAACGACTAGTCTTTCTAATTGCTAAATTTAACCCATTTTCTACATTTAAAGCTTTTCTTTAGCTTCCTTTAAGCTTTTGTATTTATACTGTAAGTAGAAAAGAAAGGGGCAAAAAAGGCGATGTTAAAAAAGACTTTTATAATATTACTAGTCCTCACGGGAACTATTTTGCTCCAAACAAAGACATTTAAGATAAATGAAAAGGAAAACCAATCCTTTGAAAAAACAGTTAATACACTAAATGAAGAGCAGGGTAAAGTTTCTAACACTTTACTCGATGTGCCTCTTGAAAATCAGTTTGCAGGAGATGTTCCCCTTGAAAATGGTTGTGAAATAACGGCACTTTCGATGTTGCTCCAATTTTATGGTTATAAGACAAATAAAAATGAATTGGCAGAAAAGTTAGCTTATGTGCCAGTTTATGAAGATGAAGAAAATGACATTCACGGTGATCCCCGCAGTGGTTTTGTCGGTAACATTTATGAAGGTTATCTAGCAATGGGGGCTTTTGTAGAGCCAATTGCCAAAGTAGCAAAATCAGTTGTGCAAAGTGACTATCGTGTTGTCAGTTCAAGCAACACTGATTTTTACTCTTTGTTGCAACAAGTAATGAATGGTGTACCTGTTTGGATTGTAACTACTGTCGATTTTGTTATCCCAACAGAAGGTGATTTTATGCTGTGGCAAACAAATAATGGCAGTGTTTCAGTAACAGCACTATGTCATGCAGTGGTAATTACTGGTGTTAAAGATAGCGATATTTACGTTAACGATCCTTACGGCCAAAAAAAAGTAGTTAATTCGGATGTTTTAAAAAGTATTTATGAAAAAATGGGTTCGCAATCACTTTATTTAGCTAAAGAGGATAAATAAAGTGCTATTTTAAATAAAAACTCAAAAGAATATTCTGAAAATTCTTGACTTATTTTACTTGCTTCTGTATGATTGGCTTTAAATATTAAGCGAACAAAAGAGGAGTAACAAATTTTCAGGCTTTTCAGAGAACTGGCGGCAGGTGCGAGTCAGTAAGTCAAAATTTGTGAATGGACTTTTGCGCTGATAACTTGAACATCAGTAGGGTTATCCGGAAAACTCCCGTTATCTAAAGGAAGGTTGTTGTTTGACGACTGAATAAGAGGTTTATTTCGGTTACTTAAATTGCTTGGAATAAACAAAATGAGGTGGCACCGTGAGCTATTCGCCCTCAAGTCTGCATTAGCAGGCTTGGGGGCTTTTTTGTTTTTTAAATGGAGGGATGGTATGAAAATTATACAAAGGATGAATGGTGACTTTTTAACACCGGTTTCATTATATTTACGCTTAAAATCCAAAGAAAAATTTTTATTGGAAAGTTTGCTTCAAAATCATCAACAGGAGTGCTATTCGATGATTGCACTTGATCCAATCGATAAGTTGTCCTATCAAAATGGAATCTTCCAAACGCAAAATAACTGTTACCCAGTGACAGATCCTTTAAAAGAATTAGAAAAATATGTCGTGAAAAATTGTGATATTTTACCCCAATTGCCCTTTCAAGGAGGAGCAATTGGTTATGTTGGCTATGATATCGCGGCTTGCTATGAAAATATCGGTAGCATACCTCCTGATGAAATGGAATTGCCAGATTTACATCTTTATCTTTTTGAAACATATGTGATCAATGAGCACGTTAAAAAGCAGGTCACTATCATCTGTAGCAACGCCTACAGCAATTGTGATAAAACAACATTGCAAAGGCGTTGTCAGCAGTTAGTAGAAGAAATAAAAGTAATGGCAGAAGATGAAATGACGCCTATGAGGGCATTAAAGCTAAAAGCTGAGCCCTCTGTTTGTCAAAAAGAGTTTGAAACAATTGTTAAAAATGCCCAGAAATTAATTGCCGCCGGAGATATGTTTCAAGTTGTTTTATCCCAAAGATTAACAGCTGAATTAACAGCCACGCCATTTGCCTATTATCGTCAGTTAAGAAAATCAAATCCATCGCCATATATGTATTATTTAGATTTTAAAGATTACCAAATTATAGGTGCATCACCAGAAATTTTAGTCAGTGTAAAAGATCAAAAAATAGTAACGAATCCAATTGCAGGTACGAGACCGCGGGGGAAAAGTGAATTAGAAGATAAGCTTTTTGCTAAAGAGTTACTGGCTGATGAAAAAGAACGAGCAGAACACATGATGTTAATTGATTTAGCCCGAAATGATTTGAATAAGGTATCAAAATTAGGATCAGTTGCTGTAACGCAGCTGATGACAATTGAAAAATATCGCTTTGTGATGCACATCTGTTCTGTTGTGGAAGGAAAAATGAAAAAAGAGCTAACGCCTATGGACGCCTTAAAAGCCATATTACCAGTGGGAACAGTTTCTGGTGCGCCTAAGATTCGCACAATGCAGCGAATCTATCAATTTGAAAAAGTGAAAAGAGGTGTCTATGCTGGCGCGGTTGGCTATTACTCCTTGAATAATGAAGCGGATTTTGCAATTGCAATTCGAACAGCAGTTGTCAAAAATCAAATCATTTATTTACAAGCCGGTGCTGGTGTTGTCTACGACTCGAACCCTACAAAAGAATATTTCGAGACACTACATAAAGCTCAAGGGCTTTTGGAGGTGGGATTATGATTTTGTTGGTAGATAATTATGACTCTTTTACTTATAATTTAGCGCAGCTTTTTCCTGGTAGAAAATTAACAATTTTAAGAAATGATGATCCAGATTTGTACGAGGTTGCAAATGTTGCAAAGGCGATTGTATTCTCACCAGGACCAGGTGTCCCCAGTGAAGCTGGTGAGATGGAAAACTTGATTCGAAATTTTTATCAGACAAAGCCAATGCTGGGAATTTGTTTGGGACATCAGGCAATCGGAGAAGTTTTTGGTGGGCAGATCATTCAAGCCCCTGCGGTTTTACACGGGAAAGTTTCCGAGCTTTATCACAAGGGATGTGGTCTTTTTGCAGGATTGCCTGAAAGATTTGAAGTTATGCGCTACCATTCATTACTTTTAAACAGTTTGCCTTTAAAACTTGAGGTTCACGGTTGTAGTGATGGCTTAATTATGGCGATTAAACATCGAGACTATCCAATTTTTGGCTTGCAGTTTCATCCGGAATCTATCGGAAGCCAATTTGGGCAAGAATTGATAAAAAACTTTATTACAGTTTTGGAGGAAGTAAAATGAAGCAGCTTTTTGAAAAATTATATCAACAAAAAAATTTAGCTGAAGGTGAGATGAAACAAGTAGCACAAGCCATGTTTAGTGGTCAGCTAAGGGAAAGTCAAATCAGTGCCTTTTTAATTGCGCTAAAACTAAAAGGTGTAACCTCTTATGAGATGGCCGCATTGGCTCAAGTGTTGCAACAAGCAGCGTTAAAAATTGACAATACTCCTGTGACGGCAATGGATAATTGCGGTACAGGAGGTGATAACTTACAGACTTTTAATATTAGTACAACGGCAGCCTTTGTTTTGGCAGCAGGCGGTATTCCCATGGCAAAGCACGGTAACCGTAGTATTTCGAGTCGCTCTGGTAGTGCCGATGTTTTAGAAGCGTTAGGAGTGAAGCTTGCTTTGTCAAAACAAGCGCTAAGTTATTTGCTAAATGAAATTGGTATTGCCTTTCTTTTTGCACCAGCGATGCATAAAAATATGTGTTATGTCAGTAAAATACGGCAAGAATTGGCGACACCGACGATATTAAATTTAATTGGTCCGCTTACAAATCCCGTTACATTACAAACCCAATTAATGGGGACATGTGCGGGTGATTTAATCAAAGAAACTTGTGAAACATTAATGCACTTAGGTCGTAAAAGAGCGATTGTCCTTCATGGTTTTGGCGGGATGGATGAAGCAAATTTAAGCGGGGATACCCAATATGCGCTTTTTGATGGTGAGAATGTAACGCAACACGTTGTTAGTTCAAAAGAATTGGGATTACCAACTTATGAAATAGCAGCAATTTCAGGAGGAGATGCCAAAGAAAATAGCGAAATTCTTTTAAGCGTCTTGCAAAACAAAACTTCCCCCTATCTAGATACAGTAATTTTAAATGCTGCTTTTGGTTTTTATGCTAATGGTAAAGTTTTAAGTCTCACAAAAGGCATTGAATATGCACGAAGTATTATTGCATCGGGAGCCGCTTATGACAAATTGCAACAGTTAATTAAATTACAGGAGGTAGCCTGATGGATTTTTTAGCCAATATTTTAGCACAAAAAGAAATTGAAGTTGCAAAAATGCAGGTAGAACCGATCATCTTACGCCAAGACTTAGTCAGCTTTATAAAAATTGTGAAAGAAAATCCCCAGATAATGCATGTGATTGGTGAGATTAAGCGAGCATCGCCATCAAACGGTGATATTAATTTAACAGCTGATATCTTAGTACAAGCAAAAACTTATGAGTCAGCGAAAGTTAGCGCCATTTCTGTTTTAACAGATCCAATTTTTTTTAAAGGTAGTATCACTGATCTAAAAAAAATAGCAAAAACAGTTCAAGTACCGATTCTTTGTAAAGACTTCATCATTTCCAAAAAACAAATCAATCGTGCTTATAATGCGGGGGCTAGCCTGGTCTTACTAATCGTAGCAGCATTATCACAAGCTAATCTAAAAGAATTATTTGACTATGCTAAATCACTCCAGTTAGAAGTACTGGTAGAATGTCACAATGCTGGTGAAATCACACGAGCAAAAGCCCTTGGTGCTGACTTAATTGGTGTCAACAATCGTAATTTAACGACATTTGAAGTTAGTATAGATGTTAGCATTGCTTGTGATATAGCAGATGAAGGTATTTATATTAGCGAATCAGGTTTTAAAACGCAAGCAGATGTCAATTTAATCAAGGATAAATTTCATGGTGTTTTAGTTGGCGAGACATTAATGCGCAGTAGTAATCCTAGTGAGAAAATACAAGAATTGCAGGTGAGCTGTCAATGACGAAGGTGAAAATTTGCGGCATTACCGATAAAGAAACGTTGCTAAAAATATGTCAATTAAAAGTAGACTATGTTGGTTTTGTTTTTGCCAAAAGTCCCCGCCAAATAACGCCAGAAAAAGCAGCCGCAATAAGCGAAGTGGTACCTAAAACGATAAAGAAAGTCGGGGTATTTGTTTCACCAACAATAGCTGAGGTAATACAAATTGCTACTACCGCAAAATTAGATGTTATTCAAATTCACGGCAAAGTGCCGAAAAGTTCATTACCACTACCTGTCATTATTGCCCAAAGCCCTGACAAAAAAGATTTTAATTGTTGTGCTGATTACTTACTTTTGGATGCTCCAGCTGGAAAATATGCCGGTGGTAATGGTGCTATTTTTGATTGGAAAAAAATTGAGGTAGCAAAAATCGACAAAACAAACTTATTTATAGCAGGTGGTTTAAACAGTCAGAATGTAACAGCAGCCATTGCATATTTTTCACCATTTGCTGTCGATGTTTCAAGTGGCGTTGAAACTGGAGGAAAAAAAGATTTAGCAAAAATTACTGCATTTATTCAAAAAGTTAAAACTAATTAAAATTTTTTAGGAGGAATTAGATGTATAAAATGCCAAATGAAAAGGGTTTTTATGGTTCTTTCGGGGGACAGTTTGTCCCGGAAACATTGATGTATGCTGTTAAAGAACTGACTAAAACATATGAAGCATCAAAAAAAGACGAAGCCTTTCAAGCAGAGCTAAGCTATTATTTAAAAGATTATGTTGGACGTAAAACGCCTTTGTTTTTTGCCGAACGTTTAACAAATTATTGTGGCGGGGGCAAAATTTATTTAAAAAGAGAAGATTTAAATCATACGGGTGCTCATAAGATCAATAACGCTTTAGGCCAAGTTTTGCTAGCGAAAAAAATGGGCAAAACTAAAATAGTTGCTGAAACGGGTGCTGGTCAACATGGGGTAGCAACGGCGACAGCAGCAGCGCTATTTGGAATGGAATGCATTATTTTTATGGGAGAAGTGGATGTTAGCCGCCAAGAATTGAATGTTTTTCGGATGGAGCTTTTGGGGGCAAAAGTTGTTAGTGTAACTTCTGGAAGTAAAACCTTAAAAGATGCGGTGAATGAGGCATTACGCTATTGGGTTGCGCAGGTGGAAGATACGCATTACGTGATGGGATCAGTTTTAGGTCCTCATCCGTTTCCTGAAATTGTACGGGACTATCAAAGTGTTATTGGTCAAGAAGCCCGGGAACAATATTTTGCAAAAGAAAAAAAGCTACCAGAAATTGCCCTTGCCTGTGTTGGTGGTGGCAGCAATGCTATGGGGCTGTTTTATCCATTTATAAATGATGAATCGGTAAAATTAATTGGGGTAGAAGCTTCGGGTAAAGGACTTGATACCTCACAGCACGCAGCTTCAATAACTAAAGGGGCAGTTGGTGTTTTACATGGTAGCAAAATGTTCTTATTACAAGATGCGGATGGTCAAGTGGAAGAAGCTTTTTCTATTTCTGCTGGACTAGATTATCCGGGGATTGGACCAGAACATTCTTATCTACATGAAATAAAGAGAGCTGAATATGTAAGTGTAACAGATGAGGAGGCGGTAGCTGCTTTTCACTTGCTTTCCAAGTTAGAAGGGATTATTCCTGCTTTGGAAAGTTCCCATGCTATTGCGTATGCTTTAAAACTTGCCCCAACTTTAGCAAAAGATGAAGGAATGGTAATTTGTTTATCTGGTCGTGGCGATAAAGATGTAGCCCAAATCAAAGAAAGAGAGGGAAAATAAGATGAAATCACTAACATATTTTTTACAAAAGAAAAGACAAACCGGAAAAACATTGTTTGTTCCCTATCTCATGGCCGGTGCCAACGGATTAGAAAATTTAGCCCAAGAAATTCATATGTTAGCCGAGTGTGGTGCAGATGCAATTGAAATTGGTATTCCTTTTTCTGACCCAGTTGCAGATGGTCCGACAATTCAAAAAGCGGGCCTAAAAGCATTACAAAAAAAAATAACATTGGCAAAAATTATCGCTGCCTTAAAAGAGATACACGCACCAGTGCCTTTAATCATGATGGGCTATACAAATTCTTTTTTTCGTTATGGTCTTGAAAAGTTCGTTGAAGATATCGCGCAAACGGATGTAAAAGGAATGATCATTCCCGATTTACCCTTTGAACATCGTGATTTAGTCAAACCAGTATTGGATGAAAATGATATTGCATTATTACAATTGATTTCTTTGACTAGTTCAAAAAAACGTATCACCGAACTTTTAAGTGTAGCAGAAGGCTTTGTCTATGCTGTAACACTTAACGGCATCACAGGAAGTAAGAATGATTATGAAAAAAAATTAGACGACCACTTGGCCTATATCACCAAGCAAAGCAGTATCCCAGTTTTGGCTGGTTTTGGTATTAGTCAAAAAGAACATGTGACACGTTTTAAAGCCAATTGTGATGGCGTTGTCATTGGCAGTAAAATCGTTTCGACTTTGGAAAATGAAGGAATAGCAGCAACCAGTAAAATGATTTCTCAAATTATGCAATAATGAACCCTAACATTCGTTATGAATGACAAAATATTAGAGTTGAGATAGCATAATTAATAAGTAGTGTTAGAATAATCAGTTTGTCGCAAATTTTTTGGGAAAAACAGCAAACAATTTTCTGAACAATAAAGAAAGAAAATAAAAAAAATTCTGAAAATTCATTGACTTTACTTAGTGAACACGATATATTTAACAAAATTAATTGAAAATAAGCCTTTTAAGAATAGGAGAATCCTTTATGTGCAAATTCGACTTGAATCATGAAATCGTCATTTTAATTATCAAGTCCTGGACTTAGAACACGGAAGATGAGTAAAAATCCGATTGTTTGAGTCCTATTTGCGCTAGCGAGAGGGATTCTTACTAAAGCATCCCAAAACATTGGGATGCTTTTTTTCTTAAATCGATAAAAATGGGAGCTGATGAAATGAGAAGTGATCAAATAAAAAAAGGAATCGATGCGGCGCCAGCTCGCAGTTTATTGTATGCAACTGGACAAGTTAAAAATATTCAAGATATGAATAAACCTTTTATTGCCATCTGCAATTCTTATATCGATATTGTTCCCGGTCACGTTCATTTAAGAGAGCTTGCTGAAGTAGCTAAAGAAGCGATTCGCGAAGCTGGTGGCATTCCTTTTGAGTTTAATACAATTGGTGTTGATGATGGGATTGCGATGGGACATATTGGGATGCGCTATTCATTGCCTAGTCGTGAATTAATTGCTGATGCAGCTGAAACGGTGATAAACGCGCACTGGTTTGACGGTGTTTTTTATATGCCGAATTGCGACAAGATTACACCGGGAATGATCATGGCTTCGGTTAGAACTGATGTCCCTTCAATTTTTTGTTCTGGCGGTCCCATGAAAGCAGGAATTGATCCCAAAGGACACAAAGCGACGTTATCTTCAATGTTTGAAGCTGTTGGTGCTTACAAGGAAGGTCAGATGTCAGAAGCTGATTTTAATTTTTTAGAACAAAATGCCTGCCCGACTTGTGGTTCTTGTGCTGGAATGTTTACCGCCAATTCTATGAACTGTTTGTTAGAGATTTTAGGATTAGCATTACCGGGTAATGGAACGATTTTAGCCGTTTCCAAAGAACGAAAAGAATTAGTCCGAAAATCGGCTCATCATTTAATGGATCTTGTGAAAAAACAAATAAAGCCTCGTGAAATTGTAACAAAAGAAGCAATCGATGATGCTTTTGCTTTGGATATGGCGATGGGCGGTTCAACCAATACGGTGTTACATACCCTAGCGATCGCCAATGAAGCACAAATTAATTACAATTTGGAAGAAGTTAATGCAATTGCTAAACGTGTTCCTTATTTAGCTAAAATTGCCCCATCCTCTGCTTATTCAATGCATGATGTCCACAAAGCAGGTGGTGTTTCTGCCATCATTAATGAATTAGTTCACATTGAAGGAGCGATTCATTCCGATCGGATTACAGTGACGGGTAAAACAATTCGAGAAAATGTGGCCCATGCCACAATTCAAAATGAAGCGGTTATTCATCCAAAAGAAAATCCTTATAGTTCAGTGGGTGGACTATCAATTTTATATGGCAATATCGCACCAGAAGGTAGTGTCATTAAAGTTGGTGGGGTAGATCCTAGTGTTAAAGTCTTCACAGGAAAAGCAATTTGTTTTAATTCTCACGATGAAGCAGTTAATGCGATTGACAATCATATTGTTCAAAAAGGTCATGTGGTCGTAATTCGTTATGAAGGGCCAAAAGGCGGACCAGGAATGCCTGAAATGCTGGCCCCAACATCTAGCATTGTTGGACGTGGTTTAGGCAAAGACGTGGCGTTAATTACAGATGGACGTTTTTCTGGGGCAACAAGAGGAATTGCAGTTGGTCATATTTCCCCTGAAGCTGCTAGTGGTGGGCCCTTGGCGCTCATTTGTGATGGTGATGAAATCACAATTGACTTAGTAAAACGAACCATTAACGTAGCTTTATCCCAAGAAGAAATGACTTTTCGTGCAGAAGGGTTACCGCAATTTAAACGTAAAGTCAAAAAGGGTTGGTTAGCCCGCTATTCAGCTTTAGTTACCTCGGCTCATACCGGTGGAATCATGAAATTACCAGAAGAAATGGAGTGATATAAATGGCAAGTACGCAAAAAAATGCAAGCGTCGCAGAACAATTTTCAGGTGCAAAATTATTATTAGACTGTCTAGCAAAACAAGACGTTGAAATTATTTTTGGGTATCCTGGCGGCTCGGTCTTGCCATTATATGACGCGCTTTACCACGAAGATATTCCCAATATTTTAACCCGACACGAACAAGGAGCTGTTCATGCCGCACAAGGATATGCTAAGTCAACCGGAAAACCGGGAGTTGTTGTTGTTACGAGCGGTCCGGGAGCAACAAATGTTGTAACAGGGATTGCTGATGCGATGAGTGATTCAGTCCCTTTAGTTGTTATTACCGGGCAAGTGGTGACGCAAGGAATTGGTAAAGATGCTTTTCAAGAAGCTGATATTTTAGGTATCACGCTACCGATTACAAAAAATAATTATCAAGTCCGTAATATCAATGATTTACCCCAAATTTTAAACGAAGCGTTTCATATTGCCACTACAGGTCGTAAAGGTCCAGTAGTAGTTGATTTGCCTAAAGATATGACAGTTTGTCAAACTGATGCGAAACCAGCAAATGAAGTTCACCTAGAAAGCTATCATCCCAATACGCAGCCTTCTGCACTGCAGATAAATCGGTTGATGGAAAAATTAGCAGAAGCAAAACGACCTGTAGTTTTAGCTGGTGGAGGAGTTGTGGCCGCAAATGCAGCAATGGAACTTACGCGTTTTGTTGAAAAATATCAGATTCCCACAATTTCAAGTTTGCTGGGTTTGGGCGTTCTTAAAAGCGATCATGAATTATTCTTAGGCATGGCAGGTATGCACGGATCTTATGCAGCTAATATGGCATTAGTGGACTGTGATTTATTGATTAACTTTGGTTGTCGTTTTTCAGACCGTTTGGCAACTTCTCCAAAAGATTTTGCCCAAAACGCAACAGTAGCTCACGTTGATATTGATCCTGCAGAAATTGGGAAAATCATTCCAACTGCGATTCCCATCGTAGCAGACGTAAAAAAAGCTCTTTTGAGTATGTTGAATAAAGAAATTAAAGTCCAAGATACTAGAAAATGGCAATCTTTATGCCTGCAGCGTCACCAAGAAAAACCATTTACTTACGATCGTAATAGCACTACAGAAATTAAACCACAAAAAGTAATTGAACTTGTGGGAAAATTGACGAAAGGTAATGCTTACGTGGTAACTGATGTTGGCCAACATCAAATGTGGGTTGCGCAGTATTATCCTTTCAAATTTGCCAATCAATTGGTTACAAGCGGTGGATTAGGGACTATGGGTTGTGGTATTCCCGCTGGTATTGGTGCTAAATTTGGGAATCCCGATAGTCAAATTGTCGTTTTTGTGGGGGATGGCGGTTTCCAAATGACCAATCAAGAGTTCGCCATTTTAAATGAACACCAATTAGATATTAAATTTATTTTGCTAAATAATAATTCTTTGGGAATGGTGCGACAATGGCAGGAAGTTTTCTATGAGAATCGTCGTTCCCAATCAGTTTTTGCAAGCTCACCAGACTTTGTCATGTTAGCAAAAGCTTACGGCATAAATGGCGTCAAAATTGAAAATCCAGCAACGATGGAAGCTGATTTTACTAAGGCATTTAACAAGCCAGGACCAGGCTTAATTGAAGTTGTTATTTCCCCTACCGAACATGTCTTACCGATGATTCCTCCGGGAAAAGCTAATGATCAAATGATAGGGGTGGACTAAAATGAAACGGATGATTACTGCGATGGTCTACAATCACGTTGGCGTTTTAAGTCGGATTAGTAGTGTCTTGTATCGCCGACAAGTGAATATTGAAAGTATTTCCGTTGGAGAAACTGAAGATAAAGAAATTTCTCGCATGACCTTTGTTATTAATGTTGCGACCTTAGCTGAAGTTGAACAAGTCACCAAACAGCTCAATAAACAAATTGCGGTCGTAAAAGTTTCTGATATTACCGATGAGCCACATCTTGAGCGGGAATTGGCACTGGTCAAGGTGAATGCGCCAGCTGCTACGAGAACAGAGATTAAAACAATGATCGAACCCTTTCGAGCAGACATTGTCGACGTGGGTATCAAAACTATTGCCGTTCAAATTGCCGGCTCATCTGAAAAAGTTGATGCGTGTATTGATATTTTAAGACCATACGGAATTAAAGAAATGGCACGTACAGGCATTACTGGCTTTACTAGAGGTTAATCGCAAAAAATTGCTGTTAATATAATTTTGAATATTTGGAGGGACTTTAATATGGTAAAAGTTTATTACGAAAATAGTGTAGAACAAGATGCATTGCAAGACAAAACGATTACAATTGTAGGTTATGGTTCACAAGGACATGCTCATGCGCAAAATCTGCGAGATACAGGACACAACGTTATTATTGGTATTCGTGAAGGCAAATCAGCTGACGCAGCCCGTGAAGACGGTTTTACCGTTAAGTCAGTAGCGCAAGCAACAAAAGAAAGTGACGTTGTAATGATTTTGGCACCAGATGAAATTCAAGGTGAACTTTACGACAATGAAATCGCCCCGAACCTTGCTGCTGGTAATGCATTAGCTTTTGCCCATGGATTTAATATCCATTTTGATGTTATCACACCTCCGGCAGATGTTGATGTTTTCTTAGTTGCACCAAAAGGACCAGGACACTTGGTTCGCCGTACTTTCACAGAAGGATTCGCTGTCCCGGCGTTGTTTGCAGTATATCAAGATGCTAGTGGCAAAGCACAAGATATTGCGCTATCTTATGCAAAAGGAATCGGAGCCACCCGCGTTGGTGTATTGGAAACAACTTTCAAAGAAGAAACTGAAACAGATCTATTTGGTGAACAGGCTGTTTTATGTGGCGGTCTAACTTCAATGATCGAAGCAGGTTTTGAAACCTTAGTCGAAGCTGGATACCAACCAGAACTTGCCTATTTTGAAGTATGTCATGAAATGAAATTAATCATCGATTTGATTTATGAAGGTGGTTTTTCTAAGATGCGTCATTCTATTTCAAATACAGCTGAATATGGGGACTATGTTTCTGGGCCACGTGTGATCACAGCCGAAACAAAAAAACATATGAAAGAAGTTTTAACTGATATTCAAAACGGGAACTTTGCCAAAGGTTTTATTGATGATAATAAAGCTGGTTTTCCTGAGTTTAAGCAAATGCGAAAAGAAAACGCCGGACATCAAATTGAACAAGTTGGTAATGAACTACGAAAAATGATGCCTTTTGTAACGAAAAAAGATTAGTTTTGGAGGTGAGCACCTTGGATTTGACGACGGATGTACAAATCAAAAGGGCATACAAAGTATTAAAAGAGGCAGTTAGCCATACGCCATTACAATACGATCGCTACTTATCTGAAAAGTATGAGGCAACGATTTTATTAAAGCGGGAAGATTTGCAAAAAGTTCGTTCCTTCAAGTTAAGAGGTGCTTATTATGCCATAAAAAAACTACCCCATGAACAATTAGTTAATGGGGTAGTTTGTGCTAGTGCTGGTAATCATGCCCAAGGAGTTGCTTATACTAGTCACGAAATGAACATTTCTGCTGTTATCTTTATGCCCACAACGACACCGCACCAAAAAATTGCACAGGTAGAATTTTTTGGTGGCAAGAAAGTTTCAATCAGATTAGTTGGCGATACTTTTGATGCTTCAGCAAAAGCGGCAAAAGAATTCGCAGTAAAACACAAAATGGCATTTATTGATCCTTTTAATGATCCAGATATTATTGCTGGACAAGGTACACTAGCGCTTGAAATGATGACCGATGCCCAAAAAGAAGGATTTAAGCCTGATTATATTTTAGCTGCCATTGGTGGCGGCGGGTTAATCAGCGGGATTGCCTCTTATGTAAAAAATACGAGTCCAGCAACAAAAATTATTGGAGTTGAGCCAAAAGGAGCACCTTCTATGCAGGCGGCTTTTGATCATGGTGGTCCAGTTTCATTAAATGAAATTGACAAGTTTGTTGACGGCGCTGCGGTTAAAGAAGTGGGGTTATTAACGTATTTTCATGCCAAAGCTTACCTAGACGCGTTAGCAGTGGTAGATGAAGGTTTAGTTTGTTCGACTATTTTAGAATTATATACCAAGCAAGCGATTGTGGCTGAGCCGGCTGGTGCTGTGAGTGTGGCAGCATTAGAAGTTTTAAAAGATGAAATTAAAGGAAAAACCATCATTTGCGTTATCAGTGGTGGGAATAATGATATTAGTCGCATGGCAGAAATTGAGGAACGTTCTCTTGTTTATGAAGGCTTACAGCATTATTTTGTGGTGAATTTTCCACAACGTCCTGGTGCTTTAAAGGAATTTGTGAGTGAAGTTTTAGGTCCAAAGGATGATATTACGCGTTTTGAATATACAAAAAAAATTAATCGGGGGACAGGTCCAGTCGTGTTAGGTGTCCTGCTTAAAGAAACCGCTGATTTAACGGCGTTATTAACGCGCTTGGAGCAATTTGATCCAACATATATTAACTTACAAGCAGCACCTTCGCTTTACTCATTATTAGTTTAATTAAGTTTTAAAAATAAAGGAAATAGCAGGTAATCGTTACATTTAATTAAATAGAAATATATCTATTATTTTATGACTATAAAAAATAGCTTCAGCTAAAACTACTAAAAGCAAATGGTAGAGTAGGGTTAGTTGAAGTTTTTTTTGACATGTAGAATGTATTTGATCCTTCTAAGCTAAGTTATTTGCGGCAAAAGGAAAAACGTGCTATATTAACAAAGCGTAAATATTACGTTTTAAATGCTCAAATAATTGTCTGCTGGCTAAAAAAAGAAAGGACAGCAAAATGGCAAAAAAATCAAAAATTGCAAAATCAAAAAAACAAGAAGCGATGATTGCGCGTTATGCGGCGATTCGCTATGAATTAAAACAAGCCCACGATTATGAAGCATTGGCGAAATTACCCAAAGATTCTAATCCTAACCGCTTGAAAAATCGTGACCGGATTGACGGACGTCCAAGAGGCTATATGCGCAAGTTTGGCATGTCACGGGTAAAATTCAGAGAATTGGCCCATGAAGGCAAAATTCCTGGTGTAAAAAAAGCAAGTTGGTAATTTGATTGGTCGTAGGAAACTTCTCATTAAAAGTGGGAAGTTTTTTTCTTTTTTTTGAAGGAGAAAATGATGGCGAAATCTTTTGGTTCTCTGCCTTTTAATGATAAACTTATACTAGGAGGAGCTTATGGAGAAGAGCTATCAAAAAGACCAATTGACCACACAGATATTTTATGGCGAAACATTAAATAAAAGTATCAATCCTGCTGCTAGCGATAATTTACACGTGATTATTTTAACAAATCAGAAATATTATGATCGTTCTTTTGAAAAAGTCAGTCAGCTTTTCAAAAATGCCTATGACATTGACTGGTATGTTTGTCGCAATCAAACATATTGTAATAATTTAGAAGAACTAATGAATTTACTCCACTTTTTAGAACGATTTCCGTCAAATCGCAAGTATCTATTTTGTGGTTATGGAAATGAAGGTGTTATGCAGTTAACTGGCTTTTTAGCACAGACCACGGTTTTGCCCGGGCATTACTGGTGTCTCCCGGTTTCGGTTCGTTCTTTAGCCAAAGCCTTAATCACAGAACAAGCCGTAATGAAACAAAACAGCCAAGTGTTACTGCAGGTTAAAAATTTGCCACAGGCAGTATATTTTGATCAAACTTTGACAGAAGCACAAACAGAGGGAAAATTAGTTGATCTACTAGTTTTCATACGAATAGGTCTAGTTTGTGACTACGATTTCTTGCAAAATTTATATCAGAATTTTCCTAATCAACAACTAGTATATCGCCGTTCTTTTGCTGCTTTAATAACAGAGTTGATTGATTATTATGCTGAATCAGCTGAAATTGAAACCTTCGGGCAGTTATTTGAAGCGGCTTTTTACCAAACCGAAAATGGACATTTGCTATCTTCTAATATGAAACGTTTATTTGGAATTTTATTCCATTTATTCTGGAGCGATGCCAATGACAAACTGCACTTTAATTTGAAAAATTTTTTAATTTGGTTTCAACGACTAGGCTATCCTATTTATTTACCAAAACAGATTTCTTTAACCGATTACCAGTTGCAAGTTTTAGCTCAAGCACAAAAAGAGGCACCAATTTTCGTGTTAGCAAAAATCGGCAAAGTTGGTAAGAAAACAAAGGTTACCGTTCAATCATTACAACAAGCAATTGAAAAATATCAAGCTATCATAAAGGAGATTCGTGAAAGTTAATGGAAAAATCATATAGTGAACAAATGCTAGAAGCCTTAGAAAATGAAGATTTGGTGAGTGCTAATTTAGCATTCAATCAAGCGTTAGTTAAAGATGATGATAGTCAATTACACGAATTGGCACAATATTTGTTACAGATTGGTTTTTTAGAAGAATCGGAACAGACTTTTTTACATCTATTGGAGAAATATCCTAATAATGAAGAATTATATTTAGGCTTAGCTGAAGTGGCCATTGAAAATGATAATAGTGACCAAGCGTTGAATTTTATTGAAAAAGTTCCCAAAAATAGTGATTATTATGTACAAGCACTACTATTAGCTGCGGATCTTTATCAAATGATTGGTATTCCAGAAGTTAGTGAAGCAAAATTGACTGAAGCTGCAAAAATTTTGCCAGACGAACCTTTAATTCAATTTGCTTTAGCGGAGTTATTTTTCACAACCGAGCGTTTTGGTGAGGCTGCGACGATTTACCAAATTTTATTAAATTCCAATATAACAGAAATGGCAGATATCTTATTAGAAGAACGCTTAGGCACGGCGTTAAGCATGGAGGGTCAATTTGAAGAGGCTGTACTTCATTTGCGTCGCGCACTCGAAACGCAAGTAACCGATGATCGCCTTTTTCAAATTGCTTTTGTGTACCGTCAATTAAAAGAAAATGAACAAGTTATTCAATATCTTGAGCAATTACGCAGTTTAAACCCACAATATCAATCCTTGTATTTGTATTTAGCAGAAGCAATGCAAGATGAAGAGCAGTTAGAAGAAGCCCAAGAAGTAATTGAAGCGGGGATTAAAGAAAATCCTTTTAATGTTGATTTTTATCAATTTGCCTCTGAGAATGTTTACCGACTTCACGATGATAAAAAAGCTGAAGAATATTTGCAAAAAGCATTGGAAACCGGTGATAAATTAGACCAAACACTATTTATGTTGAGTAATCTATACTTAAAACAAGAAGAATACGAAGCGGTTATTACGACGATTGACCAAATGGAAAATCCCGATGACGCCTATGCCCAGTGGAATTTGGCTCAGGCCTATAATCAATTAGAAGACTTTAGCCAAGCAGCGATTCATTACGAAAAAGCTAATATTGAATTGCATCACGGACCAGAATTTATGAAAGAATATGGGATTTTCTTACGAGAAGAAGGTCAGATTCAAGCTGCAAAAGAATTATTGGAACACTATCTGGCTCATGAGCCTGGTGATTTAGAAGTACAGTCGATTTTGGAGGCTTTATCATAAAGAAAAGAAGGTGAGGACGATGTTTATCGACGTCAAAGAAAAGAAAAATTTTCTCAATTGGTTTGTTACCCATGCCTCTTTTAGCCGTCGGGAAGTTTGTTGGATTTTAAATTACTTAGCAAATCATGAAGCAATTTTAAACAATGTTCATTTTGTTGAAAATGCAGATACGACCAGTCGGGGGTTACAGATTCGTGATTTAACAGTCCAAGGTGATCCTATCAAATTGTTTATTTCAGGAAAAGTTTTTGACGACAGCGACCAAATTTTTCATGAAATTCGTTTGAATTGGAAAGATGCGTTATATATTGAATGCCTCTTTGACAATGCGTGGGATAATCCTGGCTATTTGTCGATTTTAGAGGATAATCCTTTCATGAAGTGGAATGAAAACATCGATCCTGATATAATTGACAGTATTGATCAATTCCTCTTTGAAGAAGAGCAAACGGCACGGATTAAGCAATTGTATCAAGAAATTGACGCAGCGTTAGAAAAAGGTGATGAAGAGACATTTTTACGTTTATCAGAAGCTGTGAACAAAGAGTTAGAGCAATATAAAGGACAAAAAACAGTTGATTAAAATGGCGGTAAAATTTTATTCCTAAGTATTTTAGGATAAGATTTTACCGCCTTTTTTATGAGAGGTTAACTATGATTTTTGACCTTTTTAAAAAAGTTATTTTTGGGGCGTTTGTAAGTGAAGCCTTCACCTGCCACTTCATGGACATTGATAACGGAAATAAAAGCTTGTTCATCAAATTCAGCAATAATGCGTTTTACCTCCATAACTTCTCTGGAAGTAACCACCATGTACAAAATATTTTTATCTGTACCAGAATAGGCGCCCTCGCCTTTTAAAAAGCTGGTACCCCGTCCGGTTATTTCCATTAAGACAGGTGCCATTTGTTTTGTCTCATTGGAAATAACGAGAATGCCTTTGGCTGAATAGCCGCCGTCTAAAATGGTATCTACGATGTTGGCAAAGACATAAGAGAAAATTAACGTATACATCATTCTTTTTAAATCAATATAAGTTAAGGAAGCCAATAAAATTAAAATATCAAAGAAAAATAAGGAGCGACCGACTGAAATCCCCTGTTTTTTTTCTAAAATGCGGGCGATAACATCGCTACCACCGGTGGTACCACCGACACGGTAAACGATCCCGCTACCAAAACCGGCGATAATACCGGCTAGTAAAGCTGAAATAAGCAAATCATGTTCCAAGTTAATCGCCAAAGGAACTTTCTGCCAAATAAAAAGCCATACAGACAAGCTGGTGGTGCCAAAAATAGTGTAGTAAAAAGAACGTTTTCCTAAGATTTTACCGCCTAAAATAATAATTGGGATATTTAAAACAAAGGTACTATAGGCTGGGTTAATGCCAAATAATGCCCGTAAAATCAAGGTAATCCCAGTTACGCCCCCTTCAGCGAGGCTATTTGGGATGTTGATATAAATTAAACCAAATGCATAAATACAGGTGCCAATCAGAATTAAAATTAAATCTTTTAATAAAGGAGTATATTTGTTTGTATTCATGGTCTCACCTTCTTTTTTATCAATTAGAAACTAAGGAAGATAACGCCTGTTTTCTGCCTTCTCAAATGTAGCACGAAAAAATGACACTGACAATTGGCGCATACTTTGAATTGCAGAATTATTTTGATAAGATAATGACAGGAGTGATCACATGAGTAAAAAAACATTGCAACAGATGCAACATGAAGTAGATGATTATATCGACCAATTTAAAGTAGGATATTTTTCTCCGCTAGCCCAACTTGCGCGTATGACAGAAGAAGTGGGAGAATTAGCTAGAGAGGTAAATCATTACTACGGTGAAAAACAAAAAAAGGCAGAAGAAGCCCCAAATACAGTTGCTGAAGAACTAGGGGATGTATTTTTTGTCTTATTATTAATGGCGAATTCTTTAGAAATTGATTTAACAGAAGTTTTTGATCAAAATATGGCGAAATTTAATCAGCGGGATTATTACCGCTTTGAAAGAAAAGACGGCAAGCGTGCCCCGGAGGATGAAAATGCGATTAGCTAAATTACCTGAAGAATTCCAACGTGCTTTACCGGTAACCAATCAAATTGAGGCAGCTGGTTTTGAAGCTTACTTTGTAGGCGGTAGTGTGAGAGATATTTTGTTGGGACATAAAATTCATGATGTTGACATCGCTACTAGTGCATTTCCGGCAGAGATTAAAGAGATCTTCCCCCGCACAATTGATATTGGCATCGAGCATGGCACGGTTTTAGTTTTGCAGCAAGAGGAACAATATGAAGTGACCACTTTTCGGACAGAGTCGACGTATCAGGATTTTAGACGTCCTGATCAAGTGGAGTTCGTCCGGTCTTTAACAGAGGATTTAAAACGTCGGGATTTCACGATTAATGCCTTTGCGTTAAAAGATGATGGCGAAATCATTGATTTATTTGATGGTTTAATGGATTTAGAAGAACACGTCTTAAAGGCAGTAGGAGATCCTCATGAACGCTTTCATGAAGATGCGCTGCGCATGATGAGAGGCTTACGTTTTGTTAGCCAACTAGGTTTTGCTTTTGAGGTTGAAACTTTTGATGCAATTTTGGAAAACCATACACTACTCGATAAGATTTCAGTTGAACGCATTTATGTTGAGTTTAGTAAACTTTTGTTAGGTAAATTTCGCAATCAAGCAATTTCATTTCTCGTGGAAACAGAATGTTATTTGTATTGTCCAGGGTTGCGGCATTACGGCGAGGCTTTATTGCGCTTTGCCGATATGAAACCTTTGACTTTCTCCTCAAAAGAACAAGCGTGGACAGTGCTCATTGAACAAATGGGGATGGGGCAAACATTAATTCGTCCATTTTTAAAACAATGGAAGGCGTCAAATGAGTTAATTCAAAATGTCCAAGCACTTCATTGGGGATTGAAAATACGGCAGGAAAAACCATTAACAAATTGGGAAATTTATCAATTAGGTTTAGAAAATAGTTTGACAGTAGAAGCTTTGGCACCATTTTACAACTTGACTGCTGATTTAAAAAAAATAGAAATGCAATATGAAAAATTGCCGATTAAACAATTACGGGACTTAGCAGTTAACGGTAACGACTTATTACAAACTTTTGATCGAAAGCCTGGTAAATGGTTAAAAGAAATCTTAAGTCAATTGGAATATCAAGTAGTAACACAAGTCTTGGAAAATGATGCTAAAATTTTGTTAAAAACAGCACAAGAAATACTACAAGCAGGTGAGCAGTAATGAGACAAAAACAATTTACAGTCACCAAAGATTTAACAGCAGAAAAAATGGGTTCAGGTGGCTTGGCGGTGTTAGCTACGCCAGCTGTTGTACAAATGGTAGAAAATACTTGTTTTGAATACTTGCAAGAAAAACAACTAGACAGCACTAAGACAACGGTTGGTGTAAAGTTTGAGCTGGTGCATCTAAAGCCTTCTAAAATTGGTGCAACAATAACAGTTGAAGTGGATATTGAATTAAGTCAGTCAGGCAAAACGCTCTTTTTGTTTCAGTGTTATGAAGGAAATGTTGTGATTGCAAAAGGAAAACATCAACGCGTCGAAGTGAAAACCGCTGACTTTTTGAATCAGCTGTAAGCATTTTCTTATCCTGCATTTTAAAGTTGTGCTAAACTAATGAGTGGAGTGAAACAAATTGTTAAAGTCACAATTGTTGTGTTATCAATCACAAAGGTTGTTGACAATCTGAGGAGGAAGTCAAATGGCTAGAGAAATGACAGCTTTGAAATTTTATTTCCGTAATGGAGAAACTTGGACGATTAACCGTCGCTTTATTGGCGATTTGTGGATTAAACAAATTACCACAAGTTTTGGTCGAATTAATGGCAGTGAATTTGTTGAAATTCATCCATGTGCGGGCTTTAAAATTGAAATTTATCCAGAAGGTGATCATGTTGCAACCCATGATATTAACCTGGGTGGTTTAGAATTGGGGATGTTTGCCCGTGCTTTGAAATATCAAGATATCGAACGGATGGAAATTTTATTTAAAGCCGGCAAACCAGATATGGTCTACTTCCCATATAAAGACAAAGATACAGAAGGTTTGGATAATGTTTACCAAACAACTAAAGTAAGCGAAGAAACAAAGAGCCTTTATATCGTAATTAACCCAGAACAAACAGTAGATGATGTCTACGGTGAATTTTTCGAATAAAAAGAGAATACAAAGTCCCCCACAAAAATTTTAATTTTGTGGGGGACTTTTATCATAACCGTCTGTATTTTTCAATCGTAAGATCGCCATATTGAAAAATACAAGTGATTCTATTGTCATCATCTACCACTCTTTATCGTCAAGTAAAACTACTTAACAAAAATCACTTAAAAGACTAGCATTCAGAGAAAAAACATGCTATCATATTCAAGTCTGAGAGAAATCTTAGAGTACGAATGAGGATATGGGAGGGAAAAACATGCGCGTAAACATCACATTAGAATGCACTTCTTGCAAAGAACGCAACTATTTGACAAGCAAAAACAAACGTAACAACCCTGACCGCTTGGAAAAAAATAAATATTGCCCACGCGAAAGAAAAGTTACTTTACACCGCGAAACTAAATAATCGTTTCAGAAACCCTTTAAGACCAGTGTTTTAGAGGGTTTCTTTTTTTGTGACGTAGGTTTTGAAGTAGATTTGTTAGAAATTTAAATGGTTGATAAGTTTATCAACCGTAGAAGTTTTGTTATTTTTTGTAAGATGAGTATAGGTATCCATGGTGATGGTAATTGATGAATGACCCAATCTTTCTTGGATTTCTTTTGCATCGACACCGGCTTCAAATAACATTGTAGCGTGAGTATGACGAAAACCGTGATTCCCGATATTTTGTAATCCTACCGCTGCGGCAATTCTCTTTGAACGCTGGTAGGTATCTGTCCGATATATCCACCGTCCTTCAATATCTGTAAATACTGAATTGTTTTTTGTGATACCGTTTTTTAAAAGGAACTCTTTTTGCTGCAGTCGCCACTTCTTTATGATGTTCATAGTTTGTGTATCTAAAATGATTTCACGGAAAGATGCATCATTTTTTGGATCAGTAATTTTATATCCGGTCTTTGTTTTTGATAGGGTTTTATTGATGTCTAAGGTGTTTTCTTTGAAATTAACGTCATTCCAGGTTAAGGATAATATCTCGCCAATACGGGCTCCAGAATAAGCCATAAGTCGAAAAAGAGCATTATCTAGTCGAGCGTAATACAATTGTACGGGACTAGTATCGGAAATATTTCTGATGTGGCTTTCACTAAATTCCAAAAATTTCTTGAGTTCTTCTTTTGAATAATACTTGATATCTTTATTATTGCTTTTCTTTCGATCACGATTGATTTGTTTTGGAGAAGTAATTTTTCGAAACGGATTTGAATCAATCACTTCCAAAGTTACGGCGTAATCACCAATACGTTTTACGTATGATAGTAGCATCGAATACATACCGAACTTTTTTGCCCAATCATTAACTGTCTTTTGGGCAGTTTTTGTGTCAATTCGTTCGAAGATCATCTCGCCAAAAATAGGAATAATATATTTTTTGATACGTGTATCTGTGGTCATCCAGGTAGATTCTCTCACAGTGGTTTGATAGTTCGGAAACCACAAGTCGTACACTTCTTTAAACGTTGTTTTTGATTTTATTTCTTCCACACCATCTACGTGATTCAACAATAATTGGTTGAGTGCATATTGCGCTTCTTTCTTTGTTGAAAATCCACGTCGAGTGGTATTTATTTGTTTCCCTGTTACATAGTCAGTTCCGAGATACGTGGTAAACATCCATCTTTTTGTACCGTTCTTTAATTTGTATTCTTTAAAAGTAGCCACATTGAATCAACTCGCTTTCTTTGATACAATAGACGTAATTAAATAGGCCTATTGCATAGGGTTTATTTATGTCAGCACATCCTTTTACTTGGTAGGTGGGGGATGTGTATTTTTTTATTCGATGATATAATTAGTTGTATAATAAACCAACCAATTATAGAAGTGGTTTTCTTGTCTCTTCAGGTAGTATATTTATGAGTTCTTTTACAACTGAAGCAATCTCGTCAGAATTATTAGGATCAATCATACTTACACACACCCTTTCCTTGTTATAATATTATTGAATAATCTCAGAAATGAGGTAACTAGCCGTGTGCCAGCACGGTTTTTTTATTTTATTACTTCATAAAGCGAATGCTCCATTTCGACCACACGTTCAAGATTTTTCCCTAACTCAATCATTTGGTTTTTGGCTCGTCCGTTCATAATCTTATTTGCCAATTTATAGGCAGTTATGTAAGAAGCATTAAATCTTGCCTGCATGGTTTGAACAAGGCGAGTGAAGATAGCGGCTTCTGAAATTCCGTATTCAGCAGAGACATGAGCAATTGATTTTTGTTGTTTCAGTTCACTAATTAACACTGGATCTGGAAGCAAAATGACCGATGCGCCAATATTGGCTTGAAATTCCGGTAATAAGTCAGCTGAGGAGTAGGCCAGTGAAACTTTGTCATCCGTAAAAACTGGTGTATCTTCGTTCAAGTGATACAAATAATGAATGAGCTCATGACTAATCGTGAAATTTTGGCGCTTTATAGCCATATTATTGTTCACCGCTAGGGTGACTTCTAAATCATCCTTGACTATCATTCCGGAAATATTTTGTCTGGCCTTACCGTTAAATGGATATTTTCTTAAAACAATCTGATCACTCATAATGTAATCCCAAATTTCTCTGTAATCATAGCTTCTGGCGTTCATGTCCATTCCAAACATAAGCGCCGAAATATAGTCGTTTATTTTATAAGAAAAAGCTAAAAACTCTTCCGCTTCAACTGACATTGCAACAAACCGCCTAACTATTTTTATTTTTTCTTTCGTTCTCTTCTCTAATTTCATTAATTCGCCAAGCGAAAAACTTTTCGATTTCTTTTTCTACTCCAAGAATGTCATCTTCAGAAAGTCCTTCTGTATTCATTCTCATCATGACTTGCTTAGCTAGACTTTTATTATTGGAGTCTTCCGATGTGGTAAGATCTGGGTCATTGGTACGTCCAAGTAAGTAATCAGTAGATACGTTAAAGTAGTCTGCAACTTTTTCAAGTCGATCTGCTTTCGGCTGAGACTTTTTCCATTGATAAAAAAGATTTTCACTAAATCCCATATCAATAGCAGCTTTTTGAATTGAAATACCTCTTCTGTCAGATAATTCTTTTATCCTGTCAAACACAGTCATATCAAGGTTCCTCTCTTTCACGAGAAAGAGAATTATAGTTTTCTATAAAAATAGGTTGACTAATTTTATAGTTTGCTATAATATTGTTCTCGTAAGATAAATAGCAAGAAAAAGCGTAAGAAAACAGACTATATAGAAAATTCGTTTGGCAGCGGTAAATTCTACAAAGTTAGTCGTGTATTCGGCTTATTTAACTATGTTTTCATTTTATAGCTAACTATAAAAAGTGTCAATTGTTTTTATAGTATTCTTACTGTTTATCTTACAAATAAATTTGGAAGGAGAAAAAATATGCCAGATTCAAAACTTGGAAGAGAACGTGTTTTGAAATATTTAGATGAAAATAATATTGATCTCGTTGATCTAGCAGTGATGTACGGGATGACGAAACAAGATATCACAAGCTATCTAAAAGGGAAATTAGTAAATAATCCGAAAGCAAAACAGCTTTTAGTGAAAATTATTTCTGACTTCAAAATTCGATAGGAGGGTTTCTAATGCAAGTAATGCTTACTGAAGAAGATGCTAACACGTTAAAAAAATTCATTTATGATCTTGTAACAACAGAGATAGATAAAGCGAAGCGCGATGCCTCCGTAAATAAGAGAGTTTTGAATCAAAGCCAAATTGCAGATTATTTTGAGGTATCTACTACAACGATTCGTCAGTGGGAGACGCTAGGTATGCCATACGGAAGCATGGGAAGTAAGTCAAAGTTTTATGACAAAGAAGAATGTCGTAAATGGGTTTTAAGTCAAAAGAGGTGAAAACATGAAATTTCTAACACGAATTAATGACAACTTAACAGCGATGATTGTCATTTTAATATTCTGTATCCTATTTGCTGGATTTGCTTTTATGGGAAGTATCAATATTTGGGTTACTTGGATTGTTATCTTTATTTTTGCAATTGTTGCAATTTCATTTTGCTTAGGCGCATATGTCCAGGAATTGGAATTAAAAAAAGACTGACTCGGCCGGGAAGCTCTAAGTCAGTCAATAAAACATATTACAAGCTCATTTTAGCATGAGCGATAGGAGAAATCGAATGACTAAGATTGAAGCACTACTTTCAGCGCTATCTCAAGCCTGCAGTGATGATGGATCATCTCTTGTTGTGGGTATATCAAAAAATCACGAATTGGAACACATGGAGTTTGTAGGCCGTACCGACGAAATGGCACTCATAAATTTAGTTGCGGCCGATACTATCTGTGATTTGATTGATGCTAAACAGTGTGATTGTCCAGGCTGTCAGCAAGCAAAAAAATTGTTGAAGAGAGAGAAGTCACAGAAGAAAAAAACGAAAAGACCACAAATCCACATTGTCGACATGATGAATGAAGATCCAAACATTGATGATATCTTGCAACGAATTTTTGGAGGTGGTAATCGTGACAATGATCAAAATTAATTCGATTAAATATCGGCACTTCAAAGGGATAGAAAATTTTGATCTTGATTTAATGGGGAATAATGCTACCGTAACCGGTCAAAACGGGTCTGGGAAAACCACGTTAGCTGATGGCCTTCTTTGGTTGTTGTTTGGCAAGGATAGCAAAGGTGCATCTATTAACCCTAAACCTTTGGACAACGCCAACAGCGAGGTCTTGGGACTATCTCCTGAAGTTGAAGCCGAAATGATCATTGATGGAAAAGTGACCATTTTAAAACGCGTGCAACAAGAAACTTGGACCTCAAAACGTGGCGAACTTGAAAAAACACGTGGTGCCGATATAACTAAGTATTTCATTGATACAGTTCCTGTTAAGCAAAAAGAGTGGAAAGACTATCTAGCCGCTTTAGGTAACGAAAGCATTTTACAGATTTTAGCTGATTCAGGATTTTTTATGCGACTTGATTGGAAAAAGCGTCGTGAAATTTTAGTCAGCATGACTGATGTCACAGACAACTCTATTATCGCTGGTGACGAGAATTTAAAAGAACTGCCAGAAATTTTAGGCGATCATTCTGTTGATGATATGCGAAAAGTGTTAGCTGGACAGAAAAAAGAAATTAAATTAGCTATTGACGGAGTTCCAGCACGTATTCAAGAAGTCACTGACATGAAAGCAAAATTGATTGCTGATTTGGGTGATTTAACTCAAGAAGAAATTAAAGCTGACATTATGGATCGTGAAGCTGATATTTCTGACTTGCAACTTAAGCTAGAAACTTTAAAAAGTACGGATAGCAATCAGATGAAGCAATCAGAAATTGCAAAGTTAAAATTGGAATTAGAACAAGCTCGTACCCAATATTTAACGGATTCTAATCTTCAAACGCAATCCTTGCAAAATGATGTTATGACGCAGCAGTCAGAAGTTAATCGTCTGCGCCGGGAAAAATCAGATACAGAATCAAAATTGCACGATTTAACCAATAAAATCCAATCTGGCAATGATCAATTATCACAGATGAAGGCTGAACGAAATAAATTTAAGGATGTTGAGTTTGACGATCATAAAAAAATCTGCCCGACTTGCGGCCAAGATTTACCAGTTGATCAGATTGAGAAATTGGTTGCGGACTTTAACCAACGGAAATCAAATTGGTTAGAAACTGACGCTGAAAAAGGAAAAGCTTTGAAAGCATCGATTAATGAGTTAGCAGCTGAAAAAGGAAAGCTTGAAGTAAATTTGGATTCAATCGATTTGGGCTATAAATCAGCCGAAGAATTACTTAATCGACTGAATGACGAGTTAAACAACGTTAAAGCTGAAATTAAAACTTTTGAAGAGACTGCAGTTTATCAATCAATCACTTCCAAAATTGAGATGATTGCAGCTGCAGATGATGATACCGATATTTCTAGCAATCAGAAAGCTGAAATCAAGCAAAGTGTTGATAGTAAGCGTGCTGATATTGCTGATTTACAAGCCAAGTTATCTTCGTTTAGTCAATTATCAACATTTGACACACGTATCGAAGAATTAAAAAACGAAGACAAACGTCTCAAGGATCAGAACCAGGATGTTGAAAGAAAATTGTGGCTTCTGGATGAATTCACTCGTAAAAAAGTAGCGGCTCTTGAGAACTCTATTAACGAAAAATTTGAGTTGGTTCGCTGGAAATTGTTCAATATCCAAAAAAATGGTGCGTTAGCTGAAGTGTGTGAGGCAACTTATCAGGGGATTGAATACGGCACTAGTTTAAATACCGGTGCAAGAATTAATTGTGATTTAGATATCGTCAATACACTCTCCAAAGAATTAGGTATCAAAATGCCATTGTTCGTTGATAATACAGAATCTGTTAATCAATTGATTTCTGTTGATACACAAGTGATTGAGTTAAAAGTTGGGCGCAATAAAGCATTGAAAGTTGAGGTATAGAAATGAATGAAATTATTGTCTACGCAAAAATCGGTGGTAAAAAACAATTTCTAGGCACCTTTGATTCCATCGATGAGATTCAACCTGAATTAGATCGTCTGCTTGAATTTAATAATAAAATTTCATGGACACCATTCGTTTATTTTTTGATGAATGGCGAAGAATACAAGCTTTATTTGGAGGATGAAAAATAATGACAAATCAAACACCAGCATTACTGCAGAAAGATATCACTGATCAGGTCACAAAAAAGGTGCAAGTCATGCAACAAGATGGTCTAGCTTTGCCGGCTTCCTACAGTCCGGCCAACGCTCTTAAATCGGCCTTCTTTGCTATGACGAATGCGCAAGGTGGAAATCTGATTGAAAAATGTACGCCGGAATCAATCGCAAACTCTCTTTTGGATATGGTGATTCAAGGCTTGTCTCCAGCTAAAACACAATGTTATTTCGTTCCTTACGGAAATCAGTTGAAGATGACACGTTCCTATTTTGGTACTCAAGCTGTGTTGAAACGATTGACTGAAGTTAAGGATGTATGGGCCAATATTATTTACCAAGGGGATGAGTTTGAAACTGATTTTGACCATGGTCGAGAAGTTTTAGTTAAGCACAAGTCTAGTTTTGCTAACAAAGACAATGGAATCATTGGGGCGTATTGCATTATCGAAAAAACAGATGACACACAAGTTCTAACCGTGATGACTAAGAAAGAAATAGATGCCAGCTGGAGCCAAGCTAAAACCAAAAATGTTCAGAATAAATTTCCTCAAGAAATGGCCAAACGTACAGTAATTAATCGAGCAGCTAAAGCATTTGTGAATACAAGTGATGACTCTGATCTATTGATTGAAGCAATCAACAATACAACCGCCAACGAATATCAGGATGAGTCCGAAAGAAAAGAAGCCGAAATCATTGATGAAATTGATAAGAATGCCAATTCTGAAGTTTTAGATCCAGAACCACCTCGTCAGCAAAAGAAGTCTGAACCGAAAGTGGCGGAACCAGTTTTTGATGATATGCCAAATTTTGGACCAGAGCCCGATCGAGTGTATGGCGAAGGCCCGGGAGAGGATGATCCGTATTGATTAAGATCAAAAGTTTCGGATCTGGATCAAATGGCAATTCCTATTTAATTGATGATGGTCAAACACAATTGATGATTGAGTGTGGAATATCGTTAAAAAAAGTTCAACAAGCAATGCGTTTTAATTTTAGTAAAGTTGCTGGTTGTTTAATCAGCCATGAGCATCGAGATCACTGTAAATATGTTTCTCAGTTTATTGATTCAACCAGCATTGATTTTTACTCGACTCAAGGAACTTTTGAAGGAATGAGCGAAGACCAAATGCTTCATATCCAAGCGAATGATTATTATCGTTTCAATTTCTTGAAATATAAAGATACGAAAAAAATTGGCACCTGGTATGTAACCCCATTTGAGACAGAACATGATGTAAAAGAGCCTTGTGGATTTTTGATTGATAACTCAGCTGGTGATCGCTTGGTATTTATCACCGACAGCTATTATGTCCGGTATAAATTTCCTAATGTCACACACATGATGATTGAGGCAAATTACTCCAAGGAGATCATTGATCAGGATATGACTGAGGGTTTTGACTTAAAACGCAAGAGCAGACTGTTAGAAAGTCATTTTGATTTTGATCGCACTCTGGACTTCATCAAAACCAACAAATCAAATCGACTGCAAGAGATATGGCTTTTACATCTGTCTGATTCAAATAGTATCGAAAAACAATTCAAAGAAGAAACTCAGCGATTAACTGGCGTTCCTGTCTATATAGCTTAGGTGGTGAGTAGATGGCCGACAAGGGATGGATAGCTCTTCACCGCAGCATTCGGGATCACTGGCTTTATCAAGAAAAAAGGGTCTTTTCAAAATATGAAGCGTGGTTGGATATCCTGATGGACGCCAATCACCAAGATAATAAAATTGTGTTTGATGGTCAATTAATTGAAATTAAACGAGGCCAGAAAGTGACTTCTCTTAGACAATTAGCTGAAAGATGGGGATGGTCGAGGCATAAAGTATCGGACTTCTTAGACTTATTAGAACGGGACGCAATGTTGACCAGAAAAAGTGACACCAAAAAGACGCTGTTAACTGTGATAAATTACGATTCTTACCAAAACGACCGACCGCAGAAGGGACAACAAAAGGGACAGCAACCTAGCCACGCTCGTGACACAGACGTGACACAGACGGACACAAACAACAATGATAACAATGTAAACAATGATAACAATATAAACAATGTAGTAGTTGTTGGTAGCGATGTTCCTGAAGTTTACAAAATGTATGAACAGGTCTTCGGAATACTTAATCCGATTACAATACAAAACCTTCAATATTGGTGTAATGATTTATCTCCTGAATTAGTAAAGGAAGCTCTTATAATTTCCGCTAAGGGGAATGCCAATAATTTTAAATACACCGAATCTATTTTAAAACGCTGGGAAAAAGCTGGTGTGAAAAATTTGAGTGATGTAGCTGAGTTAAATCAAAAACGTGAACAATCTAGCAAAAGTACGAAAAAGAGCAAACAGAAAATACCAAGTCAAACAAATTCGAGGGTGAATTATTAATGAATCCATTAAAAGTGTTGGAACATGTTCATGATTCAAATGAGTTTTGTGAAATTCACCAGCAAAAAAAAGTGAGTATCGGGAACTCTAAGCCGTTTTGCTCTACATGTCAAAGAGAAGAAATGGAGCAAAAAGAAAAAGCAATTGTGATGGCAGCTTCAGATCGTCATCACCGCAGGAGAACTTTAGAAACTTTATCAAAAGATTCATTAGTAGGGGATGAAACACTTTGGAACGCTGATTTTTCAAATTATATTCCCGATAATTATGAGACAAACGATGCTTTATCTAAGTCAAAAATATTGGCTGCTGACTATTTGAATCCAGAGAAAAAGTTTAACACTTTATTCACTGGACTTCCCGGAGCTGGTAAATCTCATTTAGCCATGTCCATTGTTAAAGAAGTAAACGAAAAAGCAAATCCTTACATGAGCTGTCTATTTATTTCTACGGTGGAACTACTTCGCTTAATCAAAGATTCAATTAGCAATAAAGAAAGTAAATTCACTGAAGAGAACATGGTTCGCTTGCTAACTAGAGCTGATTTGTTAGTTCTAGATGATTTGGGAAGTGAATCAAGCTTGAAATCAGATACAACTGAGTCAAGCGAATTTAATCAACGAGTTCTTTATGCAATTTTGAATTCTCGTAACAGAACAATTATCACTACTAATTTGAATTCACAAAAAATGAATGAAATTTATAACCCAAAACTAGTGAGTAGAATTCATCGCGCAGTGGAAGGGAAAATAATTAAATTTACAGAACAAACTAAAGACAAAAGATCAAAAATTTTTTACTAGAAGGTGAAAAAATGCAGTGTAGTAAATGCGAAAATCAGCGAGTGATTTGGGTAGAAATCACTCCTGGTCTTACTAAATGTCAGCCCTGTCCAGTTTGTAACTCAGATGGTCAAGCAGTCGCCGAAGAACAAAAAGAATTTGAACAGATTTACGCTGATCTTTCTGAAAAGCGAGATGCTCAGATTAGGAGGGCTGTCGGTGATTAAAGGTAAGGCAGTAAAAGTGACCAGGTATATTGGGCCAGAAGGAACCTTAGTCCGTAAGCCTTCCGAAGCACAGCTCTTTTCAGATGAATCGTTGGCAGATGTAGCAGCTGAAGTAGCTAACGGTTGGGTAGTTGATGTTTTAATCCCAAATCGAAAGCCTCCTGCTCCATCAAAGCCAGTGAAATCAAATCAATCTTGGATGCGGGGTGGGTGTTAATGGAGATGAAAAAGAGTTTTTATCAAACTTTGAGAAAATCTGTTGGCTTAAAACAAGATGAAATGGCAGCGAAGTTGGGCATCTCATACTCTCATTATACGAAATTAGAAACAAACAAAGTGAATCCGAGTTATGACTTGCTTTTAAGCACAAAGAAAATCTTTCCAAAAACTGACATGAATAAATTTTTTCAATAAAAAAACGCCGACCTGGTGAAGTCGACGAATTACTATTTTTTAATCGTTTGAGATTGTCACCAGGCAATCCCCCTCAGCAGATAAAGGTTAGTTTCCTTTGGTGCTGCTACTGAGAAAGAACTTACAACTACTAACTGCCATAAAAGGTTCCATCTGTCTAAGGGGTTAAAAGCCGTCTGGGTTTCATTCGAATAAATCAAATCAAAAGCTCCAGATGCTCACTTTTAACCATTCATCAATGACAGCAGTTTATGTCTTTCACAGCTAGTCGGTTTAGTCAAAACTAATAATATTGGGTGGAAGCCAAATTATTAGTTAAGGTTGTTAATTCGATTGTGATTCAGCTTTGTTCAAAAGTTTTGCCATGAGGCACCACTCTCCTTCAAAGAACAACTTAATTATAAAATAATTTCTTTTTTAAGGAAAGATACAGAAGGTAAAAATATGGAAATAAAAATTACGATACCAGGTCAGCCGGTTCCGCAAGGTAGACCGAGATTTGCCAGACAAGGAAATTTTGTCCGCACCTATGATCCAAAACCGAGTGTCGAATATAAAAAAAGAGTAGCTTCAGCTGCTATTCAAAAAAGACCACAAAAGCTCCTTGAAGCGGAGTTGGAGGTCGAGGTTCATATCTACAAAGAAACATTAAAAAGCTTTACGAAACAAAAGAAAATTGACGCTGAAGCAAAAATATTACGTCCGTTAACTAAACCCGATGCTGATAATTATGCGAAAGGGATTTTAGACGCTCTAAAAGGCATCGTTTGGAAAGATGATGGTCAAGTAGTCGATTTGATTGCGCGGAAGTATTATTCAGCGGTACCTCGAGCAGAAGTTTTTATACGTGAGATTAGCCCGATACAAGAAACATTACTTTAGGAGAGAAGAATGAAAAATATCAAGGATTTAATAGATTATGCTGCAGGTTGTATGTTCATAGCAATAGGAATAATTTTCAGTATTGGCATATTATTTTTCATCGCCAAAGCTGTTTTGCTGATGTGGCATGCAATCTTCTAGGAGGAAAAATGACAAGTTCAGAACAACCACGTAATTGGAAAGTACAAATTTTGGATGCAGATAATAATGTCCGCATGCATGCAGAAGTTTTTGGAACAGAATATAAAGCAAAAAAATTGTGCCGAAAATTTGAAAATCGCAGGAAAAAAGAAGCAGCGAAAGAACAAAGTCTTCGGTCAGATCGTGACCGAGACAAACAGAAAAAACATTGGTTTTAGGAGGACTTAACTATGGGACAAGCAGTAGACGACATTTTAGAAGGTCTGACCTGTCAGGTTTGTGGCCAATATATTGATTTTGAAGCTCCTGGATATCCACGAACGTGCGAGGACTGCGAGGAGGAAGATGAGTAAAAAGTCAGATGAATTCACAGATTATCTTATGGCTAAGTGGGAGGGGCTGCCCCATAAAGAACAGATTTTATTTGAAATCGTCTTTATCGCAGGGTTAATCAAAATGGGGAAAGAAGCCCAATTTAACATTAGTCGTTGCAGCAGCATCGACATGAACGGTAAGAAAAAACTGATTTACACTATCGAAACGGAGGAAGAATAAATGTCACTAGAATTCAAACCAACAATCAAATCAATCAACATCGCCAATGAGGATCTGACTAAGATCACTCTTGAAATCAAAAATAACTCTCTAGATGGGAAGTTGGATGATCTCCGGAAGCTGTCCGGCAAAACTGTCGTGGTATCTATTCTGCCAGACAGCTACAGCTACACTCAGCAAATCGACCGCAGTACCAACCTTCCGGTAACAGAGTGGATTGTCAATCCTGACGGAACTGCCGAGATCAAAACGACTGAACAGACACAGCTGGATGTGGATGGCAAAGGGAATATCGATATCCAGGAAGTCCGGAAAAAAGTCGACAAAGAATTGGTGGATGAGTATATCATGGCGGCTAAGATTCTGCAGCTGCCACCGAATATCATCATCAATCCAAGGGATGTGATCGAGCGCCTGCAGGACGGTGAGGATCTTGGTGAAATTGCCGATAGTTATGAAATGAGTGATAGCGCCCTGCTGAACGATATCGAAAAAGCTCGCCAGTATTTTGCTCCGTTTGCGGATTTCTGGGACGAACATCGGGATGAGATTACCTTTGCTGCTACCGACCAGGAGCCGGACGAAACACCGGACGAATCCGAAGAAAGCCCGACTGATGAAGGGGAGAACGAACCGGACGATTCTGGGAACGCAATTGCTGATTCTGATAACGAAACTGCCGAAAATCAGAACGAAGATGCTGATTCTGAGGATGATGAGGAAGATCCGTATTGAGTTAGGAGACTGAGATGAAAGTAGGCGACGTTGTCCAAGGAGCTTCCTGCAGACCAGGCGGCGGTGTGATTCGAGGCACCGTCGTCTTGGTTAAGGAGTATACCTTGGTTGTATCCACTGGAAACGGAAATGAGTTAGTTAAGAAGAATGGAGTTGAGAAAGTGAGCCAAGAGATTACAAGTCAGTTGATCAATGAATTTTTGCAGGATAGAGGCTACAAAAAGAATACCTGGACTGTCTATCAAAAGCACCTTGAGCTTGTTATGAAACTAATTGACGGCAAGATTAATCCGTCAGCTATTGCCAATACAGAAAAATTTATCAATGAAAAGATGCCACCTGCAAAGGCGAAACAAGCATTGGGGGCTATCAAGAAATATTTAGAGTGGGTTGGCTACTATGATGTTGAAGATGCTCTTCCAGTGGAGGAGTCGATACCTGTTTCAACAAAACCGGCCCCAAACCGCTTCAATCCTTCAAAAAGTGATAAGCCTGATATTTCCCAAGAAGAAAGAGAACGTAAGGCGAAAGAAATGGCGGATATGATTAAGCAAGCAGAACGTACTGAAAGTTCTTCGGTTGATGAAAAAGTCTCGCTGCCACGAGATACGAAGCAAGAGGAAACTATTTTAGATCGAGATACTGCTACTTTGGTGATCATTGGGAAAGCTTTTGTAAAAATCTGTTCAAACGAAAAAGAGATCCATCTGACAAAAGATTTCAAAATGGCTTCCGAGGTTAATGAGTTACAGGCAGAGGTCATCATTGATGAGTATGGCGGCCGAAAAGTGCAAGTTGAAACCAAATACATTTTGCATTATCAGTGAGTTTTCTTTTGACTTAATTTTGAAATCTATGCAAAATGCTGATGTATCAACGTTTTTATCTGCTGATTTTCGATTGAGTTTCGAGTGAATTCTGATTAATGATAAAAAGAAAAAGTTGCCAAAGTAGGCAACTTTTTAAAGATAGGGTGGATGATAGTTCAATTTTTCGATAATTATTTTTTCCTCATAATTTGGTGCTTTATGAAGCTGAGACTTGTTGTCCAGTACCCATTCATTATTATTTGCATCTGTGAAAAAGACGATTGGTACATCGTGTTTGCCTCCCATGGATGAACCTCTAGATTCCATAGTAATTGTTTTTGTTCCAGGTGGCACAATCTCTATGTGCTTGATATATCCATGCGAACTAATTTGATCAGCTAATGTTAGTTTAGAGCTGTTTAAAACACTAATGACAAAAACATCGTGAATAGGAACTCTGGACGTATTATATATTTCAACAACAAGACAAGCATCATCCAGTTTGCTTGTTGCATAGATACATGTAGCTTGTTCTTTCTTGTCAAGTTCATATCGCTCTCGAGACTCTTTTTTTGAATAATACAGGGATAGTATAACTGCTCCTACTGTACCAACGGTTGTAAGGATGTTAAGAATTATTTCAAATGTGTCAGAAAAAAAGAATTCAGAAAAAAATCTTTCAAGTAGCATCTATATCACCTCAATGTAATTATCATATCATAGTTAAACAATTAAGGAGACTTTAAATGAAAAATGATCTAACAGCTGAAGAATGGATCGCTTTAGCAGCGGCATTGAACTATACAAATGAAGAATTCCTATATGCAGAACGAGGCGATGTTGTTCATGAGTATGAGGTCGCTGTGGAAAAAGTAAATAAAGTTGCCGAAGAGATACGAAATCGGCAAGGGAAAAACAAATAAAAAAGCCGGATTTCTCCAGCCACTGGGTAATATTTCGACAAAAATATTATAACACACAGCGACAGGGGGAATCAGTTAACATGGCGCTTTTTGATGTTTCTAAGTATCAAACTCCAGACATTCTTGAGGTGGATATGCGAGCCACCAGAAAAAACTTTGAAACGTTCATGACAGTTTACGGTGCAGCACGAGAGAAAGTCGGTAAAAACAGGATGCCAAAAATGACCCAATCTTTTAGCGCAATGCCTGCAAGTACCAGTAGCGAATACTCTGGTGACGCTGAACGCTTTATGATAGAACGCGAACAATTCATGCCAGAATATCGAGAACTCCATTCGATTTTTGGCCAAGGATATTTTGCCATTAGCAATCCGCTTCGGCAAGATGCCACTGATCGTCGGCGACAATTATTTATGTTGCGATATGTCTATGGTCACAGTGTTAAAGAAATTTGCGAACAAATCTATGCTGGAAAATCTTTTGTATCAGAGGAAAGTCAAAAAGGATTTATCCAATTTTGTGATAAAGTTGGATTGTTGGTTCATGAGGAAGAGACTGAAAGATTAGTTAACCCTATTACCAAATCTTTTGAGTAAGCAGACCATTCGCAGACGTTTGCCGGTCGTTTTGCGGTCATTTTCCGGACCGCAACAGTCAAATTTCATGGTAAATTAGTATTATCAAATAATTAATAAAACGAAGCAGTCATCATTTTGGTGGCTGCTTTTTTGTTGGAGGATATATGGAAAATGAATTGTTACCAGGAGATATTGTTTCCGTGATTGTAGAGGAGTCTTTTTGTGGATTACCGATTGGCGTCCATCAAGGAATTATTGTTGATTTAGTAGGATACGGTCTATCTATTGCTTTTACCGATGTTCAGCTGGCCATTCGAGCGAAAGGATTAGGCGTAGGTCAATTTTTAGATCAAGCTTGCTGGGGAAACTTTGAGATTGTTAGAATTTGTCGAGGGACTTTACACAACTAGCCTATTTCCTGATAAAATAGTCTATATCAAGGTCGGAGGTAATTATGAAAAACTTTTGGTATGGATTTTTTGGAGGAATCGTTGCTACTAGTATATTAGTAGTTATGGTATTTGGTTTTAGTAGTTCGTACTCTACATTATTGGCAACATGGTTAGCTTCAATCGGAACTATCGGAGCTGTAATAGTATCTCTATGGTTAGCACAAAATGGAAATAAATTGACGTGGACATTGACATTGCAAAATACTGTCGAAGGTAATCACGAAGTTATATTGATAAACACCGGCGAAAAACCGCTGTACTTGCAGGTTTTTACTTGTAGAGTTATAGATATTAAAAAAAATATAGAATATCAAGGGGATAGTCCTTTTTTTGGTGAATTTGGGGTAGTTCATTCTGTGCTGCCAGGCAATAAAATTTCTATGGTAGGTCTTTATGGAGGAATAATTGATGAAATTCGTAAAGAATATATGAATAAAGCCCAAGACGTTAGAATTGAAATTGGAATGGAAATACTTGGAAAAACAGATAAACTTTTTTATATAAATCTTTTGGGCGACGGGGTGAATCTGGAATTGAATTCCAAATATGAAACTGTTCCTAGAGGATAGTTATTTATTAATATTAAGTTCTTGTAAAGCAGTGTCCAATTGGATATTGCTTTTATTTAAGAAAAGGAGGTAGACACTTCAGTGGCTGCCTTTTTGTTTGAGGAGGTTTTTTATATGTGTAAATCTCTCGTTTCGGAGGGGTGGGGGAAAGTCGGCTTATCAGTTACTGGAAAACTTTGTTATAATATTAAAAAAGACGATATGGAGGTAAATTTGATGGATTCGACACTTGTAGATTTAGGCGTACGTCTTGCGGAGGTTGGGGTAAAAAACACAGCAACTTCAGTAACGGCTACAATCAGAGCTTTAAAAGCTGATAGAGATAAAGATAAAACTATCAATGGTTTAACTGAAATAATTTCAGAACTGATTGATGATAAGCAAGAGGCTGAGATGATTGCAAAGTCCTACCGCGATGAGCTAGCAGCACAAAAATTAGGGAATCAGGATATTGATTATATAGTTGATACTGTTTTACCCGCTTTTAAAGATTTTGTAAAAAGAGTTTCCAATCCTAATAATCCGGAAGAAATCAAAAAAATGGAAGAAACTGTGAAAAGTATTGAGGCTCTTGAACCACTCTTAACAGTTAATACACTTACTGTATTACAAACCCTTGGCTTTAGTTTTAGAAAAGGTATAGGAGAACCATTAACTGAATTGACAAGCAATATGATTAGTGGAAAACAAAAAGAAAATCAAACACATCTTAACGAACTAGTTTATGAACGAGATATTGAATATTTCAAACTTATTCAGGATGAAGAAGCCTTCGAAAGATTTATGAGTTTAAAATAGAACACGTGCAGTTGATGTGTAGATATTAACTGCTTTCATTTTTCAAAATCAAAACTCAACAAACTGATAGTGAGGTGGTGTCGTATGCATGGCAAGGCAACGTAATCCTCGCAGAGATCAAGCATTAAAAATTTTTATAGAACGCAATGGAGAGGTAAGCAATCGTGAGCTTGCCTCTTTTTTAGATGTTCCGGAAAAGACAATCTCTGCTTGGAAGTTTAAAGACAAATGGAAAGATAAATTAAATGGAGTACTCCAATCAAATGAACGGAGTACTCCCAAAAACAAAGGGAGTACTTCTAATAAAAGTGGAGCTCCATTAGGAAATCAGAATGCTGTCGGTAACAAAGGCAATGCGAAAGCTTCTGCCCCAGCTGGCAACAAGAATGCCGTTACCACTGGAGAGCATGAATCAATTTTTCTTGAAACTATGAGCGATGACGAAAAGGACCTTTACTCAACAATGAGCGAAGATCCTTTTTTTGTGATGACTGAAGAAGTCCGACTTTTGAAAATTCGGCAGCTAAGGATGATGAAACGAATTCAGAAAGCTGAAGCAGGTCTGAATGAATCTGAGCTGGAATATCTGCAAGAGCTTCGTGGTAGGACTGCAATCATGGAATCTACTAAACAAAAAGGAAATACTGAATTGGTTCTTACAGAAGTCAAGGAGCGCAAGACCAGGAAGATTGATGATGTTCTCAGAATTGAGGATGCACTGACCAGGGTCAGTGGTCAACTTCAGAAAGCCATCAAACAGTTGGAAGAAATCGCATTGAACAAACGTCGTCTAGTATTGATTGAAGCTCAGACAGACCACACCAAAGCCCAGACCACTAAGGCGTTGATTAACAAAGATGGTGACGAGAATGACGGCGGCACAGTGATCAATATCATTGACGACATCACTGCCCAGGGACAAGAAGGTGAAGAGAATGGCTAAAGTTATCACTCAAAAAAATGTGCGACTTACCGATGTTTTAGCACCTTCTTTCTATCCATTTCACCAGGCAGTCAAAGATGGTCTGAATTCGTCTTATTGGCTCAAAGGCGGCCGTGGTTCTACAAAGTCGTCAGCAATCTCTGTTGAGATCATACTCGGTATTGAAAAGGATGTTAATGCAAATGCTGTGGTATTGCGTAAAGTCGCTGAAACGTTGCGAGAATCAGTCTACGAGCAAATGTTGTGGGCCATTGACATTTTGGGTTTGACAGATGAGTATCATGCATCAATCAAACCATTGCGAATCACTAAAATTAAGACTGGCCAACGAATTATTTTTAAAGGTGCTGAGAAACCTAAGAAGGTAAAGGCTAGTAAATTCCGTCGTGGTTACGCTAAGTTCATCTGGTTTGAGGAAGTTGATGAGTTTAATTCAATGGCCGAACTTCGAACGATCATTCAATCGCTTGGTCGTGGTGGTGCTGGAATTAAGATTTTCTACTCTTTCAACCCGCCAGAATCTAATACGAATTGGACTAACTTAGAAATTCAATCTCAAAAGATTAGAAATGATGTTTTTGTCCATCACAGCGACTACAGGAACGTCCCTAAAGAGTGGCTAGGAGAATTGTTCATTCAAGAGGCGGAACACCTTAGAAAGACAAATGAGACCAAATGGCGGCATGAGTATTTAGGAGATGTAACGGGTACTGGCGCTGAAGTGTTCAAAAATATCACAGTGCGGAAAATCACTGATGAAGAGATTGCGTCGTTCGATAAGATCCATCACGGTCTCGATCATGGCTATGCCGGGGACCCGATGCACTACACAAAAAACTATTACGACAAAACTCGCTTAAGGTTGTATATCTTCGGTGAGGTTCATCAAGTCGGTCTTTCAAACAGAAGAGCAGTCGAGTCTATCCAGAAGCTGAATCCTAGCAATGATTTTGTTACTGCTGACAGCGCAGAGCCTAGGACGAACAGCGAATTTGAAAGCCTAGGACTGAGAATCAAGAAAGCCAAAAAAGGCCCAGGCTCAATTGAGCATGGTATTAAGTGGCTTCAAGATTTAGAAGAAATAATCATCGATCCTTATCGCTGCCCCAATACCAAAAGAGAATTTACCACTTACGAGGTCGATCGAGATTCCAACGGGAACCTAAAAGGGTCGTATCCGGATCGCAACAACCACTCGATTGATGCAACTAGATATTCGCTGGAAGACGAGATGGCCAAAAGAGTCGCGAAAGTTCGCAAGAAAATCAAAGGTTTATAAGAGAGGTGAGAAAATGGCAATTGCAATTAATCGAGAAATTGCTGGTAATTTGGATAATCCGTCAGCAGAATTATTGAACTACTGCATGGCACAGCATCTGAATAACAAAGCAAGGCTTGAAAAGCTGTCGAACTATTATGATGGCAAGCAGGAAATTTTGAATCGCACAAAAGAGGATGATTCAGCACCAAACAATAAAATTCTAATTAATCATGCAAAGTACGTGGTGGATATGAATGTCGGGTTCATGGTGGGAAACCCTATCGCTTACAGTGCTTCTCAGGGAAATGATATCTCGTCTATCTTGGAGGAGTACGACCGAATCGATATTGTTAGTCATGATACCGAGTTGGAAAAGGATCTTTCGACTTTCGGAGTCGGCTATGAGCTCATCTACCTACGAAAAGTATCAGAGACAGAAACTGAGACAGATGTCCGCTGCATTGACCCGCGAGGAATTTTTCTCGTGACAGATGACACCATCGACAAGAATCCACTCTTTGCGGTACACGTCCAACCTGTCTACGATTTGGAAGGTGGCATCGACCATTATTTGTACAAGTATTACAACGACAACCGAATTATCACCTTTAAATCTGACACAGAAGGGCAGAGTGGATACACATTTGTTAAGGCTCTACCGCATTACTTTGGCCGTGTCCCAGTAATCGAGTATCGAAATAACGAGGAGAAACAGGGAGACTTCGAACAGGCTATCAGCCTGATTGATGCCTATAACCTTCTTCAATCAGATCGTCTGAATGACAAGGAAGCTTTTGTGGATGCCATTCTATTTATTCAAGGATTCATGCTTGATGATGAAGATGGACAAGCATTGATGGAAGAAAGGATGCTTCAAGTTACCGGAACTCCATCCGAAACTGCCGCTGGATATTTGACCAAGGAACTGAATGAAAGCAACGTCTCTATGCTACGAGATGCGATCCTGGACGATTTCCATAAAGTGACCTATGTTCCAAACATGAACGATGAAAACTTTGCTGGCAATGTTAGCGGTGAGGCTATGAAGTACAAGCTTTTCGGACTTCTGCAACTGATGTCAGTGAAATCCCGATACATGATTAAGGGTTTGCGTCAACGGCTTGAAATCTTCGCCAATATCCAAAACCTTAAAGGTCCTAAAGTGGATGTGACTGGGGTAGAGATTAAGCTTAAGCCGAATCTGCCAGTTAATACTTCAGACACGATTAGTCAGATTGTATCAGCGTATAATGCTGGCATTTTGCCTTTGCGTTTCTTACTAACGTGGTTACCTGATATCTCAGATGTGGATGAAGTGCTAGAGCAACTAAATCTCGAAAAAGAGGAAGCTATAGCTCTTCAGCAAAAGGCCATGGGTTCTCAGGCTGATGATAGCCATAGTGATTTAGATGATGAACCGAATGAAGAAGACGGTGAGGTAAATGGCGAAGAAGAGTAATAAGCTATCTTACTGGCAGCGCCGGGCTCTTGAAGACGAGAAAGCCATTAACGACTGTGCAAAGCAGGTAGAAAAGACAATTGTATCAGCATATCGCCAAGCTCAGGAATATATGACCCAGAAAGCCAAAAAGCTTTTCAAACGGGCTCAAGCGAAGACAGGCTATGAGGAAGCTGAACTCAAAACGCTACTAAATGAAACCGTGCCGGTTGAACAGCTGGTCGAGCTTCAGCGATTGGCGAAGAATATCAGTGATCCGAACATTCAAGCATCAGCTAAGAAGCGGCTGGATGCTTTAGCGATGAAACACCGTATCACTAGGGAGGAGGACTTGAAAGCAAAGGCCCACCTTGTTACTCGTCAGATTGCTGATGTCCAGCTGAGTGAGTCTACGGACTATTTCGTGGACGCCATTCAGAAAGCCTACCAACGAGAGCAAGCTAATGTGGCTATCCAGAGCTTAGAGGCTAAGGGTGTACAGCTAGAAATCTGGAACCAGTCAGACTGGGAAAACGCCCAGCATGAATTCAAACAACTTTCCACCAAAGAAACTCGGAACATCCTAGAGAGCCATTGGCACGGATCGAATTATTCTAAGAGAATCTGGAATGATACGGACAAGCTGGCCAAACGATTAGAGGAGCTTTTTACCGTTGAAGCACTCACCGGTATGAGTCAGCAAGAGATGGTGCGAGCCATTTCTAAAGAATTTAATACGTCCATTGGGATAGCGCAACGATTGATCCGAACTGAAGCCAATTATATGGCGAATCAAGCTAAGTTGAAATCTTGGGTTGATAATGGGGTGGAGTATTACCGGTTAGTAGTGGTTCTGGACTTTCGCACTTCTAGCATTTGTCAGTCGAAGTCGAAAGAGAACAAGCGATACAAAGTATCTAAAGCCGTTGTGAATGGGGCAGCAGGAAACTATCCTCCGTTCCATCCATGGTGTAGAACGATTGCCATTGCTGATTTTGGCAAACGAACCGCAGCGGGAATGAGGATTGCCAATGACCCAATCAGCGGGAAGACGTTTGATTTACCACAGCGAGCCACCTACGAGGACTGGATCAACAAGCTTCGTGAATCGTATTCTGATGAAGAAATTTTCAAACATAAGGAAATGATTCTGAACCGGTCGAAAGATAATATTAAGTACAGAGAAATGAAGCAAATGCTTGGCAGAAAGCACCCTAATTTGCCATCTTCATTGGATGAATACCAAGAAATAAAGTATAATAATAGTGAGGATTGGCATCAGCTGCAAGATAATTTGTATGTGAAACGGCGGCTTTTAGATGGGCGTTGGGGTTCTAAACTAAATCCCGAAAAGCAAGCACCACATATGAAATCAACTGTTGGAAAAGGGAAAAGCTATTTTGAAGATGATGCTGATGTTCAGGCGTTGTTCGATAAGTATGCCGGGATAGGGACTCTGGAAAGAGATATTAGAGGCCGTCGAAGAAATACCGAAATTATTTCGACCAAAGAGTTTCAAGGAACAGCAGTCAGCAAATCAGAAAGTAAAGGGACAAATACTTTCAAAATACACCATTCGAAGAGGCGCACACATATTGTTCCAGTTAAAGAAAGAGGTAATAGATCATGAATTTAGAACAGTATTTAGGCAAAAAATTGAAAGTTACTTTTGTTGACGGTCAAGTATTAACGGGATTTTGTAATACATTCACTGGTAGAATGGATACCGAAGATGAGCTTTATGATGAAATCACAATTAAAACAGACAAATATCCTTATGTGAGTTTTAACGAAAGCGAAATCGAATCAATAGAAATCATTGAATAGCACCCAGTCACAATCCAGTGATTGAGTGCTATTTTTGTACTCAAAATGAAAGGAGGATACAAGTTTATGCAGATTGGAGAGAAAAAATATAATGAAGTTAATATCACTGACAAAGAAGGCGCCCTTCTAGTATCAATCAGTGATTCCGATGTAATCAGCTATGGGGAAATAAAAGTAGAATTGGTCGAGAAAAGCGATAATTAGTCTAGATTGTTATTCTCAGACTTGTCAGGGTTTGAGACTGGAGTTTCTACTCCGTTAATTTTGCGAACGTGATAGTTGTCGTAGTTACCTTGTTTGATTTCTTTAACAAATTGCGATCTAGTCATATCTTTATTCTTAAAATTATCATGGAAGGTTGTATTTCTTCCATTGTCATTTTCAGATGTTACAGTAATTCTTTTTGGCATTAGCAGACTCCTTTCAGCTCTCGACCAATTCAATAGTATTATATACCCAAAATTAAGGAGGTATTCTAATGAATGATGAAAGATTGAATAACCCTTGGCGACCGATGACCTTACGAGAGGTAGTCGGTCTTTTTGTGTTACCACTAAAGAAACCTCCAGATAGAAAGGAGAAGTCAGATGAATGTATTCAAAGTAACTTTTAGCCATGCTTGGAATCATTGGAAGGATTTCACTTTCGTGACCTGTTCTTCCAAAGCAGATGCAATTCAGAAAGCAATGTCTGAAATTGACATCCCAGAAGTGATGAATGAAAAGTTGATTATTACTGTGTCAGTGGAAGGTCACTTAAGAAAGAGGAAGTAGAATGGATGATTTTAACCTGATTAAGCAGAAAAAAGAGCGCGGTGATACCAATCAAGAATTTATGGATAAATCAAAAGAGTTCTTTGAAAATGCTGACAGTATTGTTGTAGTCGGCGTGAATCCTGATGGTATTATCTCTACCTTCTATACTCAAAGTACATCCCTAAATGCGATTGGTATGATGGAAGTAGCTAAATCACAACTCATTTCAGAAATGGAAGTATAAAGAAAAAACTATTTATCAAAAGAGAGGATTTTGCAAAATGGAATTGATTGTATTCACAAATAACGGACAAACCTATCACTTTAATGATGTAACAAATTTTAGACCAACAACTACCGGATTCTCTTTTTCATATACAGGGAAAGCAACAGGTGTAACTCGTCAGACAGTATTTAACAACACCAGCACAGCAGGCTACGCGTTAAGGGAGGTTAAGGAATAGTGGATTCTCAAAAATTTATTAAACGTTGCATCAGTGAAGTGAAAAAATACGTTGAGGAGCACTTGGATAAATCAGATGGACCAATTGTTTTCGACGTCTTTATGGTATGGCATTGTAAAACACTGCAAAATAGTAAAGCACTGTTTTCAACAACGATTAGTGATGGCATGTATTACGAGATCACATACAATGGTGATAAAGATGAATTTTACTTTGACGCCTACAAGAAATTTGAAAATCGCTGTATAAAGGCCTAATAATTACTGGGCTTTTTTATTTTGCCCTCTACTTTTCGGGGCGTTAAATATTGAACTGTCTCGCCGCCGGGCGTAAAACGAGATTCGAGTAGCGACGTAATCGCCGGAGGAAATACTATGAAAGACTTATTTAAATTGCCGATGAATTTGCAGTTTTTTGCTGAACAAGACGACGAACAAGAGACTGGTGCTGATGATGAAAATCAACAACAGGATCCGCCAGAAAGAAAATTCACCCGTGCTGAAATGGCTGGAATTATCGCTGCAGAGGTAAAGAAAGCCACGGAAGCCATTGTTCAGAAAAAAGACGAGGAAATTCAGCAGGCAAAGACTGAGGCTGAGAAACTGGCGCAGATGAATGAAGATCAAAAGTCCGAGTATGAGCGACAACAGCGCGAAGATGCTCTTTCGAAGCGTGAGGCTGATATCACTGCAAGAGAATTACGAGCTCAAGTTACTGTCCAACTGACTGAAGATAATCTACCTGCTGAACTGACTGATTTGTTGAACTTTTCTGATGCAGATGCATGTAACAATTCCTATCAAAAGGTAAAAGATGCCTTTGCAAAAGCTACTGGCTCATTTGATGAGGCTGTGCAAGCTGAGGTTAACAAACGTCTAGCCAATTCGGCTGATCAACCTTTAGGAAATGGTCATCAATCTGCTGCTGGTAACAACAATCCTTGGTCGGAAGAATCTTTCAATCTAACTGAGCAAGGCCGGATTTTAACAGAGGATCCGGAACGTGCGAAGTTATTAATGCAACAAGCCAAAAAATAATAAGAAAAGAGGAACAGTGAATGACTCAATTAAAAATGAAAATGGACCTTCAATATTTTGCTGCTAAGACAAAAATTGAAGATGTAATTGTCCCAGAAGTCTTTAATAAGTATGTAATTGAACGTACTGCAGAATTATCAGCTTTGTACCAATCCGGAATTGTCGTGGCCGATCCAGAATTAGACGCTTTAGCCACAGCTGGTGGTAAGTTAATCAATATGCCATTTTGGTCAGATTTAACTGGAGAAGATGAGGTGTTATCAGATACTGATCCATTAGAAACTGACAAAATTACTTCTGGTCAAGACCAAGCTGCATTACTAATGCGTGGTAAAGCTTGGAAAGCAAATGATTTAGCAAAGGCGCTATCAGGTGATGATCCAATGCGTGCTATTGGTGATTTAGTAGCAGCGTACTGGGCACGTCGCCAACAAGTTACTTTGTTATCTACGCTAAAAGGAGTGTTCGGAGCAGCGTCCACTAAAATGACTGGAAACTCTTTAGATATCTCTGCTGAAACTGGCAATGCTGCAGCCTTTACTGGCGAAACTTTTATTGATGCATCATATAAACTGGGCGATTCCGAAGAAAAATTAACTGCACTTGCTGTGCACTCTTCTGTGTATGCTAGCTTACGGAAACAAAATTTAATTGAATTCTTGTTAGCATCGGATAACAGTAAGATTCCAACTTATATGGGTAAACGTGTAATCGTAGATGATGGAATGCCTATTGCTGGCGATACTTTTACTTCTTACATTTTCGGTGCAGGTGCAATTGGTCTGGGTAATGGCGCTGCACCAGTTCCGACTGAGACGGATCGTGATGCTTTGGCTGGGGATGACATCCTAATCAACCGTCAACACTTCTTATTGCACCCTCGCGGCGTAAAATTTACCAATAAATCTGTTGCGGGTTCTTCACCTACGAATGCGGAATTAGCAACGGGGACAAACTGGGAACGGGTTTATGAACCTAAAAACATTCGTATCGTACAGTTCAAGCATAAACTTTATGTGCCAACTGTGACGGTTTCTGGCGGCACTGGCGGAGAGTAAGGAGGTCTAATTGATGGATGAGGAAAAGCTGAAAGAAATGACTGATTCCTTAGCAATCCGCTTAGGCGTTAGTGACGAGAATGAGAAAGCTAAGCTAAAAGGTCTAATCGAGGATGCTTTAATCCTCGTCCTCGATTTTACTGGACGAGATGTTGATAGTATCGTGGCCCCTTTGTACTACTATGCTCGCCAATTAGCTGTGATTACATGGAATCGTGAAGGAAATGAGGGGGAGGCTTCTCGTAGTGAAGGAGGCATTTCTCAGACTTTCATTATCGATATCCCTCCAGATATTCAATCTGGTTTGCGGCGTTATCGTGTTGGGAAGGTGGTCAAGCGTTATGCGCCTAAGAAAGCGTGAGCTTCAAACGGTTTGGTTGAAACATCGAAAAGTTACTTCTGACGATGAGGGGAATGATGTAATCACCTACTCGGAGGACCCCAAAAAATTGCAAATGAATGTTCAATCGGCTGGTGGTCAAGTAATGGCTCAGATTTATGGTGAGAGCCTTCCTTACGTCAAGACATGCAAGTATCAAGGAGACCAGCTAAAAGTCGGGCAGAACGAAAAGGACGGCATTTGTATGTACGTTTCAAAGGACAAGGAGCCAGACTATGAGATTGTAGCGATTCAACCTTTTTCTACTCATCTGAATATCACGCTGAAAAAGCGAGGTGTTTCTAATGGGAGTTGAGATTAAGGGAATGGACAGCTTGCGTCGAAAGCTGAAGGCTACACCGAAAATCCTTGAAGATGCGATGTGGGATGCGACGTTTGAAATTACTGAATTAATCAAGCAAGCAACAGAGCTTCGGATTGCTTCCAGTGTGAAATATAGTAGTGGTGAATTGCTTGGTAGTTTCAAAAATGAAGTAGTGATCAATGCTCAAGGGAAAATTGTTGGGCGAATCTGGTCTGACAAAGAGCAAGCTATGTATCGCGAGTTTGGTACAGGGCCAGTTGGTCAGGCAAGTCAGAAAGATCTGCCAGAAGGGATTACTCCTGTCTACTCAACTTCTGCATGGTTTATTCCGGTTGACGAAGTTGAGATAGATTTAGAAGCTATTTACGGTATTCCTCGGATTACAATCCAAGGGAAAGGCTTCTTCCTAACCCGCGGTCAGCCAGCCCGGCCTGCATTGTATCCGTCCTTGAAGGAAATCGTGGAGCAAGCACCAGATATCTACAAGGAACATGTACAAAAACGACTGAAGGAGCTGAAATAGATGGAAATTATCAACATGAAATCTGTGACAGTTGAAGTCCTAAAGTCGGTTCCCGAGATCAAAAAAGTTGCTACTGATTATCCATCGAATTGGACTACTTTTCCAACAGCAATCTATCGAACTGTCAGTAAACCTTATCAAGTCGATGCACTTGGACAAGAACTGCAGACGCAGTGGACAATAACAATTGAAATATATGGAACAACAAGCTTAACCAATATCGCAGGAAGTGTATTAGACACATTTGGTGGTATTGGTTTTTTTGGCACTACAAAAGATGCAAATACAGCTGATTTGAAACGAGTAATCGTTGAGGTATCAGCTGTAGTGGACAATATAACAAAATACGTATATCAGAAATAGGAGGAATTAAATTATGGATTTTGCAGGTCTATTATCAAAAGGTACCGTCTTAACATATAAGGATGGCGCAACAAGCAAAACTGTAGCAGCGGTCAAATCGATTCCAGCTTTGGGATCCGATCCTGAAAAAGTCGATGTCACTCACTTGGGATCACCTAAAAAAGCATATATTAAAGGTATCGAGGATACAGATAATTTAGAATTCGCCATCATCTATCAGGGTGATAACTTCCGCGATATCCACACATTGGTGGAAACTGGTAAATCGGTTGAATGGACAATTACGTTCCCAGATGGGTTGAAATCTGAGTTTAAAGGTGAACCGTATTACAAATTTGATGGTGTGGAAGTTAACCAAGCTGTTGGATTTAACTTAGGCGTCGTTGTAAGTGATGGTCCAACTATGACACCCGCACCAGAAACACCAGAAGGATAATAAAACAAATTTTGAGACCAGGATATTTCTTGGTCTCTATTTTTTACCATTTTAGGAGGAAAATAAATGCCAGCAAAAAACAAAATCGTACAAATGCCAAACACAACAACTTTCCAGTTAGGTGATCTGACACTTCAGCTGCGCTTGGACGGGAAAGCAATTTTAAATATTGAAAAACGTTTAGACGAAGGAATCATGGGTCTATTTGTTAAAAAGCAAGGTGAAATCAAATTGCCACCTGCAAATACTTTGCTGATTATTCTTCAGGGAGCAAATAAAACGTCTGGGGTTACTGACAAAACAATTGTTGAAGCTTTTGAAAAATATATCGAGTCAGGGAAAACTACTATGGATTTATTTGGCGATATTAATGAATTCTTGGACGAACAAGGTTTTTTCGGAAAGAAAGAAACAGACAGCGAAGCGACAGATGGGGAATCTTTGGATCAGGAACCCGCAGCGGAAGCGGACAGCCTGCTGTAACATTTAACACCTTATCAGAATTACTGGATCATATGTATCCCCAAGCTGTTGAAGCTGGTATTCCAGCAGTAGATTACTGGCAAATGACGCTAGAAGAAATCATGATCCAGGTTGCTGCTAATAAAAAGAATAAAGAAAATGAGTTGCGGGAACAAGCTTTGTTCGACTATTCGCAACAGCGCTTGGCAGTATTTGCCTTTAACGATCCTAAGAAATTTCCAAAGTTCGAGGAGGCTTATCCATTTCTAAATCAAATTAGGGATGCGGTAGAAGAGGAGAAGACAGAAGAACAGCTGAAACAGGAAAAAATGTCTCGAGAACAAGAAATATTCTTGGCTCAGGCGGAAGCCATCAAAGCAACCCGTGAACGGAGAAAACTTTTGGAAGAAAGGTAGGTGAGAAATATGGAGTTGGAAACTCTTGAAGTTCTATTGGATGTTAACACTGCCAGAGTAGAGGAATCTTTAGAACGAGTTTTACCACAAATCGAAAGCGCGATGAATCGTATTCAGCAAATATCTGGCAATTCAATGGATCGCACTGAAAAGAACATGAATATCGAAAAAGGCACCAGTAATTTTTCTAAGCAACTCGATAAAATGAATCAAACATTAGAAAAAACCATGTCTAACTTTGAAAAGACAACGAAGCAATCGAGTGAACAGGTTGGTGATAATTTTTCATCCGGAATTCGGAACGCTCGGCCTAAAGTAACTAAGGAAATCGATGCGATGGTCAATGAGATCAATGCCAAGATGGGTCAAGCAAAGGCAGCTCAAGAAAAAGTAGCATACTTGAAATCACAACGCCAATCAGCTTCTTCTGCTGGAGATACTGGCAAGGTAGTGAAATATGACGAACAAATCGCTCGCTCTCAAGCTCAGATGTCAAAGTTTGAAGACCAGGCAAAAGGGATGGCCAATACTATCAAGCGTGAATTCGATGCTGTTCCACAGTCACTGGATACCATTACGAAATCAATGGCTCAAAACGAAAGCCAAATCGAAGCAATGCGGAAAAGAATTAAAACCCTGAAAGCAGAATATGCAGAGCAAAGAAAGCCAGTTGGTAGTTTCAGTAGTGGATTTACCGGTTCTGAAGACACACCACAATCGCTAAAAACATCAGCTGAAATAGAGAAGCAGTCTGCAAAAATGGCGAAATTAATCAGTAGCAATGATCGTTTGCAAAAAGAATATGCTCAAACTGAAGATCGCGCTACATCGCTCAGGAAAGCTTTAGCTCGTATCAACAACACTATGAGTCAGTCCTCTATCCAGACGGGTTCAGCCGCCAATGGTGCTGCTCAAACAGGCACTGGATTAAAACAATCTGAACGCGCCGTTTCCAAATACGGTGGTGTCTTTAATCGAATGTCCAATGCTGTTTCTCACGGCTTTGGGGGTATAGGAAATGGACTAAAATCTTCACTTGGATTCATTGGAAAGTTCGGAAGTCTATTTTCTAATTCATCCAAAAAAGTTACAGCTGGCAATAATCAAATGATGAATAGTACCAATGCTTTTGGCCAATCAATGCGATACCTGTTACCGTCCTTAGTTGTATATCAATTGCTTGGCGGAGCCATCCGGGCATTAGCAGGCGGTATGTTCTCTGCGCTAAAAACGAATGATCAATTTGCTAACTCATTGAATCAGATTAAAGTCAATTTAATGACAGCTTTTTATCCGATTTATACCGCAATTCTACCGGCAGTGAATGCTTTAATGTCAGCCCTTGCTCAATTAACAGGACAATTTGCTTCATTTATTGCCGGCGTTTTTGGGACAAATTACGAAGCAGCAAAAGCAGGTGCAAGCAGTCTTTATGATAATGTGCAGGCGTTAGAAGATACGGGATCATCAGCGGATAAAGCCAAAGAAAAGGTTAAAAAGTTTCAAAAATCATTAATGGGGTTTGATCAGATTAACAAGCTGAATCTTGATTCTGATGATGATGATAAAAAAGATACATCACTTGACAACAAAGCCCCAAGCATAGATTTTGGCAAAGCCACAGGTACCTACACAACACCAAAATGGATGTTAGATATCCAGCGACTGCTAAAAGACTTTTTCAAACCTTTTAAAGATGCTTGGAAAAATCAAGGTCAGAAAGTAATAGATGCGTGGGAATATGCGTTAGGCGAAGTGATTGGTTTAGCTTCAGCAATTGGCAAGTCATTTATGGAAGTATGGACAAACGGAACAGGACAGTTATTCATTGAGAACTTACTCATTCTTCTAGCAGATGTTTTAAACATTATTGGCGATATTGCCGGAGCGTTTAAGCGGGCATGGGAAGATAACGGACGAGGAACACGGCTGATACAATCCATTTTTGATATGTGGAACCGAATCCTTGAATTACTTCATGAAATTGCTGTTGCTTTTCGTAATGCGTGGAATGACGGTCGTGGCGAAAGTATAGCTGCAAATATCTTAGAAATTTTTACCAACATCTTTAACACGGTAGGAAATCTCGCCGGTCAATTGAAAAAAGCTTGGAAAGAGGGAAAAACTGGAGAATCAATCTTCGGTACAATCTTAGATGTTGTAGACGATTTACTAGGGAATATCAATAGTATGACGAAAGCGACGTCTGATTGGGCAAAAACGTTAGATTTTACACCGCTATTAAAGTCTATTGATAAGCTGTTAAAATCTATTCGACCGATTACAAAGAATATTGGTGATGGGCTAGAGTGGCTATATAAGAATGTCTTACTACCTTTCGCAGGATTTGTGATTGAAGATTATATTCCAAAATTCTTTGAATTACTTGCTGGAGCTTTAGATGTACTGAATCAAGTGATTGAGATTCTGAAACCAATTTTCAAGTGGTTCTGGGACACAGTCCTTCAACCGTTGATCACAATTGCCAAGTTTTTAATTATTGAACAATTCGAATTCTTTATTCGGGTTTTAAAGAAATTAAGCGATATTCTTGATGTTGTAGCAGATGCCGTTAAAAATCCCAAAAAAGCAATTTCTGATCTTGGCGATTTAATTTCATTGAAATTCGATCAAATTAAAAAAACAGTATCGGACACATGGTCGAAAGTCACTACATGGACTTCAAAAACTTGGAATGGTGCGAAAGACACCGTCAAAACAAAAGCTTCAGAGATTTGGGACAATGTGAAGAACCGTTGGGCTGATATCAAAAAAAATACACGGGAAACTTGGGATAATTTTTCTTCAAAAGTTTCCGATAAATCGCGTAGTGCAAAAGATAATGCATCAAGTCGTATTAGAGAATTGAAGAACAACGTCTCTGATCGTTGGAACGAAACATGGTCTAAAACTAAGACGATTTGGGACAATGTGAAAGACAAAGTTACTACTAAATCTGGTGAAGCTCGTGATCGCGCTTCAAGTGCTTTTCGAACTTTGCGTTCTAATTTGTCAACGTCACTTGAAGGCGTGAAGAAAACCGCTTCTGATGTTTTTGGAAAAATCGGTTCGTGGGCAGCGGATTTGCCTGGACGAATTGCTAAAGGTTTACGAAATGGTGTGAAATCTATAAAAAATGCCGCGGCATCAATTGGTAATGGAATTGTTGGCGTTGTCGGTAAAGCGATGAATGGTGTTATTAACGGGATAAACTGGGTTTTAGGAAAAGTCGGAGCTGGAAAGAGCAAATTGACTCTATGGACCATACCTAAATACGCAAGGGGAACTGGGTATCATCCTGGTGGATTAGCGATGGTAAATGATGGCTTAGGCAATAATTACCGTGAAGCATTCCGGACTCCAGATGGTCGCACTGGCATCTTCCCGGCACAAAGAAATTTAATGGTGAACTTACCAGCCGGAACGTCTGTTTTAAGCGGTCCCAAAACTTCTGCTATGTATGGGATTCCAGCATATGCTAGTGGTATTGGTGATTGGTTTAAAGAAAAATGGAATGGTGCTAAAAAAATTGCATCTGATGTTTGGTCGTATGCTTCTAATCCTAAGAAACTTCTCAATGCTGCAGTTTCAAAATTTGTTAATTTGAAAAATGCTGTTGAACCAAGTTTGTCGATGGCTAAAGGGTCTGTCGGTACCATCGCTGAAGGGGCATACAATTGGGTTAAATCTAAATTCGATGCCGGATATAAAACGTATCAAGAAAGCTTAAGTGGAGGAGATGGCAGTCACGATGGTTCGATGGGCGGCTGGGGAGTCTACAAATACCTTTATGATGTTGCTCAGAAAACGATGAAACGATTCCCCGGAATGGTAATCACTTCGGGTCAACGAAATGGCGATCCATATTCACACGGAAAGCATATGGCGATTGATATTGCTTATCCAGCCAGCATGAACGGCTCGAGAGCATATTTTGGACCAGCTAACTACGCGTTTGAACAATTTCCTTCACAAGTTGCGTACGTCATTACTCAAGGTAAAGTTCGCGATAGAAAAGGAATGTCAGGCACTGGAGCTAGTGGAACGTGGACAAGATGGCCAGACAACGATCACTATGACCATCTCCATATTAACGGGTCGCTGGGTGCAAATGATGTCGCTAAGAAAGGTGCAAACTTCGGGACTGAAGGTGGAAAAATTGCAAACCAAGGTAGTGGTGTAGAAAGATGGCGAGGTACCGTAAATAAAGCTCTAAAAATGTTAGGTATCTATTCTGTCGGGAACGCCAACAGAACGTTATATCAAATGAAAACAGAGTCAAATGGTAATCCTAATGCAATCAACAATTGGGATATTAATGCTATCAATGGCACACCTTCCAAGGGGCTAATGCAAGTGATAGATCCAACTTTTAGGTCTTATGCTCGTAGTCCTTACAATAAAAATATTTGGGATCCGTTGTCTAATATTTTGGCTTCGATGCGGTACGCGTTAAGCCGTTACGGATCATTAGCTAACGCTTATCGCGGTGTTGGATACGAAAACGGTGGTCTCGTCACACAAGATGGACTTTACCGAATGGGTGAAGGTAATAAGAAAGAGATGGTCATTCCGCTTGAAAAACCGCAACGAGCAGTTGAATTGATTCAACAGGCCATTGAGTACCTAGGTTTGGATATGTTTGGTTCGGCTTTGACCTTGCCGGAAATTTTCCAAGAGCCAAGCTTTGCACCATCGAATAGTACCTTCAGCAATAACGACCAAATGAACTACCAAGGCGGCGGGATGCAAGACTTCACATCAGCGATGGTGACCACGTTGATGAATGCTATCTCTGCCATGGGAGCAACGCCAACTCAAGAACCGAACGGCGATATCGTCATCAACATTGGCGGCAAAGAGTTTGGTCGCATAGCTGTCAAAGAGATCAACAAATACCATCAACAGCTTGGACATACCGAGCTGAATATCTAAGGAGGTTGAGAGATGGCTGGTTATCTAAGTGTCAATGGAGTCAGACTCAAGACTCCAAAGAAATTTTCAGTCGGAATCCAGGCAGTTGATGGAGATTCTGGCCGAAATGCTAATGGTGATATGGTCCGGGATTATATCACCACCAAGCGGAAAATGGATATTGAATGGGGTCCTTTGACTGATAACGAGATTTCTACGATCTTAAATGCGGTCATGGGGGTCTTTTTTAGTGTTACCTATCCAGACCCGATGTCTGGCGGAATGATGACGAAAACATGCTATGTTGGAGATAGAACATCTCCAAGCTATTCTTGGAATGATAAACTCCCCAAATGGGAAGGTCTAACAATGAGTTTTATTGAAAAATAGGGGGTGAGGGAATGCTTGCAATTAGCGATGCAGTAAAAGAGGCATGGCTAAGTCCGGCACGACAATTATCTATTCGTGTAAAGGTAGATAAAACAACGTATGGGAGTGAGGATGTTTCCTCACTCTCTTTTGATTCTGGCAGTATATCTGGTGAAGTTTATCAAATCGGTTCAACATATATGAATTCGGTGACATTAAGCTTTCCGTCAATAATCGAAACTATCAAGGAGGATTTGGAAGTAATTCCAGAACTCGGCATATTAGTTGATGGAGAGTATCATTTTTCAAAACTCGGCCATTTTTATATCACCGAATTTAACCGTGATCGAAATGCGAATGTCACAACTATTACCGCAAATGACAAAATGATTTATCTTGAAGGTGCTTACGATTCGAAATTGACTTATCCAAAACCGTATCGAGAGGTTGCTTTAGAAATTGCCAACCTAGCAGGTGTTGAAGTCAATCAAGCTTCTTTTGCCAGTTTGGGTATTGGAGCAATTAAAAAGCCAGAAGGATATACATTTAGACAAGCAATTGGACTTATTGCTCAGTTTGAGGGTGGCTTTGCCAGCTTCAATCGAGATGGGGAGTTGGAAATCCGGCGGCTTCGACCAACAGAATTTGGTATCACTCCCGAAAGCTACTTACTCAAGGGTTTCACCAAAAACGAAAATTCCTACAAAATTGGCGGCATTACAGTACGAATTGGTGAAGAAGAAACCGATGTTTTAAAAGTTGGAACAACGACCGGTTCTCAAATTGAATTAGAAAACAAGGTTATGACCCAAACTCTTTTAAATCAGATGTGGGAGTTAGTCAAATCTATTAACTATTTTCCGTTTGAATTGAAATGGCGTGGGTGTCCTCCTTTAGAAGCTGGTGATTGGATATACGTTACTGATCGAAACGGTAAACAGTATTCCGTTCCCAATTTATCGTACAGTATGAACTTTAACGGTGGTTTATCTGCTGAATCAAAGGCAACTACTAACTCTGTCTCAGGAAATGCCACGAAATACCGTGGAACGTTAAATCAAAAAGTTCAGTGGCTTGAATCAATTCTTAGCTCAAACGATTGGAATCACAATTATTATGATGCAGAACCAGAAAATCCCAAGGTTGGAGATTTATGGTTTAAAAAAGTTGGTAAAGACATTGAGATTTGGCAATATGTTGAAACAGATGGTGTGCAAGATTGGGAATTACAAATTTCATCTGCGCCAAATCAAGAATTGCTAGACATGATCGAGGACTTAGTTAAGGAGACTGCAGAGGCCCAAGCGGCAGCTGAAGAAGCCAAGGCAGCAGGAGAAGCTGCAGAACAATTAGCAGAAGAAGCTAAAACGGAATCTGCTAAGGCTATAGAAGATGCTAACGCGGCAGTCGCTGGTGTTACCAATTTAGGACAGATAGTCCAGGCGGTTGACCAGGCAGCACAGTTAGCCATCGAACAGTCAGCTAATGCTGTAACAGATGCCCAAGCTGCTATGGTAAAGGCAAACGATATATTAGGCACTGTTACGGAGCTTGAGGGCACAATTACCAATATTACTGCTGACATTGACGCTATTAACGGAGAGTTATCGGTCAAGGTAGACCAAACAACTTTTAATCAGTTAAAGGGTACTGTCGACACGCATAGCACGTCAATTAGTGCGAATGCCCAAGCAATCACGCAAAAGGCAAATCAAACGCAAGTTAACGCAATTGATCAGACAGTGATTAGTCATACTGCAGAGCTGACGACGCAGTATGATAAGATTGCTGGTCTGGTGACAAAAACTGACGGTCAATCGACTAAGATTAGTGCTTTAGAATTGCAGGCTGGTCAGTTTAACCTGACGCTGAGTAGCGTGCAGCAGGACGTTGCCAGTATAGAGGTTGGTGGACGGAACTATTTCTTAAATTCTACAACGGAACTTACAGGCTCAAGAGAGTTTGTAAACAGCCCTGCATGGGATATGGCACCGCTAATTGACAAGTATGGATTAGACCAACACTACACAATCAGCTTTGACCTGAAGTCTAAAATTTCAGGTTACATTAATGTTTATTCACAAAATGGCTCAGGCACAAGATATGATATTGGCATAACTACCATAAATGCTACTACTGAATACAAGAGATATTCCGTGACGTTTAAGCCTAAAAACAGCAATATGTCTTTATCACAAGCACTGTTAGCTTTTTATGGCACGTATGATAGCGGTAGAATCCCGACCATAAAAAACGTAAAATTTGAGTTAGGCAATAAAGCTACTGACTGGACACCGGCTCCGGAAGACATGGCAACAGTTACTGCACTAACAAGTGTGCAGGCAACTGTTGATGGATTAGTCACCACTGTGGCTACTAAAGCTAACCAATCACAAGTAACACAGTTGGCAGATCAGATTACGAGTGTTGTGACTGACTTAAATATTTTAGAAAATGGTACGAGAAACTTACTCAGAGGTTCATCACGCTTTGACTATGGAGTTAGTTTGAGTCTAGCAGCGAGAGTTATTTCTGCGCCAACATTTTTGGGGAATTATACAATTGAAATTGATGAACCAGGATCAGGATATGCAGATACTATATCCTGGAGGACAACCACTCAAATGAGCGGAAATCAATATACGTTATCTTTTTGGGCAAAAGCTTCTGGAGCTAGCAAAGTATTGAGAGCATACCTTTATAATCCTAATTCAGTGACTAAAACTGAAACAAGTACAGGGTATATAGGTGCAGGCTCTGATGGTCAAGCAGTTTTTAATCTTACAACAGAATGGAAAAAATATTGGGTTAAATGGACTCAGACGCCAAGCAATTCAGTGAAGACAGTTATCTTAGGAAGAATATATAATGCTGGTGGAGGAACATTTAGCTTTTCTAGCCCGATTCTTGTCGAGGGAAGTATAATTCCAGATTGGACGCCAGCGCCTGAAGATTTGGCGACTGCCTCTCAAATCACACAACTTTCAGACCAAATTAATTTGAGAGTCCAAAAAGGCGAAGTCATTAATCAGATTAATCTATCAACTGAAGGCGTCTTAATAGCCGGTGAGAAAGTCTGGATCACTGGTCTAACTAAAATAGACAATGCGGTAATCGCTACAGCTAACATTAAAGATTTAGCTGTCACGAATGCTAAGATAGCAAATCTTGCTGTAAACACCGCAAAAATCGGCGATGCAGCAATTGTGACCGCAAAAATCGGAGACCTGGCTGTCACGAATGCTAAGATTGCAAATCTAGCTATTAACGATGCTAAAATTCAAAATGCATCAATTAGCAGTGCAAAAATCATTAATCTCGACGCTTCAAAAGTCGTAGCAAATACATTATCTGCTATCACCACCAATACTGGTACATTAAATGTTTCTGGTTGGTTAAATATGACAACAGATAATTTGGGACTGAGAGGTACATTTGATTTTGGCGATCCATATCAAGGCGCTTATAATTTCCGGTGGTATGACGGGGATATGAGAATCTCACATCGCCATATGTACCTAAACGGCGGATTATACAACGTAAATTCCAACCAAACTAAAGGCTCATGGATTGCTGATTATGAAACGTTTTACGGACCTGATTACGCCAAGTTTCGGACCGCAGCAAAAAACGGAAATTTAAAAAACAGGGTAGATATTACTTCTGATGCAATCACGATGGGTACAGCTTACGAAAATTCGAATATCCAATTGTTCAGCGATGGGACAAGCTTCTTTAGAAACGACATGCAGACTTTGGGGAATATCTCTATAGCTAGCGATAAAGCACTAAAAGCATTTATTATCCAAGCTTTAGATGCATCGACCAATATCTACTTTAACGCCGGTCGAACTGAATTAGCCGATTTTCGCGTTGGCAAAGATGGTTCAACTTTGAACGGTGGTCGTGTAGTGCAATCAAAAGCTGTCTACAATCGGACATACTCATCAGCAGCCAACATGATTATCACGGCAGATGGGATTTTAGGACGCTCCACATCTGCGAGAAAGTATAAAGCTGACATCCAAACCGCTAATGATGTTATTAATAAGGCGAAAAAAGTGCTGGATCTCAGTCCAGCCAGCTGGTGGGATAAAGGCGAGTTAGCTGATGGAGTGGCTAAAGAAAGATACTATGGATTCATTGCTGACGACTTTGCGGCCAAGGAACTAACGGAAGTCGTAATCTACGAAAACGGTGAGATCGAGTCTTTAGCCTATGATCGCATCAGTATGTATCACAACGTTATATTGACAGAACACGAGCAAGAAATTAACAAGCTAAAGAAAAAAGTTGAAACATTAGAAAACGAGATTAGAGTGCTGCAAGTAGCTTAGCTTGTAGTGCTCTTTTAATTTTTTTAGGAGGTAAATAGATGAAAATCAAAATCAAAAATAAAGAATTAGCCAATGTAGAGCAATTTCTTGGAAATCTAACAATGAAGGGAAAACAGAGTATTGCACGGTCACGTATGTTGCAAATCTTGGAAAAAAAGCAAAAAGAATTTGCAGAAGATCGTAAGTCAATTGTAATTGCCTATGCAGAAAAAGACGATAAAGGTGAAGCAATCGTCAAAGAAGATGGGACTTATGAATTATCAACAAAAGGTAATGCAGAAGCGTCTAAAGAGATTGCTGATTTGCTAGAAGAAGATGCTGTCATTGACTACGGTGAATACTCTAGTCGCCTTAATGACTTAGAAAAATTTATCATCGAATTTGACGATGAAGTATCTGGTAATGTCGCGCAAGGATTTTTTGTCTTGACCACTGCGTTTGAAAATAAGGAGGTATAGCTATGAATTGTGAAAAAGAAATAGATGTTTTAAAAAGTAACCTCGCATATCTAGAAGCGCAAATTAAAAAAAACGAGTTTGATATTTATAATCTTCAAATGATTATATCTGAAATGAAAAAGACCCACAGCTAATGTGGGTCTTTGAGAGATTAAGAGACTATCCATTTCTTAGGATCTGAAGTATCGACATGATAGCCATTTTTCTCCATTTCAAAAAGCATATCAGATTTATTCATAGCATATTGTTCTGGAATAACCTGAATTGTGCTTCCCGGAAATTGCAAATGGAGTTTCAAATGTCTGTCTAAAAAATCCCACCCATAGTTTGGTAGTTTCTGTTCTTCTCGTGGACTCAATCCCATAATTTTTCACCTCGCTTTCAAAGCGAGTATATCAAATAAAATTTATCCGGAGGAAAAATAATATGAATAACAATTTTAAAATCACAAATATGGTATTTGACTACTATTCTGATCCAATGAACGTAGGAGTCAATTTCACTGCAGAATTTGAAAGTGGCAATAACATTGCTGGGAAAGTTAATTTGACAATGGATGAGTTTAATTCAAATACTGGCGGATTGGTTGGCTATTCTAAAATGATTAAAGACAAACTTGTCGCTGATTTTGAAGGTTTAGCGGCAGCGAATTCTAAATAAAGTCGAAAGCCGGAAAGTTGGTGAGGTATGTCAGATTTAAAAAAGAGATTGCGCCAGGATTGGCAGTTTATATTAATTGCCCTGACGACAGCAGGGGTAGGGTTGAATTTTTTAATCCATCCTGGTCTGTTGGAAGATAAGTCCACATACGCTTTTATCATGAACGTTTTAGATGATGCCGTATTTTCTGTGCCAATTATGGTCGCGGGAATTATCGGTGTCATTTTATTTTTTCTTGGTAAAAAACAGTATCGTTCATTTCTTTTAGTTTTTTACCAATTTGTCTGGATGATTTTGCTATTAGCCTACGCTTGGCGAGCAATTAGTGGTTTCCAAAATAGTAGCTGGATTATGGCGTTATGCATTAATATTGCCATTTTTCTGCTTGCTTTGTGGGGTGATCTAGATGGGTGAGTATCAATGGATCATCACATTAGGAGGAGCAGCCATTGGGGCTATAGCTACTCTATTTGCAACGAAATCCACAAACAGCACAACACTCGCAAAAACTAACAATGATAATGCGGTGCAACTGTTTCAGCAGTACAAGGAGCTAAATGATCAGCTGCAAAGTAAGGTTGATCGTTTAGAAGACAAATTGGAAAAACTTCAAGAAAAGTACGAAAAAGAAATTGCTTTCTACCAAAAAGAAATCGAGCGATTAGAAGATGAGAACGAAATGTTGGTATCTGAATTGGAAAATTTGAAAGGTGGTAAATAGAATGGAGAATATTTTAACAGCAGCAACAGCTATTGGTGTGCTAGTTTTGGCCACTACACAGCTGATCAAGAACCAAATTCCAAATAATAAATGGTTGCCAGTGATCAATGTTGTCACTGGTATTTTTATTGGCGTTGTTTATGCAATCTCATTCCAACCAGCAGACATAGTGCTGTATGGATGGGGCGGATTCATCGCCGGTTTGGCTGCAGGCGGTTTTTATGATTTAGGTGCAGGGTTCGTGAAAGGAGACAAATGAGATGGCTTTAAAAATTGAAAAACAAATTCGGCAAGGCTTGCCACAAGTCGGAGTTAAACCGTACGGACAAATTCATGCACATTCAACGGGAAATCCCAGTTCAACAGCTCAAAATGAGGCAGACTATCATATGAGACGACCTGTTGAAAGTGGTTTTTTTAGTCACGTAGTTGGTAATGGTCGTATTATCCAAACGGCTCCTGTTAATCGTGGTGCTTATGATGTTGGCGGTGGGTGGAACGCTTGGGGATACGCACACGTAGAATTAATCGAAAGTCATAAGACGAAAGCTGAATTCACTCGCGATTATAAATTATACGTAGAATTATTGCGCCAGTTAGCTATGGAAGCTAAAATCCCCTTAAAAGTAGATGCTGGAAATGTAGGCATTTTAAGTCACGAGTATTGTACTAAACATCAACCCAATAATGGCAGTGATCACGTTGACCCTTATCCTTATTTAGCAAAATGGGGAATTAGCCGAGCACAGTTTAAAAAAGATGTTGAAAAGGGAATGGAGGTAACTACCACTATGGCTAAATACGCAACAGAACCTGGAACTTATGAGGTAATCAAAGTTGGATCAGCTGGATATGAATATCTTTTTGACGATGTTGGTCGTAAGTCAAAACGACGAGTTCGACTTGCGAAAGGTAGCAGAATCTATTTTAGAGAATTACCAAAATACGGTAGCATTCGTGTGGCCAAAACAGCAGTAGGATTTATGACAGCTAATTTAGAATATGTAAAGAAAGTTTAATTAGTAAAACCCCGGTCTCAATTAAGAGACCGGGGTTATTTTTTTGTTTAATTAGCAATCATTTATTTCGATAAGTTAATTACAAGAGGTTCATTCTCGCTTGTTGGCATATCTTCTGAAAGTGATACATTAACGGGTTTATCAGTATTATTTAAAAGTATTCCTATTGCGCATTGCACGCTTTTGCCTGGTAATAATTCAGCATAGCTTTTTTCTTCAAATTCCTCATAGAATTTATTTTGTTCGGAAATCGCCGTATTATAAGTATCAACATCTTCAACAGTGCTCCCATCATCATTATACATAGGATATAGAGCTTCTGCTGCATCAAATTTACCTACATCTTCGGTTAAATCAAATTCAGATGTTCCATCTTGTTGTTTGAAGGTTAGTAACGAAAGTATGTCATTAGGAACTAGGTTATCTTCAGATTTATTTTCTACCGTATACCAAATGATAAGTCCATCTTCATCAGTAGAATTATTATGTCCGACCTGTGTTTTATCAATCGTTAATTTATAATTAACGCCGGTCAAAGTTTTATCTTTAAAAGACATCTCAAAAGCATCTTTTTCACTGCTGTTTTGAGTAGAAGCGTTTATCTCGGTAGTTGGTTCAGTAGAGGATGACGATTTTATTTCGTTTGAATTTGTTTCTTTGGTTGTTGAGCAACCTGATACAAAAAATCCAGCTAAAACTAAAACTACTAATAACACCTTTTTCATTTAAATCCCCGCCTTCACTTTTTTCATAATTAATTGTAACAAAGTAGGTCTGTAATGACGAATAAAATTATGAAAGTAAAAAATAGAGATTATTTAATAGAAGAAAAAAATGACTATATGATTGACCTAGTTTTAGTCTCGTAAAAGAATTTAATCAAATCAATCAAAAGGTGAGGTTTATTGATATACCAAGGATAAAGTGCTAAGAAATCAACCCTATTTAGACAGGGCGTTTACACCGCGAAACTAAATAATCGTTTCAGAAACCCTTTAAGACCAGTGTTTTAGAGGGTTTCTTTTTTTAGCGGAAATCAAAGCTATTGCTTATGATTTTTCTTGTTTATTTTTTCTTTCAACCATTTACCTTCCATAACACTTCCCCAAGCAGCAAAACCAATTATTGCAAAAGTGCCTACTATAACAATGATATCACGCATAGGCTTGTCAGCTCCTTTTTAATATTATACATTAGTCAAAAGCCAATCGTTTTAATAAAACACTTTCTTTAGACTAAATATTAGTGAAAGACTTGTATTAATCAACTTAATTTTTTAAAGACCAACAGTTAGTAACAGGTGAAATCTACTTTTAGTTATTTTTTTTAGATTTTTGTTAAAATCTATCAGATTTCATAAAAGCACAGGTTAGAAAAGGGCTGAAGGTGTGTTGTTGAAAAATAATGGACCAAAGTGTTTTCTAACGTGTTAAAAGTTTTACTATTGCGCTATAAGAGGGAAAATCTTTCTTAGAGTTTAATTATTTTACTCAAGTTTCTGAATGCGGAATTTTTTTGACTTTCATAACATCTAAGAAGAAAGTAAAAATTGGGATGCCAACAATTAAGCCCCAAATTCCAAAAAGGCGCTCTGCCACTAAGAGAATCACAAAGGTGTAAAAGATGGGTAATTCTGTACGGCTTGACATAAATTTGGGATTTAAGACATAGGCTTCTAGAATATGGATGCCAAGAATCATGAATAAGATAAAAATTAAGTCCCACATTCCCCCTTGTGAATAGGCAATAAATGACAGCGGAATACTTGAAATAATGGCTCCAGCAACAGGGATGAGACTAAATAAGAAGACCATTAAGCCCAAACTTGGTAGTTGATGAAATCCCATAATGGCTAAGCCGATAACCGTAATGACGGTGTTTACGATAGCGATAAAAAATTGTGCTTCTAAAACGACGCCAAAAGTGTTAATAAATTTTTGGGCAAAGTAAAATATATCTTGGAAAAACCAGCCAAAATCACTAGTAAAAAATAATTTTGAGAAATCTTTTACTTTCTTTAATTCAACGGTAAAAAAGAAGCTCAGTAAAAAAGATAAAGCTAGCGAAACAGCGAGTTTGCCAAAATCGTGGAGGTACCCAATGATAAAGCTGGCGCCGCCTTTTAATTGGTCAAGAAATTCACTCCGTTGGACGTATTGTAAAATCCAGTCGAGGACTTGATTGGAATTAGTCGGTTGGTTGTCGTAGAAGTCTATGACCGTATCGACCATGTGCCAAGTTTGGTGAAATAAGATTGGGATATAGTTGGTTAAGGCAATATACAAAAGTAATAGTGTTCCACCATATAAGGCAACCACGATAAAAATGGGTTTAATTTTGATCAAGCGTTGGACCAATTGTACAAAATGAATAGCCAAATAGGTGAAAATAAAGGTTAATAAGATTGGTGTCATAAGACTACGGGCAAAATAAAGTAAAAAAATGATGCTCAACAACACAACATAGCGTCTTAATTTAAGATTGGCAACAAAATTATGATAAAGTTTCAATTAGACACACCTCGTTTTTATAAATGTTTTCTTTAGTATAGTCGTTTTTGATGAGCAAACCTATTAAATTCAGTTCAACGAACAAAAATGTTAGGTAGTAACATGTTATTCTTAAGGGAGTCTATTTTTTAATGAAGTAAAATAGCAGCTTTTTAAACTGTCTTTTTATAGGTGAAAATTTGAGAAAAAAGCTACTTCTCGATTACCTTTTAGCCGTAAACAGGAGTTTAGAATAGATGAATGTCTTCACACCTAGCTGAAATAAAAAAGAGGCTTCACTTCGTTAGAACTAGTAAAATTACAGACAAAGGCGGAAAAAAGGATTTATGAATAATCAACAACTTTATTTTGATTCATTTGGTCAACCAGCTAGAGTTATTCAAATGAAAGATAAGCAGCTTACAAGTTTGAATGAGGGGGAAATTTTAGTTGAGATGTTGTATGCACCAATCAATCCATCTGATCTAATCCCAATAACTGGTGCCTATGCCCACCGAACTCCTTTACCCAGCCTTATTGGCTATGAAGGTGTGGGACTTGTCCGACGTGTGCACAATGAGTCAGATAAGCACTTGTTAAATAAACGAGTCTTACCTTTACGAGGAGAGGGAACTTGGCAGAAATTTGTAGTGACACAGGCGGATTATGCGATCGTGATTCCTGAAGAAATTGATTCTATCACTGCCAGTCAGGCTTATATCAATCCGGTTACGGCCTGGGTGTTGTGTGTGGAGGAATTTAAGTTAAAAAAAGATGATTTCTTAATCATCAACGCTGCAAATTCTTCGATCGGTAAATCATTTATCCAACTTGCAAAAATACTAGGATTTAAATTGATTGGCGTAGTACGAAATGAGAAGGCGCGAAAAGAGCTAGAAAAACTTGGTCTGTTTTTTGTTGTGAATTCAGCTAAAGAGGATATAAAAGCTACCGTCACAAAAATAACCAATAAAAAAGGGGTTCAGGCTGCAGTGGACTCTATCGGTGGTCAACAAGGCAATATTTTGGCTGAGTGTGTAACAGCAGGAGGAAAGTTTCGTACAATAGGATTGTTGTCAGGAGAGCAGGTTGATTGGCAGTTTTTGACTACCCAGTTGGATATTTCGGTAGAAATTTTTCATTTGCGTCATTGGCTAGACCGTATCACAAATGCCAAATGGCAGCAGACTTTTACAGAAATTTTTTACTACTTGAAAAGTGGACTTTGGCATTTACCACGACCTTCAGCATTTTATTCATTGATACAATTCAAACAAGCAATTGCAGACTTTGAGCAATCAGACAAAAACGGAAAAGTGCTTTTTGATTTTTGTGATAACATAAAAGCATAAAAAATGGCATCTGCTACTGTAGTAATTTTCCCAAAATTAGCGTAAAAAGCTAATTTTTTAGGCGATACAACAGCTATAGCAGGTGCCATTTTTATTTATTTTAGTTTTGCTTTGACATCTTCAATCATCTTTTGATACGCGATGGGGCCATTATACAACCAGCTTTTTTCAGGGCCGAATTCCCATAAATTCCCATTTTTTACTGCGGGAATATTTTGCCATAAAGGATCTTTGAACATTGCCGCTTTTTTGTCACTATTAACAAGAATTAAATAGTCACAATCAATTTGGGCTAATTTTTCTAGTGAAACCGCCGACCAATCTGAAGTTGCTTTTTCGCTGATTTCTTTGGTTAGATTCGGAACTTTAAAGCCTAATTGTTGATACAACAGATCACCGCTGGAACGTGTGTCAGCAACCATAAAAGCAGAGTTATTGGTTACCCACAAAACAGCGACAGATTTACCTTCTATTTTTTTGGCATAATCTTTTTTAGTTTCAGCTACTAATTTTTCATAGTCCGTAATGATTTTTTTGCCTTCTTTTTGTTTGTTCAAGACATTGGCAACGTCAGTTAATTTAGCTTGCCAAGTAACTTTTTCGCCGTTTTTAACAACATAGGTTGGAGCAATTTTGGCGTATTTATCGTATTTTCCCCCTTCGACTAAACCGTTTGATTCAATTAATAATAAATCAGGTTCATAGGATAAAACATCTTCATAAGGTAAGTCATAATTAATTAAAGGAACATCTTTTAGATCCTTACGCAAATAATCTTGACGAGATCCACCCCCAACAGTCCATTGGGCAACTGGTTTTTCTCCTAATGCTACTAGGTAATCTTCTAAATAACTGCCAATAATTCGCTTGGGATTATTGGGAATTTCAACTTTATGATCCAATTGATCGGTCAGTGTCCGACTTTCTTTTTGAGTGGACTCTTTATTTTCCGTCCCACAACCTGCAAATAATAAAAGACTAGCTAATAATACTAAACCGGTGGTAATTTTTTGATACTTCTTCATGAATGACTTCCTTTCTTGTAAAGCAAATTCAGGTATTTATTTCTTTAAATGAGAATGATTATCAATTAAAGATACTAGCATATTTCTCTTTTTTGTCAATTTTATTTTTATGACAAATGCGATGAAATCAATTTTCCTACTATTGACGAATTGAAAAATTAAAGCGATAATTGATAATCATTATCAATGAAAGTAGAGAATTACAATGACTACCTTGGAAGCAAAAGAGATAACTGTTGGTTATCAAAAACAAATTATTATTGAATCGTTGTCGCTCCAATTACCAGTAGGAAAAATAATTGGGTTAATTGGACCAAATGGCAGTGGCAAGTCGACACTATTAAAAACATTGGCGCGAATTATGCAGCCACAAAAAGGGGTAGTAAATCTAAATGGTGTCAGTATCAAAACGTTACCGACAAAAGAAGTGGCACAGCAGATCGCTTTACTTGCACAAAACACGGAACAAAATCTTGAGTTGACAGTTAGAGAATTAGTTTCTTACGGACGTTTCCCCTATCAAAAGGGACTGCGACAATTGGATCAAAAAGATCAAGAGGCAATTAATTGGGCACTTTCTGCAACCGGCCTTGAAAATCTAGCCCAACGTTCATTACAAGCTCTCTCGGGTGGACAGCGGCAACGTGTTTGGTTGGCAATGGCATTAGCACAAGATACAGATATTTTGATTTTGGATGAACCAACAACTTTTTTAGATCCAGCTCATCAGTTGGAAATTTTACAACTACTTCAAAAAATCAATCAAAAGTATCAAAAAACGATTGTCATGTCTATCCACGATTTAAATTTGGCTTCCCGTTTTTCTGATATCCTAATTGGTTTAAAACAAGGTCAAATTATAGCTAATGGGACACCACAAAACGTCATGACCACTGAAATTTTGGCGCAATTATTTGCCATTAAGGCGGAATTAACAGTAGATATCAAAACGGAAAAACCGCTTTTAATGAATTATGAATTGCAGGAGACAGAAGATGAAGATTAGTCGTTTTATTTTGGTCTGGGGATTTTTAATAATCGCGGCTTTTTTAGTTCTATTTTTATCATTAACAAATGGAGCTGCTGATATTTCTATTCGTGAAATTATAAGTGCTTTTTTTCACTTTGATAAAAACAATCAAGCCCAACAAATAATCGTGAACTTACGTTTACCTCGCATTATCGGTGCTTTTTTTGTGGGAAGTGCATTTGCTTTAAGTGGAGCAGTTATGCAAGGGGTGACTAGAAATCCACTAGCTGATGCTGGTTTATTAGGAATTAACAGCGGTGCTTCGTTAGGCTTGGCGCTTGTTTTTATTTTGTGGCCCAAGGCTTCAATTAATCAAACAATTTGGTTTTCTTTTGCGGGTGCTTTTTTAGCCGCCTTTTTAATTTTTTTGGTCAGCCGCCGTTCTGTTACCACCTTGACACCAACGCGTCTTGTGTTGGCCGGGGTGGCGATTAGCAGTCTTTTTACCGCACTTAGTCAGGCATTGTCGCTTTTGTTTGATTTGCAACAAGATATTGCCTTTTGGTTTGTTGGTGGAGTCGCCAATATTACTTGGGAGCAATTAAAACAAGTTTGGCTGCTTTACTTAATTGCAGTAACAGGCATTTTGTTTCTTGCCGGGGGCATTAATTTATTACTTTTAGGGGATGACAATGCATTAGCTTTAGGAAAAAAACCGGGGCGTATTCGTTTTTTTACTTTACTATTTGTCGTTATTTTGGCTGGAATTGCGGTGGCACTTGTTGGCCCCATCAGTTTTATCGGACTGATGGTCCCTCATGTCTTGCGCTATTTTACAGGAGATAATTATCGCCGTTTATTGCCATTAGTTTTGGTTGGCGGGGGGCTGTTTGTAGTGTTAGCGGATTTATTAGCCCGCCTTTTAAATCCGCCATTTGAAACACCTTTAGGACTTTTGATTACAATTGTCGGGGTTCCATTTTTACTCCTAAAGATTTGGAGGAGTCGAGCGTGAAAAAAAAATATGTGTATGGCATTGTCCTTGGTTTACTCCTTATTTTACTTTGGCTGAGCATTATACTTGGACGTCAAATTTTAACTTTGAATGATATTTTACTATTGATCAATGGAAAGGCTAGTAATGCATTGCAATTAACAGTTTTTGAGTTGCGGCTACCGCGAACTATTTTAGCTGTTTTAGGTGGTGCCGGCCTGGGCGCAGCGGGATATTTATTGCAAGGTGTGACCCGTAACGATTTAGCAGATGCATCTTTACTGGGAATTAATAGTGGTGCCGGTTTTTTTGTACTGATTTATCTTGGTTTTTTTGCTCAAGGGAGTGGCTTTTTGCTGCCGCTATTAGCATTAGCAGGTGGTTTGATTGCGGTCTTTGCAGTATATGGGATTGCCTATCAAAAAGGTCCTTTTTTAACTTTGGATAAATTATTATTAGCAGGGATTGCTGTGAACGCTGGTTTTGGCGCTTTGACTTTATTGGGCACGATTAAAGTGGCACCAGATCGCTATCGTTTTGTAACAAATTGGCTTGCAGGCTCGTTATGGGGGGCAAACTGGAGTTATGTTTTTATTTTACTCAGCTGGCTTATCCTTTTACTTGGGGTCACATTCAGACAGTTGCCTTATTTAGACTTATTGCAGTTAAACGATGAGCAGGCTTTCAGCATAGGTGTAAAAGTTCGCAGCGTTCGCCTTCGTTTTTTATTTTTAGGGGCGGCGATAGCAGCCAGTTGCGTGGCATTTTGCGGAAACTTAGCTTTTGTTGGACTCTTGGCACCTCATATTGCGAAGACTTTAGTAAAAGGGCGAGCGCAACAACGTTTTCCATTAACCTTATTGATTGGTTCTGTAATTGTTTTAGCCGCTGATACCTTAGGCAGATTACTTTTAACTGGTGGTGAATTACCTGCAGGCGTAATGATTGCCATTTGTGGTGCACCTTATTTCTTGATTTTATTGGTGCAAAAGCCCAAGGTATAAGACTATCGGTAATGAATTGCTACCCTCTTTAGGATTACTAGAATTAGGCAAGGGGTAAGGTTTGTTTTTACTTACTACTTGTCTTGTTTTTACTTAAAATGAAAATGCAGGCATTTTGGTATTTTCCAGCCGTTTGCTATTTTTTTATTTTTTCGATACCATGCAATTAGAGTCTTAATTAGTCTGTTAAGATGACGTATCGCGAGATTTCACTTGGAAAATATCCTGAATAAGGAGCGATGGATTTGGATAAAAAAGAGTTACGCCAAAAAGGAATTGCTAAGTTGCAAGAATTAGCTCTTCATAAAGGTAAAAAACAAGAAAAAGAAACCATTATTTTGCAATTGTTATTTGCCAGTCGTCTATGGCAAGAGGCAAATTGTATTGCAGCTATCCGTGCAACGGACATAGAATTAGATACGCAGCCAATTTTTCAACGAGCTTTTCAAGAAGGTAAACAAATGGTTGCCCCCAAAGCTTTACAAAATCGTTTATTGACTTTTCATCCGGTTGTTGAAGATACAAGCTATCACGTTTCTAATTTTGGTGTACAAGAACCACTAATAACTGATACAGTAGCAAAAGATGAAATTGATTTATTAATAGTTCCTGGCATCGTTTTTTCAAGTCGCGGTTATCGCATTGGTTTTGGTGGCGGGTATTACGATCGCTTTTTAATGGATTATAAAGGACAGACGGTTAGTTTGGTTTTTAACGAGCAGATTGTTGAGGATTGGCAGCCTGAGAAATTTGATCTTCCGGTAAAAAAAATAATTACGGATTATAGAAGTGAGGTTGTTTATGAATAACGAATGGAAAATGACATTAAAACGCTGGCTTAATCGGCCGGTTGTTACGTACAGCTTTTTAGCAATTCAAACAGTCGTTTATTTGCTTATGTTTATTCCCAGTCTACAAATTGAAGCTCGTGGTGTGATGTTTGGACCTTTTGTCGCCTATCTTCACCAATACTGGCGCTTTATAACACCGATATTTATCCACTTTTCACTGACCCATTTTGCTGTTAATTCAATTGTATTATATTTTATTGGGCAGCAAGTTGAAGCCATCTATGGCCATTGGCGTTTTTTTGTTTTGTATTTATTAAGCGGCGTGATGGGAAATGCAGTCAGTTTTGCATTTAATAACGCAGGCATCCGTTCAGCTGGTAGTAGCACTTCAATTTTTGGTGTCTTTGGGGCCTTTTTGTTATTAGGATATTATTTCCGCAATAATCCGGCTGTGCAAGGCATGGTCAGACAATTTGCCCTTTTTGTTGGTCTTAGTTTATTATTTGGTATTTTTGATCAATCGATTGATATCTGGGGACATATCGGCGGTGTTATCGGTGGGCTATTGTTAGGGAATGTCGTAGCGCTACCACAAAATCACGGTCGTTTTTCAATTCATACAAGAGTCATTTGCGGTGTTGTTTTTGTATTTCTTTTCGTGATTTGTCTTTTATATGGTTTAAAAAAATATGGATTGCTTGTATAATATGCGAGGAAGTGTGTAAAATGGAAACTCTTTACGATGTTCAGCAATTATTTAAACGTTTTGGTATTTATATTTATGTAGGCAAGCGCATTTATGATATCGAATTAATGTTAATTGAATTAAAAAATTTATACAATGGTCGTTTAATCGATCACGATACGTATCTAACTTGCTGGCGCATATTAAAACGAGAGCATCGCATTGAAGAAAGTCGGCAGAAAGGATAATTGTACATGGACAAAAAAATTATCGGAATTGATTTAGGCGGGACTACAGTAAAATTCGCAATTTTAACTACCGCAGGAGAAATTCAACAAAAATGGAGTATTGAAACCAACATATTGGATGAAGGTAGTCATATCGTACCAGAAATCGTGGAATCAATTAACCATCATTTAGCCTTATACAACATGAAACCAGCAGATTTTGTTGGAATTGGAATGGGAACACCAGGTAGTGTTGATCGTAATGCAGGAACAGTAATTGGGGCTTACAATTTAAATTGGACGACCTTGCAACCTGTTAAAGAACAAATTGAAGCAGGAACTAAAATTCCTTTTGCCATTGACAATGATGCCAATGTTGCAGCTTTGGGCGAACGTTGGTTAGGTGCTGGGGAGAATAACCCAGACGTTATCTTTATCACCCTTGGTACCGGCGTTGGTGGTGGTATTATCGCTGAAGGTCATTTATTACACGGTGTTGCAGGTTGTGCCGGTGAAATCGGCCATGTCACAGTTGATCCAGCAGGTTTCCAATGTACTTGTGGTAAAAAAGGTTGTTTAGAAACCGTTTCTTCTGCTACTGGTGTTGTACGGGTAGCCCGTCATTTAGCTGAAGAGTACGCAGGGGATTCGAAATTAAAAGCGCAACTAGATGAAGGGTATGATATTTCATCTAAAGATGTTTTTGATTATGCCCAGACAGGTGACGCCTTTGCTTTAATGGTCGTTGACAAGGTCTGCTTTTATTTAGGCTTAGCATGTGGTAATTTAGGCAACACCTTAAATCCATCTGCAATTGTTTTAGGTGGTGGAGTTTCAGCAGCAGGGGAATTTTTACGTAGTCGCGTTGAAAAGTACTTTGCTGAATTTACTTTCCCACAAGTAACTGAAAGTACCAGTATTAAATTAGCACAACTAGGCAACGAAGCAGGCGTTATTGGCGCAGCTTCATTAGCATTAGATTTCGTGAAATAGGAAGGAAAGCAAAAGATGTCTCCAATTATTATTATTGATATTGTTTTAATTGCAATTTTATTAGGAATCGGAATTAATGAATTGTATCTTCGAATTATGGCTAAAAAATCTGCTACAACAATTGATCAAGAGACTTTTCGAGAAGGTATGCGTAAAGCACAAGTCGTTGATGTTCGGGAAAAAGATGAGTTTGATGCCGGACATGTATTAGGTGCCCGTAATATTCCCTACTCTGTTTTGAAAAATTCAATTGGTAGTATTCGTAAAGATCAACCAGTTTACATTTATGATCAAAAACGAGCAATTGCAGTACGAGCGGCCAACAAATTGCGTAAAGCCGGCTATACAGATATTTACTTATTAAAAGGTGGATACCAAAGCTGGGAAGGAAAAGTTAAAAAGAAAAACAGTTAAATTTTTGATACTGGAACAAAGGTCACTTCTGGCTTTTAGTCCAGTATTTTTTTTATTGGGCGGTTTTACCAAGAAGTGCTAGACTAAAGAAAGGAGGGATTAATCATGATTACGACAAAAAGAATTTATGCCGACTACGAAAAAAAAGATGGCTTTCGCGTTTTAGTTGATCGAGTCTGGCCGCGGGGCATTAAAAAAGTGGATGCACACTTGGATGAATGGTTAAAAGAAATTGCTCCTTCAACAGAATTGCGAAAATGGTTTGGCCACAAGCCAGAAAATTTTCCGGTCTTTAAAGAAAAGTATATCGCGGAGTTGCAAACTGAGCCGGCTAAGTCTGCACTTGCCCAACTTACGACAATTGTTCAGCGAAAAGAAAAAGTAACGTTGTTATATGGCGCTAAAGATGAAGTGCATAATCAAGCGGTTGTGTTAGCAGAATATTTAAACCGCAAAACATAATTTTTATTTATCAGTAAATAGATTAAAAGAAAAAAGACTACTAAGATAAGCAGTCCTTAGAGATACATTAAAAAAATCACACCAGTTGATGGTGTGATTTTTTTATTAGCGGGCAACGCGTTTACGCATTGCTTTTTTTCGGTTTTCTTCAATCATCGCTTCTTTTTCATCGATAGGATCGATTACTTGTTTTTTGACAGTTGCTACAAAAGCACCTGCTGCTGCAACGGTAGCCAAAGTACCGACTAAGACACCTGATACAAATTTTTTCATCCCAATCACTCCGTTCATACTTTTATTATATTATGTAACAAGTTCACTAAAAATAAAAGCTAAACGCTTTTTTTAGTTAGTGACTGGCATTAAGTTCGTAAATAAATAATCGTTGAAAATATTTAGTAAATAAATTATAATAAATTTACTAAACAAAAATGATGAGGTGTTTTTTGATGACAAAAGACTTACAAGAACTTTTTAATGCGAAATTTGGTAATAAATCAACCGGTGAATATTTTGCTCCAGGCCGAATTAATTTAATTGGCGAACATACAGATTACAATGGCGGTTATGTTTTTCCAGCTTCAATTACAATCGGTACTTATGGGTTAGCACGAAAACGTGAGGATAAAAAAGTCCGTCTTTATTCGGAAAACTTCCCGGAAAAAGGAATTATTGAATTTTCAATTGATGATTTGGATTTTCGTAAAGAACACGATTGGACTAACTATCCAAAAGGGATGATGCGCTTTTTAAAAAGTGATGGCTTTCAAATTGAAAGTGGCATGGAAATTCTTTTTTATGGTACTATTCCAAATGGAGCAGGTCTTTCATCTTCAGCATCGATTGAGCTTTTGACAGGGGTAATCTTACAAGATTTATTTAACCTTGATGTCAAAATGATTGAATTAGTCCAAACAGGTAAACGCGTAGAAAATAAATTTATTGGTGTCAATTCAGGTATCATGGATCAATTTGCAATTGGTATGGGAAAAATGGATCATGCCATTTTGCTGGATACAAATACACTTGAATATGAATTGGTTCCAGCGGAATTTGGTAAATACGTTGTGGCGATTATGAATACGAATAAACGCCGTGAATTAGCTGACTCGAAATACAATGAACGCCGAAGTGAATGTGAAGAAGCCTTGAGTCGCCTCCAAACAAAATTACCGATTAGATCATTAGGTGAGTTATCAGAAGCAGAATTTTTCAATAATACGGATTTAATTGGGGATGAGGTTCTCATTAAACGAGCAAAACACGCAGTTACTGAAAATGAACGGACTAAAAAAGCCAAGATGGCATTAGTTAACGGTGATTTAGCAACTTTTGGTAAATTATTAAATGCATCTCATGCGTCTTTGCAGTATGATTATGAAGTGACAGGTATTGAGTTGGATACTCTAGTAGCTACAGCCCAAGCGCAATCAGGTGTATTAGGGGCGCGCATGACTGGAGCAGGTTTTGGTGGCTGTGCGATTGCACTTGTTAAAGAAAGTGAATTTGAGCATTTTACTGAAAATGTAAAAGCTGCCTACAAAGAGAAGATCGGGTATGCTACAGATATTTACAAAGCGAGTATTGATGATGGTGCCCGCAAATTAAAATAAAAAATGGAGGCTTTAAAATGTCAATTTTAGTATTAGGCGGAGCTGGTTATATCGGCTCTCACGCAGTGGATCAATTAATTACCAAAGGATACGACGTGGTGGTTGTGGACAATTTATTAACTGGGCACAAACAAGCAATTCATAAAGATGCGCGTTTTTATGAAGGGGATGTGCGGGATAAAGACTTTTTAGAAAGTGTTTTTCAAAAAGAGAAAATTGAAGGTGTCATTCACTTTGCGGCTAGTTCTTTAGTTGGCGAATCAGTAGAAAAGCCATTGAAATATTTTAATAATAATGTCTACGGAATGCAAATTTTATTAGAAGTGATGCAAGCAAATGATGTAAAAAATATTGTCTTTTCTTCTACTGCGGCAACTTATGGCGAACCAAAAGTTGTACCAATTAAAGAAACGGCTGAAACTGCACCCAAAAATCCATACGGGGAAAGTAAACTGATGATGGAAAAAATGATGAAATGGTGTGACAACGCATACGGGATGAAATACGTTGCCTTGCGTTATTTCAATGTTGCCGGAGCTAAAGCAGATGCTTCAATTGGGGAAGATCACGATCCGGAAACCCATTTAGTACCGATTATTTTACAAGTTGCTTTAGGGCAAAGAGAGGCGTTGCAGATTTTCGGTGATGATTACAAAACACCAGATGGCACTTGTATTCGTGATTATGTTCAAGTAGAAGATTTAATTGCCGCGCACATTTTAGCTTTAGAATATTTAAAAGCAGGTAACAAAAGCAATGTCTTTAATCTTGGCAGTAATAATGGTTATTCCGTTAAGGAAATGCTAGAAGCCGCTAGAGCAGTTACGGGTAGAAAAATTCCTGCCAAAATTGCCCCCCGAAGAAAAGGGGACCCTGCAACACTTGTGGCTGCAAGTGACAAGGCAAAAGAAATTTTAGGCTGGCAACCTGCGTATACCGACATTAAAGATATTATTAAAACAGCTTGGGATTGGCACGTTAGTCATCCTCATGGTTATGAAGACTAGGAGGTAAAATAATGAGTATCAGCCAGATAGTGGTGGATTTTGCGACATTAGCCATTCATGCCGGTGGTTATATGGAATTAGACCGCTTATATTTACAAAATCGGATTATTGCTTTAATTGGGGAGGATGGTCTGGATGAGGTTAAGCCACAAAGTGCGACCCAAAATTCTTTAGAGTTATTAGATGCATTAGTAAAAAAGGCAAAAGAAAATGGTGTAATCGGAGATAGTCTAGCCCAAAAAGAAATTTTGGAAGCGCAGTTAATGGATTTTTTGACGCCGCCGCCTTCAGTTGTTAATGCTTTTTTTGCCCAACATTATGCTAAAACACCAAAAGCCGCAACCGAATACTTTTTTAAATTATGTCAAGAAAATGACTATATTAAAACGCGTGCTATTGCTAAAAACATTGTTTTTCCAGCTGAAACGAAATATGGAAAATTAGAGATTACAATTAATCTTTCTAAACCAGAAAAAGACCCTAAAGAAATTGCAACAATGAAAAATGTGACAGCCGGCGATTATCCCAAATGTATGCTTTGCATGGAAAATGAAGGCTATAAAGGGCGCCTGAATTATCCAGCGCGGACCAATCACCGCATTATTCGCATGAACTTGAATGGTGAGAGTTGGGGATTTCAATATTCCCCATATGCCTATTATAATGAACATTGCATTGTCTTATCAGAAGAGCATCGCCCGATGCAAATTAGCCGGGCAACTTTTGAACGTTTATTGACCATCATTGAAGTTTTACCCCATTATTTTGTGGGCTCAAATGCGGATTTACCGATTGTAGGAGGATCAATTTTATCCCATGACCATTATCAAGGTGGAAAGCACACCTTTGCGATGGCAAAAGCTCCCCTTGAAAAAGAAATTAATTTAAGTGTTTTTCCAAATATTAAAGCGGGAATTGTAAAATGGCCGATGTCAGTTCTTCGGTTGCAAGGAGCAGACAAAACTGAAATGATAAATGCTTGCGAGTATATCTTACAAGCCTGGAAACACTATTCAGATGAAAGTGTTTGTGTCAAAGCATTTAGTGAAGATGGCACGCCACATCATACGATAACGCCCATTGCCAGAAGAAATGGAAAGTTATATGAGGTTGATTTAGTATTGCGGGATAATAATGTTTCAAAAAAATTCCCCGATGGTATTTTTCATCCCCATCCAGATGTGCAACATATTAAAAAAGAAAATATTGGTCTGATTGAGGTAATGGGACTAGCTGTCTTACCACCAAGATTATTACCTGAATTAGAAGAAGTTGAAAAATATGTATTAGGCAAACCTAATAATATTGCCGACTACCATAAAACCTGGGCACAAGCGATGATGCAAACCCATGAATTTACGCCAACAAATGCCATGGATATCATACATGGTGAAGTTGGACAAATTTTTGCCCGTGTTTTGGAAGATGCTGGTGTTTTTAAACGGGATAAAGTGGGGAAACAAGCCTTTTTGCGTTTTACTGATACACTTTAAGCGTTAAAAAATCAGCTGCACAAATTTGTTTATCTTTAACTTACAACTCGAGAAATAAAACTAAAGGAGGTGTAGCATGGCAACAATTAAAGATATAGCCCAAAAAGCCAACGTCTCCCCGGCCACTGTTTCGCGAGTCTTAAATTATGATGCTGGACTTTCAGTGGGACAAGATACCAAACGGAAAATTTTTGAAGCAGCAGAAGCTCTCAATTATACGAAATATAAAAACAAGCAAAAAAAAGCAGACCAAGTCTTACGCTTAGTTCAGTGGTATAACGACGAAGAGGAATTGGAAGATTTGTATTATTTGGCGATTCGTTTAGGCATTGAACGAAAAGCAGAAGAATTAAACGTACAATTAGTAAAAGAATCTTTATCTGAACTTTCCGAGACAAAAACCGATGGGATCATCGCATTGGGAAAATTTGATGCCAAACATATTAAAACGCTAAAGAAAATGAAGCAACCACTTTTATTTGTGGATTATGATGGAATGTCAGCTGGGTTTGATTCTTTAGTTGTTGACTTTCATCAGGCAGTAGATTTAGTCATTGATCATTTCATCAAAGAAGGGCATGAAAAGATCGCTATTTTAGCTGGTGTAGAGTTTACGAAAGATTATCATAATGAAATTGCTGACCCTCGCTTGCGTTTGTTTACTGAACGGTTGCGGCAATTGAAGCTTTTAAATTCACAGTATGAAATCACAGGTGATTTTACAGTTGAAGGTGGCTATCAAGCCGTTAAAAATTTTTTGCAGTCTGAAAAAGAAATTCCCAGCGCACTATTTGCCGCAAGTGATGCAATGGCAGTTGGGGCACTAAAAGCCATTCACGAGGCAGGCTTAAAAGTACCGGCAGATATTTCAGTTATTGGTTTTAATGATGTTAGCGTGGCCAAATATGTAACGCCTGCTTTGTCTACCATTCAAGTACCGACAGAGTGGATGGGAGAATTAGCTCTAGAAACGATGGTACAAATTGAAAAAGATGAAGCACCCGTGCCACGCAAGATTACAATTGGCACGAAACTGATTTTAAGAGAGTCAACATTACAAACAAACTAGTTGAAAGATGTTACCGCAGTTGTTTTATATCTGACGGTAGCATTTTTTATTGGCTCTACGCAGGTTTATTTAACTTTTTTAAATTTGTGGTAAAATACACTAGAGTTAAAGGAGAGGATAGCACCGTGAAGATATTGGCTTTTGATACATCAAATAAAACCTTAACAGTCAGCGTGATGGCTGAAAACATCGTCTTAGGCGAAATTACAACAAATGTTAATAAAAATCATAGTGTGACGTTAATGCCCGCTATTGCTGAGCTAATGGAAAAAGTTGCATTAACTCCACAAGAAATTGAGCGCATCGTAGTTGCCCAGGGACCTGGATCTTACACGGGGCTTAGAATTGGTGTCACAACAGCAAAAACACTAGCAGATACACTACATTGTGAGTTGGTTGGTGTTTCTAGTTTGGCTTTAATTGCCGCCAATTGCCGTAATTATGCAGGCGTTATTGTCCCATTATTTGATGCAAGAAGAAACAATGTATACACTGGTCTTTATCAATGGGTTGCAGATGAATTGCAAATGATTCAAGCAGATCGCCATATGGCACTAGCAGATTTACTAGTACAGTTGAAAAATGAAGATGACATTTTATTTGTCGGAGAAGATGTGGCAAAGTTTGCCGCGGAGATAAGTGAAAGTTTACCCACTGCAAAAATAAATAAAATTTCCCATTGGCAACTTCCCAGTGGTGCAGTTTTAGCAGAATTGGGTGCCAAAAAAGCACCAGTGACCAATATTGACACTTTTTCACCGCTATATTTAAAACGTGTCGAAGCAGAAGAAAAATGGCTGGCTGCCCACAAAGATTGGTCAGGTGACGAAAATTATGTTGAAAAAATTTAAAGCTCTTTTTCCAAAACCACCTTTTAAAAGTGCAGGCTATCCAAAAAGGATTTATCCAGGACATGCAGCCTGGTTTGTTCGCGAAGTGACAAATGACGACATCAAAGCGCTTTTAGCAGTGGAAAGAAATGTTTACCATGGCAAGTTACCTTGGACTAAATCAGCATTTTTGTCAGAATTAATTTCACCGCTACCACATTTGTATTTATGTGTGGAAGCTGAAGCTATTTTAGCTTTTGGCGGATGCCGTATTATTGGTAATGATGCCCATATCACCAATATTGCCGTTGATCCAGATTTTCAAGGAAGTGGCATTGGCACATTTTTATTACAAGAGCTGGAACATTTTGCTAAAAAAAATGGTTGTTTGACCATGTCTTTGGAAGTTCGGTTAAGTAATCGCGATGCGCAACGCCTATACCGCAAATTAGGATATGTTTCACGCGCAATTAAAACCGCCTATTATGATCAAACAAATGAAGATGCATTGGATATGGTGAAATACATTGACTGATTTTAAGATTAAAGAAAAAAAGGACTACAACTTGACGGAACTGGCAGATTCATTGTATAACATTGCAGAGGCTGCCTATCAAACAGGAAGTCCTTGGAAAAAAGAGCAATATCTCGCTGATTTAAAAAATGCTGCAACCAATTATTTTATTATAGAAGAAAAAGGACAAGTAGTAGCTTTTTTAGCTTATCAAAAAATTATTGATGAAGTTGAAATTGCCAACGTGGCCGTTCATCCTGCAACGCAAAATAAAGGTTACGGCGGTCTTTTAATGAAGTTAGTGGATAAAATTCCCTCAGTAAACCAATTTTTTTTAGAGGTACGGGTAAGAAATTTTTCTGCCAAAAATCTCTATTTAGCGCATGGTTATAAGGTCATTAGTCGACGGGCAGATTATTATCAAAATCCACGGGAAGATGCCTTAATTATGTTAAAGAAAGTGGGGCCAATTCAAACAAATGAGTTCTGAATTAATTTTAGCCGTTGAAAGTAGCTGTGATGAAACAAGTGTTGCAGTGATTAAAGACGGTCATGAAATATTAAGTAATATTGTTGCTTCCCAAATTAAAAGTCACCAACGTTTTGGTGGCGTTGTGCCAGAAGTTGCAAGTCGTCATCATGTGGAGCAAATTACGCTTTGTTTACAAGATGCGTTAAGTGAAGCACAAGTTACACCAAAAGATTTAACTGCTGTGGCGGTAACGTATGGTCCTGGTTTAGTCGGCTCGCTTTTAATTGGAATCGCAGCGGCCAAGGCGTTTGCCTGGGCGCACCAATTACCGTTAATTCCTGTAAATCATATGGCAGGACATATTTATGCAGCACGGTTAGTAAAACCATTAGAATTTCCTTTAATGGCTTTACTTGTTAGTGGTGGGCATACGGAGTTAGTTTACATGGCTGAAGACGGCTCTTATGAAATTATTGGTGAAACCCGAGATGACGCTTGTGGTGAAGCCTACGATAAAGTAGGACGCGTCTTAGGTTTAAGTTATCCTAGCGGTAAAGAACTAGATCAGCTTGCTCATCTGGGGAAAGATACGTTTCATTTTCCTCGCGCAATGATCCATGAGGATAATTATGATTTTAGTTTTAGCGGTTTAAAAAGTGCCTTTATTAATTTAGTGCACAATGCAGATCAAAAAGGTGAAGTGTTAGCAAAAGAAGATCTAGCTGCAAGTTTTCAAGCCAGCGTCGTAGATGTTTTAACTGCAAAAACAATCCGTGCTTGTCAAAATTGGCCAGTTAAACAATTAGTTGTTGCTGGTGGCGTTGCAGCCAATCAGGGGCTGCGAGAACGTTTAGGTGAAGTATTGCTCAAAGAAGCTCCAGGCGTTGAATTAATTGTACCGCCGTTGCGTTTATGTGGAGATAATGCTGCAATGATTGGTGCTGCCGCTCATGTAGAATTAGCAAAACAACATTTTGGCAACTATTTTCTAAATGCTAAACCGGGTTTGGAATTAGCCTGATTTTTTTCAAAAGAAGTTTTTAATCCGCAATTAATTTGAAAAAAAGAAAATTACAATTACGGTACACTTATTGATGTAAGCTAGAACTAAAACATTTAAGATTCTTGATGGATTTTTGGGGGAAATGAAGTCAAACTTTTTAAGTGGCTTTTTTCTGGCTTACATTTACAAATATAAAAACGGATGATTTGGCATAGGCTAAATCATCCGTTTTTATATTTTGACTAGGCTATTTGATTACATCTTCATAAAAAGTGAATATTTTTTTTTCATAATCAATTAAACCTTTTTCTTTTAGCTTTTTAATGACTTGACCTGCTGTTTCACGGGTAGTACCACTATTAACAGCTAATTCTTTTAAAGTAATTGGAAATGGAATCGTGACTTTGGTTTTGGATTCTGGTTGTCCTAACTCTCGTTTTAATATGTAGAGATTTTGGGTTACACGATCGTGAGCATTTGAAGTTAAGCCCGTTTGTAGGCGTAATTGATGGCTTTCGATAATTTTATTTTGCTTTTTGATAAGGTAAAGTAACTGCTGGTTGTTCTTTTGACAAATTTGTTCATAAATTTGGGTAGGAAAATAGAAGGTTTCAATGTCAGTCATGGCTTGAGCACTATGGGTGTAAACATCTGCTTCGAAAACGCCTCCCAAAGGAAAAACACTGTAATTGGTTACGTAATCATAATAGTAGTAAGTTGCACTTTCATCATAGCGTTCAATTCGTACCAAACCAGCAACGACATAATACAGTCGGTCTCTTGCATCCCCTTCGTCAAAGAGTACTTGTCCTTTTTTATAAGAACGTAATAAAACATTGGCCTTTAAAAGTTGGAATTCGTCATCAGTAAGGTGTTCAAAATCTGCTTGGTATCTTAAACGGGAAAATTGATAGTCTACCTTATCGGCATACATAAATGGCTAACTCCTTTTTTACACTTTTTTTCTCTAGTTTATATTGTTGCCTTTTTCCTTTGGTTTGTAAAGGGAAAAATAAGGTGTAGACGGCAGATTTCAGCAAAAAAATAATATGAGAATGTAAGTCGGATTTTTATTGAGTGAAAATGGCAAAAATGAATAAAACAAGGTTTTGCATACCGAAAATATACAAAAACCGCTGAAAAGTATGCGTTTTCAAATTATTTAGACCTTTAAAATAAAGAGAATATTCTATATGCAAAAAAAAAATCCAAATGAATAAATATTTTTTTTTCGTTCAAAATGAATAAATATATCTTCTGTTATGATTGTTTCATTCATTAATCGGGTAAATATAAATAACATCTAATATAATGTGAAATATTTCTCCTTTATAATGTTAGATAAATTTGAAAGCCCTTTCTTTTAAGGGTTAATCTATTAATGTAATCAATAACGAGGAGGCAATAAAAAATGGACAAACCAATTCACGTGTTTTCCGAAATCGGAAAACTAAACACTGTTCTATTGAAAAGACCTGGCGCAGAAGTTGAAAACTTAACTCCAGACATTATGGATCGTTTATTATTTGACGATATTCCATATTTGCCAAATGCCCAAGCAGAGCATGACGAGTTCGCCAAAGTTTTACAAGACAATGGTGCAGAAACTCTGTATTTAGAAAAATTATCAACAGAAGCTATTGATGCTGGTAATGTGAAAGAAGAATTCTTAAACCGCATCTTAGATGAATCTCATATTGATTCAGCAGCTGTCCGTCAAGGATTGTTCGAATATCTGCTTAGTATGGAAACACAAGACATGGTTGATAAAATCATGGCTGGGGTACGTACAAAAGAAATCGATGTTAAATCTCGTTCATTACTAGATTTATCTGCTGACGATGAATATCCATTTTACATGGATCCAATGCCTAACCTATACTTCACTCGCGACCCTTCTGCATCAATTGGTAACGGCATGACTGTTAACAAGATGACTTTTGAAGCACGTCGTCGTGAATCATTATTTACAGAATATATTTTAAATCATCATCCACGTTTTGCAGGCAAAGTTGATGTTTGGTTAGACCGTGAAGCTGAAGGCCATATTGAAGGTGGGGACGAATTAGTTCTTAGCCATGAAGTATTAGCAGTTGGTATTTCACAACGGACAAATGCGAAAACTTTGGAAAAATTAGCGCGCAATATGTTTGCTAAACATGCTGGTTTTGAAAAAGTTTTAGCAATTAAAATTCCAAACAACCGTGCAATGATGCATTTGGATACTGTATTTACAATGGTAGATTACGATAAATTTACGATTCATCCAGCTATTCAAGATGCTGATGGTAAAATCGATTGCTTCATTTTAGAACCAAATGGCGACGATATCACAATCACACAAACAAATGACTTGCACGGTACATTAAAAGATTTATTACATTTAGATGATTTGGTATTAATTCCAACCGGTGATGGCGATGCAATCGTTGCACCTCGTGAACAATGGAATGACGGTTCAAATACCTTAGCAATTGCACCAGCTGTAGTAGTAACGTATAATCGTAACTATGTATCAAACGAAATTCTACGTAGCTATGGTATTAAAGTGTTAGAAATCCATTCAGGAGAATTATCACGCGGTCGTGGTGGCCCTCGTTGCATGAGTCAACCATTAGTACGTGAAGATCTAAAAAAATAAAGGTATGAATTGGTTCTGCGGGCGGCTGTAAGCCGTCTTGCGGACCAAATGAAAACTAACTAAAGGAGAGCTCAACTTATGAAAGAATCAGTATTCCAAGGAAGAAGCTTGTTAGCAGAAAAAGATTTTACAAAAGAAGAATTACAATATCTAATCGATTTTTCTGAACATTTGAAAGATCTTAAAAAACGTGGGATTCCACATCGCTACTTAGAAGGTAAAAATATTGCACTTTTATTTGAAAAAACTTCTACACGGACACGGGCTGCTTTTACTACAGCTTCAATTGATTTAGGTGCACATCCGGAATACCTTGGTGCAAATGATATTCAATTAGGTAAAAAAGAATCTACAGAAGATACTGCAAAAGTATTGGGTCGTATGTTTGACGGAATTGAATTCCGCGGATTCAGCCAAAAAATGGTTGAAGAGTTGGCTGAGTTTTCAGGCGTTCCAGTTTGGAATGGTTTGACAGACGAATGGCATCCAACACAAATGATTGCCGACTTCTTAACAATCCAAGAAAACTTTGGCACAGTTGAAGATATTACATTGGCTTACTGTGGAGATGGCCGTAATAACATGGCAAACTCATTGTTAGTAACAGGTGCGATTTTAGGTACAAATGTACGTATCGTAGCACCAAAAGAATTACAACCTGAAGAAGAAATTCAAAAAATGGCACAAGAGTTTGCTGAAAAATCTGGTGCTAAATTAATGGTAACAGACGATGTTGATAAAGGCGTTGATGGCGCTGATGTATTGTATGCCGATGTTTGGGTATCAATGGGTGAAGAAGACAAATTTGAAGAACGTATCAAATTATTGCGTCCTTACCAAATCAACATGGAATTAGTTGAAAAAACACATAATACAGATCGCTTAATCTTCTTACACTGCTTACCAGCATTCCATGATACAAACACTGTATATGGCGAACAAATGAAAGAAAGATTTGGTATTACTGAAATGGAAGTTACAGATGAAGTCTTCCGTTCTAAATATGCGCGTCAATTTGATCAAGCGGAAAACCGCATGCACTCAATCAAAGCTATTATGGCTGCGACATTAGGTAATCTGTTTATTCCACGTGCTTAATCGCTACTAAATTAAAACCTACTTTAACTAAGACGAGTCAGTTCTTTGAGCCTTTTGCCTGTCAAAAGAGCTGGCTTGTTTTGGTGTTTCTAAAAACTGTCAAAATTTCTTACGAGGAGCGATAATTATGGCAAAACGTAAAGTCGTTGTAGCTTTAGGTGGTAATGCAATCTTATCTGATGACGCAACTGCACAAGCACAACAAAATGCATTAAAAGAAACTGCAAAATATTTAGTTCAATTTATCGAACAAGGGGATGAATTAATCATCTCCCATGGTAATGGTCCCCAAGTTGGGAACTTATTAATCCAACAAGCGGCAGCGGACTCTGAAAAAACACCAGCTATGCCTTTAGATACTTGTGTTGCTATGACAGAAGGTTCAATTGGTTACTGGTTGCAAAATGAAATGGGCGCTATCTTAAAAGAAAAAGGTATTGATAAAGATGTTGTTTCTTTAGTGACACAAGTTATTGTGGCAGAAGACGATCCATCTTTTAATAATCCAAGTAAACCAGTTGGTCCATTCTTCACTGAAGAAGAAGCCAAACAACAAATGCAAGCGGGCAATGCTACTTTTAAAGAAGATGCAGGGCGAGGCTGGCGTAAAGTTGTTGCATCACCAAAACCACTTTCAATTAAAGAAGCACGCGTGATCGAAAGCTTAGTAGATCAAGGTGTGGTGACAATTTCTGTTGGTGGTGGCGGTATTCCTGTTGTGGAAACTGCAAAAGGTTTGGAAGGTCGCGAAGCTGTAATTGACAAAGATTTCGCTTCTGAAAAATTAGCTGAAATCATTAAAGCAGACCTTCTAATCGTCTTGACTGGTGTTGATAATGTGTATGTAAATTATCAAAAACCAGATCAAAAGAAATTAGAACGCGTGACAGTTTCAGAAATGAAACAATACATTCAAGAAGATCAATTTGCTCCAGGCAGTATGTTGCCTAAAGTACAAGCATGTATTGAATTTGTTGAAGCTCGTCCTGAAGGTAAAGCAATCATCACTTCATTGGAAAATATTGAAAACTTATTGGCTAATGAAGATGGCACGATTGTAGTTGCCGACTAATAGTTAATTTGCTAAAAAATATCTCTGCTGTACATTTTTCTCCTTTAGGGTACAGTGGGGATATTTTTTGAAATCTAATTAGTAAAAATACAATTTTAAACAAAGAAATGAAAGAAAATACTTTTTCGTTTAAAATAATGATAAAAAGACTAGCCAGAAAAAAAAGTATTTGTTATAATCAGTGTCAGTTTAATAATTGATTTTGTGAACAAGAGAGTATTGTTTGTTGGAAATTTAGCGAGTTTGGGCGGGTGTGAGCCAAGCAAGAAGACAAATAAGAAACGCACTTGGGAAAATCTGCATGTAGCAGACGGCGATCTACCGTTATAGAAGAAGCTGGTTTGAGTATTCAAACAACAAGAGTGGTACCGCGGGAAGTCTCGTCTCTAACGATTATCGTTAGGGGCTTTTTTTATTGACAAAATCAAGAATAACTAAAGCTCTAAGTGGCTTTGGTGATCATTAAATTGTAAAATAAGGGTAACTGATGAGTTTTTAGCTCATTTTAATCTAAGGAGGATATCAGATGAACAACAAAGATGTCGTAGCAAAAGCGCTTTATGATGTATTAAAAGATGATTTAACCATGGAGCAAATCGAAAAATTATTGGAAAATCCAAAATCAGCTGATCATGGGGATGTTGCTTTTCCAGCCTTTGCTTTAGCTAAAGCGTATAAAAAAGCGCCACAACAAATTGCACCAGAATTAGCGGAAAAAATTGATGGCAAAAACTTTGAAAAAATCGAAGTAGTAGGTCCATACTTAAACTTCTTTATGAATAAAGGTGCTATTTCTGAAAAAGTTTTAGCGACTGTTGTCAAAGAAAAAGAACATTATGGGGATGCCAATATAGGTGAAAATCGTAATGTACCAATCGATTTGTCTTCACCCAACATTGCCAAGCCGATTTCAATGGGACATTTACGTTCAACGGTTATCGGAAATTCAATTGGGTTTATTATGGAAAAAATCGGCTACAACCCAATTCGTATTAACCACTTAGGTGACTGGGGTACGCAATTTGGTAAATTAATTGTTGCTTATAAAAAATGGGGTTCTGAAGAAGCTGTAAAATCTGAACCAATCAACGAGTTATTACGTTTATACGTGCAATTCCACGAAGAAGTAGAAACACAACCTGAATTAGACGATGAAGCGCGGGCATGGTTCAAAAAATTAGAAGACGGCGATAAAGAAGCGGTTTCTTTATGGCAATGGTTCCGTGATGAGTCAATGAAAGAATTCAATAAGATTTATGACATGTTGGAAGTGAAGTTTGACTCATTAAACGGTGAAGCTTTCTACAATGACAAGATGGATGAAATCATTGAATTGTTAGAAGAAAAACATTTGTTAAAAGAAGACCGTGGGGCTGAAATCGTTGACTTATCTGCTTATGATTTAAATCCAGCGTTAATTCGTAAGTCAGATGGCGCTACACTTTATATTACCCGTGACTTAGCGGCAGCGTTATACCGCAAGCGCACGTATGACTTTGCGCAATCCATTTATGTTGTCGGAAATGAACAAAGTTATCACTTTAAACAATTAAAAGCAGTCTTAAAAGAAATGGGCTTTGACTGGTCTGATGATATGCATCATATTGCATTTGGTTTAATTACTCAAGGTGGTAAGAAATTGTCTACCCGTAAAGGTAAAATTGTCTTACTAGAAGAAGTGTTAAATCAAGCGATTGATTCAGCCAAAGAACAAATCTCTGAAAAAAATCCTGACTTGGAAAATAAAGATGAAGTAGCAAAACAAGTTGGTGTGGGGGCAGTTATTTTCCACGATCTTAAAAATGATCGTTTAAATACCTTTGACTTCACGTTAGAAGAAGTTGTTCGTTTTGAAGGTGAAACAGGACCATACGTACAATACACACACGCTCGTGCAATGAGCATTTTGGCTAAAGCTGGGTTTACACCAAATGAAGCGGCTGATTACAAACTAAATGATGAAACATCTTGGGAAGTTGTAAAATTAATTCAACAATACCCAGAAACAATCTTAAAAGCAGCTGCTAATTATGAACCATCTGTCATTGCCAAACATGCAATTAAATTGGCACAAGCGTTTAACAAATACTATGCGAATGTGAAGATTTTAGCAGACGATGATCAAAAGGATGCTCGTTTAGCTTTAGTTTATGCAGTTACCGTTTTACTAAAAGAAGATTTACGTCTATTAGGATTACATGCACCTGAGAAAATGTAATAAATTACCGTAAAAACAGCGGGAAAAGTCGTTTCTAATGACTTTTCCCGCTGTTTTATTTCCCATAGGTTTCAATATAATAAAAAGCTAGCTTATACGTAAAGATGTCATTTACTAATAAGTGTGGATTTTAATAAAAATTGTTGTGACTATTTAAGTATTAGCCAGCATAATATTAGCAAAAAAGCGACAAAAAACGGCGGAACCACAACAAAGATTAGGTGGCTAATTCTCAGGCCAATTTCCCTTTCTTTTTTATAGGCAGACTTTGTTACGTCTTCTTTGAATTTTTGGGGTGATCGCGCCCAAAAAAGGCCGCTGGTAATTTGTAATAAAATGGCCAGCAAAAGTAAAAAGCCAGTGATGGCTAAACCCACAAACAAAAGTACTGTCAAATGATCAAGTCCAGTTAGTGTATTATTCATCACGATTGCTCAAATTGAAGCAATTGTTGCATTTTTTTAATCCCAATTACTTTTATCAATAATGGTATTCGCGGTCCGTGATCTTGATTTAAAGTCAATTGATAAAGGGCGGTAAAGAGTTCTTTTTGTTTGCTGCGTTTCGTTTTTTTATCGCTGGTATCGGATAAATCGTAAATTTTTTGCATGAAATCTGCAGCTGTTAAATCATTTGCTTGCGGAAGTATTTGACGAAATTTTTCTATTTCTTCTTTTACTTCATCCGAAAGTTTTTGATAGGCTGCAAAATTTTTGGTGTCATTGATTGTAATCAGACGGTTTTTGGCATCATTTTCAATCCAATACTGTGCACGAGGCAAGATGTAATCAATTGCGGCTTCTGAATAAGCAGCTTCATTTTGCAATAATTCCTTAGCTAATGAATCGTTATTGGCGGTAATGGCTAAGATGCTAACTACATGGCCAAATTCAGGATAATTTTCTTTTAAATTCACACCAGTTAATTGTAATAATTGGTGGCGGGTTTCATCTAGTTGATTATTTTTAGCTTTTGTAACCAGTTGCTCAAATTCTTTGTAGTTGCGCAAAACATCATCATCAAGACCTAGATCAAATTGCGCTTTTGGCTGATATTTTCCGTATAAATAGAAAACCAGCTCTGGTGTATAAATAGATAATAAGTCTGGTAATGTCAAAATATTGCCAGCAGAGCTTGACATCTTTTTGGTTTGACCTTTAATGTTTACAAAATCATAAGGCTGGTACATGGGGGCGTGCCATTCAAAAATTTCAGCAGCAATTGCTTTAGCAACATCAAAACTCCCATTTTTTGAAGAGTGATCTTTACCTCCGGGTTCAAAAGCAACTTTTTCATAACGCCATCGCATTGGCCAGTCGATTTTCCAGTGAAGTTTAACCCGTTGGTTTTGTCCAATTTGTTGTTTGGCAACATGACCGCAATTGTGACAAGTATAAGAAATACGTTGTGTCTTTTCATCATAGTGGGTAATTGTTGTCGTGTCGTGATAGCAGTTGTCGCAGTATAAAGAGATTGGATAATAGCTTTCTCTTTCTAAATCGTCGGCTTTTTCGGTACGGAAACGGCTTAAAATATCATATATTTCTTTACGTTTGCTTAAGGCTAAGGCGATATCTGCATCATAAGCGCCGCTTTCATAAGCCTTTGTTTCAAAGATAAATTCTGGTGTGATATGCATTTGTTTTAAATCATGGATAAACAAATTTTCGAAATAATCACCATAGGAATAAACGGATTCAGATGCCTGACTAGGAGGGGCTATTTTAGTGTAAGGCATTCCAATTTTTTCTGCTGTGACCCCGGTAACATTTTTAGGAATCTTTCGTAAACGATCATAATCGTCCCATGATAAAATATAACGGGGAGTAGCACCTAAAAAGTGTAGTGCCTGCGTGACAAAATAGGTGGTGACAATTTCGCGAAAATTACCGACATGAATGTAGCCAGAAGGACTAACCCCAGAAGCACAAGTAATGGGTGTCTTTTTGTCAGGGTATTTTCTTATTAGTGCTTGTGCAATTTGAAAAGCCCAGTGCATAAAAAATTCCTCCTTTATTCTTGTATTTAAATTTTTATTATAGATTAATTGTAGCATTGAAATGTACAAAGTTAGCTTGCAAAAGGTTCTAAGTTAATAAAAAAATCCCAATAGTTAATAAAGAAATACAGTGGCAAATTTAGTATAAGCTAAATTTCAGGAGTATATCTTTATTTATGCTATTGGGATTTTTTAGTTAGTTTTAAGCGATAATATGAGATTTAAAATATTCTTCAATTTTGAGTGCGTCTTCTTCTGTTCGCGAGATAACAATGACCGTGTCAAAACCAGCAATAGTGGTGACTTTTTCAGGTACATCGATATCGTCAATTAAAGCACATAAGACTTGGGCGTTATCCGGGATAGTGACGATAATCGTTAAAAATTGAACGCGTTCCACTTTAACAACGACATCTTCGACCATATGAATGAGGCGGCGTTCTTCTTCACGGCCATCTCCTTCAAAGCGGTCTCCTTGGAAAATTTCAAAACGGGCGACACCATTTTCATCAGGTACCTTGATAATTTTTAAATCGCGGATATCCCGCGAAATTGTTGCTTGTGTAGCTGTCACACCATGGCTTTCCAAAATATTTAAAAGCTCTTCTTGTGTACGAACGGTTTGATTGCTAACAATTTGTTTAATTAATAAATGACGATCAGCTTTACGCATCGGTTTGCTCCTTTAATAAAAATTTGCAATCTCATCATAACAAAATAAGTACTTTTAAGATAGTAGTATTAATGATTTTTTATACATCAAAGGAATTGTTAATTTAACTTTATGCGAATTAATGCGATTTATTAAGATGTGTTTGAATTATCTGTCTTTTTCAAAACGCTAAATTAACGAAAATAATAACATTTAAAAGGAGAAATATATCTTATTTTAGCTGCGAATACGTTACACTTTTTCACCTTTATCAAGATAAAATTTAAAAAAGGTGATTTCATGCTTGAAACTAAAGACCTTTATCGGTATAATAGCAAATGTTGTGGGGTGAAGACTCTACAGCTAAAAAATCCACATCAAAAACGGATCTGAGACAGGGTGCTTTACAAATAGTAAAGTCTGCCAAAGAGCTTGACGTTTTTGAAAGGGAAAAACCAAATTGGAGGAAACAAAAACATGGCAGTAATCTCAATGAAACAATTGCTAGAAGCCGGCGTACACTTTGGTCACCAAACTCGTCGCTGGAACCCAAAAATGAAGAAATATATCTTCACAGAACGTAATGGTATCTACATTATCGACTTACAAAAAACAGTTAAGTTAGTAGATGTAGCATACGACTACATGAAAAACGTTGCTGAAGAAGGCGGCGTTGCATTGTTTGTTGGTACTAAAAAACAAGCACAAGAAGCTATCAAAGAAGAAGCAACGCGTGCTGGTCAATTCTACGTTAACCATCGTTGGTTAGGTGGTACGTTGACTAACTGGGAAACAATCCAAAAACGTGTAGCTCGTTTGAAACAAATCAACAAAATGGAAGAAGACGGTACTTTTGAAGTACTACCTAAAAAAGAAGTTGTGGGCTTAAACAAAGAACGCGAACGTCTTGAAAAATTCTTAGGTGGTATTGCAGATATGCCACGTATTCCAGATGTAATGTACATCGTTGACCCTCGTAAAGAACGTATTGCTGTTCAAGAAGCTCGTAAATTGAATATTCCAATCGTAGCGATGGTTGATACAAACTGTGATCCAGATGAAATCGATGTTGTAATCCCATCAAATGATGATGCGATTCGCGCCGTTAAATTAATCACAGCTAAAATGGCTGACGCTTTAATCGAAGGCAACCAAGGTGAAGACCAAGTTGTTGAAGAAACTTTCGTATCAGAAGATGCTGAAGGCACTACTTCAATCGAAGAAATCGTTGACGTTGTTGAAGGCGACAACCAAGCTGAATAATTTTAGTTAAATAATTTTTGACACGGAGCTGTTTCAAAGGCTAGGCGGCAAGCCTCACTCTCCTTTGAAACAGCTTTTTTTAAAGAAAATGCAGACTATCTGCAACAAATTTCGAGGAGGAACCACAAAATGGCAGACGTTACAGCTAAAATGGTTAAAGAATTACGCGACATGACAGGTGTCGGTATGATGGATGCAAAACGTGCATTAGTAGAAGTTGAAGGCGACATTGAAAAAGCCGTAGATTTATTAAGAGAAAAAGGTATGGCCAAAGCTGCTAAGAAAAATGACCGTATCGCAGCGGAAGGATTGGCTTCTGTTGCTGTAAACGGTAACGTTGCAGCAGTTGTAGAAGTAAACTCAGAGACTGACTTTGTTTCTAAAAACGAAATGTTCCAAGATTTAGTTAAAGAAATCGCTGAATTAGTAGCAGCAAACAAACCAGCTGACATGGAAGCTGCTATGAAATTAGAAACTGCTAAAGGTACAGTTGAATCTTCATTAATCGAAGCAACGCAAGTTATCGGCGAAAAAATCAGCTTCCGTCGTTTTGAAGTTGTTGAAAAAGATGATAATGCAGCATTTGGCGGCTACTTACACATGGGCGGACGTATCGCTGTATTAACTGTTTTAGATGGTACAACTGACGAAGCAGTTGCAAAAGATGTTGCAATGCACGTTGCAGCTATCAACCCACGTTACGTTGACGAATCACAAATTCCAGCTGAAGAGTTAGAACATGAAAAAAATGTTTTAACTGAACAAGCTTTAAACGAAGGCAAACCAGCTAATATCGTTGAAAAAATGGTTGAAGGCCGCTTGAAGAAATTCAAAGCTGAAATTTCTTTAGTTGACCAACCATTTGTTAAAGATCCAGATATGACTGTTTCCAAATACGTTGCTTCAAAAGGCGCGACAGTGAAATCATTTGTTCGCTTTGAAGTTGGCGAAGGTATCGAAAAACGCGAAGATAACTTTGTTGAAGAAGTTATGAGCCAAGTTAAAAAATAATTCTATTCAATTGAATAGTAGGGAACGCATTTTATGCGCTCCCTTTTTTTAAAGCCAGTTATAAAAATAACGGCAAAGACTGACAAAGGTGCAAAGATTATTCTGATCTATGCTACAATAGTCAGTAGAAGATACGGAGGAAGCAAAATGGTTAAACCAAAATATCAACGAGTAGTCCTAAAATTAAGTGGGGAAGCATTAGCAGGCGATGAAGGCTTCGGCATTAAACCACCAACTATTAAAGAAATTGTCAAAGAAATTAGAGATGTCCATGAACTTGGTGTCGAAATGGCGATTGTTGTCGGTGGCGGCAATATTTGGCGGGGACAAATTGGTGCCCAAATGGGAATGGAAAGAGCACAAGCGGATTACATGGGAATGTTAGCAACCGTCATGAATGCTCTAGCACTCCAAGATACCTTGGAAAACGAAGGGGTACCAACCCGTGTGCAAACTTCAATTGAAATGCGTCAAATTGCAGAACCATATATTCGCAGACGAGCAGAACGTCACCTTGAAAAAGGTCGGATTGTCATTTTTGCTGGTGGAACGGGTAATCCTTACTTTTCAACGGATACTACAGCTGCATTGCGCGCAGCAGAAATTAATGCTGACGTAATTTTAATGGCAAAAAATAATGTTGATGGTGTTTACTCTGCAGATCCAAAATTAGATGATACTGCTGTTAAATATGAAGAATTAACACATTTAGATGTGATTGCAAAAGGTCTTCAAGTAATGGATTCAACCGCAAGCTCACTAAGTATGGACAATGATATTCCTTTAGTTGTCTTCAATTTAAATGAACCAGGAAACATTCGCCGTGTTATTTTAGGTGAGCATATTGGAACTACAGTGAGGGGGAAATAAAATGGCAGATGCAACAATGACAGAAGCAAAAGAAAAAATGCAAAAGGTCGCTGATAATTTACGACGTACATTGGGACAAATTCGAGCTGGTCGTGCCAACGCAGGCTTACTTGACCGTATCTTAGTACCGTATTACGGCGCACCAACACCACTTAATCAAATGGCTTCAATTCAAACTCCAGAAGCACGGGTGCTTTTAATTACGCCTTTTGATAAATCAATGATTAAAGAAGTGGAAAAATCACTATTGACAAGTGATATTGGAATTACACCGCAAAGTGACGGTACGGTAATTCGTCTTGTCTTTCCGCAATTAACCGAAGAACGTCGGAAAGAATTAGCTAAAGAAGTAAAAAAAGAAGCAGAAAACGCTAAAGTTGCTGTTCGTAACGTGCGCCGTGATGCGATGGATGCTTATAAAAAACAAGAAAAAAGTAGCGATATCACTGAAGACGACTTGCGCAACTTAGAAAAAGATGTGCAACAGTTAACCGATGATAGTATTAAGCAGTTAGATCAAATCGCTGCTGATAAAGAAAAAGAACTTTTAGAAGTTTAAAGCTTTGATGAAAGCCACACAATTTTTGTGTGGCTTTTTTGGTGTCAAAATGACAATCATAAAAAAGCAAATGATAGCAACATTCTTACTGTTTTGTTAGCAAAGCTTTACAGATAAAGCTTGTAAATTTAGATTGCCCATCGATTAGAAGTGTCTTATGGCCAAAAATTTAAATCTTTCAGTTGTTTTTTTGTGAAACAAAATCAACTGAAAATGGTTATGTTAATAATGTATTTGCACGAAATATATTACCTGCATTCTTTTTGTGAAACATTATAGTGCGTAAAAAAGCGCTTTTCATATCAAATATGTGGATAAAGGCCTTAAGATTTTTACTAAGCCTTACTGCTTTTCATAGGCAAGCATTCTGATTATTGCTATAATGGGGAAGATGATTTATTTTAGAGTGAGAATTAGTTAGGAGGCTTTTTTATGTGGCGTTTTTTCCCACAGAAAAATAAATATGTGCAAGAAGAAGCAGAGTTTACTTTTGATAGTGACAAAGCTGTTCCTAAACATATTGCGATTATTATGGATGGCAATGGTCGCTGGGCACAAAATCGGCGCTTGCCGCGGGTAGCTGGACATAAAGAAGGGATGGAAACAGTTAAGACGATTACCAAGCACGCTTCTAGTTTGAAAATAAAAGTGTTAACGCTCTATGCTTTTTCGACTGAAAATTGGAAACGACCAGAAGAAGAAGTTAGTTTTTTAATGCAATTACCGGTAGATTTTTTTGATAAGTTTGTGCCAGAATTAATCAAAGAAAATGTTAAGGTAAATGTCATGGGCTATACGGAATTTTTACCCGCGCATACGCAAGAAGCAGTCAAGAAGGCAATTGAACAAACAAAAGATAATACCGGCATGGTTTTAAATTTCGCTTTGAACTATGGGAGTAGGGCTGAAATTGTGACGGCAGTAAAAGATATCTACACAGAGCTCAAAAAAACAGATGCAAAGGAAGAGGAAATTACTGAAGCTCTTATTAGCGAGCATTTAATGACAGGATTTTTACCAAGTGAATTGCGTGATCCAGAGTTATTGATTCGCACCAGTGGTGAAGAGCGGATTAGTAATTTCTTATTATGGCAGATTGCCTATAGTGAACTTTTCTTTACCGATGCTTTGTGGCCAGATTTTAATGGTGAGTTACTGGAAATGGCGATTGCTTCGTTTCAAAATCGCGATCGCCGTTTTGGTGGTTTGAAAAAATAAAGGAACTTTTGAAAACAAAGGAGGAGTAGTTGTGAGACAACGAGTCATCACAGCAGTAGTCGCCTTGGCATTATTTATTCCGATTATTTATGTCGGCGGTATTGCAATCGAAGTGACTGCAGCTGTTTTAGCTGTAGTAGCAGTTTATGAATTATTTAGAATGAAAGAGTTAAACATAGTCAGTTTTGAAGGAATTATAAGTGCCATTGGTGCAGTTTTGCTAGTTTTACCTAAGGAGCGTTGGTTTTTCTTTTTACCCGCTAATGTAGATACTTTTTCACTGTTTTATCTGACGGTACTGCTTTTATTAGGTGCTGCTGTAGTATCTAAAAATATGTACACGATTGACGAAGCGGGCTTTCCAGTATTAGTTAGTTTGTATGCGGGCATGGGTTTTAGAGATTTTGTTAGTGCCCGAGGGGAGAGCCTCATTATTTTATTCTTCGGACTACTAATTGTCTGGGCGACAGATATTGGTGCCTATATGGTTGGGCGTCAATACGGCAAAAATAAATTATGGCCAGAAATTTCACCAAATAAAACTGTCGAAGGTGCCCTTGGTGGTATCGTTTCAGCAGTGGTCGTTGCCGCTGTGTATGTCTTAATTTTCCAAGGCAAACAAGATTTTGGACATTCGCTACCGCTTGTTTTGATTTTCACAGTAATTTTCTCTATTGTGGGACAATTTGGTGACTTAGTAGAATCAGCCGTTAAACGCCATTTCGGTGTTAAAGATTCAGGTAATATTTTACCGGGTCACGGTGGTATTTTAGATCGTTTCGACAGCCTATTGTTTGTTTTTCCAATTATGCATTTGTTTGGTATCTTTTAAAATAATAATGAACTTTAAGCAGTCTTTAAGAGGCAGAGAATACCTGGCTTTTAAAGATTGCTTTATTTTAATGGAACATTTTAGTTTGCGATTTGTAAAATAGAGGATAAAATGACAAAAAGCGATTGGGCATTTTGCCCACAGTATTTCTGTGATAAAATAAACTAGCACAGTTTACGTATGTAAGTAGTTTTTTAGTAAAAAAAGCTATGAATGAAGGGAAGACAGAACATGAAGACACTTATTACATTTATTATCGTGTTTAGTGTAATTGTTATTATACACGAATTTGGTCATTATTTTTTTGCAAAACGAGCGGGTATTTTAGTGCGAGAATTTGCGATTGGAATGGGACCAAAAATTTGGGGACATCAAGGTAAAGATGGGACTACGTTTACCTTGCGGGCATTGCCAATTGGCGGATATGTACGAATGGCTGGCAATGGCGAAGATGAAGTAGAATTAACTCCAGGAATGCCAATTGGTTTGGTATTAGATGAAAAAGGGAAAGTGACTCAAATCAATACCAGTAGTAAAGTGCAATTGGTAAATGCTTTTCCTTTTGAATTAGCTGAATTTGATTTAGAAGACAAATTGTTCGTTTCGGGATATCAAAATGGTGATGAGAGCCAATTAGTAACATATGATGTTTTGCACGATGCCACGATTATAGAATCTGATGGTGTTGAAGTGCGCATTGCACCGCGAGATGTCCAGTTTCAATCGGCAAAGTTATGGCAGCGCATGTTGACTAATTTTGCTGGCCCGATGAATAACTTTTTGTTGGCGATTGTTTTGTTTATTGTTATCACCTTTATTCAAGGGGGCGTAGCAATAACCAATACAAATAAAATTGGCGCAATTAGTGAAAATTCACCAGCGCAATCAGCTAAGTTAAAAGAAGGCGATGCCATTCAAAGTATTGATGGGCAGAAAATTTCTTCTTGGGATGATTTAACAGCTGCTATTACAGGCAGTAAAAAATCAGTTTTGAATTTTACAGTCAAAAGAGAAAATGAAACATTTACTACACAAGTAAAACCGGAAAAAGAAGAAGTTGACGGACAAAAAGTGGTGCGAATTGGGGTACAAGTACCAATGGATACTAGTTTTTTAGGCAAATTCACAGGAGGCATTAAACAAGCTGCGAATAGTTCAGTTCAATTATTGCGCGCGTTAGGTAATTTGATTGCTAAACCAGATATTAATAAACTGGGTGGACCAGTTGCGATGTTTCAAATGTCTTCTGAAGCTGCGAAGCAAGGTCCGCTGACCGTCATGGTTTTAATGGCCGTTATCTCCATGAACCTTGGCGTAATGAATTTATTGCCTATTCCAGCCTTGGATGGTGGAAAAATTGTGTTGAATGTTATCGAAGGACTACGAGGAAAACCCTTAAGTCAAGAAAAAGAAGGAATTTTAACCTTAATTGGTTTTGGTTTCTTATTGCTGTTAATGGTACTTGTGACTTGGAATGATATTCAACGTTGGTTCTTTTAAAAAAAGCGTCCAAACAGTTTTGAATTGTTTGGCGTTTTTTACTTCGTGCAATAATTTAAAATATAGCTTATACTATTTCAGGTATCTTTAAGCAAGAAGGGGGAAGATTTTTTGGCAAATGGAAATGAACGTTTTGCAATTTTATTAGAGCAAATCGATTTGGCGCCAGAACAAAGGCAGCATCCCTTATTAAAAGACGGCGAAATCACGGAGGTTATCGTCCATCGGAAGTCGCGTGTCTGGGAATTCACTTTATCTATAGCAGAGCTTTTACCGGCTGCACTCTATCAAAATATATGGCAAAATCTGCAATTAGCTTTTAATGAAATTGCACAAGTTAAATTGCATATCAATACCGCAAAAAATGAATTTGATGAGACGCTTTTACAAGAATATTGGACGTTGGCTATGCAGCAAAATTGTAGTACTAAAGCGGTTGAACAAGCAGTAAAAGGACAAATGCCCTTTAAAGAAAACAACAAAATTATTTTGCCAGTAGTCAATGAAGCTGTAATTTCTTATTTGACTAGTGAATACTTACCAAAAATGGAAATGAGTTACCAAGACTTTGGGTTTCCTAAATTTCGCATTGAGCCGCGCTTTGATGAGGCAAAAGGAGCACAAGCATTGCAAGAAATGGCACAAAGGCAAGAAGTGCAACATGCGCAATTAATGCAACAAGCTCAAGAGAATATGGCCATACATGTTCAAAAGAAAAAACAAGAAAAAAATCCAGCTGCAGGACCACTTGTTTTAGGCCGCAATATTCCAAGTGATGAGCCTATCACACCTATGGTTAACATTATTGAAGAAGAACGACGTGTTACTTTTGAAGGTTTTGTTTTTGATGCCGAAGTGCGGGAACTACGTACAAAACGTAAATTACTGACAATAAAAGTCACGGATTATACGTCTTCTTTTATTGTAAAAAAATTCTCAAATGGAGAAAAAGATGAACAAATCTTTGAAGCTTTAACAAAAGGCAAATGGCTAAAAATTAGAGGGAGTATTCAAGAAGACACCTTCCAAAGAGATTTGGTAATGATCGCCCAAGATATAGCTGAGGTCAAACATGATCCTCGTAAAGATTATGCACCAGCAGACGAAAAGCGTGTGGAGTTGCATATGCATTCGAATATGAGTACCATGGATGCGACAAATAGCGTCTCTGATTTAGTTGCTCAAGCAGGAAAATGGGGACATCGCGGGATTGCAATTACCGATCACGGTGGTGCCCAAGGATTCCCAGATGCTTATCATGCAGGGGAAAAAGCAGGGGTGAAAGTTTTATATGGCGTGGAAGCCTATGTGGTGGATGACGGTGTACCGGTGGCTTATAATCCAGCCCATGTTTCGTTAACCGATGCAACCTATGTTGTTTTTGACGTGGAAACGACCGGCTTATCTGCAGTTTATGATACGATTATTGAATTAGCAGCTGTAAAAATGCACAAGGGAAATGTCATTGCTACTTTTGATGAATTCATTGATCCTGGCCACCCTTTGTCTAAAACGACAGTAGATTTGACAGGTATCACCGATGAAATGGTACGAGGATCAAAACCTGAAAAAGAAGTTATGGCACTCTTTACGGAGTTTGCCAAAGATAGTGTTTTGGTTGCCCATAATGCTTCTTTTGATATGGGGTTTATTAATACAACTTATAAACGCCTAGAGATGCCAGAAGCTGTTAATCCAGTTATTGATACCTTAGAGTTGGCACGTTATTTGTACCCGGAATTTAAACGATTTGGTTTAGGTGTTTTAACGAAAAAATTTGGTGTTGGTTTAGAACAGCATCACCGGGCGATTTATGATTCAGAAGCTACGGGGCACTTAGCTTGGATTTTTGTTAAAGAGGCAATGGAAAAACACGACATGCATTATCACGAGGATTTAAACCGGCATGTTGGTGGAGAGAATTCTTTTAAAGCTGCCAGACCTTTTCATGCAACTATCTTAGCGCAAACGCAAGCAGGGCTAAAAAATCTCTTTAAATTAATTTCAATGGGAAATGTAAAATATTTTCATGGTGGTGTGCCCCGCATTCCGCGCTCAGAAATTTCAAAACTACGAGAAGGTTTGCTACTAGGAACAGCCTGTGATAAAGGCGAAGTATTCGTTGCGATGATGCAAAAAGGTGTCGATGAAGCAAAAGAGAGAGCGAAGTTTTACGATTACATCGAAGTCATGCCAAAAGCAGTTTATGCTCCTTTGATTGAGCAAGAGTTAGTTAAAAACGAAGCTGATTTAGAAGAAATTATCCGCAATTTAGTAGCGATTGGGCATGAACTAGATAAACCAGTTGTGGCAACGGGTAACGTCCATTATTTAAATGAAGAAGATGGTATTTACCGTAAAATTTTGATCAACTCACAAGGTGGTGCCAATCCGTTAAATCGGCACAGTTTGCCAGACGTTCATTTTCGAACAACCGATGAAATGTTGACTGCTTTTCAGTTTTTAGGTCCAGAAACCGCTAAAGAAATTGTGGTGGAAAATCCTAACAAGTTATTGGATTCCTGTGAAAAAGTAATACCTGTCAAAGATAAACTTTACACGCCTAAAATTCCCGGTTCAGAAGATGAAATTACTAATTTAAGTTATAATCGCGCCAAGGAATTGTATGGGGATCCTTTACCAGATATTGTAGAAAAACGATTGGAAAAAGAATTGAAATCAATTATCGGTAATGGGTTTTCTGTGATTTACTTGATTTCACAAAAATTAGTGCATAAAAGTAATGAAGACGGCTATTTGGTTGGTTCCAGAGGGTCGGTTGGCTCCAGTTTTGTTGCCACTATGACCGGGATTACCGAGGTAAATCCTTTGGCTCCGCATTATTATTGTCCAAATTGTCAGTACTCGGAATTTTATGAAGATGGGTCCTATGGCTCGGGCTTTGATATGCCGGAAAAAGCTTGTCCAAAATGTGGTACGCGGCTAAATAAAGACGGCCATGATATTCCCTTTGAAACTTTCTTAGGTTTTAAAGGAGATAAAGTTCCCGATATTGATCTGAACTTTTCCGGAGAATATCAACCAGAGGCTCATAATTATACAAAAGTTTTGTTTGGTGAAGATTATGTTTATCGGGCTGGTACAATCGGTACAGTAGCTGATAAGACAGCCTATGGTTTTGTGAAGGGTTATGAAAGAGATCACAACATGCAATTGCGGGCGGCTGAAATCGATCGGCTCGCACAAGGGGCAACTGGTGTGAAACGAACTACCGGTCAGCATCCGGGGGGGATTATTGTAATTCCTGATTATATGGATGTTTATGATTTTACCCCGATTCAATATCCTGCTGATGATTTAAACGCGGAATGGAAGACAACCCACTTTGATTTTCACTCCATTCATGACAACATTTTAAAACTGGATATTCTCGGCCATGATGATCCTACTGTTATTCGAATGTTGCAAGATTTATCTGGTATTGATCCTAAAACAATTCCAACCGATGATCCAAATGTCATGCGCATTTTTGACGGTCCGGATGTTTTAGGTGTGACAGAGGAACAAATTTTCTCTCGAACCGGCACGTTAGGTATTCCTGAATTTGGGACGCGTTTTGTACGGGGGATGTTAGAAGAAACGCATCCCGCTACTTTTGCTGAATTATTACAAATTTCTGGGCTATCCCACGGAACCGATGTCTGGTTGGGCAATGCAGAAGAATTAATTCGCCAAGGGCAAGCAACTTTAGCAGAGGTAATTGGTTGTCGTGATGATATCATGGTTTATCTAATGCATGCCGGCCTTGAAAGTGGTATGGCGTTTAAGATTATGGAAACAGTACGTAAAGGACAATGGAATAAAATTCCTGATGATTTGCGGGAGACGTATCTTGCAGCTATGCGGGAAAATAACGTGCCTGATTGGTATATTGATTCTTGTTCAAAAATTAAATACATGTTCCCCAAAGCCCATGCGGCAGCTTATGTATTGATGGCGTTGCGGGTAGCTTACTTCAAAGTTTACTATCCAATTTTATATTACTGTGCCTATTTCTCAGTACGAGCAGATGACTTTGACTTAGTGTCTATGACCCGAGGCAAAGACGCTGTTAAAGATCGGATGAAAGAGATAACTGATAAAGGTTTGGAAGCCTCCACTAAAGAAAAGAATATGTTGACCGTTTTGGAATTAGCAAATGAGATGTTAGAACGTGGCCTAGAATTTGGCATGATTGATTTGTATAAATCAGATGCAGTGAATTTTGTCATTGAAGATAACAAATTAATTGCACCATTTCGAGCTGTACCAAGTTTGGGTATCAACGTAGCCAAACAAATTGTTGAAGCCCGTAAAGATGGTCCGTTTCTTTCCAAAGAAGATTTAGCAAACCGTGGGAAAGTATCCAAGACCTTGATTGAATATATGTCTGAAAATGGTGTTTTAAAAGATTTACCTGATGAAAATCAATTGTCTTTATTTGATTCTATGTTTGATTAAATTAAATCTGAACTAAAGGTATCTATCTTTGGTTCAGATTTTTTCTATACTAAAAAATGGCGAAGAAAAATTTAGTGCCAAAAGTAATTTGTGGTAAATTTTTGCTAAAAATTTTTCAACTGTTTCTTTGTTGATTTTTTTGATTACGGCACATTATTTAGCGATAAAAACTATCAATCTCAATTAAAATAGCGTAATATTATTTAAAAGTAGTAATGTTTTACGGAAAGGGGATTGCAGATGTTAAAAGAAGAACGTTTTAATGCAATCGTATCATTAGTTGATGAAAAAGGAACTATTCGGGTAGCTGATATTGTAGAGCGCTTGAATGTCTCAGATATGACAGTGCGGCGAGATTTGACAGAATTGGAAGAGCAAGGCCGTTTAAAACGTGTCCATGGTGGTGCCAAGACTGTTCATACTTATCGGCAAGAAGAATTATCCCATTCTGATAAACAAATTATCAATATGACCGAAAAAAAAGCAATTGCCCAAAAGGCACTAGAATTAATTAAAGAAGATGAAACGATTTTTCTAGGTCCGGGTACCACCATCGAAGTCTTAGCTCAATTAATTCAGCATAACTCACTACGGGTAGTTACAAATTGTCTACCAGTTTTTGAAACACTTAGTAAAAAACAGGGAAATTTGAAAGTATATTTAATTGGTGGCGAAATGCGGATGCGCACGCGGTCATTTTTTGGCGAAATCGCGAATATCGCGTTAGCTGACATGCATTTTCATAAGAGTTTTTTTAGTTGTAACGCACTAAAAGAAGATAAAATTATGACAGCTACCATCGAAGAAGGTCAAACACAGTTAATCGCATTGCAAAATTCTTTTGCCCGCTATTTACTAATGGATACTTCAAAAATTGATAAAGAAGACTTCTATACTTTTTATCGCTTAAAAGATGTGAGTGCTGTTATCACAAATCAAGACGAATACAATAGCAGTCAAATCTTTGAAGATAAGGTTTCTGTTATCAAAGGCTGACAAAACGAAAGCCTGAAACAAACACTTGTAGTGCTACAAGTGTTTGTTTTTTTGTTTCTGTACAAAAATGATACCGTTTAACAAAAAATAAACGCAAAAAATAAAACAACAACCCAATAAAAGTGTTGAAAAATGTTTGTAAATGTTTTATTATAACGAAGGAAGGTGATGAGATGCTCAAAACAAAACGCCAACAAGCGATTATTGAATTGTGTGAAGTGCATGGTGTTGTGACGGTGAAATTTATTCAGGAACAATTGAAAGTTTCTGATATGACGATTCGCCGTGATTTAGATGAATTGGCTTCTCAAAACCGATTGATTCGGGTTCACGGGGGCGCTAAAAGTCTCGACTTTGAAAATGAACGTCCAGTTGAGTTATCCCACGGTGAAAAAAAGCAACTTCATAGTCGTGAGAAAGAATATATTGCCCAACAAGCAGCAGCGGCAATTCAAGAAAATGATACTATTTTTCTTGGGCCGGGTACGACAATTGAGTTAATGACAAAATATTTACCGGCCAAACATTTACGCATTATTACCAATAGTCTTCCAGTTTTTAATTTGTTAACGGCAAATGAAAAACATGATTTATACTTAATCGGGGGAGAATATCGCAATATTACCGGTGCTTTCGTTGGCTCCATTGCCAATGAAACAATCCAAAAATTAAGTATTCAAAAAGCATTTGTGGGGGTCAATGGTATTACAGAAGAATATGTGTCTACCTTTAGTATCGAAGAAGGAAAGTTTCAACAACTGGTGCTAGACAAAGCCCAACAAAAATTTTTGGTTGCCGATGCGAATAAGTTTAACCATAGTGATTTTTATAATTTTTATAGTTTGAAAGAAATTAATGCTTTGTATACCGATGACACAATTAGTGACAGTGTAAAAAATCACTATGGGCAATATACGAATATTATTCATTAAGGGGAGATAAAATGCGGGTTGTATTAGGTTCAGATGCACAGGCAAAGAAATTGAAGGATATTATCAAAGAGTATCTAGTTGGCGAAGGTTTTGAAGTCGTGGATAAAACAGAAACACCAGCCGCAGATTTCATTGATTCAACTTTAGCTATCGCAAATGATATTAAAGAAAACGCAGGCTCAATGGGAATTGCTTTTGATGGTTACGGTGCGGGGAGTTTTATGGTAGCCACAAAAGTTAAAGGCATGGTCGCTGCAGAAGTCTCTGATGAACGTTCTGCATATATGACTAGAGAACACAACAATGCCCTTATGATTACGATTGGTTCTGAAATTGTCGGTGAAGAGTTGGCAAAAAATATTGTCAAAGAATTTTTATCTGCTCACTATGACGGTGGCCGCCATCAAATTCGCGTGGATATGTTAAATAAAATGGCGTAAAAGGAGGAATGAATAATGAAAATTGCCATTGGTTGTGACCACATTGTCACAGATACAAAAATCGCAGTTTCTGATTTTTTGAAAAGTAAAGGTTATGAAGTAATAGATTGTGGCACGTACGATTTCACTCGGACCCATTATCCAATTTACGGTAAACGCGTCGGAGAAGCAGTAGCAAGTGGGGCTGCAGACCTTGGTGTGACGATTTGTGGTACCGGCGTTGGGATCACAAACTCTGTCAATAAAGTGCCCGGTGTACGTGCTGCCCTAGTGCGGGACATGACGACTGCCATTTATTCAAAAGAACAATTAAATGCCAATGTAATTGGTTTTGGTGGAAAAATTACTGGTGAATTTTTAATCAATGATATTATTGAAGCTTTCATTAAAGCAGAATATAAAGAAACACCAGAAAACAAAGCGTTAATTGAAAAAATTAATGCCGTTGAAGGATTAAAACCAGAACAAGCAGATGCGCATTACTTCGATGAATTTTTAGCAAAATGGGAACGTGGCGAATATCACGACTAATAATTGATTAAAAAATAAATGGAGGGATTGCTATGATCGTAACGATTACGATGAACCCATCGATTGATATCTCGTATCCCCTTGAAACGTTTAAACTGGACACAGTCAATCGTGTAACAAACGTAAAAAAAACTGCTGGCGGTAAGGGGCTAAACGTAACCCGCGTTTTAAAACAACTAGGAGACGATGTCACAGCTAGTGGTCTATTAGGTGGTTTTTTAGGCGAGAGTATCAAAAAAGATTTAGATGAGGTCAATATTGCCCATTCTTTTAGCCAAATTAATGGTGAAACTAGAAACTGTATTGCCGTCTTACATGAAGGGATGCAAACAGAGATTTTAGAAAGTGGACCAGTTATTTCAGCCGCAGAAGCAGAAGTCTTTTTAACTCATTTTGCTGATTTGGTGAATAAAGCCAGTATCTTATCTTTTTCTGGCAGTTTGCCAGCCGGCTTGCCAAAAGATTTTTACGCTAAAATGATCGCTATTTGTAACGAAAATAACAAGCCCGTCATTTTAGACTGTTCTGGGGAATCGTTAAAATTAGTGCTAGAAAGTGACGCAAAACCACTATTGATTAAACCTAATACAGAAGAGTTAGCCGATTTATTAGGAAAAGAAGTTCCTGATGATATTGATACTTTAAAAGAAACGCTACAAGATGAATTGTTTGCTGGGATTGAATGGATTGTTGTTTCGATGGGAGCAAAAGGAGCCTTTGCAAAACATCATGACAAGTTTTATCGTGTTGAAATTCCAAAAATTGATGTTGTCAATCCAGTTGGGTCAGGGGACTCTACTGTTGCCGGCTTGACATCTGCGATAAACAACGGTGATTCAGATAGTGATATCTTGAAAAAAGCCAATGTTTTGGGTATGCTTAATGCGCAAGAAGCTGTAACGGGGCACGTTAATTTGGATAATTATCAAAAATTATTCGATCAATTAAAAGTGTCTTTAGTATAGAAAAATTTTAGGAGGAATATACAATGACAACAGAAGCAAAAAAAGCCTTTATCAAACAATTAAGTGACAAAAATGGTGTGATCTCTGCCCTTGCGATCGACCAACGTGGTGCTTTAAAGAAAATGATTAATAAATACCAAGATACACAAGCACAAGCAGTTCAAATCGAAGACTTCAAAAAAATCGTGTCTTCTGAATTAACCCAATATGCTTCATCTATTTTATTAGACCCAGAATATGGCTTACCAGCTGCTAAAGTTCGCGACGAAAACGCAGGGTTATTGTTGGCCTATGAAAAAACAGGCTACGATGCTTCAACCCCAGGACGCTTGCCAGACATTTTGTCTATCTGGTCAGTGAAACGTCTAAAAGAAGCAGGCGCAGACGCATGTAAATTCTTACTTTACTACGATGTAGATGAAAGTGATGAAATCAACGATCAAAAGAAAGCCTTCATGGAACGAATTGGTTCTGAATGTGCCGCAGAAGATCTACCTTTCTTCTTGGAATTGGTTTCTTATGATGCCAATGATGCGGATGCCAGCACCAAAGAATATGCGGTTAAAAAACCACATAAAGTTATCGAAATGATGAAAGAATTTTCAAAACCACGTTATGGTGTTGATGTTTTAAAAATGGAAGTTCCGGTTAATATGAACTATGTAGAAGGTTACGCAAAAGGTGAAGTGGCGTATACAAAAGCAGAAGCTATGGCTTACTTCAAAGAACAATCAGAAGCAACTGACTTACCATTTATCTTCTTATCAGCTGGTGTTACAGCTGAATTGTTCCAAGAAACATTGAAATTCGCCAAAGAAGCAGGCTCAACATTTAACGGTGTTTTATGTGGTCGCGCAACTTGGGCAAACGGCGTAGAACCTTTTATCACAGGTGGAGAAGATGCAGCTAGAGAATGGATGCAAACACAAGGCCGTAAAAATATTGAAGAATTAAACGAAGTACTCCAAGCAACTGCAACACCGGTTAAATTATAATTTTATCAACTTTTAGAACCGTCATTTTGGCGGTTTTTTTTCTGCATAAAAAAAGCGAGACTAAATTCGGATTACGACATTTAGTCTCGCTTTTTTTAATAGTTTCTGGTTGGTTATTCTGTTTATTCAATTAGGATAAAGGCTATTTTTTTGTCATTTTTACCACGACTTCACAACGAGCTGTTTGTGGGAACATGTCGACAGATTGTAAATAATGAATATTATAAACCTGAGCCAAACTAACTAAATCTCTGGCCAGAGTCGAAACATTACACGAAACATAGACGAGTTTTTTTACTGGTTGTTGTGTTAACGCGCGTAATAATTTTTGATCTAATCCAGTTCGGGGGGGATCGACCACGATTGCATCGGGTTGAAAACCTGCTTTTAACCATTTCGGTAAAAGCTCTTCAGCTGTGCCGGTTTCATAATGCGTGTTCGTAACCCCTAAGCGTTTGGCATTCCGTTTGGCATCTTCAATCGCTTGTGGGATGGTGTCCATGCCCCGGACTTCTTTGGCGATTTTAGCCATGGATAATCCGATAGTTCCTACACCGCAATAAGCATCCACTAACGTTTCTTGTGGTGATAGTGCTAAAGCACGCCGGGCTTCAGCATATAAAATTTTTGTTTGGTAGGGATTTAATTGGAAAAAAGCTCGCGCTGATAAATCAAATTTTAAATCATCTAATGCTTCAGCGATACTTTCTTTTCCCCATAAGAGCTCGGTTGTATCCCCCATAACCAAAGAAGTCTTCTTATTTTGTACATTTTGCATGATAGAAACAAGTTGGGGCACACGTTGCGTCAATTCGCGAATTAAACTATTTTTTTGGGGTAATTTATTCGTGTGGGTAATCAAGACGAGTTGAATTTCGCCAGTTTTAATTCCTTTACGTACCATTAATGTTTTTAAAATACCACTATTTTTCTTTTCGTCATAAATAGGGATTTGATATTTGTTAATGAGTTGGACAGCAGTATTGATGAGTGTTTGGGTATCTGGTTCTTGGACAATACAATTATCAATTGCTACTAAGTTATGGGAGGCAATTTCATAAAGACCAGCCTCTGCTTTTTGTTTTTTTAAATTATAACGTAATTGAAACTGTGCTTTATTGCGATAGCGCCATGGCTCTTGCATCCCAATGGTTTCTTTTAACTCGTAATTTTTATAGCCAGCTGGTTTAAACTTCGTTAAAGCTTGCTGCAATAAATCGCGTTTAAAATCTAATTGTTTATTATATGATAGGTGCTGTAATTGACAGCCGCCACAACGATCATAAAAAACACAAGGAGCAGTAATGCGATCTGGGCTTTTTTTGACTATTTGAATAATCTGCGCTTCAGCAAACTTTGCAGTGACGTTGGTAATTTTGGCTTGGATCTTTTCACCGGGTAAAGCTTTGGGGATAAAAATAATTAAACGTCTGAAATATGCAATTCCTTCGCCGTTAATGCCTAGACGCTTAATCGTGACGTTGATTTTTTGACCATTTTTCACAACTTGTTCCATAAAAGACTCCTTGTTTTAGCGGTAAAAATAAGCTCCGCGTTTCTGTTGGTTTTTACTGTAGTTATCTTAACACACTAATTCATGAAACAAAACAATCCAGAAAGCTTTGGCCCCACGGTATTTTGTGATACACTACAAACGTACATTCGCTTGTTAATTTGTAGAGTTGACCTGATAAAATATTGAAAGAGGAGGCGTCTGTATGCTTACCGTTGCAAAAGTAGCCAAGGCAAAACATGGTTTTTATGAAGTCGACTTATCAGACGGCAATTCACTAAAAGTCTCAGAAGATTTATTAATCAAATTCCGCTTATTAAAGGGAATGGAATTAGATGAAAAAGATGTTGAAGAGATAAAAAAAAATGCCCATTACGATATCGGTGTTCAATTTGCGCTAAATTATATTAGTTACCAGTTGCGTTCTGAAAAAGAAGTGCGCAGTTACTTAAAGGAACGTGAAATTCCAAGTTTTGATCGAGAAAAAATCATTCGTCATTTAAAAGACTTAAGTGTGCTGGATGATAAAGTCTATGGTGAGAGTTATGTTCGGACACAAATGCGACTAAGTGATAAAGGTCCCAGTGTATTAAAACAACAGTTGCAACAAAAAGGGTTAAAACCAGAAGTAATTGACGCTGCACTTAGTCTTTATAATGAGAAAATACAGTTTTCAGTAGCCCAGCGTGCTGCTGAAAAGGCTCTTAAGAAAATCCACAATAAAAGTTTCAAGGAAACAAAACAAAAATTACAGCTTTCCTTAAGACAAAAAGGTTTCAGTGGCGATGTAGCATCAGCTGTATTGGATAGTCTAGAATTAGAGATGGATGAAGAAACGGAAATAGAAGCCCTAAAAAAAGCTGGTGAGAAACTGTGGCGGCGTCATCAAAATAAAGCGCCCCACATTCGTAATCAAAAAATTAAACAAAGTCTTTATCAAAAGGGTTTTGCATTAGAGGAGATTCAGCAGTTTATCGATGAGCAGACAGAATGAGTACTTAAATGAAAAGCAAATAAAAAAGCTTCAAACAGACTTTATCTCGTGGTATGAAAATGAGCGACGCAACTTGCCATGGCGGCAGACAAATGATCCGTATTTTATTTGGATTTCAGAAATTATGTTGCAACAGACCCGAGTGGATACGGTAATTGCCTATTTTTATCGGTTTACAAAAAAATATCCCACAATAAAAGCATTAGCCCAAAGCGATGAACAAGAACTTTTAAAAGTTTGGGAGGGACTGGGGTATTATTCTAGAGCACGTAATTTAAAAAAAGCGGCCCAACAAATTATGACAGAATTTGACGGTGTTTTTCCAAGCGACATTGAAGCTATTCGTTCATTAAAAGGAATTGGACCGTATACCGCTGGCGCGATTGCCAGCATCGCTTTTCAAAAAGCAGAACCGGCAATTGACGGCAATGCAATGCGTGTAATCAGTCGCTTGTACGGTGTCGACTCAGATATTGCCAAACCAGCTAGTCGCAAGATTTTTGATGAAATTTTGCGTAAACTGATCCCAACCAGTGCACCAGGAGATTTTAATCAGGCTTTGATGGATCTTGGATCAGGGGTTTGTACGCCTAAAAAGCCAGAGTGTCTTAGTTGTCCTTTAAAAAACTTTTGCTTTTCCTATAAAACACAGCAACAAGAAAAATTTCCGGTTAAAACTAAAGCTGCTAAACCAAAAGACGTATATTACGTTGCCGTTGCCATTGTTAATGATAGTGGAGAATATCTTTTAGTACAGCGGCCTGATGAAGGACTCTTAGCAAAAATGTGGACATTTCCTTTAATTGAAGTAAGTCGGCAAGACTTTGAAATAACACAAAAAAACTTTGCAAAAAATGCTGCCCCTATTGATCTTTTTAGTGTGGCAGAGGAGGTGCCGCTACCAGCCAGCTTGCCGCAAGATGTCGTTTGGCAAAAACGACATTTAGGCGAAATCAAACATATTTTTAGTCATTTAAAATGGCATGTATTGCTTTTTTATGGCGTAGCCCAATCAAATTTTGCCAAGCCTTTAAGGGGGCGATTTGTCCCAATCAAAGAGTTTAGCACCTATGTATTCCCGAAACCGCAGCAAAAGTTAGTAGGCCTATTGGAAAAAAGCAAACAGTGAATAAACATTTCTAGTCAAGCTTTGTTTTTATTGCTATAATAATTACGATGTCGGTGTAAAACATACCCAACATACCATCACGGTTAAAAGGGAAGGTTAGAGTATGCAAATTCCAAAAGAAGGCGAGTTTGTAACAATCCAGAGTTATAAACATGATGGCAATTTGCACCGTACGTGGCGAGATACAATGGTTTTAAAAACCAGCGAATATTCGATGATTGGCGTAAATGACCACACACTGGTGACAGAGTCTGACGGTAGACGATGGGTGACTAGAGAACCTGCAATCGTTTATTTTCATAAAAAGTGTTGGTTCAACGTCATTGCTATGATTCGCGAAAAAGGTGTCTCTTATTATTGTAATCTAGCTTCACCTTATTTATTAGATGAGGAGGCCTTGAAGTATATTGATTATGATCTTGATATCAAGGTTTTTCCTGATGGTGAAAAGCGGCTACTAGATGTGGATGAATATGAGCAACATAGTAAACTCATGCATTATCCCAAAGACGTTGATTATATTTTAAAAGAAAACGTCAAAATATTAGTGGATTGGATTAATAATGGTAAAGGTCCTTTTTCAGAAGGCTATATCGATATTTGGTATGACCGCTACAAGCAATTGTCACGAAAATAAAAAAACTATCCTGCATTTTTGTGTGGGATAGTTTTTTTAGGCTCATTTAAGTAAATTAAGGTACAATAAAGATATCAAATAAATCACAGGTTGGATAATAGATGAAACGAAAAATTAAGTTTACAATTGTCATTTTAGTAATCGCCATAATCAGCGCTGGCGCTCTAATTGGACAATATAATATAAAAAGTGAAGCACAGCCAACAGTGAAGAAAAAAGAACAAGAGTCTTTTGTTACGATTGTAGATTCTAACCCGTTAACCGTAAGCACAAAAAAAGTGCAAGTTTATGTTGATCCGGCGTTATACAGTACCACGGCTGAAACGGCAAATGACTATGTTGCCTTAAAAGAGTCCCCCAACGCAAAAAGTGCGACTTTAGTTAATTTGTACCGCGGAGAATGGGGCGCATACTTAGCAAGTCAAAATGATTGGATTAAAATCAATAGCAATGACGGAAAAATCGGATGGTTAAAAAAAGAAAACACCCAAATTATGACCAGTACACGTAAAGTGAAACCGACATTAACGCAATTTAAAGTGGTCTTGGATGCCGGTCATGGTGGAATTGACACTGGTGCAGAAAGTGACGATGGTACACTTACTGAAAAAGAATTAACACTTCAGACCGTAAAAAAAATTGGTGCGGCGTTAGAAAAAATCGGTGTTAGCGTTGCATATACCCGGACCCAAGACAACTATTTGGCGTTGGAAGATATTACCAAAAAATCAATGGCAGAAAGTGCGGATCTATTTATCAGTATTCATTATGACAAATACGACTATGATAACGGCATGAATGGACAAACGACCTACTATTACTATCAAGATGATAAATTTGCCGCAACGAGTATTAATACAGCACTTCAAAAAAACTTAGCCTTGAATAATAACGGCATTAGGCTGGGCAATTACTTTGTGTTACGCCAGTCTAATCGTCCCAGCCTATTATTAGAATTGGGCTATTTAAACAGCGACAGTGATTTAGCACTAATCAAGCAAGCAGACTTTCAAGACAAAGTAGCTACAGGGATTGTAGCTGGTATTCAGACTTACGTTAATGAACTGAATTTGAACCAATAAACAAAAGCCCAAAGAAATAGTAATTGTTTTAACAACTACTGTTTCTTTGGGCTTTTTAGTCTATATGCAAGCTTATCGTATTAAGTTTTTGCAAGATCAACTTGATTAAATGAACTAGATTTTAGTCTGCCAATTTTTTTATCATGGTGACGTGTTTAATGCCTGCTTCTGTAAAAGGTTCCCCGGTCGCCTTAAAACCCATTTCTTGGTAAAAAGCGCGTGCTTGCCATTGTGAGCCTAAGGTAATTTCTTTAAAATCATGTTCTTTTGCAAAATCTTCTGCCCCTTGTAACAAAATTTTTCCTAAACCTTTACCCCGATATTCTTTTAGCACAGCCATGCGTTGTACTTTTACTGTAGTATCATCTAGTGGCAAAAGACGGACGGTTGCCAGTGGTTTTTTTTGGTCATCATATAAGACAAAATGGATTGCATAAGCTTCGTTACCATCAATTTCAATGGATAAAGGAACTTTTTGTTCTTTTACAAAAACTTGGTTACGGATTTTCACCGCAGCTAAATAAATCTCACTCATAGTATCTCTAGTTTGGAGGATACGCAAAAAAATCGCCTTCTTTCAATATTTTTTCAATTCTTGCAAAAATAATTGCAAATACCCTTGTTTTAAGTTTGCAAGTCAGTTATTTTTTGATAAGATTAGTAACAACTAAAATTAAAACAGAATGACGAAATTGTAAACTGTTTTGTTTAGCTGAAGGAGTGATAATTTGTTAGAAAAACTAAAAAATTCAAAAATCATGTTTTGGTCATTAGAATTACTAATTTTGGCTACCTTGATTTTTGTTTCAACCAAAATTGATTTCATTTTTAAACCAATTGGAACTTTTTTCTCAACCCTTTTTGCACCAGTTCTAATTGCGGGGTTTTTGTATTATTTATTAAACCCAATTGTGAACTTATTGGAAAAAAGAGTCAAACTAAAACGAATTTATGGAATTATTTTAGTTTTTATTCTTTTAATCGGTGCGTTGGTCTTAATTATCGGTAGTGTTATTCCAAGTCTTGTCAGCCAAATTACTTCGTTGGCTGAAAGTATCCCTTCATTTATTGCAAGTGTGGAGGACTGGATCAGAGAAATGGCACGTAGTCCGTTTTTCAAACAAATCGATCTGCAAGCGCAATTTGATAAATTGGACATTTCCTACGGTACGATTATTCAACGCTTTTTAAGTAGCCTTTCCAATAGTATCGGTTCAATTGTTGGTCAAGTCGCAAATGCCACGATGATTATTGTAACTGCGCCCTTTATTTTATTTTACATGTTAAAAGACGGAAATCGTTTGGTGCCAAATATTCAACGTTTCTTTCCCGTTAATCGGCGCCAGCAAATTGTGGATCTCTTAGGAAAGTTAAATTATACATTATCGAAATATATTAGCGGACAAGCCATTGAATGTGTTTTTGTTGCTACATTTACTTTTATCGGGTATTTGGTCATCGGGGTGGATTACGCCTTCTTATTTGGTGTGATTGCAGGGGTCACCAACTTAATTCCTTACTTGGGTCCTTATTTAGGGCTGATGCCAGCTGTTTTAGTGACTGTTTTTGATTCACCACTAAAAGCATTGCTGTGTTGTGTTGTCGTCTTAATTGTACAACAATTAGATGGAAATATTATTTATCCTAACGTAATTGGAAAAACATTGTCCATTCATCCTTTGACGATTATTTTAGTTTTATTAGTAGCCGGAAACATTGCAGGGTTATTAGGGATTTTCTTAGGGGTGCCATTTTACGCTGTGTGCCGGGTTTTAGTCACCTTTATTGTGAAGTTAGTGAAAGAAGATAAAAAAATCCATGAGGATGAATTAGTAAAAGATGAGATACAACAAACGGAGTAGTATTGTTTTTATTGCAAAGAATTTACCTTTGTGATACGATTTTAGCGTGGCATTTGCCACGCTTTTTTTCTATTTAAACATGAAAATATAAGGAGAGAAAGAAATTATGAATTCTGACCCCGAGAGTCAGTCGCTGATCGCCCAGTTTTTATTATTAATTGTTTTAACGCTGATTAATGCCTTTTTGGCTGCTTCAGAAATTGCCGTTGTGTCAATTAACAAAAACCGGGTGGAACAAAAAGCTGAAGAAGGCAATGTCAAGTCGCAAAAATTACTCAAAATATTGGAAAACCCAACTAACTTTTTATCCACCATCCAAGTGGGGATTACGTTAGTAAATATTTTATCAGGGGCATCCTTAGCTGACACGCTATCTAGCCGTCTGGCACCTGTTTTAGGTGGTGGAGCTGCCGCTAAAAGTATTGCCAATATTATCGTTTTAGCGATTTTAACTTATGTGTCCATCGTTTTTGGGGAATTATACCCTAAGCGAATTGCCTTAAATAAATCAGAAGAAGTTGCGACTTTTACTTCTGGTGTTATCCGTGTCATTGGCACAATCGCAAAACCTTTTGTGTGGTTATTATCGGCATCAACCAGTCTATTGGCAAAAATTACGCCGATGGATTTTGATGATGAAGACTCAAAAATGACCCGCGATGAAATGCGTTATATGTTGGAAACAGAAGGTGTTTTAGAAGAAGACGAATTGGAAATGTTACAAGGGGTCTTTTCACTAGATACAAAAGTGGCGCGCGAAGTCATGGTACCTAGAACAGACGCTTTTATGGTAGACATTAATGATCCAATCGCTGAAATTGTAACTGACGTGTTATCAGAAAATTATTCCCGTATTCCAGTCTATGATGAAGATAAGGACAAAGTAATTGGTGTCTTGCATACTAAGAATCTTTTGAAAGCGGCTTATCAATTTGGCTTTGAAAATATTGATATGCATAAGATTTTACAAGAGCCTTTATTTGTACCAGAAACAGTTTTTATTGACGACTTATTATATGAATTGAAAAAGACCCGTAACCAAATGGCGATTCTTTTAGATGAGTATGGTGGTATGGTAGGGGTTGTGACATTAGAAGACTTGTTGGAAGAAATCGTAGGTGAAATTGACGATGAAACCGATGAAGTAGAAAAACTATATGAACAAGTAAATGATCATGAATATATTATTCAAGGTCGCATGCTAATTGATGAGTTTAACGAAGCCTTTGACACGGACTTGCATATGAGTGATGTGGATACAATGGCTGGATACCTAATCACAGCTTTGGGAACTATTCCAGATGAAGGTGAGAAACTTTCTTTTGAAGTGGACAACTTGACTCTGATTTCTGAAGAGATGGAAGGTTCACGTGTGTTGAAAATCCGCGTTATTTTCCGCGACCCGGAAATTGAAGTTCAACCAGAGGAAGAAAGACGTCATTTTCGTAAAGAGTTTGAAGATGACGAGCCAAGACGTTAAGAAGTGGAGGTGATGTGCTGAAATTTTGGCACATCACTTTTTTATCGTTTATGAAATTTTCATTCCATGCTATACTAGCATAGTTGTTTACTATTACCCTAAGCCAAAATACAAGTTAATGGCTACTGCCATTTTTAATTTTACGAAATAAAGGAGAACACAATGGATAACCCAAATTTACGAAAAGAAGTCGATAGCCGACGCACGTTTGCAATTATTTCCCACCCGGATGCGGGGAAAACAACAATTACCGAACAATTATTACTTTTTGGTGGTGCCATTCGCCAAGCAGGGACTGTTAAAGGAAAAAAAACAGGTAATTTTGCCAAATCTGACTGGATGGAAATTGAAAAACAACGGGGGATTTCCGTTACAAGTTCTGTGATGCAGTTTGATTACGATGATAAACGTGTGAACATCTTAGACACACCCGGACATGAAGATTTCTCTGAGGATACGTATCGGACATTGATGGCGGTGGATAGTGCTGTTATGGTTATTGATAGTGCCAAAGGGATTGAAGCACAAACAAAAAAATTATTTCAAGTGGTAAAAAAACGAGGAATCCCGATCTTCACTTTTATTAACAAATTAGACCGTGATGGCCGTGAACCACTGGAATTACTGGAAGAATTAGAAGATTTATTACAAATTGAATCATTTCCAATGAACTGGCCAATTGGGATGGGAAAAGGTTTAGAAGGTTTATACGATATTTATAATGAGCGGATTGAATTGTATCGACCAGAAAATTACGGTGGAAAACGTTTAATTCCTCTAGATGAAGAAGGCGAAATTCCAGCGGACCACCCTTTTCGTGGCAGTGGTCAGTATGACCAAGTCTTAGAAGAAGTTGAATTAGTTAAAGAAGCCGGCGATAGCTTTGATCGCAAAAAAATCGCCAGTGGCAAACAAACTCCTGTCTTCTTCGGTTCAGCTTTAACTAATTTTGGTGTTCAAACTTTCTTAGAAACATTTTTAGAATTTGCGCCATCTCCTTATGCCCATAAAACCGAAGAAGGAGATGAAGTCAGTCCATATGAGCCAGAATTTTCCGGTTTTGTCTTCAAAATTCAAGCGAATATGAATCCAGCTCACCGTGACCGGATTGCATTCGTTAGAATTTGTTCAGGAACCTTTGTTCGCGGGATGGACATCACCTTAGAACGTACTGGTAAAAAAATGAAATTAAGCAATGTTACTCAATTTATGGCAGATGCTAGAGAAAATATCCAAGAAGCTGTTGCTGGCGATATTATCGGGGTTTATGATACTGGTAATTATCAAATTGGCGATACGCTTTATGAAGGAAAATTAAAAGTTGCGTATGAAGAGTTGCCATCATTTACGCCAGAGCTATTTATGAAAGTACAAGCCAAAAATGTGATGAAACAAAAATCATTTCATAAAGGCATTCAGCAATTGGTGCAAGAAGGCGCTATTCAGATGTACCGTACTTATTTAACTGACGAATATGTCATTGGTGCGGTAGGCCAATTGCAATTTGAAGTTTTCCAATATCGGATGAAAAATGAATACAATGCCGAAGTTGTTATGACACCGATGGGACATAAGATCGCTCGCTGGATCGATCCTGCCCAACTTGATGAAAAAATGAGCTCTAGTAGAAATATTTTGGCTCGTGACCGTTTTGATCAACCTTTATTCTTATTTGAAAATCAATTTGCGATGCGCTGGTTTGCTGATAAGTATCCTGATGTGGAATTAAAGAGTTTGATGTAAGTGATAAAAATAGACACCTTACTTAAAAAAGTAGGGTGTCTATTTATTTAATAACAATATATTCATCTAAAGCAATAAGTTTATTTGTAAATAAAACCCAAAAATTATGCTAGTAATCAATTGAAATTGAGAATTTTTTTTTTTGAAATATAATCGCCTAGCCAAAGATTATTCCTTTGTGCTATTATGAAGTATAAACTCAAAAGGGGAAGTAAGATGTTAGAAAATATTTTGTTAGACGATCCAGCTCAAAATAAATTGATGCTCTTTAAGCACATGCTAGAACTTGATCGCGGTTTATACCCAATTCATTATTTTGAAAAATACACTGGTTTTTCTCATATTAAAACAGCTAATCTGCTAAACCAAATGAATCAAGATTTAAAAGACTTAGAAACTGGATATGTGTTGTTTACAGAAAAAGAAAAAGTACAAATCGATGGGAATTTACCCAAATTTCACAGCTATCAACAGTTTCTTTTTCAAAGTAGTGTACCTTATCGCGTCTTAGTGGCTACCTTGCTTCAACCGGAAATGGATTTAAAAGATTTTGGGCAACAAACAAATTTAAGTCAATCTTCTTTAATGCGGCGACTAAAACCCTTAGTTGCTTATTTAAAAGATAAAGGAATTCGATTAAATTGTCTACAAATGGAAGTGACTGGACGAGAAGCGCTGGTACGAATTATGTACTTCAATTTTTTGTGGATGGTGGATTTTGGCACAGAATTATTCCAGCATTTTGAAATTCTAAATGTTGATTTGAATGCGTTGTTTGATGAAGATGACTTAGCTTTTCTAAAATACGTAGAACAACGGGAATTTACGGTCTATCAAGCGATTAGTTTGTTACGGACTCAACTAGGCTATTATGTCGACGAACCAGAGATTAACCATTATTTCTATCCAACAACAATTAATGGCCGCTTTAAACAAAAGTTAGCGCAAAGTGGTGTAGCTGAAACATACCAAGAAAGAGAAGCTAATTTTGTATCTTATATGATTTTTTATTGGCCACAGTATTTTTCAGAAGATGATCCCCGTCTGTCTTTTGTACGGAAAAATTATAAGAACCTGACAACTTCAAAGGAAAAGGCAAAAGTCTTTTTTGATAAAATGCTGCCCTATTTCCAAAGCTTTTCCCGTAGCAAGCAGGAATTAATTCTGTTAAATTATCAAACGATTTTTCTACGCCAAGAATTATTTGACGGCAAAGCACCGAAAAATCTAGATTTCATCTTGGAAAGTTTGAAAATTCAACATCCCAATTATGAAATTTTACATGGACATATTGCCAGTGCAATAGAAGCAGAGGAAAGCGCTGATTTAATTAATCTTTTAACTTTAGTCAGCTTGCCACAAGTTGAACGCAGTGAGAAGACAGAAAAGATTAAAGTAGGAATTATTGGCTTTCCTAACCACTTCTTATTATATTCTTTGATTAATCGTATCGAGGACTTGCCATTTGTCGAATATTCTTTAATGAATACCGCCTCTAAAGAAAAATACGACGCAGTAATTACATGTTCTAACTCGCTCGTTCCGTTAGAGAACTCAAATTACTGGATTGTTGAAGGTGAAGATTCTTTTGATGCAACAGATGATTTTTTATTTCATATTTTTAAAGAAAGACAAAAAGATCAAAAAGTTCATTTGAATATTGGTTAAAGCTAACCCGTAAAGATCTGCCTTGTCTAAAACTTAGGTAAAAAGGGATGTTGGAAAATTCAGAATTACTGAAAAACTTTAGAGAGGCTATTAACGAGTTATGGGTCAGTTATATAAAAAAATCTGGGATAAAAAGGCAACGTGGCTTTTTATCCCAGATTTTTTTATGATGCATTGTTACTTAGTTGGTTTGTTTTAATTGAAATTTCTACAAGACCTGGTAGCTCAATTTGGGTAATTGTATCAGGCTCATAACTGCCAGAGGGCATTTTTTTCAAAAAATATTCTTTTACTTCATTAATTTCACGTTCGTTAAGGTTGCGCTTTTTATTAATCAGCAAAATTTCGTTATGATGCGGGGCAACTGTATAAACGATGGTCGAATTGCCCGCCGTATAAACTTTCACCAATTCGGCGTCCGTATTTTCTAACTGATTGCGTACCAAACGCGAATGGCTATTGGTAACGTTGATTAATTTCATCTGGTTCACTCCTTCAAGGCAAGTTTGAACTAACTCAATTATTATTATACGGTTCCGGACTTATTTAGCAAAGTGATTACACTTGAAAAATCAAACAAAATTTGTTAATTTTGGTAGTTTTCTAAACTATTTTTTTGTATATGAGCTAAAAAGCAGAGGTCTAACTTTTATTAAAAGTTAGACCTCTGCTTTTGTTAATTTAATTATTCTTCTTTTGTTTTGTCTTGATTACTTAAATCTTCTTTTGAATCTTTTGTCTCATTAACCTGTAAGGCGGTAACTTCAATTTTACCGTCTTTGGTTAAGTGGGCAGTGAGTTCTTTAACTGTTGGATGATCTAAGAAGTATTCGGCAATGCCATCTTCAATTTGATCTTGAATAGTACGACGTAATGGGCGAGCACCCATTGCAGGGTTATACCCCAAGTCGACTAATTTTTCTTCTACATCTTTTGGTACAGTGATGTGTAAGTGTTGTACAGCCAGCATATCGTTTACTTCATTTAACATTAAGTCGACAATGTGAAGTAAATTGTCTTTACTTAAAGCTTTGAATTCGATAATACCGTCAAAACGGTTCAAAAATTCAGGTGAGAAGTAATTGTTTAATTGATTTAAGACAGAACGTGTCACGCCTTCTCTGGTTGCGCCAAAACCAACGCTGGCTTCGACATTACCTGTGCCGGCATTACTTGTCATAATAATCAATGTATCTTTGAAGCTAACTGTTCGCCCTTGGGCATCGGTTAGACGTCCATCGTCTAAAATTTGCAAGAACATGTGCAAAACATCTGGATGGGCTTTTTCGATTTCATCTAACAAAATCAAGCTGTAAGGATTACGACGAACTTTTTCTGTTAATTGACCAGCTTCTTCATAGCCAACATAGCCTGGAGGAGAACCGATTAATTTAGCCACACTATGTTTTTCCATGTACTCAGACATATCAAAACGAATCATAGAATCTTCAGAACCAAACATTTCATAAGCTAATTGTTTTGCTAATTCAGTTTTACCAACACCAGTTGGTCCAACGAATAGAAAAGAGCCGATTGGACGATTTTTCTTGCCCAAACCAACACGATTACGGCGGATAGCCTTAGCAACTTTATCAATTGCTTCATCTTGACCAATAACATGTTCTTTTAAATCATGGCCGAGATTTTTCAATTGTGTTTGTTCTTTTTCTTTTAATTCGCCAACGGGAATACCCGTACGTTCTTCAACAATTTGTTCCATATCTTTTTCAGAGATGGTAGGTGTTTCTTCATCGCTGATTTGTTTATTTTTCATTTCTTCTAATTTATTGATTTGATCGCGATAATACGCTGCTTTTTCAAAATCTTCTTCCTTAGAAGCTTGTTGTTTTTGTGCTTCGGCATCCGCCAGCTTTTTCTCAATGGCTTTTGGATCAACTAATTGAATCGTTAAGTTTTTCTTGGAACCTGATTCATCTAATAAATCAATTGCTTTATCAGGTAAAAAGCGATCTTGGATATAACGATTTGAAAGGATAGCCGCCGCTTTGATTGCATCATCGGTATATTTTACATGGTGATAATCTTCATAACGTGGTTGCAAACCTTTCAAAATTGCGATGGTTTCTTCAACGGAAGGTTCGTCTACTCGAACTGGTTGCATCCGACGTTCTAAAGCAGCGTCTTTTTCAATGATGCGGTACTCGTTTAAAGTAGTAGCACCAACCATTTGCAATTCTCCTCGAGCTAAAGCCGGTTTCAAGATATTGCCTGCGTCCATATTGCCATCACCAGCCGCACCGGCACCAACAATTTCGTGTACTTCATCAATGAACAAGATAACATTTTCAGCTTGTTTAATTTCATCGATTAACTTTTGCATCCGTTCTTCAAATTGCCCTCTTATACCTGTTCCTTGAACTAGAGAGGCTACGTCTAAACGGATAACTTCTTTATCAAGAAGTTTTTGTGGAACATCGCCGTCGACGATCTTTTGAGCCAAGCCTTCAACGACAGCCGTTTTACCCACACCGGGTTCTCCGATTAAAACAGGGTTATTTTTTGTTCGACGATTTAAAATTTCAATAACACGTTTAATTTCTTCGTCACGACCGACAACTGGATCAATATCACCATTACGGGCTTGTTCAGTGATGTTGATACCATATTCACCTAAAAGACCGTTAGCTCCTTGGTTTTGGCGAGGAGGTTGTCCGCCGTTAAAGTTATTGCCACCACCAAATTGCGTAGGGGGCGTTTGTTCACCAGCATTTCTTGGTTGCATTTGTTGCGACATTTGACGGAATAAATCGTCAAGACTTCCAAAGCCAAATGGATCTTGGGCCATCATACTTGTTTGACTACCAGTTTGATTTTTTAGTTTTTGGTAGCAGCTTTGGCAGTAGTCCAGTTGCTTTCTTTGGCCATTTACATTTGCGTATAAATGAATGGTTGCTTCATTTTTGCCACAGTTTTGACAAAGCATAAATAATTCACGACCTTTCATGGATTTACTTACATTTATTATTGTAACGTGCTTTTTTTAATCAGTAAAAAGATACACCTAAAAAGCGAGGTCTAGTCAAAGTTATCTTTGACCTTTATTGACCATAACTGTATTATACTAAATTTATTTATTGGTGCAAGTAATTTGTCTGATTTGAAAATCAGTAACTTTTTTTCATTTTGTTACTGGATTAAATATTTTTTTAGTATAAATGCCCAATAACTTGCCTCTAAAAGATTGGAATAGAAATTATTTTGCTAATTGGACTAGATATCTTTTGTTCTATTATGAGAGAAAACGGTTGTACGATTGAAAAAAAAATGGTAATCTTAACAGTTGAAAGGGCCTTTTTTGATGGTTTATTTGGACTGTTAAAAAAGAAAACCCTCACAAAAAACTTGTTTCACAAAGGAGACCGATTAATATGGAAAAAAAAGATTTTCACGTAGTAGCAGAAACTGGGATTCACGCACGTCCAGCTACATTATTAGTACAAACTGCTAGCAAATTTAACTCTGACATTAACTTAGAGTACAAAGGTAAATCTGTAAATCTTAAATCTATCATGGGCGTTATGTCTCTTGGTGTTGGCCAAGGTTCTGATGTAACAATCACTGCTGAAGGTGACGCAATGGCAGCAATCGTTGAAACAATGAAGAAAGAAGGATTATCTGAATAATGGTTGAAATGCTAAAAGGGATCGCCGCAAGTGACGGAGTTGCCGTTGCAAAAGCTTACCTGCTAGTTCAACCGGATTTATCCTTTAACAAAATTTCTGTAGAAGATACTGAAGCAGAGGAAAAAAGAATAGACGATGCTTTAGCAAAATCTACCGAAGAACTACAACAAATTCGGGAAAAAGCAGCGCAAAGTTTGGGCGAAGCAGAAGCTCAAGTATTTGACGCTCATTTAATGGTTCTTTCAGATCCTGAAATGATCGGTCAAATTAAACAAAACGTGAAAGATAACAAAGTCAATGCTGAATCAGCATTGAAAGAAGTTACCGACATGTATATTGGCATGTTTGAAGCAATGGACGACAATGCTTACATGCAAGAACGCGCAGCTGATATCCGTGACGTTGCCAAACGTGTCTTAGCACATTTGTTAGGGGTTACTTTACCAAACCCTTCAATGATTAATGAAGAAGTTGTTGTGGTTGCCCACGACTTAACACCAAGTGATACTGCACAATTAGATCGCAAATTCGTTAAAGCCTTTGTTACTGACATCGGTGGACGGACTTCTCACTCTGCAATCATGGCACGTTCTCTTGAAATCCCAGCAATTGTTGGGACAAAAGAAATTACTGCCAAAGTAAAAGCAGGGGACATTCTAGCTGTTAATGGTATCATTGGGGATGTCATCATTGATCCAACTGAAGACCAAAAAGCACAATTCCAAAAAGCTGGTGCAGATTTTGCTGCCCAAAAAGCTGAATGGGAAAAACTAAAAGAAGCAGATACTGTCACAGCTGACGGTAAACACTTTGAATTGGCTGCTAATATTGGAACACCAAAAGATTTAGAAGGTGTTCACAATAATGGCGCTGAAGCAATCGGTTTATATAGAACTGAGTTTCTTTATATGGATTCTCCTGATTTTCCAACTGAAGAAGATCAATTTGAAGCTTATAAAGCAGTTTTAGAAGGTATGGGTGAAAAACCTGTCGTTGTTCGTACCATGGATATCGGTGGTGACAAGGAATTACCTTACTTGACTTTACCGCATGAAATGAATCCTTTCTTAGGTTACCGCGCATTGCGTATCAGCTTGTCAGAATTAGGAGACGACATGTTCCGTACACAGTTACGGGCATTGTTACGTGCTTCTGCTTTTGGTAACTTACGTATTATGTTCCCAATGGTAGCAACTTTGAAAGAATTTAGAGCGGCTAAAAAAATGTATGATGAAGAACGTCAAAAATTAATCGACGAAGGTGTAACAGTATCTGATACAATCCAAGTCGGTATTATGATTGAAATTCCAGCGGCGGCTGTCTTAGCTGACAAGTTTGCCAAAGAAGTTGACTTCTTCAGTATTGGTACTAATGATTTGATCCAATACACAATGGCAGCAGACCGTATGAACGAACGCGTGTCTTATCTTTACCAACCATATAACCCATCTATTTTACGTTTGATTAAAAACGTAATTGATTCAGCTCATGCTGAAGGTAAATGGGCAGGTATGTGTGGTGAAATGGCCGGTGACCAAACTGCTGTGCCAATTTTGATGGGAATGGGCTTGGATGAATTCTCAATGAGCGCAACATCAATTCTTAAAACACGTAGCTTAATGAAACGTTTATCTACTGAAGATATGAAAGTTCTTGCTGATAAAGCATTAAATGATTGCGATACAATGGAAGAAGTCATTGAATTAGTAGAAGAAGCTGTTAAATAAAAAGTTTTTAACCTCAGAGATTTTCTCTGAGGTTTTTTTGTCGTACATAATAATACATAGCTGATAACTTACAAATTCAATTTTTGACAGCGTCAAAAAAGAAAAGCGTTTTCTAATATGCTATGCTAAAGAAAAGGGTTAGGAGTTGGCGAAATGCATGAGTATGATCTGACAACGTTCGAGATAATTGCTAGATTGTCTTTGGCAATTGTAATGGGCGGGACAATTGGCTTCGAGCGAGAATATAAGAGTCGTCCTGCCGGCATGAAGACGCATATTTTAGTTTGTGTGGGTGCGGCATTAATTGCGCTGATTCAAGATGAAGTCGCTTCACAAACGGTGGAATTTGCGCAACAAATGCCAAAACTTGCTAATGTGATGACGGCAGATCAAACCCGTTTAGTCGCACAAGTCGTTAGCGGTATTGGTTTTTTAGGGGCGGGAACAATTATTATGACAAAACAAACAGTCAAAGGTCTGACAACAGCGGCATCTGTTTGGGCAGTCGCATCAATTGGAATTGCTTTGGGAATGGGATTTTATCTAATTTCTCTCACTGGCTTTTGTTCTATTATGATAGCGCTAGCATTGATTTCATATTTAGTACCGCTACCAAAAGTAAGACGTCTACAAGTTGAAATCGCCCATGGTGATCAGACCGTGGCTTTTATTAAAAATTATTTGGCTAAAAATGAAGTAATCGTGGAAAAATCTGACCTTAAAATTACGCGGGAAAACCCAAAGTCAAATCGTAAATATTTAATTATGTTCACATTGACAGTGCCAAAGGATGTAGACGAAGAAGATTTAGTGTCTGAGCTTTCGGATAATTCAGATATTTTAATGATTCAGATTGTTGAATAGTCTAACGAGTTTGTCACTTGCACGTTTTTTTATTGCTATTTTAGTCACACAAACGCTAAAATATAAGATGAAATAGGACTATAGTTTGATTTAAGTATATAAGAGCTATGATACACTATAAAAAAGTTGTTGGTTAACTGTATTAGTTACAGCGAAATAGTTTGGAGGAAAGACTGTGAAAATCGGGTTTTTTACAGATACCTATTTCCCGCAAGTAAGCGGGGTTGCAACGTCAATTAAAACATTGAAGACCGAGTTGGAAAAAAAGGGGCATGAAGTCTATATTTTTACTACAACAGATCCTAATGCAGTTGGTATTGAAGAAGATATTATTCGAATGCCAAGTGTTCCTTTTGTCTCGTTTAAAGATCGCCGTATCGTTGTGAGAGGGATGTGGTATGCGTATTTAATTGCCAAAGAGCTAGAATTAGACTTAATTCATACCCATACTGAATTCGGGGCGGGTCTTTTAGGAAAAATGGTCGGCAAGAAATTGAAAATACCAGTAATTCATACGTATCATACAATGTATGAAGACTATTTACATTATATTGCCAAGGGAAAAGTGGTTCGACAGTCTCATGTGAAATATTTTTCTCGTTTATTTGCCAATCATACAACCGGAGTAGTGTGCCCTAGTGAGCGCGTGATTGATACTTTAAGAGGGTACGGGGTTACTTCGCCGATGCGGGTAATTCCAACTGGGATCGAATTAGAGAAATTTGAACGCCCCGATATAACAGAGGCTATGAAAAAAGAATTACGGCAAGACTTAGGTATTTTAGATGATGAAATCATGTTATTGTCTTTAAGTCGTATTTCTTATGAAAAAAATATTCAAGCAATTGTTCATGGACTTCCTGCTATTGTAGAAAAATTACCACAGGCTCGTTTAGTAATCGTTGGGAAAGGTCCTTACATGGAAGACTTAAAAGAGTTGGTGGCAAGCCTGTCTTTAAGTGATTGTGTTCATTTTGTCGGTGAAGTCCCTAACGATGAAGTAGCGCTTTATTATCATGCCGCGGATTATTTTGTTAGTGCTTCTACTTCAGAGACACAAGGTCTTACTTACACAGAAGCAATGGCAGCAGGGACACCGTTAGTAGTTGAGGGAAATGACTATTTAAACAATTTAATTGATGATCCATCTTTTGGCGTCACGTTTGCGACTGATGATGATTTTGCAGCTGCTTTGGTCCAATATATCAATAAAGGATTACAAGTAGATTCTAAAAAACTTTCAGCTAAACTGTATGAAATTTCCGCAACGCATTTTGGTGAGGCGATGTTAGATTTTTATCATGATATGATTGCTTATTATGCTAATTTATCTTTAGAAAAAGAAACTGAACCAGCGATGAAAAAAATCAAAGTGAAATTATATTCCTTTAAACGTACCTCCAATTAATTTGTAGACATATTGCAAGAAAAAATCACAACTTTAGCTTATACTAAAGTTGTGATTTTTTTACGTGTTTAATACGTAGAGAGGATGGTAAAAATGAAAATTGGTTTTATCGGTATCGGTGTCATGGGGCATTCCATGGTATCGCATTTAATGGATGCAGGCAATGAAGCGTATGTCTATAATCGAACAAAAAGTAAAGCAGATAAGATTGTTGAAAAAGGTGCCATTTGGAAAGATACGCCAGAAGCAGTTACGCAAAGTGCTGATGTAGTATTTTCAATTGTGGGCTATCCTAATGATGTAAAAGAAATTTACTATGGCGAAAATGGTATTTTTTCAGCGGATGTAAAAGGGAAAATTTTAGTTGATATGACAACAAGCACACCTTCTTTAGCAGAAGAAATTGCTAAAACAGCTGTACAAAAAGGTGCGCAAGCGCTAGATGCACCTGTTTCTGGTGGTGATCTGGGTGCCAAAAATGCAACCCTGACCATTATGGTAGGTGGAACTAAGGAAGCTTATGAAAAAGTGCTTCCGCTTTTTAAAGCAATTGGTAAAACCTATGCACTACATGGTGGTCCTGGTAAAGGCCAACACACAAAAATGGCCAATCAAATCATGATTGCTGGCACAATGACGGGTATGACAGAGATGCTGGTTTATGGTAAAGCAGCAGGATTGGATTTGCCAAAAGTTATTGAAACAGTAGGTGGGGGTAGTGCCGCCAATTGGTCACTAACAAACTATGCACCGCGTATTTTAAAAGAAGACTACACACCTGGCTTTTTTGTAAAACATTTCATTAAAGATTTGAAGATTGCACTAAATGAAGCTGAAAAAATGAAGATTGATTTACCAGCGACAAAAGAAGCGACACGGTTATACGAATTGTTAGCTGAAAAAGGTTATGAAAATGATGGTACTCAAGCTTTAATTAAACTATGGTGGGGAAACTAAGGTTTTTACAAAAAAATATGATTTTTTTGTAAAAATCAATGCAAGCTGCTATCGCTTTTGATACAATATAACAGAAGTTGAGAAAAAGGAGGCTTTCCCCATGACAAGTTCACAATTAGTTGCCATTATCAGACGGCTAGAAGCAATGACTGAAGCAACCGATAATGAAATTCAAGTCCGCCGCTTTGAAAAAGAAGGCGTTGAAAAATGTACCGTGACTTACGATAAATCAACTGAAACATTTGAATTGACTGAAACAGATACCCAACAACACTATCAATTCGACAATATTGATATCGTGGCAATGGAAATCTATGATTTAATTCAATAATCGGCATAAAAAAACACGAGAGGAATTTTCTCTCGTGTTTTTTTGACGGCAAAAAGTATAAGTTTTTCACAAGTAAAAACAGTGATCTAACTGCTTTAGCATGGTTCAACCCTTTGGTCAAAGCTTAAATTTACGAAAATGAAAAGCTATTTTTCTCAAATTTTGGTTTTATAGCTCAGGGCTGAAGGATTCCTTTAGCTTTTTTGTTGCAGTTTTATTCGCTTAATTCTTTCATTAAAGCTGGGACAGTCGTCATTTCATTAACCTTAAAAACATTACTGCCAGCAAAAACCAATCCGCAATCAGGGTTTTCAGTGACACTATTTAATAGCATTTCTGTAATACAATAAGGAATTGTCTTACGATCGCAATGATCATATGACAGACAACTACGGCATTTTGCAATCGGGATTTGTTTTGTTTTAATCGTTTCGGTAAATTTATTTTCTATAGCTCTACCGGGCATGCCAACAGGACTTTTAATGATTTTAACATCTTCTTTTTTTGCATTTAAATAGCGTTGTTTGTAATCGCTAGGGGCATCACATTCTTCTGTTACTACAAACCGGGTTGCCATTTGGACACCGGCGCAACCAAGTTCAAGGTAATGGTCTATATCAGCGCGATCATAGACGCCACCAGCAAAAAAGACGGGAATTTCACATTGAAATTTTTTGCCATATTCTTTTGCAACAGCAATGATTTTTTTGACTTCTTCATCCATGTTCGCAATCGCGTTTTCTATACCGTCGTACTTAAACCCTAAGTGACCACCTGCTTCTGGCCCTTCAATAACTAAAAAATCGGCAGTACGCGTATAACGTTTTGCCCAAGTGCGTAAGAGTACTTTCGCTGCTTTTTCAGAGGAAACAATAGGGGCGATTTTAGTTTTTGAACCGGCCACTAATTCTGGTAAGTGAATCGGTAGACCAGCGCCAGAAATAATCACATCAGCACCGACTTCTACGCAACGTTGTACATATTTTTCATATTTAAAAGTTGCGCACATGATATTAAATCCCACGATACCGTTTCCTGCAATGGTCTTTGCCATTTCGTATTGATCTTTGATCGCTTTCATATTGGCTTTAAAAGGGGCTCGTTCAAAAAGAGGGTCGTTAAATCCAATCTGAGCACAAGAAATAATGCCCATTCCGCCATTCTTTGCTACACTGCCGGCTAAACGAGAAAGGCTGACACCAATACCCATTCCTCCTTGAATAATTGGAACTTCTAAAGTAAGGTCACCAATTGTAACGGGTGTTAATTTCATAGTCGTCTCCTTAATAAAATACTTTGATTTTCAAACTAAATTAAATATTAGCTTCCGCATAGAACCTTGTCAATCAAATTTTAGAATATCGGCAATAAACTCAGAAATTGTTAACTGTTAGTTTAGAAAATAGAAAAATTTGTAAAAAAGTATTGCATTTTCAAAAAGTATATAATATATTTTGATAGTCAAATGATTTGATAATCAAACTAATTTGGATGGTGAAAGTGTGGATAAAGATCTTGAAACAGTCAATGACTATCTCGTCAGCGTCTTCAATGATATTTTAACAATCGAAGAATCGGAGCTGCAAAAATCCCAATTCAATGATTTGAGTATTACTGAAATGCACACGATCGAAGCTATTGGCATGTATAAAAAAAAGACTACTTCAGAAGTAGCAAAAGAACTTTCCATCACGGTGGGGACATTAACGACCGCCATCAACCGGTTAGTTAAAAAAGGCTACGTTGAACGTATTCGTAGTGAAGATGATCGACGGGTTGTCAAACTCGGTTTGACAAAAAAAGGCAAGTTATTATTCCGAGTTCATCAATATTTTCATCGTCAAATGATTAAACGTGTCCTAACTGGCATGGATAGTGATGAGGAAGCAACTTTGTTAAAAGCTTTAAAAAATCTCCATGATTTTTTACAAGAGTATAAGTGAGTGTGAAGATGAGAAAATACGGAAAAATTACAGCTACGGCTAGCTTTGTTCCGCCACAAATCATTAAAAATGATGACTTGGCTAAAATTATGGATACTTCAGACGAGTGGATTAAAAGTCGAACTGGTATTTTAGAACGCCGCATTGCTACAAGTGAGAACACTTCTGATTTATGTATCGGTGTTGCTGAAAAATTATTAGCCAAAAGTAAAGTTGCTGCTGATGAATTGGATTTCATTATTGTCGCAACGATGACACCTGATTATGCGACGCCTTCTGTTGCATGCATAGTGCAAGGGGCAATTGCCGCACGTAATGCACTAGCCTTTGATTTATCAGCTGCGTGTTCAGGTTTTGTCTACGCCTTATCATTGGCCGAAAAGCTACTGCAAACAACGGCGCAAAAGGGTCTGGTCATTGGCGGCGAAGTTCTTTCAAAAAGTATAGATTGGCAAGACCGCACAACTGCTGTTTTGTTTGGCGATGGTGCTGCCGGTGTTTTACTTGAAACAAGCATGCTCCCAATGATTAATAAAGAAAAATTACAAGCCGATGGCACTAGAGGGGCAGCACTGACCTCAGGTTATGTAGAAAATGGTAGCCCGTTTGCCGCTAAAAAAGGACAAGCTTCACCTTATTTGCAAATGGAAGGTCGGGAGATTTTTGATTTTGCAACGCGTGATGTTGTAAAGGCAATTGATAATTTAGTAGCCGAAGATAAAGATGAAATTGACTTTTATCTACTACATCAAGCAAATTCCCGTATTTTAGACAAAGTGGCAAGAAAACTAAAAGTCCCGCGGGAACGCTTTTTACAAAATATGGACAAGTATGGTAATACGTCTGGAGCAAGTATTCCACTTCTTTTAGACGAAGCTGTAACAGATGGAATTATTCGTCTGGATGGCACACAAAAATTGGTGTTTTCAGGCTTTGGCGGTGGTTTAACTTGGGGAGTTATACAAGTGACACTGTAAAACCTGTTTGCAATATAAACTTAAAAATAATTCATTTAATTGGAGGAAATACACATGGTATTTGAAAAAATTCAAGAAATCGTAGCAGAAGAATTAGGTAAAGAAAAAGATGAAATTCAATTAACAACAAACATTCAAGAAGATTTAGAAGCTGATAGCTTGGATTTATTCCAAATTATTAATGAAATCGAAGACGAATTCGATGTGAAAATTGAAACTGAAGAAGGCATCGCAACTGTTGCTGATCTTGTAAAATATGTTGAAGCACAAAAAGCTGAATAATTACTCTTAAGCTGGGCGGTAGTCTGGCTTTTCTTATAATGAAAGAAATTTTTTCTTTCATTATAAGAAAAGCTAATCAAATGAAATTGAAAGCTTAGAAAACTGTAAAATAAACTGTTTTAAGATGACGACTTGAAATGAAAAGACGGAGGATAATGAATGAAAACAGCTTTTTTATTTAGTGGTCAAGGAGCGCAATATACTGGCATGGGAAAAGAGTTATATGCTAATGAGAAAATCGTAGCGGAAACTTTTGACCAAGCTAGCGAAGCGTTAGGGTACGATATGGCGGCATTGTGCTTTGATGAAGATCAAGTGGATAAATTAAATCAAACTGAATATACGCAACCGGCAATTTTGACAGTTAGTATCGCATTTTGGCGTCTCTTGTCAGCAAAAGGTTTTACAGCAGATGCAGTTTGTGGTTTGAGCTTAGGAGAGTACTCTGCTTTAGTTGCAAGTGGTGCAATTGATTTTAAAACAGCAGTAGCTTTAGTTGCAAAACGTGGTCACTTTATGGCTAACGCCGCCCCGGCTGGAAGTGGCAAAATGGTAGCAGTTATGAATACACAAAGTGAAATCATCGAACAATGTTGCCAAAAAGCCAGCGATATTGGCATTGTTTCACCGGCAAACTACAATACACCACAACAAATCGTGATTGGTGGTGAAGTAGCTGCTGTGGATAAAGCATGTGAATTATTAATGGAAGCTGGTTCTAAACGTTTGATTCCATTAAATGTTAGCGGTCCTTTTCATACTGCATTATTAAAACCGGCGGCTGAGCAATTAGCAGTAGAATTGGCAAAAATTAATTTTGCGCCAATGACAGTCCCTGTTATCAGTAACACAACAGCGCAAGTGATGCCACAAAGTGAAATTAAATCACTTTTAGAGCAACAAGTAATGTCACCTGTTCATTTTTATGAAAGTGTAGATACATTAAAAAAATTAGGGATTACTCAAATGGTGGAAATTGGACCGGGAAAAGTGTTGAGTGGTTTCTTAAAGAAAATAGATAAAACAATTGCAACAACACGAGTAGAAGATAGCAAAACATTAAATGAAACAATTGCATTCTTGGCGGACGAATAGTCGCCTTTTTGGAGGAAGAGATGGAGCTTAAAGGAAAAAATGTCTTAATTACAGGTAGTACCAGAGGAATTGGTTGGGCAATTGCAGAAGCCTTTAGTCAAGAAGGTGCAAATATTATTTTGAATGGGCGACGCCCGGTTCCACAAGAACTAATTGACACAATCAAAGCTCATGGTGTTTTTTGTATGGGCGTTGCTGGTGATATCAGCGACTATACAACAGCTAAGAATTTATTAGTAGAGGTTGAAGAACAATTAGGAAACGTTGATATCTTAATCAATAATGCAGGGATTACCAATGATAAGCTGTTATTACGCATGACACCTGAAGATTTTGAGAGCGTTATGAAAATTAACTTAAGCGGAACTTTCAATATGACGCAATTGGTTATGAAAAAAATGTTGAAAAAACGTTGTGGTGCAATTATTAACATGTCTTCGGTCTCAGGTTTAATCGGCAATGCGGGCCAAGCAAATTACGCTGCCAGTAAAGCAGGGATGGTTGGGTTTACCAAATCGGTGGCAAGAGAAGTAGCACCTAGAGGAATTAGCTGCAATGCAATTGCACCAGGTTTTATTGCCACTGATATGACAGAAGTTCTTTCTGATAAAGTCAAAGAACAAGTGACACAAAATATTCCAATGCAAAAATTTGGTACAGTAGCAGATATTGCCCAAACAGCAGTTTTTCTAGCTAAAAGTCCGTATATCACTGGTCAAGTTATTAATGTTGACGGTGGTTTAGTGATGCATGGCTAGATGTGGCTGTTTGTTTGAAGAAAAACAGATTTAACAAGGAGGACAATATGAATCGCGTAGTCATTACAGGTTACGGTGTCGCTTCGCCAATTGGTAACGATGCCCAAACATTTTTAGATAGTTTAAAAGAAGGAAAAAATGGGATTGGTGAAATCACGCAATTTGATGCAAGCCAGACTGGTATTACAGTCGCAGCGGAAGTAAAAGACTTTCCGTTTGATAAATATTTCATCAAAAAAGACGCCAAAAGAATGGATAAATTTTCATTGTTTGGAATTTATGCAGCTTTAGAAGCTGTGGCAATGTCTGGTTTAGACACAAAACAAATGGATGTTGATCGTTTTGGGGTGATGGTAAGCTCTGGTATTGGGGGTCTACAGACAATTCAAGATCAAGTTATTCGTATGCATGATAAAGGTCCAAAACGTGTTTCACCAATGTTTGTACCAATGTCGATCGTTAATATGGTCGCAGGGAATATCGCCTTAAAAGTTGGTGCTAAAGGTATTTGTACAAGTACTGTAACAGCTTGTGCTTCTGGTACCCATTCAATTGGCGAAGCTTTTCGTAATATTAAACACGGCTATGCAGATGTTATTTTAGCCGGTGGTGCTGAGGCATCCATTAATGAAATTGGTATCTCTGGTTTTGCAGCTTTAACCGCTCTAACTAATGAAAGTAATCCAGATAAAGCTTCTGTCCCATTTGATGAAAATCGTAGTGGTTTTGTTATGGGTGAAGGCGGGGGTGTCGTTGTTGTAGAATCATTAGAACACGCACAAGCGCGGGGTGCAAATATTTTAGCTGAAATCGTTGGCTATGGTGCAAATTGTGATGCTTATCATATGACTGCGCCAAATCCCGATGGCTCTGGCGCTGGCAAGGCAATGAAATTGGCAATGCAAGAAGCAGGTATTACACCAAAGGACGTAGATTATATTAATGCCCATGGAACTAGTACTCCTGCTAATGATGTAGCCGAAGCTAAGGCCATTCAATATGGCTTAGGTGAAGGATACAAAGATACGTATGTTAGCAGTACGAAATCTATGACCGGCCACTTATTAGGTGCTGCTGGTGGTGTAGAGGCAATTGCTTCAATTTTGGCATTACAACATCAATTTGTGCCGCCAACCATTAATGTCACAAAGCAAGATCCTGCAATTGATTTAAATGTTGTTACCAATCAAGCAAAAGAGGCAGAATTAAAATATGCTATGAGTAACTCATTAGGTTTTGGCGGTCACAATGCTGTGATTTGTCTAAAACGTTGGGAGGCGTAGTTTACGTGAATATCAATGAAATTAAGGACTTATTAACACAATTTGATCAGTCTACATTGACGGAATTTGATTTAAAAGATAATAACTTTGAATTGTACTTTAATAAAAATCAACAAGTGCGAAGTCAGAATACTTCTGCACCACAAGAAATTAAATCGCAAGGCACAACGCCACCAGCAGCAAATTTTGGTTTGGACAATGAGTCTTTAGATGCTGCCGCTATTACACCAATAGCACCTTCAGAAGATATTAAAGTAACAGGTACAGAAATTGTCTCTCCATTAGTAGGTGTCTGCTACTTACAAAGTGGTCCAGATCAGCCAGCTTTCAAAAAAGTTGGTGATAAAGTGGAAAAAGGCGAAGTTCTTTGCATTATTGAAGCGATGAAAGTCATGAATGAGATCGTCAGTGACATTACTGGCGAAATCGTTCAAATTTTAGTGGAAAATGAACAAGTGGTGGAATTCAATCAGCCATTGTTTGTTGTGAAAGAAGGTTAAATCATGTCAGTGATGACAATTGAAGAAATTAAAGCAATTATTCCCCATCGTTATCCTTTTTTATTAATTGATCGAATAGAAGAATTAGAAGAAGGTAAAAAAGTTGTTGCTAAGAAAAATGTGACCGTAAATGAGCCTTTCTTTCAAGGTCATTTTCCGCAAGAGCCGGTTATGCCAGGGGTATTAATTATTGAAGCCTTGGCCCAAGCAGGTGCAGTGGCATTACTTTCTTTACCAGATTTTAAAGGAAAAACAGCTTATTTTGGTGGGATTGATAAGGCGAAATTCCGTCGTAAAGTCGTACCTGGAGATACATTAATGTTGGAAGTTGAAATCTTAAAAGTTAAAGCTTCAGCTGGAATCGGCAAAGGTATCGCTTATGTTGATGGAAAAAAAGCTGCTGAAGCAGAATTAACCTTTATGATTGGATAGGTGAATGTATGTTTTCAAAAGTTTTAATTGCAAATCGTGGAGAAATTGCGGTACGCGTTATTCGGGCGTGTCGTGAACTAGGAATTCAAACGGTTGCTGTATACTCTGAAGCAGATAAAAATGCACTCCATGCCGAAATGGCAGATGAGGCAATCTGTATCGGTCCTGCCAAGGCCAGTGATTCTTATTTGAATGTTCAACAAATTTTAAGTGCTGCAATTGTCACAAAAGCAGAAGCGATTCATCCGGGCTTTGGCTTTTTATCTGAAAACAGTCGCTTTGCTGAAATGTGTGAAGAATGCAACATTACTTTTATTGGACCTAAAAGTGAGACGATTGATGCCATGGGAAACAAAATTAATGCACGACAACTAATGATAAAAGCAGACGTTCCGGTTATTCCAGGCAGTGAAGGTGCATTAGATACTGTTGCTGAGGCATTGGCATTGGCTGATGAAATTGGTTATCCAGTAATGTTAAAAGCAGCTGCAGGTGGTGGTGGTAAAGGTATCCGCAAAGTGATGACACAAGAGGAATTACCGCAACATTTTAAATCCGCCCAACAAGAAGCAAAAGCAGCTTTTGGTAATGATGCTATGTATTTGGAAAAAATTGTCTACCCAGCTCGTCATATCGAAGTTCAGATTTTAGGTGATGATTATGGCAATATTATTCATTTAGGTGAGCGAGATTGCTCGTTGCAACGTAATAATCAAAAAGTTTTGGAAGAAGCACCGTCTGTTGTGATTTCCAAGCAAAAACGCTCGGAATTAGGGGCAGCGGCTGTACGGGCTGCAAAAGCGGTTAACTATCGTAATGCAGGTACAATTGAATTTTTAATGGATGAGAGTGGTTCTTTTTATTTTATGGAAATGAATACCCGAATTCAAGTCGAACACCCAATTACTGAAATGATTACGGGGATTGATCTTGTAAAAAAACAATTGGAAATTGCCGCTGGTGAAAAATTAACTTTAAAACAAAGTGAGATAACAATCAGTGGCCATGCCATTGAATGTCGAATTAATGCAGAAAACCCTGCTTTTAATTTTGCGCCAGCTCCAGGTACAATTCACAATCTCTTTTTACCTAGTGGTGGACTAGGCTTACGTGTTGAAAGTGGGATGTATTCTGGATATACAATCCCGCCTTATTATGACTCCATGATTGCAAAAGTTATAGTTCATGGGCAAACACGTTTTGAAGCATTAATGAAAATGCAACGGGCACTAGGAGAATTAGTCACAGATGGCGTGACGACCAATGCCGAATTTCAAATGGATTTAATTTCTCATCCGAATGTGATTGCCGGTGATTATGATACTGCCTTTTTACAAACTATCTTTTTACCAGAGTGGACACCTGAAGCATAGGAGGGATTTATTTGGCTTTATTCAAAAAGAAAAAATATATTCGGATCAATCCCAACCGTACGCAGGGGACAAATCAAAAACCACAGGTTCCAGATAATTTGTGGGCAAAATGTCCGAATTGCAAACATATGCTTTATACCAAAGATATTGGGGTAGAAAAAATCTGTCCATATTGTGGTTATAATTTTAGAATTAGCGCTTGGGAAAGAATCGCAATTACGATTGATGAAAAAAGTTTTGATGAGTGGGACGTTGATATTTTTACTAAAGATCCACTGAATTTTCCAGGTTATAAAGAGAAAATAAGACAGACGCAAAAGAAAACCGGCTTACATGAAGCGGTATTAACCGGCGAAGCAACAATCAACGGTCTGCCTTTAGCACTAGGAATTATGGATCCGCATTTTATTATGGGGAGTATGGGGACAATCGTCGGCGAAAAAATCACCCGTCTATTTGAAAAAGCACTTGAAAGAAGATTACCTGTAGTGATTTTTACAGCTTCAGGGGGAGCCAGAATGCAAGAAGGAATTTTTTCTCTAATGCAAATGGCAAAAATTTCAGCGGCAGTAAAACGCCATAGTAATGCTGGACTATTTTACTTAACGGTTTTGACAGATCCGACAACAGGTGGCGTGACGGCGAGTTTTGCCATGGAAGGGGATATTATCTTGGCAGAACCACAAAGTCTAATTGGCTTTGCTGGTCGTCGCGTAATCGAACAAACGATTAAACAAGAATTACCCGAGGACTTCCAAAAAGCAGAATTTTTGTTAGAACATGGTTTTGTCGATCAAATTGTTCCACGTATCGAGTTAAAGAATAAAATTGAACATTTGTTGAAATTACACACGACAGAAGGGTGGTTGGCTAAATGACCGCGGCTCACGAGATTGTGCAGTTGGCCCGCGGCAAAGAACGGCTGACTGCTTTAGAATTTTTTGATTTAATTTTTGAGGACTATGAAGGATTCCATGGAGACCGACTCTTTGCAGATGATCAAGCAGTGGTCGGTGGCATCGCGACATTAAATAAAAAACCGGTCACGGTTATAGGGATTCAAAAAGGGCGGGATCTGCAGGAAAATTTGCAAACCAATTTTGGTTCGCCCCATCCTGAAGGTTATCGTAAGGCCTTGCGATTAATGAAACAGGCGGAAAAATTTCAGCGTCCGGTGATTACTTTCATTAATACTGCTGGTGCATATTGTGGAATCGGTGCTGAAGAAAGAGGCGAAGGTGAAGCGATTGCCAAAAACCTGATGGAAATGTCTGATTTGAAGGTTCCGATTATTGCGATTATCATTGGCGAAGGTGGTAGTGGAGGTGCCTTGGCCTTGGCTGTGGGTGATGAAGTATGGATGATGGAGCATTCTATTTATGCAATTTTATCGCCGGAAGGTTTTGCTTCTATTTTGTGGAAAGATGGTAGTCGCGCTAACGAAGCGGCTGCATTGATGAAAATTACGGCCCAAGAATTATATGATTTAAATGTAATTGAAAAAGTTATTCCCGAGACAAAAGAGGGAATAACTTTGCCACAAGAAACGATAGTTCAGTACATGCAGCAGGAGCTTGCTGCAAAATTAACTGTCTTAGCACAAAAGGACGTCGAAACTTTATTGAACGAGCGCTATGAACGCTTCCGTAAGTATTAAAAAGACGTATCATTTCCTAAAACAGGAAATGATACGTCTTTTTGCGGTGATAGTAATGAAAACAGAAGCTGTATAAATAAAAAATATGATAAAATCAAGTAAATAAAATCTACAAAGGAGTACACCATGGAAGCAATTATCGCTGCAATTACAGCCTATCAACCGGCTACGACACAAGAAGTTGCGGATAAGAAGTTATTTATGGAACAAATTCGATACCAAGAAAACTTGCTCACACGAGAAAATCTGGACTATCATTTTTCATCTTCTGCTTGGGTAGTTAACCCAGACTATGATAAGACCTTAATGATTTATCACAATATTTATCAATCTTATGCATGGACAGGAGGGCATGCAGATGGAATGAGTGATTTATTACAAGTCGCAAAAAAAGAATTGGTGGAAGAAACGGGAATCAAAAATTATCAAGTAGTTACTGAGAAGTTATTTTCTTTTGATATTTTACCAGTACCTGCACATTATAAAAATGGAAAATTTATTAAAGAGCACAATCACATCAACACCACCTATCTTTTTGTAGCACCAGAAACACAAAATTTACAAATTAAACCGGATGAAAATAGCGATGTGAAGTGGATTGCTGCCGATAAATTAGAACAAGCAGTGGCAGAAGTTGCGATGCATCCTTATTATCGCAAACTAATGAACAAAGCTAAAAAATTTAAAGAATAGACCCGCTCGAAAATAGAAGACTGAAGGAAGTAATTGAGATATCCTGAGGAGTAAATGAAATTTATCTTTAGTGTCTTGAAAAACTTTTAGTCGTTGCTGTTTGATTATAAATAGATTTAGGATGAAAATTAGGGAATTTTTGTTCTAAATCTATTTTTTTGTATAAAAAATGTATATTTTAAAGTTGAGGGAAATTTCTCTTAAAATTATTTTCGTTGGAAATGCTGAAATAATGGGATTTATTTGATAATGATAAAAAAAGTTGAATTTAGCTATGAAATAATATACGTATCTTTAGTGAAAAAATTCAGAAAAAGCGTGCATTTGAAAAAACCTTGTGCTAATATGTATATATTCTCAATAAAGAGATTAAAAGTGAATATATATTTATTAGGAGTGATTGGATGAAAAAGTTTTTGACAAGTTTAGCAATTGTAGGGATCTGTTTTTTATTAACGGCCTGTGGCAGTAAAAAAGAAGAGGATAAATTGGCTGCCATTAAAGAAAGTGGTGTACTGAAAGTTGGTACTTCAGCTGAGTTTGCGCCGTTTGAATTTCATACGATGGTTGATGGCAAAGATAAAATTGTCGGGGCGGATATGGATTTGGCACAAGCGCTTGCTGATAAATTAGGCGTGAAATTAAAAATTGAAGATATGGAATTTAATGCGGTCTTAGCTACCTTAAAAGAAGGTAAAGTTGATCTTGGTATTGCCGGTATCTCTGCTACACCTGAACGTCAAAAATCCTTTGACTTTTCGGCCAACTATTATAATCCCCCTCAAAAAGTTGTCATTAACAAAAAAAATGCCGCCAACTATAATTCTATCGCCAGTCTAAAAGGAAAGAAAATCGGAGCACAAAAAGGCTCCATTCAAGAAGATATCGTCAAAGAACAAATGCAAGACCCACAAATTGTTTCTGTAGCAAAAGTTCCCAATTTAATTTTAGAAGTAAAACAAGGTTCAATTGATGCATTAGTTGTGGAGGAAACTGTAGGTGCTGCTTATATAGCGCAAAATCCGGAATTGCAATTTGCGACAATTGATTTAAAATCCAGTGAAGATGAAGCTTATGCGATTGCAATGCAAAAAGGCAGCGATACTTTGAAAAGTGAAATTGACAAAATTATTAAGGAATTAATTGATTCAGGGGAAATCGAAAAATATGTCAATGAAAATACAGCGATCGCAAATAAAACAACCAAAGAATAAAAATGGGGAATGAAAATGGATTTTTCTTTTTTAACTGAATATTATCCGTATTTCTTATATGGAACGGTTATTACGCTAATCATCTCAGTAGTAACAATTATTATTGGGACCATCATCGGAGTTCTAATGGCATTGGCCAAACTTAGTTTTGTAGCGCCATTAAGATGGCTGGCAAATATTTATATTGAATTATTCCGCTGCACGCCAATGCTGATTCAAATTATGATTGGTTTTGTCTTGTTGCAAGGAACTTTTTCTGCACCGACAATTGATATTGGTATTTTAAAATTAGATTTTACTCGTCTAATTCCAGGGATTATTGTTATTTCCTTAAATTCGGGTGCTTATGTCGCTGAAATAGTGCGGGGAGGCATTCAATCGGTGGACAGCGGCCAAAGTGAAGCGGCAGGCTCTTTAGGGTTAAAACCGATGCAGGCAATGCGTTATGTTATCTTTCCACAAGCTTTACGAAATATTTTACCACCAATGGGAAATGAGTTTATTATTTTGATTAAAGATTCATCATTACTTTCTACAATTGGCATTTATGAGCTGATGAATACTGCCCAAATTGTTATTACTAATTCTTATATTCCACTGGAACCTTATTTTGTAGCAGCCGCCATTTATTTTGTTATCACTTTTTCAACGGGGCGAATTTTGGCCTGGTGGGAACAAAAGATGGGCGTTGGCTATAGTCGATAAGTGGAATTTAAAGGAGGAGGAGTATGTCTGTTTTAATTGATGTCAAAGGTCTGCATAAGTCTTTTAAAAATAACAAGGTTTTGAAAGGAATTGATACACAAATTCAAAAAGGTGAAGTTGTGGTCGTCATTGGGCCATCAGGTTCAGGCAAAAGTACTTTTTTACGTTGTTTGAATTTATTAGAGACGCCGACACAAGGTGAAATATTTTTTGAAAATCAAAATATAACCGATTCAAAAAATGATTTGTACCAAATGCGCGAAAAGATGGGGATGGTTTTTCAAAATTTTAATTTATTTCCTAATATGAAGGTTTTAGATAATATTACGTTAGCACCTCGGAAAGTTAAAAACATCACCAATGCTGAAGCTGAAACAATTGCCCGAGAGTTATTACGAAAAGTTGGCTTAGCTGATAAAGCTATGGCCTATCCCCAGTCGTTATCCGGTGGTCAAAAACAACGAATAGCTATTGCCAGAGCGTTAGCCATGCAACCAGATGTCATGCTTTTTGACGAACCAACCTCAGCGCTTGATCCAGAAATGGTGGGTGAAGTTCTACAAGTTATGCAAGACTTAGCTAAAGAAGGGATGACAATGGTGATTGTTACCCATGAAATGGGCTTTGCTAAAGAGGTAGGCGATCGTGTCTTGTTTATGGACGAAGGAATTATTCGAGAAGAAGGAACACCGACAGAACTTTTTGATCATCCGCAAAATAAACGGACCGCTGATTTTTTATCAAAAGTTTTATCCTAAATAAAAAAACAAGGATATGTTTCAAATAAGTTGCCAGGAATAACTAGCACTTGCAAGAAAACATATCCTTGTTTTTTTAAGGTTGTTCGTCAGTTTTTGTATCTAATTCAAAAGGTGAACCGACATAGATGTAGCGTGTTGTGACAACGCCATCTGGATCAGTAGAACAAATTTCTTGTTTGAAAGGAAAACAAATTCGTTGGCCTAGTTTTGTTTCATCGCTAGTTGCAATAATTTGGAAATTAGGTGCAGTAGGCAATGCTTCGGCTACTTTATCTATGATCATTTCGTCAGTCATATCTTTAGTCTTAACAATTCGTTTGTAGTCCTCCAAAAAAGCAGCTTGATTTCCAAAGATTTCCATATGCTTCGCTCCTTCATCTGAAAATTAAAATTAAAATACCAATTACAAATAAAAATAAAATGAGATATAAAAAGAAAGTCCATAATCCTGCAAGAAATTTTCGCATGAATATCACCTTTTTTTAGTATAACATAACTTGTGATATTCGACAGAAATGACATTTTTTAAATGAGAAGTCTATCAGTTATTTTGAATCTAATAAAATTTGCTGCAACGTATACGCTGCATTGGCTGCAATTTTCGTATTTGGATTACGATAGGTTATCAGTGCTTTCCAAAGTGCCCAGCCCTTGGCCCGATTTATGAGCTTTTCATCTAAATTTGCGAGAAAAACCGAGCGGCTATCTTTTTCAAAAAAGCTCCAAGCCATAGCGTAATCACAAGCAGGGTCGCCAACGGCCATGATGCCAAAATCAATGACGCCATGAAGTCGACCTTTTTGTACAATCAAATTTCCTGGTGCGATATCGCCGTGAAGCCAAACAGGTTCGTGTTCCCAAGAAGAAGTAATGGCATTTAGCCAAATTTTTTCTAATTGCTTTATGGGTAAATCGTTTTGCAAAGTGGTGAAAGTACTTATAACTTCGTCATGATAAACACTAGGACTGGCACCTCTAAAAAAATTGTGATTTCCTGCAGCTGGTGCAGTTGTAATAGGTACTTTTTGCAACTCCACTAAAAATTTAGTTAAATCCAAGGCTAATAAAGAAAGATTGGCAACGTTTTTTCTTGTAAGTGTTTCTCCGGAAATGAACTGGTTGACTGACCAAAAAGAAGGATATAAGACACTAGGATGACCTAAACCAAGTGGTGTTGGAATATGAAAACTCAAGTGTTTAGCTAAGACAGGTAGCCAAACACTTTCCTTTTTTATTTGCGGTTCATACTTTGCTGAACGTGGCAGGCGGATTGTCATATTTTGACCCAAACGGAAGGTTTGGTTATCATGTCCGCTATTTTTGACAAAGGTAATCTCGAGATCTTGCCATTGGGGAAATTGGTGTGAAATTAAATTTTTAACTGAAGCAAGCGTTAGCATCGGGGTTCTCCTTTAAAAAAAGCTGATTTTGACCCATTAATTGTTAGTGAGTCAGGCAATTACGAGTGAAGAAATCGATAAAATTCATATGTAAAGCTGAGACTATAAAAAACTTTGGGTACTTTTTGTGCAATAAATAAAAAAAGTTTACAAATCTGTATGAAAACACAGTTTGTAAACCTATAATAAAAGCGGGTGACGAGAATCGAACTCGCGACGGAAGCTTGGGAAGCTTCTGTTTTACCACTAAACTACACCCGCAAGACAAGAAATAGTATATAGCTTTTTTTATTTTCCGGCAAGTGATTTGTTAGCAATTAAAAAAAATTATTTTTAAACTCTCAAAATTATCGACTATTTTTTTAAATTAGGCGTCTATTTTTAATAAAGTTTGAAATAATGAGGATGAAAATTACGAAAGCTAGAATTATGACACATTTTATAGTATAATTTCGGTTTGAGGAGTACACGGTACTCCTTCATTTTTTGAGTAAAGGAGCACCTATGTTTCAGGAATATAAACCAACGTGGATGGTTTCGGCCATCTATCAGATTACACCGGAACAATTAAAAAAACACGGCATTAAAGCTGTTTTAACAGATTTAGATAATACTTTAATCGCTTGGAATAATCCCAATGGGACCGAAGAGTTACGCCAATGGCTAAAACAAATGGATGCTGCTAAAATTCCTGTTGTTGTCGTTTCTAACAATAATCATGAACGCATTGCCCATGCATTAGCACCTTTTGGTTTAGATTTTGTTTCCAGAGCTTTAAAACCTTTTGCAAGAGGGATTAAGGCGGGCTACCAAAAGCTGGGAATGAAAAAAGAAGATGTCGTAATGGTGGGCGATCAAATTATGACAGATATTCGTGGAGCTAATAGAGCAGGCGTTAAAAGTATTTTGGTGAAGCCAGTTGTGGCAACAGACGGCTGGAATACGCGGATCAATCGCTTTTTTGAACGGAAAATCATGAAGCATTTACAAAAAAATAATCCGGATATGAAATGGCAAGGTGAATTAAATGACTGAAACTGAAACAATTTATTGTATTGGCTGTGGTGCCGAAATTCAAACACAACATCCAGGTGAGTTAGGTTATACGCCACAATCGGCGCTAGATAAAGGGCTTGAAACGGGTGAAGTGTATTGTCAACGTTGTTTTCGCTTGCGACACTACAATGAAATTCAACCAGTCGCTTTAACAGATGATGATTTTCTACGCTTATTAAATGAATTGGGGCAAAAAGATGCTTTAATTGTAAATGTCGTTGATATTTTTGATTTTAATGGCTCACTTATTCCCGGATTACATCGTTTTGTCGGTGATAATCCCGTGTTGATGGTGGGAAATAAAGTCGACATTTTACCAAAGTCGTTAAAACGAGGGAAAATGACGCAATGGATGCGGGAAAGAGCTCACGAAATGGGTCTGCGTCCCGTGGATGTTTTATTGACGAGTGCCAAGAAACCACAAGAGATGACAGAACTGTTAGATACAATCGAAAAATATCGTGATGGGCGGGATGTTTATATTGTCGGTGTGACGAATGTTGGAAAATCAACGCTAATCAATCAAATCATTAAGCAGACTGCTGGTGTCAAAGACTTGATTACAACTTCACGCTTTCCAGGCACAACGTTAGATAAAATTGAAATTCCATTAGAAGATGGACACTTTTTGATTGATACACCAGGGATTATTCATCGTGAACAAATGGCGCATTACTTAGGTGCGCAAGATTTAAAAATTGTTGCACCACAAAAAGAAGTTAAGCCTAAAGTTTACCAGTTAAATCCTGAGCAAACGCTCTTTTTGGGTGGTTTGGCACGTTTTGATTTTATTAAAGGTGAGCGTAGCTCATTTGTAACATATGTTTCAAATGATGTGGAAATTCACCGGACAAAATTACCAAATGCTGACGCTTTTTATGAAAAACACGTGGGGGGGCTATTACAACCGCCACGCCCAGAAGAAGTAGCAGATTTTCCACCTTTACAACGTTTTGAATTTTCAATTAAAGAAAAAACAGATATTGTCTTTGCTGGGCTGGGCTGGATTACAATTACTAATCCATGTGTTATTGCCGGTTGGGCGCCTAAGGGTGTTGCGGTCTTAACCAGAAAATCATTGATTTAGAAAGAAGGCAACTATGGAATTACGAGGAAAACAAAAACGCTTTTTAAGAAGCAAAGCGCATCACCTACAGCCAATTTTTCAAATAGGAAAAGGCGGCATTAGTGGTCCAATGATTACCCAAATTGGAGAAGCGTTGGAAAAAAGGGAACTAATTAAAGTTTCTTTGCTACAAAATACAGATGAGATTGCAACTGATGTCGCACATATTTTAACAGAGGAAGTACACTGTCAAGTTGTTCAGATTATCGGCCGTGTTTTAGTCTTATACCGACCAAGCAGCAAAGAAAAATATCAAAGAATTTCAAAAGAAGTAAAAGCAATTTAGGAGGTTTGGCAGATGCAAAAAGTGGCAGTTGGTGTCGTACCGCAAGTAAAAATGGCACCGCTAAACAACAAGCGTCGTAAACAAGTTGGTATTTTAGGTGGGAACTTTAATCCGGTACATGTGATGCATTTAATTATTGCAGACCAAGTAGGACAACTTTTAGGTTTAGATGAAGTACGTCTAATGCCAGAGTATCTGCCCCCTCATATTGATGCAAAAAAGACAATTTCAGCCCACCATCGCATAGAAATGTTAAAGTTAGCTGTTCAAGATAATCCACGCTTAAAAGTAGAGGATGTTGAAATTAGACGGCAAGGTGTTAGTTATACGATTGATACCATGAAGATTTTAAAAGAACAAAATCCAGATACTGATTTTTATTTTATTATTGGTGGCGATATGGTGGCTTATCTACCGAAATGGCGTCAAATTGATGAGTTGGCTGATTTAGTTCAATTTGTAGGCGTTAAACGTCCTGAGTACAGTCAAGAAAGTCCGTATCCAATTATTTGGGTGGACATTCCACAGATGGATTTGAGTTCGTCTCTGATTCGTAAAAAGATTGCCCAGGGGTGCTCGGCGCGCTACTTTCTGCCAGATCCTGTGTTAAACTATATTTTAGAAAAGGGGCTGTATCTTGATGAAATATAGTGATAATTATACGGCGATGGATCGAAAATTACTGATGCAAAAAGTTCAGATGCAAATGAGTGAAAAACGCTTTAAACACGTTTTGGGTGTGGAAGAAACTGCGATTGCCTTGGCAAGTAAATATGGTGCTTCACCAGAAAAAGCAAGTATTGCTGCTTTGACGCATGACTACGCTAAAGAAAGAAGCGACGATGAATTTCAATTGGTTATTCGTCGTGATGGTTTTGATTTGGACTTGTTAAACTGGGGTAACGCCATTTGGCACGGCATTGTGGGGGCTGACTTTGTTCAGCGAGAGTTAGAAATTGATGACGAAGAAATTTTAACAGCGATTGCGTTGCATACTACCGGTGCAGCTGAAATGTCACTTTTGGCAAAAATCATTTATGTAGCGGACTTTATTGAACCTGGACGAGACTTTCCAGGGGTTAAAAAAGCACGGGAAATAGCATTAATTAATTTAGATGAGGCTGTTGCTTATGAAACAAAGCATACACTGACCTATCTAATTGAACAAAACAAGCCCATTTATCCAAAAACAATTGAGACATATAATAAGTGGGTCGCAAATCACGCTTAACTAAAATAACGTAACACCAAATATAGGAGGGAACTACCATAGAAAGTGAAAAGATTTTACAAACAGCAGTAGAAGCTGCTGATTCAAAACATGCGCAAGATATTATTGCATTAGATGTGCGAGAAATTTCCCTATTGGCAGATTATTTTTTAATTTGTTCTGCAAATAGTGAACGTCAGATTAATGCGATCATTGATGAAATCGTCGAAAAAGAAGAAACACAAGGAGTTGCCATCAAAAGAATTGAAGGTAAAGACGGAGCTAAATGGGTTTTAATTGATCTAGGGGATGTTATTGTCCACGTATTTAGCACAAGCGAGCGGGAATTTTACAATTTAGAAAAATTGTGGTCTGACGCACCTTTAGTTGACCTAAATGCATGGCTTGTATCTTAAAATGACATATGAAACATTTGCTTTTGTTTATGATGAAGTGATGGATAAAAGTCTATATGAAAAATGGTATGAATTTTCAAAGCGCCATTTAAAGCAAAAAAAACAATTACTAGAATTGGCATGTGGTACCGGGGCACTAGCCTGTCGCTTTGCCAAAGACGGTTATGATGTGACGGCTTTAGATTTATCGGAAGAAATGTTAATGATTGCAAGCCAACGAGCTTTTGAAGCGGATGTTTCGGTACAATTTATTGAAGGTGATATGCTGGATTTAAATGATATCGGCGAATACGAAGCTGTTACGTGCTTTTCGGATTCACTATGCTATATGCCAGATGAACAAGCCGTTCAACAAGTTTTTGATGGTGTCTATCAGCTGTTAAAAAAAGAGGGAATCTTCATTTTTGATGTTCACTCTCTTTATCAAATCAATGAAGTTTTTCCTGATTATAACTACCATTATCAAACCGATGAGTTTGCTTTTTTGTGGGAAAGTTATCAAGGAAAGCTACCTGATAGTATTGAACATTTTCTAACTTTTTTTGTCGCGCAAAACACAGAGTGCGATTTATTTGAACGCAGAGATGAGTTGCATAAAGAACGTACTTACTCATTGGAACTTTATCAAAGAATGTTGGAAAATGCTGGGTTTAATCAGATAGAGTGCTTTGGTGATTTCACCGATAGTCAGCCAAATGAAAAAACGCGCCGTTGGTTTTTTGTTTGTCAAAAATAAGTGAATACAAAATTATCCGGACGCAAGATATGAAACGTTTTAACATATCAGTCCGGTTATATTTGTTTATGTCATAATTACCTGTTTTAAAAAGAAAGGAAAGAAAAATGAAAGCTTGCGGTGTTATTGTTGAATACAATCCCTTTCATAATGGCCATCTTTATCATATCAAAACAGCCCGCAAGAAAAGTCAGGCGGACGTTGTCATTGCTGTAATGAGTGGAAATTTTTTGCAGCGAGGAGAGCCAGCGGTGGTGGATAAATGGCAAAGAGCAGATGCTGCACTGGCTCATGGTGTGGATTTAGTAATTGAATTACCCATTCAATACGCTTGCCAAGCAGCGGATATATTTGCAAAAGGCGGCATCAAAACGCTGGCAGCATTACAATGTGATAGTTTGTGCTTTGGAACTGATTATGATGCAACGTTTGATTATAATGCTTTTGGACAACAGTTGAATCGGCAGTCTGCTGAAATAAAGGCACTGTTTCAACGAAAGGCGGATCAAAAAAAGACGTATCCACAAATTATGCAAGAAGTTTATCAGGAACTGTTTAACCTACCGCAAGTTAATCAAATGTTGCCTAATCATATTTTGGGTTTGAGTTATGCCAAAGAAAATGCGCAGCTGCAAAATCCGATGAATTTAATTGCTATTAAAAGACAAAAAGCAGGTTATCACGATATTCAAATTACAGATGGAAAAATCGCCAGCGCTACAGCAATTCGTAAGTTACTTCAAGAAGATGGCGATATTTCTAATTTTGTACCAACCAAGACAAAACAAAGTGTAGAAAAATATTCTGTTGATTGGCATAACTTTTGGCCTTATTTACGTTACCGCTTAATGAGTAGTAGCCTAGAAGATTTATTAATCCTCTATCAAATGGAATCAGGGCTTGCCTTGAAAATGCAGCAAACTGCACTTAATACCACAGATTTTACGGATTTTTTGTCTCAAGTAAAATCAAAGCATTATACATTAACCCGGATTCAAAGACAGCTATGTTATATTTTGTTGAATATTACACGTGCTGAAATGCAGCTTGCTTGGTCAGATAATTATTTGCGTATACTCGGGTTTAACCGTAAAGGACAAAAATATTTGAATCAACTTAAAAAAGTGACCCCTTGGCCACTACTTGCAAAAATCGGCAAAAGTGGTGCCAATCAAGTCCCCTTAACTTTAAGAGCCGATGAAATTTATCGGTTGGCAAGTAAAGACATTAGCGAACAAAATTTTGGTCGAAGGCCTTTGAAATTGAATTGAGACTAAAAAATACTTCACAGGAAGCCTTCACACAAGTATAATGGAAAAGGACGTTTTTTCGTCAGTTGAATAATATAGAAACGGAAGTGAAAGTATGGGTCGTAAGTGGGCAAATATCGTCGCGAAAAAGACCGCAAAAGACGGTGCAAATAGTCGTGTTTATGCAAAATTTGGGATTGAAATCTACGCAGCAGCAAAATCAGGTGATCCTGATCCCCACGCCAACCAAAAATTACGTTTTGTTATCGAACGGGCGAAAACGTATAATGTGCCAAAACACATCATTGATCGTGCGATTGAAAAAGCAAAAGGATCTGGCGATGAAAATTATCAAGAGTTGCGTTATGAAGGCTTTGGGCCAAATGGTTCAATGGTAATTGTAGATGCCTTAACCAATAACGTTAATCGTACCGCTGCTGATGTTCGCGCTGCTTTTGGTAAAAATGGCGGGAATATGGGAGTATCTGGGGCTGTTAGTTACATGTTTGATAATACTGCGATTTTTGGTTTTGCCGGCGAAGATGCCGATGAAATTTTAGAATACCTAATGGAAAAAGACATTGATGTTCGCGATGTTACAAAAGAAGACGATCAAATCATCGTTTATGGGGAACCAGAGGACTTTAACAGTATTCAAGCAGCATTAAAGGAAAAAGGAATTGCTGAGTTTTCAGTAGCAGAAATTCAAATGATGCCTCAAAATGAAATCCAATTAACAGGCGAAGATTTAGAAAAATTTGAAAAAATGATCGATGCCTTAGACGATTTGGAAGATGTACAACAAATCTTCCACAATGTAGAATTGGACGATTAAGATAGTTAACATAGAATATAAAAGTTACGAATAGTTAAAAAGAGGACTACTAATTGATATGCTCCAATAACTAGAATTTAATTTTTCTTTGACCTAGTTAAGGGAGCTTATCAAAAAGTAGCTCTCTTTTTTTGTTTATTTAAATTTGCGTAACTGTTTTCCTTAATTGAAACTAAAAAAATTAAAAGGCTGTTAGCCAACCGATGCTAACAGCCTACAAAGGAGAAAATTTCAATATCATACCATGGAAAAAGAGTAGCACGACAATTCGATGGATTCAACACTTCTAAGTTAAAAGAACAGCATTAGAACAATAAAAAAGTACATGCTTAGTGGTGTTATCCACAATAAGTACAAAAAGGCTAATTCATTTATAGAATTGATTTGAAAGTGGAGATTCTTGTCATATTTTTCTATCAAAGTGGTATGCTTTTACAAGGGGGAAAGATGATGAGAATAAAAAGTGTTCCGATTTTAGTTTTTGTTTATCTTGCATTTGCGATAGCGGGTAGATTTTTTAATAGTAGTGAAAAGAAAAAGGCTTTACTTGCAACGATTATCGTTAGAATAGCGCTATTTGTATTCGCTTTGTTTGCTACCTTTATAAAAGATATTCCAGAATTGGCCAGTGTATTTTTGAATGCCGACCTTAATTATGTCTCACCGCCAGATCTTGCTGTTTTGATTGGGATACCACTTTTACTGGTGGATATTGTCGATAGTGGGTTTAGTTGGAGTGATTTAAAAAAAGAAAAATAAAACGGCTCGTCAGATCAAATATTTGAAGCTAAAAATAAGTAAAAGACCGCTCCTATTTGATTAAGTTAAAATAATTTGGACGCTATCTTAAGCTGATTTTTTTCAAGATAAAATCGCAAAAAGGAGGCAAACTCTAAATTAGCATATTTAAGCTTAATTTTTGACAACTTTTCCAAGCTTTGGGATAGTGGAATAGGAGGGGATAATATGATTCAAGCATATAAAGAATACTGGCATAATATGACTGTAATGAATGCCTCTGCAAAAAGAGGGCAATATTGGTGGCCACAACTCGTGAATTATTTGGTATTGGCACTTTACTCCATTCTAACGGGTGTTAGCCGTTATATAGAAATTACACCAGATGATGTGACGGTCATCAAAGAGTGGAACACGATTACAATCATTTTTATTTTATTAAATGCATTAATCTGGCTCGCTAATTTTACTGTACGAGCAAGACGCCTACATGATCGCAATCACAGCAATTGGTGGATTTTGTTTTACTTAATTCCAATAATCGGTACGATCGTTATTTTCATTACACTAATTTTGCCAAGTAAATCCAATACACGTTGGCCTCAGAATCAATCAGAATTTTAGGATGAAAAGCTAAAAAAAGCACCTGCAACATTTCACAGTGAAGTGTTGCAGGTGCTTTTTTGGTCTGGCGGCACAGAAGTATCCATTTTATTTTTCACAAGAAAAAATATTAATAGGACTACTTTAGCACTTTTAATCCCCTCAAACTGGCTTCTAAGCCTTAAGCCGAAATTTTTTATTGTTAGCAAGGCAACTGAGTGCAAGTAACTTTTTTATTATGCTGACTTGGTAAAAAGACTTTGTAGCGCGGCAATAAAATATGGCAAATATAAAAACCATAAGTTGAGCCGTTGCCATAATCCCCGGTGGGAAACTTGGAATTGGCTAATAATTGGGATTTTTGGCATTGCAAATAAAAACATAAAAATCAAAGCAGCAATAAAAATAAGTGGTAATAAAATAATCATTACTGAATTTTTTTCTTTTTGATAGAGGAGAAATAAAAGTAATGTTCCCACTAAAAGTGCAACAAACCCTGCTCCTGAAGCGTAATTGTGAAGCAGTGAGGTGAAGTCTACTTCGCTGGAGTTAGCTGCTCGGTCGAAAATACCGGTAATAATACAGTCGCCAATACCAAACAACATTACCATCAAAGAAAGAACCAACGCCAGTTGAGAATTTGTTTCTTTGAACCGCTGAAAGATAGCTGGGCCACTTAAGACAAAGAGAGTACCGTTAATAATTTCCCAGATTTTAAATGCCCATTTTGTCGGGCTGTCGGTTTCACCAAAAGTTGAGATGAGATCATTAATTTGACTATAATTGGGATAGTACTTCGCCAAAATAAAAGGGAGTGCGATCTCACTGACAATGGCTAATAACAATAAATAAAAGCCATATTCTTTTAACAATTTCATGTTAATCACTCCAATAATTCAATTTACTTACAAATAATATTTTAATCTTATTTGGTTAACTTGGAAACTAAAAAGACTTTGCGTAAGGGCTACCAAATCCTAATCGGAAAATTGTCAAATTGTGCTATACTATTAATGCTTTGAAGATAGAAAGAAAGAGGTTAATCGTGTGAAAGCAAAATACATTTTAGCGTTGGACCAAGGAACAACTAGTTCTCGGGCCATCATTTTTAATAAAGCAGGAAAAGCTGTGGTTAGTGCACAGCGGGAATTTCCTCAGATTTTTCCTAAAGCCGGCTGGGTAGAACACAATCCGGTTGAAATTTGGAATTCAATTCAGTCAGTGATTGCAGACGCCTTAATCGATGGCAATATTAAGCCGCATCAAATTGCAGCAATCGGGATTACCAATCAGCGGGAAACGACAGTAATCTGGGATAAAGAAACAGGAGAACCAATTTATAATGCGATTGTATGGCAGTCAAAGCAAACGAATGAAATTGCGGCAGCTTTAAAAGAAGCAGGTCATAGCGAAATGATTCAACAAAAGACTGGCCTTTTGATTGACTCTTATTTTTCGGCGACAAAGGTAAAATGGATTTTAGATAACGTTCGTGGTGCAAGAAAGCAGGCAGAAGAAGGTGCATTGTTATTTGGAACAATTGACACGTGGCTTTTGTGGAAATTAACTGGCGGTAAGGTTCACGTGACCGATTACACGAATGCCAGTCGAACAATGATGTTTAACATTCACGACTTGTGTTGGGATGAAGAAATTCTAAGTCTTTTGGATATTCCCAAAACATTATTGCCTGAAGTCCGTTCAAATTCTGAAATTTATGGTTACACAGACGATTATTTATTTTATGGTCAAAAAATCCCAATCGCAGGTATGGCCGGTGATCAACAAGCTGCGTTGTTTGGGCAGCAGGCTTTTGAAGTTGGCAATGTCAAAAATACGTATGGAACAGGAGCCTTTATTGTTATGAATACCGGCAGTGATGCAATCACCTCTCAAAATGGATTGCTGACGACCATTGGTTATGGAATTAACGGCAAAATTACTTATGCATTAGAAGGGAGTATTTTTGTTGCAGGTTCTGCTATTCAATGGTTACGCGACGGACTGCGTTTGTTTGATCAAGCGCCGGATTCTGAGACTTATGCCAGTCGTGTTAAAGATAGTGATAATGTGTATGTTGTTCCGGCTTTTACTGGATTAGGTGCACCTTATTGGGACCAAGAAGCGCGCGGTGCAATTTTTGGTTTGACTCGTGGTACAACAAAAGAACATTTAATTCGTGCAACACTGGAGTCATTAGCTTATCAAACTTGTGACGTTGTTAAAACGATGGCAGAAGATGCCAAAACACCGATTACCATTTTAAAAGTTGACGGTGGCGCCTCAAAAAATGAGCTGTTATTGCAATTTCAAGCAGATATTTTACAAACGCCAGTTGAAAGAGCCAGCTATCTAGAAACTACGGCTTTAGGGGTAGCTTATTTAGCCGGTCTTGCTGTTGGTTTTTGGCAAGACTTAGATGAATTGCAAACATTTCAAGCGCAGGGAAAATCCTTTGAACCAAAAATGGCAAAAGAAATTTGCGAAAATTTATATGCAGGGTGGCAAGAGGCAGTAAATGCTACTATGGGCTTTAAGCATCGACCATTAGAAAAATAACGTTTTTTTCCCAGACTAGCTAGCAAGTACTTGTATTTGAAAAAAATATGGTATACTAATTGAGTGGAAACGTTATCTTTAAGGTGGTGGAAATCTTTGGAAAAAATTAGTTTAGAACCCTTTGATCGCATTTTAAGTGATTACCAACAAAAGGCAGAATTAGCCGTCTCGGTTAGTGATTGTTCAACTTTAGCGCGGAGGTGTCAAAGCTTTGGTGTCGATGGCTATCGCTTGGGGGATTTTCGAGGCGCGGGTTATTTAAATCGTTATGTTTACTACTCTGTAACCCAAGCACCCATGTTAATCTATCGTAAAAAATATTTAATTCCCTTAGTATTCCGCCATAATCCAGAAAGTTATGAACTTTTTTCGGAAGAGTATCGTTTGGAGAGTTTTTTCATTTTATTAGCATGGTATTTAAAAAATGAACCGCAAAAAGTCATCTTACAGGATTACGAAAAGGTAAAAAATAAGCGTCTGTATCATGAATTTACTGTAATTGACAGTGCTTTTTTAGTTTTTCGTCTATCGGAGATTTTAGATGCGGCTGGTTTGCCAATAAGTCATTGTGCTAACCTTGCTACCTTTAAAGAATGGAACAAGCAACATCGACTATTAGATAACGGACTGGTTGGTCGCCACGCAAAAATCTTTGATGAAGAAGATAAAAAGCAATCCTCAGAATTAAAAATGATTTTGCAATTAATTCAATTGAAATATCCCAATACGAAATTATTCATATAAAAAAAACCCAAACCTATTGCTAGCAGCTGCGAAAAATTTCGGCAGTGCTTTGTCATTGGTTTGGGTTTTTATGGCTAAAATTGTTATAAGACGATTTTATTAAAGGTTAAAGGATCGGCTGTATCAAAAAATGGCGAGAGAACTTCCGGGCTTATCACCGTTAATTCATGCATTGCCCGCGTTGCAATCGTATAGAAAATTAAACGATCTTGTGGTGTTTTGAAACTTTCATCTACTTGCCAAGCATAGACGCGATCAAATTCTAATCCCTTTGCCAAATAGGCCGGAATAATCATAATACGACGTTTCATAAAGTCTTCTTCAGAAACAATTAATTGAATTTCTTTTTGTAAATCTTGATCTAGCGCATGATACAAGTTCACGCAGTCTTGACTAGTGCGGCAAATAATGGCGGTACGCCAGTATTTGGCTTTTGCTTCATTTGCTTTTAGATCATTTTTTAAATAAGTCAAACATTGCTGTTCATTAAAGCCTGTAACAAGCGTCGGTAGATCACCTTTTCTGGCGGTCAACTCCACAGTATCATCTTCAGATAAAAACTGATTGGCAAAATCGGTAATTTCTTTGGTTGAACGATAACTAGTGGTTAGCTGATAACGGGTAACTGCTTGATCTGAAAAAAGATCAGCTAAATTTCCCACAATTGTTTCATTACCAAAAACTTTTTGATTTAAATCACCACATAAAGTCAGATTAGCCTGCGGGTATAATTCTCGCAAAAGGGCTACTTGCGCAGGGGGAAAGTCTTGCATTTCGTCAATAAAAATAAAGCGTGCTTGCACAGGTAAGTCGACTGGGCGCAATCCTTTTAACAATAAAAAGAACAAAACTGCGTCTTCTTGTTTTAAAAGACGATTTTTTAACAGCCTGCGCGTTTCTTCAATGCTTTTTTGCCACTGGGTTAGATCAACGTGGTGAGCTGATAAAACTTTCTTTGGAATACTTTGTAAAAAGTGGAGGTATTGCTTTGAAAAGTTAATAAATTGAAATCGCTTGATGCTTCTTACCATGCTACGAAAATGGCGCTTAACAATTTGCTTTTTGATTTGATTCCGTAATTTTCGTTCATTTTCTTCAGAATCGGTTAAATTCGGATGGTCAGCAAAGTATTGTTGTAATTCTTCTTCTGCAGCATCTTTCACCCAGCTTTTTTTCGCTTCATCTTTTTGTAAACCGCCAACTTTTTTTAGCAGTTTTGTTTGTAAAAGTTGTGTTCGTTGATAAAGCGGTAAGTTAGGATTTGTTTCTTCGTACCAATTGCGCATTTGTTTTGTGGAAATTAAAGTTTGCCCGTTAATTTTAAGATTGCGGAACAAAGGTCCTAATTGTGTAATTTTTTGAATGTAATTCTTACTTGCTTTAACTAAGACCAAACTACTTTTAAGGCGTTCACTTTGTTTTTCATTACCAGTTAAAAAGACAGTTTCTTGTTCTGCTTCTTTTTCAATTGTAAAATTTGGTAATAGTTGATCCATAAAGGCACGAAATGTCCGCGTTGGAACTGTACTTTCTCCTAATGAAGGCAAAACCATAGAAATATAGTCAGAAAATAAGTGATTTGGTGAAAACAAGAGTACCTGTTCATCAGCTAACCATTTGCGATTGCGATATAATAAAAATGCAATTCGCTGTAAGAGTGCTGACGTTTTACCGCTACCAGCAATTCCTTCAATTAACATTATCTTACTGGTGGTATCGCGAATAATTTTGTTTTGCGCTTTTTGAATGGTGGAGACAATATTTTTCATCTGAGAAGAAGAAGCTTCATCTAGAATTTCTAATAAAAACTCATCGTTGATTACTTCTGATGTGTCTACCATCGAAAGCATTTTACCCGCTAGAATTTTAAATTGCCGCTTAAGTAAAAGTTCTACTTCATAACGATCGTGATCAGTTTCGTAAAAGGCAGGCCCTAATTCACCTTCATAATAAAGATTGGCAATTGGCGCGCGCCAATCAATGACGATGGTTTCTTGGTTTTTATCCCGTAAAGAAGCGATTCCAAGATAAAGTGTTTCTTTGCCTTCTTTGCCCTCAGTAAAATCTATTCGAGCAAAGTAGGGATTGTCTTTCATAGTAGCCAAAGTTTTTAAACGTTTTCCTTGGCTTTCAGCAGTGTGGTATTTTAATAATAGTTCTTGTTCATGTTGGCGATATTCAACCGCAGATTCGTAAAATGCTTCGTCTGAGCCACCACGAATTTGATGGTCGGCTACTTCTTTTAGTTCGGCTTGCATTTTGCCACTTAATTGTTGTTGTTGTTCTTTAATTAATTGTTGCTCGTTGTAAATAAGCGCAATTGTCCATTCGACATGTTGCTGCTCTTTGGCACGTTCATCCATAAAACAAGCCTCCGTTTCGTAAAAGTGTGATAAAAAATCACGCCATAAAATTATAGCACAGTTTTCGGGTTGAAAAAAAGACTGGGCTTTGGAAACTTTGAAAAGAAAGGATAAGAAAATGCGTACTGAAAAAGAAATGTATGATTTGATTTTAAATATTGCCAAATCCCAACCACAAGTTAAAGCCGTAGCGCTGACTGGTTCCAGAGTAAATCCCAATGCTACAAAAGATAGCTTTCAAGATTATGATGTTGTTTATTTAGTTGATGAAAAAAAGGCACTACTGCGTGATAGAAGTTGGTTAGAAAATTTTGGTAAAAGATTAATTATGCAATGTCCTGAAGAAATGACCTTATTTCCTGCCACATTAGGGGCTTGTTTTACATTTTTAATGTTGTTTTTGGATGGGAATCGCATCGATTTAACTTTGTGTCCCATAAAAAATAAAGAGGAATGGTTAGCCCAGGAAAAAATCGTAAAAACGCTTTGGGATCCCACGCATCTTTTGCCTACATTTTCACAAAATAGTAAGACACCTTATTTTGTAAAAAAACCTACTCAAGCAGAATTTTTAGATTGTTGTAACGAATTTTGGTGGGTATCTACTTATGTGGTGAAGGGACTGTGGCGTCAAGAAAATCTTTATGCAATCGATCATCTCTATGGAACTTGTCAAAAGGAGTTACGCCGCTTACTCACTTGGCAAGTTGCCTTAAAGTACAATGATAAAATTGATACCGGTAAAAATGATAAGTATTTACTACATTTTTTACAAGCGGATGTTTCTCAAAATTTAATGGGATTATTTGATTTTACTACGCTGGCAAAAACATGGGAGAGCCTTTTTGCAACGCAACAATTATTTCAGCAAAATGCAATAAGCTATGCAGAGAAATGTGGCTTTTCATATGATTTACAAACTGCTGAAAATGTCTTAGATTACTGTAAACAATGGTATCCTGGTAATTTATAAATCTAATTGTAAATGATTATTTGTTTCAGTTAGCACTTTTTCATTTCTATTTTAAGCTAAGAAAGCTATCCTTTAATTGAGGCTTACAGTAGTAAGTGGGAAGGTGGGGAATGAAAATGAGTCATTTTAAAAAATTTTTCTTAACATTAGTAGTAGGTGCGTTTGCCCTCTTCTTTGAATTTATTTTAAAACAAGGGCAATGGGCTTATCTTTTAGTCACGATTGTAGGTGGCGTTATGGCCTTGACCATGTTAATTGAAATGATTAAGACATTGCGCTCTGGTCGTTACGGAGTAGATATTTTAGCGATTACTGCGATTGTTGCAACATTAGCAGTTGGCGAATATTGGGCTAGCTTGATGATTTTGATTATGTTAACAGGTGGCGATAGTCTAGAAGATTACGCGAGTCGGCAAGCAGGACGGGAATTACAATCTTTATTAGATAATTCGCCGCAAATCGCTCACCGTAAAATTGGTGAGCGCTTAGAAGATTTAACGTTAGATAAAGTGCAAGTCAACGATGTTTTAGTTGTAAAACCACATGAAATCGTACCTGTTGACGGAGAGGCATTACAAGCTGGAAGTGTTGATGAATCATCTTTAACAGGAGAATCCCGACCAGTTGATAAAAATATTGGGGATGAAATTATGTCAGGTTCTGTGAACGGAGAAGGCACACTGCTCTATAAAGTAACCTCATTAGCAGAAGACTCCCAGTACCAGCAAATTGTCAAGCTGGTGAAAGAATCTCAGGAAAAACCGGCTCATTTTGTCCGGATGGCAGATCGCTACGCAGTTCCGTTTACGGCGGTTGCCTATTTAATTGGAGGTATTGCTTGGTTTGTGACCAAAGATCCGGTTCGTTTTGCAGAAGTCTTAGTTGTAGCTTCTCCTTGCCCGTTGATTTTAGCAGCGCCCGTTGCTTTAGTTGCTGGAATGAGTCGCTCCAGTCGTAATGGGATCGTAGTGAAAACGGGCACGACAGTTGAAAAGCTAGCCGCAGCCAAAACTATTGCCTTTGATAAAACTGGGACGATTACAAAAGGTCAATTAACTGTTGAAAAAATAAATCCAGTCGCTGGTTTTTCTGAAGATAAATTTTTGAGCTACTTGGCCAGTGCCGAACAAGAATCATTGCATATCCTGGCCCGTTCTCTTGTATCTTATGCGCAAAAACGTGTGCCACTAGTGCCGGTTACAAATTTGGAAGAAGTAGTCGGTTCTGGTGTAAAAGGTGAAATAAATGGGCAAGTAATTAAAATTGGGCGTGCTGATTTTGCGCATGGGGCTGTTCAAGCGGGGGACAAAACGATGATTTTTGCTTCTTTAGATGATCAATACATCGGTAGTGTAACTTTTACAGATGAAATAAGACCTGAAGCGCAAAAAACAATCGCGCAATTACGTTTTCTAGGTGTCGATAATGAAATTATGTTAACTGGAGATCGCAAAAAAATTGCAGAGTCGACTGCTACTGAAGTTGGCATTCAGGCAGTCTTTGCTGAGTGTTTACCACAAGATAAAATTAATGTCTTAAAAAATATAGCAAAAACTGAGCGTCCATTAATTATGGTTGGCGATGGCATTAATGATGCGCCTGCCTTAGCTATTGCCGATGTCGGAATTGCGATGGGGGCACATGGATCTTCTGCCGCTTCGGAGAGCGCAGACGCTGTTATTTTGAAAGATGATTTAAGCCGTGTTGCCACAGCAGTGGAAGTCGCACAAGATACGATGAAAATTGCGCGTCAGTCAGTTTTGATTGGTATTTTTATCTGTGTGGGTTTAATGCTGATTGCAAGCACTGGTGTAATCCCAGCGTTAATTGGGGCAATGTTACAAGAGGTTGTTGACACCGTTTCAATTTTGAGTGCTTTGCGGGCTAAAAATGATCGAAAGCCAGTAAAGGATAAAGCACAATAAAAAATAATAAACCCTTTTGTGAAAGAATATGGAGTCGTCTCTTACAACTAGTTACAAGACGGATAAGAGGATAATATACGGCTAAGTCGCACATAAATAAAAAAGGTTGTCAACTTCTAAAATATATCTCAAAAGCAATGCATTGTATCTAAACAATTTGGGTTTTATAGGAGACATTTCTTTTGGTTTATGGTTAAAATAAAGGTAATTAAAAAAAGGAAGTGAAAGATATGCCATTTGTTCACATTGAATTAGTTGAAGGCCGCAGTAAAGAACAATTAGCTGCAATGATGAAAGACGTCACAGAAGCAGTCCATAAAAATACAGGGGCCCCAAAAGAACACATCCACGTTATTATAAATGAAATGAAAAAAGGGACTTATGCCGTAAATGGTGAATTTAAGTAAGTTCATTCTTGCATTTTTCAAAAAGAAGTGTTTAAATAAAAACAACTTATTAAAGCCAACTGACTTTGAGAGTCTGTAACAGAGAGGAAAACAATTGCTGAAAGTTTTCTAGCAGAAAACCAAATGATGACCACTTTATGAACTCCTGATTAATCTCAGGCGGAAAGCAACCGTTACCTGCTTTAAGAGAAGAGACAATATTTGTCTTAAAATTAGGTGGAACCACGTTAATTACGTCCTAGTGCTATTGTAGCGCTAGGACTTTTTTTATTATTAAGGAGGAATTATTTATGGCAATTACAATTACGTTTCCAGATGGCGCGAAAAAAGAATTTGAAGCCGGTGTAACAACTAAAGATATCGCAGCTAGTATTTCCAATAGCTTGGCTAAAAAAGCGTTAGCTGGCAAAGTAAACGGAGAATTAGTCGATTTGAGTCGTCCAATTGAAGCGGATGCTACCATAGCGATTATTACACCAGCTGATGAAGAAGCGCTACCTTTATTGCGCCACTCGACTGCGCATTTGATGGCGCAAGCAGCTCGTCGCTTATTCCCAAATATTAACTTTGGTGTCGGCCCGGCAATTGAAAGTGGTTTTTACTACGATACAGATAATGGTGATCACCCAATTACTGCGGAAGATCTACCAGCTATTGAAGCAGAAATGATGAAAATCGTTAAGGAAAATTTGCCAATTGAACGTTTAGTTTTATCTAAAGATGAAGCTTTAGCATTGTTTAAAGAAGATCCTTACAAAGTTGAATTAATCAGTGAATTACCAGCTGATGAAATTATTACTGCTTACCGTCAAGGAGAATTTGTCGATTTATGCCGTGGACCTCATATTCCGTCAACAGGTCGTATTCAAGTTTTCAAATTATTATCTGTAGCTGGTGCGTACTGGCGAGGAAATTCAGACAATCACATGATGCAACGTGTTTACGGAACAGCCTTTTTTGATAAGAAAGATTTAAAAGAGTTTATCAAACAAAGAGAAGAAGCCAAAGAACGTGATCACCGTAAATTAGGTAAAGAATTAGATTTATTTATGGTTTCACCAGAAGTTGGCTCTGGCTTGCCATTCTGGTTACCAAAAGGTGCAACAATTCGTCGTACTATCGAACGTTATATTGTTGATAAAGAAGTAAGTCTTGGCTACCAACACGTTTATACGCCAATCATGGCAGATGTTGAATTGTATAAAACTTCTGGACACTGGGATCACTACCACGAAGATATGTTTCCGCCAATGGATATGGGGGATGGGGAAATGCTCGTTTTACGTCCAATGAATTGCCCACACCATATGATGGTTTACAAAAACGACATACACTCTTATCGTGAGTTACCAATTCGAATTGCTGAACTTGGTATGATGCATCGTTATGAAAAATCAGGTGCATTGTCAGGGCTACAACGGGTTCGGGAGATGACATTAAATGACGGCCATACTTTTGTTCGTCCCGACCAAATTAAAGATGAATTTAAACGAACACTTGATTTGATGGTGAATGTCTATGCTGATTTCAATATTACTGACTATCGCTTCCGCTTGAGCTATCGTGACCCAAATAATACTGAAAAATATTTTGACGATGACGCAATGTGGGAAAATGCACAGACAATGTTGAAAGCTGCGATGGATGAACTTGGTTTGGAATATTTTGAAGCAGAAGGGGAAGCAGCCTTTTATGGTCCAAAACTTGATGTTCAAGTTAAAACAGCCTTGGGGATGGAAGAAACACTGTCTACTATCCAATTAGACTTCTTATTACCAGAACGCTTTGACTTAACGTATGTGGGTGAAGATGGTGAAAATACGCATCGTCCTGTTGTTATCCACCGAGGAATTGTTTCAACAATGGAACGCTTTGTCGCTTATTTAACAGAAGTTTACAAAGGAGCTTTTCCAACTTGGTTAGCACCGATCCAAGCGACAATTATTCCTGTTTCTGTTGAAGCACATTCAGATTACGCTTATGAAATCAAAGAACGTTTGCAAGAAAAAGGAATTCGTGTTGAAGTTGATGATCGCAACGAAAAAATGGGGTATAAAATTCGTGCTTCCCAAACACAAAAAATTCCGTATCAATTAGTTGTTGGCGATAATGAAGTAAAAGATGCAACAGTAAATGTACGCCGTTATGGAAGTAAAGAGACTTCTGTTGAAGAGTTGAATATTTTTGTGGATGCGATTGCCGCTGAAGTGAATAATTACAGCCGCGTATAATTTTTTTGAAGCTGACCTGCCTTTTTAAACATTTATATGATAAAGTAATTTGTGAAAGTTCTGAAGAATTTTCATACAGGAAAATTATTTTTGAAATGTAATAAAGTAAAAGGAGGCAGCTTCTTTTACATATTGAACTGATTGAAAAGGGGAGTTTAATGTGATACATCCTATTTTGCAAAGGCGCTCAGTTATTGCTGTGATTTTATTGACCTTAATTACAGGAGGAATTTATGGTATTTATTGGATTTATGTGACGACACGAGATTTGAATGAATTTACGGGTGATTACTGCATAAAACCTGGTTGGACATTATTGTTTGGTTTGCTTACGTGTGGCTTATATATGTTTTATTGGTGGTATAAAATCAATGATCTTGTGATGGCAGCACAAAAAAAAGCGCAGCGACCGTTTCGCAGTGATAATAAGTTGCTTTTTATTGTTTTGCGTATTTTTGGACTTGCAGTTATCAATATGGCCATTGTGCAATCGGATTTAAACGATATTTACTATAATTTCACGCCTGCAAAAACACCAGCCAACCAGATAGAAGATGATGACGAATGGTCAGATTATTAGAATGTCCGTTACGAGCCATTACAGGGGTTCCTTGCCCAATGTGTGGTATGACCCGTTCATTTATTCATTTAGCCCAGGGGGATATTAGTGGTGCTTTTTCTTATCATCCGCTTTTTTGGGTGATTATCTTATTAGTTCTTTTATATTTTATTAGTTTAAAAAAAGCGCGCGCGCAACAAGTTTTAAAAAACAAGTATTGGTGGCTTAGCATTGCTGGTCTGTTTATTTGTGTCTATTTCATCCGAATGATGACACTTTTTCCAGATAAAGCACCATTAGATTTCAATTTTAATGCTTTTTTACCAAAACTTTGGCAAATTTTCACTACTTAAATAACGTCATTTCTGCTTTCAGTTGTGATTTTCAAAAAATTGTGTTACAATGTGTAACGGTAATGATACTTAGTGGAGTGAGGGATTTTTTCCCTCACTCTTTTTAATGAAAAGAATTGGTCCAAGGAGGCGATGATTGTTGAGTACAGTTGTAGAGACAGTAACTGGTTTGGTTCAGCCGATTTTAGATGAACAAAATTTTGAATTAGTAGAAGTCGAGTTTGTTAAAGAAGGCAAAAGCTGGTTTTTGCGCGTATTCATCGACAAAGAAGGCGGCATTGATATTGAAGAGTGCGCTTATGTAAGTGAGAAATTAAGTGAAAAGTTGGATAGTTTGGATCCCGATCCGATTCCCCAAGCTTACTTTTTAGAGGTGTCATCCCCTGGTGCCGAACGACCGTTGAAAAAAGAAGCGGATTATGAAAAAGCTGTAGGTGAATATATCCATATTTCATTATACCAAGCAATCGATGGCCAAAAGCAATATGAAGGGTTTTTAATGTCGCTTAGTGAAACAGAACTAGTATTAAAAATCAAAATTAAAACACGGGAAAAAGAATTGACTTTTGATCGTAAAAATATTGCCAAAGCTCGCTTAGCTATTCAATTTTAAAAAAGGAGTCCCAAGCAGATGAGTAAAGAAATGTTAAATGCACTAGATGCATTAGAAGCTGAAAAAGGCATCTCAAAAGAAATCGTAATTGAAGCGTTAGAAGCCGCTTTAGTTTCAGCTTATAAACGTCACTATGGCCAAGCCCAAAACGTTGAAGTGGAATTCAATCAAAAAAAAGGCGATATCCATGTTTACGCTGTTAAAGAAGTAACAGAAGAAGTTATGGATTCACAATTAGAAGTCTCTTTAAAAGAAGCGATTAAAATTAATCCTGCTTATGAAATTGGCGATAAAATTCGTTTTGAAGTAACGCCTAAAGACTTTGGTCGCATTGCGGCACAGACTGCAAAACAAGTCATTTTACAACGGGTCAGAGAAGCAGAAAGAACGATTATTTATAATGAATTTTCTGCCTATGAAAAAGACATTATGCAAGGGATTGTTGAACGTCAAGACAATCGCTACATCTATGTTAACTTAGGTAAAATCGAAGCTGTTTTGTCAAAACAAGATCAAATGCCAAATGAGTTTTATCAACCCCATGACCGGATTAAGGTCTATGTTTCTCGCGTTGAAAACACATCAAAAGGCCCACAAGTCTTTGTTAGTCGCTCACATCCAGATTTATTACGCCGTTTATTTGAACAAGAAGTACCAGAAGTTTATGATGGTACTGTAGAGATTGTTAGCATCGCAAGAGAAGCAGGCGATCGTTCAAAAGTTGCGGTTCGTTCTGATGACCCTAATATTGATCCTGTTGGCACTTGCGTTGGGCCAAAAGGACAACGGGTTCAAGCGATTGTTAATGAATTAAAAGGTGAAAATATGGATATTGTCGAGTGGGATGAAGATCCAGCAATTTATATTGCAAATGCTTTAAATCCTGCTGAAGCACAAGATGTTATCTTTGATTTGGATAACCCTCGGGCGTGTACCGTTGTTGTACCGGATTACCAACTTTCACTTGCAATTGGTAAACGGGGGCAAAATGCTCGTTTGGCAGCAAAATTAACCGGCTACAAAATTGATATTAAAGCAGAATCTGATATGGAAGAGTTTTATGCCAAATTAGAAGAAGGCGACTATATCGATGAAGGGGAGTTTTCAACTGAGGAAATTTCTGTTGAAGATGCACCAACACAGCCGGTTGATGAAGTGATTGAAAACAGTGATATGACGAGTGATGATTACGAAAATATTGCTTTTGACGAAGAAAAAGAGGATTAATCAGGAGGTGATTTCATGAAGAAACGCAAGATTCCTTTACGCAAATCCGTTGTTTCCGGTGAAATGAAGCCAAAAAAAGAACTGATTCGTATTACTCGTTCTAAAGAAGGTGTTGTTTCGATTGACCCTACTGGTAAATTACCAGGCCGCGGCGCTTATGTTGCGATTGAGCCAGAAGAAGTTCAAATGGCTTGGGACAAAAAGATTTTGGATCGCGTTTTAGAAACTACGTTGACTGATGCGTTTTATCAAGAACTCCTTGATTACGTCACCCATCAAAAAGCCCGTCGTGAGTTATTTGGCAATGGATAAAAATAAGGTATTGAACATGTTAGGTTTAGCAATGCGCGCTGGAAAGTTGGTCACTGGCGAAGAACTGACATTAAAAGAGATTCGTCGCAACAAAGCTCGTTTGGTATTAATCGCCGCAGATGCGGGCAAAAATACCCATAAAAATATAAGTGATAAGTGCACTTATTATAAAATTCCCTACACAGATCGTTTAACCGCCTTGGAAATTGGAGGTGCGATCGGCAAGCCCCGAATGGTTATTGGCATCTTAGATAACGGCTTTGCCAAAAAGATAGGAGAATTAATACAAGGTTAGGAAGGTGATTGCATGGGAAAAAAACGAATTTATGAACTTGCAAAAGAAATCAACAAATCTAGCAAAGAATTAGTGGATAAAGCACAATCTTTAGGATTTGATGTGAAAAATCATATGGGAGCAATCTCAGATACTGAGGAGAAAAAGTTACGCCAAGCAGTTGGCGTCAATGAAAGTACTGGCAATGCTCCAAAACCTGCATCCCAACCAGCTAACCCAGATGAAGCAAAAAAACCTGAACATAAAAAATTTGTGACCCAACGGAATAATCCGAAGTTTCAAAATCGGAACAATCCGAGCAACAAACAAGGACAAAACCGCAATCAAGGTCAAAACAAGGACCACAATAGAGGACAACAACAAAGTCAACAAAATCAAAACCGTCCACAAGTTGGTACAAACAAATCACAAGCACCACAAAACAACCGTTCAAATAATACTGTACCGCCGACTGCTAAAGCAGCTCCAATGAATTCTGAAAATAAACAACAAAAAACTGCGTCGGTCAATCAACCAGTAGTGAACAAAAAAACGGAGGATCAAAAGCCTATTAATAATAATAACCAAAAACGGAGTAATCAAACTGGGCAACAAAGACCAGCTCAACAAGCTCCGCAACAAAAACCACAAAATCAAAAAACTACAAGTCAACAAAAGCCAGCTGGACAACAAAGACCAGCAACAAAACCTGTGGCTAACACGAATAAATCGGCTGCAAAACCTGCAAGTAACCAACCAGCGGCTAAAGCTGATGGTAATAAAGGTGGCAACCGTAGTAATGACAACCGCAATAAAAATTACGGTCAACAAAATCGTCAAGGAGCTTACCAACAAAATCGGAATAAGTTCAAGAAAAAAGGTAAAAAAGGAAAACAACAAGTTTCCAATAAACCTGCTGTACCACCACGTAAATTCCGTGAATTACCTGAAGTATTGGAATATACAGAAGGCATGAACGTAGCCGATATCGCTAAAAAAATCCACCGTGAACCAGCGGAAATCATCAAAAAATTATTTATGATGGGGGTTATGGTTAACCAAAACCAAGCCTTGGATAAAGACACAATTGAACTTTTAGCGACAGACTATGGTATTGAAGCACAAGAAAAAGTTCAAGTAGATATCGCTGATATTGATAAATTCTTTGAAGCTGAAGAAGTCGTTGCAGAAAACTTAGTACCGCGTCCGCCAGTTGTTACTATTATGGGGCACGTTGACCATGGTAAAACCACATTACTTGATACCTTGCGCCATTCTCGTGTTACAAGTGGTGAAGCTGGGGGGATTACGCAGCATATTGGGGCTTACCAAATTGATATTGACGGTAAACCAATTACTTTCTTGGATACACCAGGGCATGCGGCCTTTACAAGTATGCGTGCACGAGGAGCCAGCATCACAGATATCACAATTTTAGTAGTAGCTGCAGATGACGGAGTAATGCCACAAACAGTTGAAGCAATTAACCATGCAAAAGCGGCAAAAGTGCCAATTATTGTTGCAGTAAATAAAATTGATAAACCTGGTGCTAACCCACAACATGTAATGCAAGAATTAAGTGAATACGAATTGATTCCTGAAAGTTGGGGTGGCGACACCATTTTTGTTGAAATTTCAGCGAAATTCGGTCAAAACATCGACGAACTTTTGGAAATGATTTTATTAGTTGCTGAAGTAGAAGACTTAAAAGCAGATCCAAGTCAACGGGCAATCGGTACAGTGATTGAAGCTCGCTTAGATAAAGGGAAAGGTCCAGTTGCAACGTTATTAGTACAACAAGGAACTTTACATGTTGGTGATCCAATTGTTGTCGGTAATACTTACGGCCGTGTGCGGGTTATGACTAATGATTTAGGTCGTCGTGATAAAGCAGCAGGTCCAGCAACACCAGTCGAAATTACTGGTTTAAATGATGTGCCACAAGCTGGTGATCGTTTTGTTGTTTTTGAAGATGAAAAAACAGCACGTGCTGCCGGTGAAGAACGGGCAAAACGGGCGTTGATGGAACAACGCGCTTCTAATAGCCGTGTGACATTGGATAACTTATTTGAAAGCCTAAAAGAAGGCGAATTAAAAGAAGTTAACGTTATCATTAAAGCCGATGTACAAGGTTCAGCAGAAGCTCTAGCTGCTTCATTGCAAAAGATTGAAGTTGAAGGTGTGCGGGTTAATATCGTCCATTCAGCAGTTGGTGCCATTAATGAAAGCGACGTAACCTTAGCAGCTGCAAGTAACGCGATTATCATTGGCTTTAACGTACGACCAACACCACAAGCAAAACAACAAGCCGATGCTGAAACGGTAGATATTCGTTTGCACCGGATTATCTACAAAGCAATCGAAGAAATTGAAACTGCGATGAAAGGGTTACTTGATCCTGAGTTTGAAGAAAAAATTACAGGTCAAATGGTGGTTCGAGAAACATATAAAGTTTCCAAAGTTGGAACAATTGCGGGTTGCTTTGTAACTGATGGCTTTATTCGTCGCGATAGTGGCGTACGGGTTATTCGTGATGGTATCGTTATTTACGAAGGCGTACTTGCTAGTTTGAAACGGTTTAAAGACGATGTAAAAGAAGTAAAACAAGGCTTTGAATGTGGCGCTATGGTTGACAAATTTAATGACGTGAAAGTTGACGATGTCATTGAAGCTTATGTAATGGAAGAAATCAAAAACGACTAAGATAAATGGAGGACGCAATTATGGCCAATTATCGTGATCGTCGTGTTGCCCACGAGATTTTAAGAGAAGTGAATGATATTTTACGTAAAAGAGTCCGGGATCCTCGGGTTCAAGATGTCACCATAACAGATGTCCGAGTAACGGGAGATTTGCAACAAGCGACAATTTTTTACAGTATTTTATCAGATCTTGCTTCTGACAAACAAAAGGCGCAAGCTGGACTAGAAAAAGCGAGTGGTTTAATTCGCCGTGAATTAGGTCAACGGTTAACATTGTATAAAACACCGGAAATCGTTTTTGAACTTGATAGCTCTGTGCAATATGGTAACAAAATCGACGAAATGATCCGTAACTTACACAAGGATTGATAAATGGAAGCTACTTTGAAAGGGAAACCTTTTGGAGTAGCTTTTTTTCTGCTATAATGGGGCAGTTGAGTTGAATTAAAGAGATAGCGAGGAGTTAGAATGGACGGCATTTTAGCTTTATGGAAAGAACGCGGTATGACGAGTCATGACTGTGTCTTTAAATTACGTAAAATTTTAAAAACAAAAAAAATTGGTCATGGTGGTACACTTGACCCGGATGTCGATGGTATTTTACCGATTTGTATCGGCAAAGGTACAAAAGTGATTGAATTTATGCAAGATAGCGGCAAAGTTTATAGTGGCGAAATCACAGTTGGTTATACGACAACAACAGAAGATGCTTCTGGGGAAAAAGTTGAAGTTATGCCAATAAATACTCCTTTTACGAATGCTGAAATCGATGCGGCTATGAAAACAATGGAGGGTGAAATCACACAGATTCCCCCTATGTACTCGGCTGTAAAAGTTAATGGTAAAAGATTGTATGAATATGCCAGAGCTGGCTTAACAGTTGAACGCCCGAAAAGAAAAGCAATGATTAAAAGTTTTCGACGTACCAGTGAGCCCACTTTCGATGAAGAGGCAAAAACGCAAAGTTGGCGTTTTGAAGTTGCGTGTGGCAAAGGAACTTATGTGCGAACTTTGGCAGTGGACACCGCAAAAAAACTTGGTGTTCCCGCTCATATGTCTGATTTAACACGTCTGGAAAGTGGCGGTTTAAAAGTTTCTCAGTCCCTAACCTTAGCTCAAGTAGCCGATGCGGTAGAAAATCAGACTATTTTAGAATATATACTGCCAATTGAATATGGGATTGCTGCTTTTCATAAAGTAAATATCGATGATAAAATCTGGCAGCAGGTTAAAAATGGTATGCGCTTATCTCCAACAGCTTTTGGTCTGGAAAAAGTGCCAAGTGAGCCGATTGCTTTATATTATGCTGGAAAAGTTGTAGCTTTATATGAGAGTAATTCTAAAGAAAAAAATAAGTTGAAACCTTTAAAAATGTTACGAACTGAGGTCTAATATTGTGAAAATTATCCAAATTCATCACCCTTATACAAAAGAGCAAATTCCCAACGAGCCAGTTGTGTTAGTACTGGGTTTTTTTGATGGCGTTCATCGCGGGCATCAAAAAGTTATTTTAGCTGGTAAAAAATTAGCTGAAGAAAAAGGGGTTAAACTGGCCGTAATGACATTTAACCAACATCCTTCTGTCGTGTTTAAAAAACAAGAAGGAGAAAATTTGAAATATTTGACGACCTTAAAGCAAAAAGAGTATCACATGGAGCGTTTGGGTGTGGACTATTTATATGAAATTGAATTCACCTCTAATTTTGCCTATTTAAAACCGCAAGATTTTGTCGATCAGTATATTGTGGGACTACATGCAGTGGCTGCTGTCAGTGGTTTTGATTATACTTATGGTCCAAAAGATATCGCAGATGTCTCTCACTTGCCTCAATACGCCAAAGATCGTTTTGAAATTATCACCGTTGCAAAAGAAACTTTAGCTGGTGATAAAATCAGTTCTACTAGAATTCGCGATCTATTGGATGAAGGCAATATGGAAGAAGTTACACGGCTATTGGGCTATATTTACGAAATTGAAGGTTTAGTGGTTCATGGAGAAGCCCGTGGTCGCACGCTTGGCTATCCGACAGCTAATATTCGTTTTAAAGCCAGCGTTCGCTTACCTAAAGAAGGCGTCTATGTTTCTGAAATCAAAGTAGCCGGCAAATGGTATAAAGCAATGAGCTCCATTGGCCATAACGACACTTTTGGTGAAGGAAGAAAATTGACAGTTGAGGTTTTTATCTTAGATTTTAACAAAGATATCTATGGGGAAACGGTACGTGTTCGTTTCAACCATCTAATCCGTGAGCAAGTAAAATTTGACGGTGCTGATGGATTGATTACACAATTAAAGCAAGATGAAAAAGACACACAAGACTATTTTAAAAAATAAAGAAAAAGAAGTTTACTAAAACGTTGTGACCAAAAAAGCTAATTTTTCGGCGTCACGACAATGGGTAAGCTTCTTTTTTTATTTGTTTTAAAGGATTTTTTAAAGGATTTTATGTGTTTAGTGAGAACAAATCTCAACGATAAACCGAAATAATTTGTGATACATTGAGCATTTTTATCAGTCTTTTTGCTAAAATAAAAATGTAAGCGTTTTTATACAAAAAGGAGGAGTACCGGTGGAAAAAAAAGCAGTTGATTTTGAATTTGTTGAAACAGTATCTCAGAGACAAGAGCTGCTGGTGCGCTTGGGAGAATTAAAAAATCAGCCAAGCGCGCAAATGACAGCTTTACAGACAGCACAACAAATATATGGGTATTTGCCAATCGAAGTATTACAAGTTATCGCAAAAGAGTTACAAGTACCTTTAGAAAAATTATACAGCACAGCTACCTTTTACTCCCAATTCACCTTTGTCCCAAAAGGTGAATATACCATCAGTGTGTGTATGGGGACTGCTTGTTATGTAAAAGGCGCAGGAAATATTTTAGACTCCTATGAAACTACGCTTAAGATTAGTGCGGGCAAAACAAGTACAGATTGTAAATTTACGTTGGAATCATGTCGCTGTATTGGTGCTTGTGGCTTAGCGCCGGTATTGACAGTCAATGAAGAGGTTTATGGTCGTTTGACTAAGAAAAAAGGCGATAAAGTTTTGGCAAGCTACCAAAAGATAGCACTTGAAGGCAACAAGTAAAGATTGAGGTGTGGGGTGTAAAGATGCAAAATTGGCAAGAATTAAAAGCAGTAAAGGTACAATATCAACAACAAGTAGTTTTGCGAACACAAAAAAAAGCTACAATAAGCAATAGGCGCGAAATTTTAGTATGTGCCGGTACCGGTTGTTTGTCTTCTAAAAGTCGTGCTTTTATAGAGGTGTTAGAAGACGAATTGATAAAAAATGAGCTGCAAGATAATGTGCAGGTAGTTGCCACTGGCTGTTTTGGTCTCTGTGCCCAAGGGCCGATTGTTATTGTTTACCCAGAAGGAACTTTTTATCATCAAGTTAAGCCTAAGGACGCCAAAAAAATTGTTGAAAAACACTTAGTCGCAGGTCAGCCAGTTGAAAAACTTCTGTATCATGATCACAAAACAAAAGAAGTGATTAAAAAACTTTTAGATACTCCTTTTTATCACAAACAAAAACGAGTGGCGCTGCGGAATTGTGGTCGAATTGATCCAGAAAAAATTGAAGAATACATCGCATTTGATGGTTATGAAGCTTTAGCGAAAGTTTTACACGACTATACCTCTGATGATGTTTTAAAAATACTAGAAGATTCAGGTATTCGTGGGCGTGGGGGCGGAGGGTTTCCCACTTTTTTAAAATGGACTTTTGCTAAAAATAGCGCTGGTAATGAAAAATATGTGATTTGTAATGCGGATGAAGGTGATCCAGGAGCTTTTATGGATCGTTCAGTTTTAGAGGGAGATCCTCATGTAGTGTTAGAAGCAATGGCGATTGCCGGCTACACGATTGGTGCTAATAAAGGTTACATTTATGTTCGGGCAGAATATCCAACCGCCGTTGAACGATTGGAAATCGCACTTAAAGCCGCAAGAGAAAATGGTTTATTGGGAGAAAACATCTTAGACAGTGGCTTTTCTTTTCAAATCGAATTACGTCTTGGTGCTGGCGCTTTTGTCTGTGGCGAAGAAACAGCGCTGCTTGAAAGCATTGAAGGTCATCGTGGTGAACCGCGGCCGCGGCCGCCATTTCCAGCGATAAAAGGACTTTTTGGTAAACCGACAATCGTGAATAATGTGGAAACCTATGCGAATATTCCGCAAATTATTGTTAAAGGACCAAAATGGTTTGCCCAAATGGGAACGCAAAATGCAAAGGGGACAAAAGTTTTTGCATTAGGCGGTAAAATTCAAAATACCGGATTAGTTGAAATTCCAATGGGGACGACATTAAGAGAAATTGTTGAAGATATTGGTGGCGGTATTCCCGAACAAAAAGCTTTTAAAGCGGCGCAAACAGGTGGTCCTTCTGGTGGCTGTATTCCTAAGGAACACTATGATATCCCCATTGACTATGATAACTTAATGAACATTGGCTCTATGATGGGTTCAGGGGGACTGATTGTAATGGATGAAGAGAATTGTATGGTGGATATTGCTAAATTTTTCTTGGAATTTACAGTAGAAGAAAGCTGTGGTAAATGTGCCCCTTGCCGGATTGGTACCAAACGCCTTTTGGAAATTTTAGAAAAAATTACATTGGGAAAAGCTACATTGGCAGATTTAGATAAAATGGAGGAATTGTGTTATCACGTCAAAGAAAATTCATTATGTGGCTTAGGACAAACTGCACCCAATCCTGTTTTATCTACTTATCACTATTTTAAAGAAGAATATTTAGCTCATGTCAACAAAAGATGTTGTCCAGCCGGAGTATGTAAAAATTTAATTCAATATACAATTGATCCAAACAAATGTACAGGGTGTATGGCTTGCGCCAAAAATTGTCCCGTATCAGCTATTTTTGGTGAAGTCAAAAAAGTTCATGAAATTGAGCAATCGCTTTGTATTAAGTGCGGTTTATGTATCGATACGTGCCGTTATGCTGCTATTAGTGTGCATTAGGAGGTTAAGCAGATGAAAGAAATCGAAATTTTTATTAATGGGAAATCTTATTATGCACCAGCGGGAATGACGATTTTAGAAGCGGCGCGTCTTCATGATATTGAAATTCCGACCCTATGTTTTTTAAAAGAAATTAACGAAATCGGCGCTTGTCGTATTTGTGTGGTAGAAGTAGAAGGTATAAAAAATTTGGTGACTGCCTGCGTTTATCCGATTCAAACGGGGATGAAAATCAAAACAAATTCACAACGGGTATTTAAATCACGGAAATTGACCTTGAAACTAATTTTGTCCACTCATGAGCGAAAATGTTTATCGTGTCTTCGCAACGGCAATTGTGAATTACAAAGGCTGTGTAAAGAGTTTAACGTTGATGATGAAGACTATTACAACGGTGAAAATAAGGAATACGCCTTTGACGATAGTGCGGTTCACATGGTGCGTAATAATAATAAGTGCATTTTGTGTAAACGCTGTGTTGCAGCTTGTGAAAAATGCCAGGCAATTAGTGTAATTGGCGCAAATGAACGTGGTTTTAATACGCATATTGGTTCTGCGTATGATTTAAGTCTAGGAGAGGTGGCTTGCATTTCCTGTGGGCAATGTATTGTTGTTTGTCCAACTGGTGCGATTCATGAAAAAGATCAAACGGATCTCGTCTGGCAGGCATTGGAAAATAAAGACAAATTTGTAGTGGTCCAAACGGCACCCTCTATTCGCGTAACCTTAGGTGAGGCTTTTGGTATGCCTATTGGTAGTAATGTTGAAGGGGAAATGGTCGCTTCGTTGCGAAAATTGGGCTTCGATAAAATTTTTGATACGAATGTGGCGGCAGATTTTACCATTGTGGAAGAAGCTCACGAGTTTATTGAAAGAATCAAAAATAATGGGCCATTCCCGTTATTTACTTCTTGCTCGCCAGGATGGGTAAAGTACTGTGAATCTTATCATCCTGAACTGATAAAAAATTTATCCAGCTGTAAATCACCGCAACAAATGTTTGGGGCCTTAACGAAGACTTGGTACGCCAAAAAAATGAATTTAAATCCGGCTGATATTTTTGTTGTAGGCATTATGCCATGTACAGCTAAAAAATTTGAAGTAACTAGAGAAGATGAAGCAGCAGCTGGATTTCCCGATGTAGATGTTGCTCTTACGACACGGGAATTGGCCCGGATGATTGAGCGCGGAGGGATTAAATTTAAAGAGTTAACAGATGCCAAATTTGATCATCCGCTAGGTGAAGCAACCGGAGCTGGGTATATCTTTGGTGCGACAGGTGGTGTAATGGAAGCAGCGTTACGAACTGCAGTTGAAAAGTTAGCAAGTCAAAAAGTGATACCTTTATCATTTAAGGAAGTGAGGGGGATGAAAGGCATCAAAGAAGCCAGTTACAATCTAGGTGGCCAAAAAATTAATATCGCTGTTGCCTCAGGAATAGGAAATGCCAAACGTTTAATTGAAGAAAAAATTCAAACAGGTGAAAAAACCTATCACTTTGTTGAAATAATGGGATGTCCTGGAGGCTGTATTAATGGTGGAGGACAACCGATTCAACCAGCTTCTGTGCGTAATTTTGTTGATTTAAATAGCTTGCGTGCTCAAGCGCTTTACTCCGAAGATGAAAGAAAAGTTTTGCGTCGCTCCCATGAAAGCCCGATGGTAAAACGATTGTATGAGGAATTTCTTGTGGCGCCAGGAAGTGACAAGGCCCACGCGTTATTGCATACGTCTTATCACCAGGCCATGGAAGTTAAATGACAACTGAGGGCTAAAATCAAAAAATATATCTGATCTAGTCATTTTGCGTCGCTTTTAGCTAGGCTAGCGTTGCTTTGGGTAAAAGCGGGATTATTAATTTGTTTGAATGCTACGACGGTAAATTCTATTTAATTGAGGAATAACTATGCTCCCAACAACTCCGCCAATTAAGGCAGTGATAAGTTGTGGCAAACTGAACATTTGTGTCAGTGTCTGAACAGATTGCGTTGGTATTTTAGCAACTAAGAAGAAAGGGAGTACAAGTTTAACAACTAACAGCCATAAGACAGAAAATTTCAAAATGGCACCACTAACGGCAGAAAAAATTAAACGAGAAAAACGATAAGTGCTTTGATTTTTAAGCAGGAAAAACCAAGTTGTAACAAGTACGGCATTTCCAAGCATAATACAGATAATCAATTGCGGAAACTGAGGCCCAATTCCTAAAAAGAAGGCAAAGATTGGTGAGAGCAGGGCTACTACTAGCCCACTAATTTCTCCGGTGAGAGCTACTGTTACAATCAAAATCAAATTGACTAAGCTACCAGTTACCAATTGCCCAAAGCCGATAGTAGCGACTTGAAAAATGACTGTTAACGCAATCATAAAAGCAGTTTGCGTAATAAATCGGGTTTGACTTAGTTTTAAGTTGTTCATAGTAGACACCCTTTCAAAAAAGCGTTTTCTTTATTGTAACAAATTATGTGAAGATTTAGATAAATTTGTATAATAAAAGTTATTTTAAATGAAAAAATGTGTGGAAATGCTGGTAAAAAATGAATAAAAGAAAAAAAAGATGTCAAATTTTGTTTAGTTCTTAACAAGAATGAAGTAAAATGTGATTAAGTATTAATTACTATAAAGAAATTTTTAATTGAAAAAATCATTTTTTAAACATATGAGGAGGAACAATAATGGCAGTAGCAAAAATCGTTTATGCAAGTGCAACAGGGAATACAGAAGGAATTTCAGAAATTTTAGAAGATGCTTTTAAAGCACTGGATATTGATGTTGAAAGAATCGAAGCAGATGACGCCGATGATGCGACTTTTGATGATGCAGATATTTGTGTCGTTGCAACGTACACAGATGGTGATGGGGAAATTCCTTTTGATTTGGAAGATTTCTATGATGAATTACCAGATTTTAACTTAGATGGTAAAGTCTTTGGTGTTGTCGGATCTGGTGACAGCGAATTATATCCAGATTATTTCTGTCAAGCAGCAATTGACTTTGACCAAGCTTTTGAAAAAACAGGGGCAAAACGAGGCGCGGAATTAGTCAAAATTGAAAATGATGCAGACGATGAAGATGAAGAGGTGTTAAAAGCTTTTGTGACAGCCTTAACAAAAGCGTAAGTTAGAAAAGGGGTATGATTTTCGTTGTTTAAAATAGTTGAGAGAAATGAATTAAATCCAATTGAATTTGAAATTTTTGTTGAGGCACCACGAATTGCACAAAAAGCACAAGCTGGTCAATTTGTCATTTTGCGAATTGATGATAAAGGTGAACGGATTCCACTAACGGTTGTGGATGTGGAACCGGAAAAAGGATTAGTTCGTTTAATTTTTCAAGTCATTGGTAAATCTACAGCTGCTTTAGCAAAGTTACAAGCCGGGGATAGTTTGACTGATATTGTGGGGCCCTTGGGAAAAGCAACGGAAATTGAAACGTACGGGACGGTGTTATTAGTTGGTGGCGGAGTTGGCATTGCCGCACTGTTTCCAATTGTCAAAGCGTTAAAAATAGCAGGAAATAAGGTTATTACTGTTTTAGGAGCTAAGAGTAAGGAGCTAATGATTCTTGCCGATGAATGTGAAAAATATTCCGATGAACTTTACTTGATGACAGACGATGGTACTCTAGGACAAAAAGGTTTAGTGACGGACGCAATGAAAGCAGTTTTTGCCAAAGAGAAAATTGACACTGCTTGGGCCATCGGACCTAGTATGATGATGAAATTCTCTACTCTAAGTGCTAATGAAGCTGGTGTACCGATTTTTGTTTCCTTAAATCCAATCATGGTTGATGGAACGGGGATGTGTGGTGGTTGCCGCGTAACAGTCGATGATCAAATTAAATTTGCCTGTGTCGATGGACCAGAATTTTTAGGTGCCAAGGTTGATTGGGATGAATTTGTTAATCGGATGCAACAATACCGCAATGAAGAAAAACTTGCTGATACTGTATATGAAGGAGGAATGCTGAATGGCTAAGCGTAGTTATACTAAGACGCCGATGCGTGAGCAGGCTCCTGAAATTCGCAATCAAAATTTTTCTGAAGTTGCTTTAGGATACACCTTAGAAGAAGGACAATTAGAAGCAACGCGCTGTTTACAGTGTAAAAATGCACCCTGTATTCAAAATTGCCCAGTAATGATTGATATTCCAGGTTTTATTAAACATATTGAAGTAGGCGATATGAAAGCTGCTCATGAGGTATTAAGTAAATATACGAACTTGCCTGCAATTTGCGGCCGCGTCTGCCCGCAAGAAAAACAATGTGAAATGACTTGTCGCCTGGGACGTTCAAAGAAATTCGAGCCAGTTGCAATTGGTAAATTAGAACGCTTAGTAGCTGATTGGGCACTTCAACAACCAATTGAGACTGTGACTAATAAAAAAGATAAAGGAAAAGTCGCAGTCATTGGTTCAGGTCCTTCTGGGTTAACAGCAGCAGGAGATTTAGCAAAACTTGGTTATGATGTTACGATTTTTGAGGCCCTACATGCACCAGGAGGGGTTTTAACTTATGGAATTCCTGAGTTTCGTCTACCTAAAAAAATTGTAGAAAAAGAAATTGAAACAATTATAGCTCAAGGCGTAAAAATTGAGACAAATGTTGTGGTTGGAAAAACAATTACGATGGAAGAAATTCAAGCTGAATTTGACGCGTGCTATTTATCTGTTGGTGCAGGTGCACCAAACTTCATGAATATTCCTGGTACTTCTTTAAATGGTGTTTATAGTTCAAGTGAATATTTGACGCGAATTAATTTGATGAAAGCTTACGATTTTCCTAATTACGATACACCTGTTCAAGCTTCAAAAAACGTTGTTGTAATTGGTGGCGGGAATGTAGCGATGGATGCCGCGCGTTCGGCTAAACGTTTAGGTGCTAAAAATGTTGCAGTTATCTATCGTCGTTCAAAAGAAGAGTTACCCGCTAGAGAAGAAGAATATCACCATTCGGTTGAAGAAGGAATTAACTATCATTGGCTAACAAATCCAATTGAATATCTCAATGATGGCACCGGTAAATTGAAAGCTGTAAAATGTGTGAAAATGAAATTAGGTGAAGCTGATGAATCTGGACGCCGTCGCCCAGAGGTGATTCCTAATAGTGAATTTATTATTACTGCGGATACGGCAATTGAGGCAATCGGTCAAGGCTCTAATCGAGTTTTGCTGGATACGTTCCCTGCATTACAATTAAACCGCTGGGGGTATATTGATGCCGATGTTAAAACAGGAGAGACGAATATTCCAGGTGTTTTTGCTGGGGGAGATATTGTAACAGGGGCGGCAACGGTTATTTTGGCGATGGGTGCTGGCAAAGTTGCTGCAACACAAATTGACAGCTATATCCAAAATCAAAAAGTCCATGTATAATAACAAAGTATTTATGGCGATTTGCCATAATTTATAAGTGAGGTGACTGGAATGAAAAAAATGAAAACGATGGATGGTAATACCGCAGCTGCTTATATTTCATATGCTTTTACTGAAGTTGCCGCAATTTATCCGATTACACCAAGTTCAACAATGGCTGAGATGGTTGATGAGTGGTCTTCTGTTAATGATCAACGCAATATTTTTGGCGAGACCGTTAATTTAGTTGAATTGCAATCTGAAGCAGGAGCAGCAGGTACTGTTCACGGTTCATTGAAAACAGGGGTATTAACAACAACATATACAGCATCACAAGGCTTACTTTTGATGATTCCCAATATGTTCAAAATTGCAGGAGAACTTTTGCCGACAGTATTTCACGTCGCTGCCAGAGCTGTTTCTACGAATGCTTTATCTATTTTTGGCGATCATAGTGACGTGATGGCTGCCAGACAAACGGGATTTTGTATGCTGGCTGAATCTAGCGTGCAAGAAGTAATGGATTTGTCGGCTGTGGCACATTTAGCTTCAATTGAAGGTAGTTTGCCTTTTATGAACTTTTTTGACGGGTTCCGCACCAGTCATGAGTTACAAAAAATTGAGGTATTGGATTATGACGATTTAAAAGAAATGGTAAATTGGGAAGAATTGGATAAATTCCGACAAAGAGGTATGAATCCTAATCACCCTACTGTTTCTGGGACTGCTCAAAATCCGGATATTCATTTCCAACAACGAGAAACTGTTAACCAGTATTATGATAATATCTTACCAGTTGTTCAAAAATACATGGGTAAAATTAACGCTTTGCGGGGGACTGATTATGATTTAACGAATTATTATGGCGATCCCAACGCTACTGAAGTTATTATTTCCATGGGTTCTGCTTCGCCAACAATCCAGCAGACAGTAGATTATTTAAATAAGCAAGGCCGTAAAGTAGGGCATTTAAATATTCATTTATATCGTCCCTTCCCGGCAGAAAATATGTTGCAAAATTTACCTGATACAGTTGAACGGATTGCTGTTTTGGATCGGACCAAAGAACCGGGTTCAGATGGTGAACCTTTATTGCTAGACGTGCAAAGTGTTTTGTATCGTCATGTTAATCGTCCAATTGTAATTGGTGGTCGTTATGGGATTGCTTCAAAAGATGTGACACCAGATCAAATTGTCACGGTTTTTGATCATTTATTATTACCACCAGAGCAGTTAAAATACCGCTTTACAATTGGTATTAAAGATGATGTGACACATTTATCTTTACCACAATCAGAAATTTTGGATTTAACATCGCCTAGTACTTTCCAAGCGAAGTTTTGGGGCTTTGGCTCAGATGGTACAGTTGGAGCCAATAAACAAGCTATTAAAATTATTGGGAATAATACGGAGCAATATGCGCAAGCTTATTTTGCTTATGACTCCAAAAAATCTGGTGGGCTAACAATCTCGCATTTGCGTTTTGGTGATCATGAAATTCGTTCTACGTATAATGTGGAGTCAGCTGATTACATCGCTTGTCATAATAGCGCCTATATTCATCAATATGAGTTATTAAAAGGTTTAAAAGACGGCGGAACATTCTTACTTAACACGGTTTGGGATGAAGAAAAAGTTAAAAAGAACTTACCAAGTCGCTTGAAGAAGTATTTGGCTGTCCATAATATTAATTTTTATATTATCAATGCAATGGATATTTCCATTAAAAATGGACTTGGTCGTCGCATTAATACGGTATGTTCGGCTGCCTTCTTTGAAGTAACTGATATTATGCAACGTGAAACTTTCTTACCTTTATTAAAACAAGAAGTACAAAATGCCTATGGTAAAAAATCAATGAAACTCGTTGAAAATAACTGGAATGCCATTGACGAAACTTTTGCAGCTTTAACAAAAGTTGAGGTGCCAAAAGAGTGGGCTGATATTGAAGTGCCAAGTAGAAATCCAAAAGATGATATGAACAAACCGGCTTATATTCGCAACATCTTAGAACCGATTAACCGACAAGAAGGAAACAGCCTGTCGGTTAAAGACTTGATGGATAACGATATGTTAGGTGGCACGATGGCAATGGGTTCTGCGGCTTACGAAAAGCGGGGTATCGCTTTAGAAGTACCAGAATGGTTACCAGATGCTTGTACGCAATGTAACGAATGTGCCTTCATTTGTCCCCATGCTGCGATTCGTCCTTTCTTAGCGGATGAAGAAGAAGCAAAAGAGGCACCGGCAGGTTTTATCACGCGGAAAATGCGCGGTGCAGATGGTTTAGAATATCGTATTCAAGTATCTGTCGAAGATTGTACGGGGTGTGGTCTTTGTGTTGAAGCTTGTCCAGCTAAAGGAAAAGCATTAGTCATGAAACCTTATGAAGAAATGAAAAATGAAGCAATGAACTGGGCTTTTGCGATGACTTTACGGCAAAAAGCAAATCCTGTGAAAAAAGAGTCTGTTAAAGGTTCCCAATTTGAACAACCGCTATTGGAATTTTCTGGGGCTTGTGCCGGGTGTGGTGAAACGCCATATATCAAATTATTAACGCAATTGTACGGCGATCGTATGATGATTGCCAATACTACAGGTTGTTCTTCTATTTGGGGAGGCTCTTCACCGGCTACACCATATACAACAAATGCAAGTGGTTGTGGTCCTGCTTGGTCTAATTCTTTGTTTGAAGATAATGCAGAGTTTGGTTTGGGGATGTATATCGCCAATGAAACAAAACGCAAGCGTTTGGCAACGGCAGTGGAAAGTATTTTACGGCAAAATTCTGTTTCAAAAGAAACGACAGCTTTGCTGACTGATTGGTTGGAGCATATCCACGATGGAAGTGGTACACAACAACGGGCAGCAAAAGTTATTTCAGCGTTAAAAACAGAAACGGATAGCGCTGCTGTAGCACCATTATTAAAATACCAAGATATGTTTGTTAAACCAAGCCAGTGGATTATTGGTGGTGACGGTTGGGCTTATGATATTGGTTATTCTGGAATCGATCACATTTTAGCAACTGGGGCCGATGTTAATATTTTTGTAATGGATAATGAATTATATGCCAATACAGGTGGACAAATGTCCAAAGCAACGCCAACTTCTGCGATTGCAAAATTTGCTGCTGGTGGGAAGAAAACGAAGAAAAAAGATTTGGGTATGATGGCAATTGCTTATCAAGATGTTTATGTCGCTCAAATTTCAATCGAGGCTAACGCCAAACAAGCTTTAAAAGCCATTATGGAAGCCGAAGCTTATCCGGGCCCTTCAATTATCATTGGTTATACCCCTTGTATTAACCACGGAATTAAAGGTGGTATGAGCCAGTCTATTAAAGAAAGTAAGGCTGCTGTTGAAAGTGGTTACTGGCAATTGTATCGTTATGATCCGCGCTTACGGGAAAAAGGTAAAGATCCAATGCGAATTGACTTTAAAAAAGTTGATTTTACCAAGATGAATGAATTTTTAGAAAATCAAGTTCGTTTTTCTGCTTTGCGCAACATTAAATCATCAACTGAAGAGGTGGATGAAATGTTAGAGCAAACGGTTCAAGATATGGAAGAAAGAACCGGAGTATACAGCCAATTAGCAGATTTGAAGAAATAGTAAAAAGCCAGTTTTGCCGTAAGCAAAACTGGCTTTTTTTATATAAAAGAAGGTTATGTTTAATCAGTAATTTCACGAATGGAGAAGCTAGCTGATTTAAACAAATGATGATTTATTACGAAGACTTTATCGTGCTGTTCGTGAACTTTACCAATTTCATATTTAATAATTTTTTCTTCGCCAGCTTTTAAGATATGCTGGGATTGATAGGGTTTAGTATGTTTGGGATTATCTAACCAATTTCTGGTGTCTAAACTATAGCTGTTATGAATTGCCTGCACCGTACCGTCAAAGACTTTGATGTGAAAGTACCTTGTACCGGTTTTGTTAAAATGCAAAGTATGAAGACGCTTATTGCCAAATAATTTTGTGAGGAAGATTTTTTCCGGATTAGTTTTCATTTGAGACTCCTTTTTTGGGAATTTCAGATAAGCGATAGCCAACGTGCTTTTTTAAAAGAACAGATTTTGGTCGCACAATAAGTTGAGACGTATAAATCCCTTGATGACCGGATATGAAATAACTAATAAAAGCACTTGCTACATAAAAAGGCAGCATTTTTGCGCCGAATAAGTCAATCCCCAACATAATTGTCGTTAAAGGAGCGTTAGCAGCACAACCGAAGACACAAATCATACCAATGGCAGCAAATAAGCTAGGTGAAAGTTGAAAACTGGTAGCAATTCCAGATCCTAAAGCAGACCCGATATCAAATAATGGTGTCACTTCACCACCTTGAAAACCTGCCCCCAAACTTAAACTAGTAAACAATAATTTAAACAAGGCCTGTTTTACAGATGCAAGTCCTAAAAAGGCATCCTTTATCATCCAAAGGCTCAATCCTTCATATTTTTCTCCTTGCAAAAGGAGCATTAGGATAACTACAATCGCACCTGTAACAAATGCTCGTATTAAAAAATGGGGAAGAGCTTGGCGATAAAATTTTTTAAAGCTGTGAGTTAAGTAGGCAAACAGTCGTCCAGCTAAACCAAAGGCAATGCTTGCAACAATAAATACTAAAACAAAGCGGGGTGTAATGCTTGTTAATTCCTCAATATGATAATGACTATGACTGGTACCCCAAATTAACGCTGTAAAATTGCCGACGTATGCAGCTGTAAAGCAAGCTAGTAAAGCGTTGCGCTCTATTTTTCCAATATACGCCATTTCCATGCCAAAAAATGCTCCAGCTAAAGGAGTACCAAAGATCGAGGCAAAACCGGCACTGATACCCGCGTGAATTAATAGTTTGCGGTTTTTTTTATTTAATTTTAATTGTAAGCCTAATTTGTTTGAAACAACACCGCCAATTTGTACAGCACTGCCTTCACGACCAACAGAGGCACCAAATAAATGGGATAAAATTGTAAAGATAAAAGTAAAAAATCCCATTCTGACTGGTACACGAGCTTCTTTTTGAATACTTTCAATAATCAAATTGTTACCCTTATCTGCGCCTTTGCCATAATTTTGGTATATATAGGCAGTTAGGACACCCAGTATTGGTAAAAAATATAGGAGATAGGCATGGCTATCTCGGAAACTTCCCACCCAAGCTAAACCGGCTAATAAAAAATGAGAGACGGTCCCGGTAATAAGTGCAACAATGAAAACCGCACCGTAAAAAATGCCACTTTCTTTTACCATTTTTACTACTGCTTTTTCGAACATTTAAATCCCCCTAAAAATAATGTGATGAAATATCTGGGTTGATGTTTTCGCAAAATAAACACAAAAAAAAGCTAATGGTTCTACAAATAAACTTGCAGAAGTCATTAGCTTAATAGCGGTTTTGGATAATTCCAAGGGAGAACATCATTCCCGAGATATTTAACTGTTGTTAGTTTAGCGAAAAGTAGTATTCAAGTCAAGAAAATTTCAGAAAATATTTTTTGACAGTGAATAACGTCAATGCTTTGTCAGTTTGACGCGCTTTTGATAACATAATGATGTATTCAAAATAAATTTGAGGTGAAGATATGCGAATAAATAAATCTAAAGTTGCAATTATTGGTAGTGGTCTGGTGGGTTCTTCAACTGCCTTTAGTCTCATTACCCAAGGTGTTTGTGATGAGGTGTTAATGGTTGATATAAATGCTGAAAAAGCGTCAGGTGAAGTACGGGATTTGCGAAATTCCATTCGTTTTTTAGGTCGGAATGTGCGGGTAAAAGCTGGCACATACACAGATTGTGCAGATGCAGATATTGTCGTTATTACTGCCGGTGCACCACCAAAAACAGGACAAACGCGATTGGATACCTTAGATATTAGTGCCAAAATCGCTAAATCAATTGTGGAACCTGTCATGGCAAGTGGTTTTGATGGAATTTTTATTGTTGTTTCTAATCCAGTCGATATGTTAGCACATTTGGTTTATAAATTATCAGGGCTACCCAAAAACCAAGTTATTGGTTCTGGAACTTCTGTTGATTCTGCTCGTTTACAAAACTTTTTAGCAGATTTAGTTGATGTTGATCCTAGAAGTGTATATGCATACGCTCTAGGTGAGCATGGGGACTCTTTGATGGTACCTTGGTCAACGGTAACGGTAGCGGGAAAATCATTTACAGATATCATCGCTGATAATACGGAATTAGTAGGAGATGTAGACTTAGATGAGATAGTTTATAAAACTACACAAGAAGGTTGGGAGATCTATAACCGTAAAGGAACAACTTATTATGGGATTGCATCTGCCTGCGTGGGGATTATTAAAGCTGTTTTATATGACGAAAACTCAATTGTTCCGGTTTCAACTTTATTGGAAGGTGAGTACGATGAAACAGGAATTTTTGCTGGTGTTCCAGCTGTTTTAAATCGCTCGGGTGTTTTTGATATCTTAGAAATTCATATGACTGCAGAAGAAGAAGCAAAATTCCATCACTCTGCAACGGTTATTCGGGAATACACAGAAAAAATTCAAAAGTATGAAAACTAGTCTAAATTTTTCCTGTTGCGCATAAAGTAAAAAAAGTAAACCACATAAATTAAATGTTAAATCGCCATAAGTTGAACAAAAATAGTATCCGATTTTTAGGAGGTCGAAATTTGAAAGTAGAAGTTAAAAATAAAGATTTCCATTATCAATTGACTTTTGAAAGAAAAACCATTGAAAATGTCACCTTGATTGTGTGTGGCACGATTTTATTGAAAAAGTTAATCAAAGATTGGCGTAAGAAACGATAGTAGAAAGAGATATTACATTACAAAATGGAGTAACAAAATAATATTTTTGTAATTTTTAGGTTGAAAGTAAGGCTTTCATTTTACGATTAATGTTTTCTTAATTTTTATCACTTAAATTATGGTTGTTATATGACAATTGTCAGAAAATTTTTGAAGGAAATAATTCAAAAGATAAAAGGAATAGACCACCTCTTTTTTAATAAAGCTGGTTTTTTGTAATAATTTTTGTGAAACTGAAATATTCTGTTACGGCGTTGTCACCTATAAATCGCTGCTCCTTGTTATGATATACAAGTCGTTTGAGACGAATATTGAAACAATAAAGGAGCAACTTATAGATGAAATTAGTAAAATCACTTTTTGCAACAACAGCAATTCTAGCCGGTGTCGCAGCCTTTGGTGTTAATGCCAATGCCGCCGAAGTTGAACATACCGTTACAAGTTCAGATACATTAACAAGTATCTCTTTGAAATACTATGGTGACACAGATCATGTTCAAGCAATTGCAACAGCAAATAAAATTACAAACGTTGATTTAATCATTGATGGACAAGTATTGAAATTTGATACAGACAAAGATGTTACGACTTCATCAGACACTACTGCTGCACCAGCTAATCAAACAACGAGCCAAGAAGAAAGTTCAGCAGCAACAACGAATACAGCCTACTCTGGTCGTACAATCACGATGGAGTCAACTGCATATAGCTCTGATCCGGCCGATGCTTTAGGTGGTGGCACAGTGACTGCGACTGGTCAAAATCTTTTAGAAAATCCGATGGCAGTTGCCGTTGATCCTAGCGTTATTCCTTTAGGTACCCATTTATATGTTGAAGGTTATGGCGAGGCCTACGCAGTTGATACGGGTTCTGCAATTCAAGGAAATATTATTGACGTTCATTTTCCGACAGCCGCACAATGTGATGTTTGGGGCCGCCGACAAGTGCAAGTAACCATTTTAGATAATTAATTTAAAAATTATAATTAGAGGCGCAAGCCAGTCTTTCATATTGAAAAAGACTGGCTTGTGCTTTTTTGCTTTGTTTTTGCAGACAAGCCTGCTACGTAATAAATATATGAGGGAAAAGTGATAATCATTAAAAAATAGACATGGTTTTGTTTTTTGTTTGTCATTTTATTGTATACTTAAATTATTAGGTACTTTTTTGGCAAAAGTATCGAAAATTTTTTTAAGGAGGGACCATATGCGAAAAAATTTTCAAGAAGTGATTGTTGCTATTTTACCGATGACAGTTTTAATTGTCATTTTGACTTTTATTTTTGCGCCGTTACCTTTTGAAGACCTGGCTACTTTTATTGTTGGGGCAGGAATTATGATGATTGGCATGACGCTGTTTTTATTTGGTGCGGAATATTCGATGTTGCGAGTTGGCGAATTAGTAGGGGAATATATGATCAAACGCCGCAGTTTAGCAATCATGATTAGTCTGGGCTTTTCAATTGGCATCGGGATAACAATTGCCGAGCCTTCTGTCCAGGTTTTGGCACAACAAGTGACAGAAATCTCAGAGGGTACGATTACAAAAGCTGTTCTGATTGGGGTAGTAAGCGTCGGTACGGGAATATTTCTGGCTTTTGCCTTGTTACGAACAGTGTTTCGTCTGTCTTATTATCACATGATGTTAATTGGCTATGTTGCAGTCTTTATCGCCTCATTTTTTACCAGCCCGGAATTTATGCCGATCGCTTTTGATGCTGGCGGTGTCACCACAGGTCCGGTTACAGTACCGTTTATTTTAGCATTGGCCAGTGGGTTGACGAGTATGATTCATCAAGGAAAAGGAGAAAACGATAGTTTTGGTATGGTAGGTGTTTCTTCTTTAGGCCCAATACTTGCAGTAATGGTTTTGGGGGTGATTTTCCAATGATTTTTTTACAACAAGTCTTTACCGGCTTCACTGAAATGATTAAAGATGTCTTAATTGCAATTTTTCCAATTGTCTTTTTATTTGTCTTGTTAAATTTTACCAGCTTTAAGCTGAGTAAAAAGAAATTCAGTCAGATTTTAAAAGGTTTTTTGATTACGACAGTAGGGTTAATTTTATTTTTGCATGGTGTTAACATTGCTTATGTGCCAGTGGGGCAATATTTAGGAAGTGAAATTGCACAACTGGATTACAATTGGATTTTAATTCCCTTGGGATTTTTAATGGGTTTTTTGGTAGGCTTTGCTGAACCTGCAATTCACGTGATGGTCAAACAAGTGGAAGAAGAAAGTGGTGGAACGGTACGCGGCAAGGTACTATTAGCTGTCGTGTCGCTTGGAATTGGGGCAGCGGTTAGTTTGTCGATGTGGCGTTTACTGGCAGGATTTAGCCTTTATTACTTTCTTATTCCGGGCTATATTGCAGTCTTTATTTTAGGACGTAAAGTTGACAAAATGTTTTTGGCCATGGCATTTGATAATGGCGGGGTGGCAACTGGACCGATGTGTTCAACCTTTATTTTATCAATGGCCGTTGCTATTGCGGCTGAAATTGAAGGGCGTAGCCCGTTGATTGATGGTTTTGGTGTGGTGGCCTTAATTGCTTTAACACCGATTTTATCCACCTTAGCACTAGGATATATTTATAAAAAAAGAGCAGAACAAAAAGCAGTGAAAATGGAGGCTGAAAAATGAACAAACCAGTAGCTTTGAACCTTGAGATGATTATTACGATTGTAGACCGTGGCATTGGCGATGAGGTCATTAATTATTCAAAATTAGCCGGAGCAAATGGCGGAACTTTGCTTCATGGTAAAGGATCTGGCTCTCATGATAAAGGAAAGTTTTTCGGGATTGAAATTGAACCTGAAAAAGATGTTGTTTTGACTTTGGTGCCAGATACTTTAACAAATGAAGTGATGGATGCTATTGGTAAAGGGATTAAAATTAGCGAGCCCGGTAATGGAATTTGCTTTAGTATTGATATTGATAAGGTAATGGGAATCACAGAAATCAATTCCTATCGTAAAGTAGTCGATATGGATCAATTATTAGATTAGTGTAGTAAAAAAGTAAAATCACCAGCTGGTATTTCTTAGTCTTTAAAAAGAGTAAGAAATACTAGCTGGTGATTTTTTAATTGCAGGGTTTAGTTTGGTAATTGCGCTTTTTGCTCATGATCTAAACGACGTAAATCTTTCATCGCTCTAACATAAGAGTACAATAAAACAACGACTGATCCAGCCCAAGCAAGTGGAGAAGCAGCTGCTGCCCCGGGATATTGGAAGTAGTGAGTTAAAACAATTGCAGCAAAAGAACGCATAATCAATTCCATGATACCCGCGATTGTGGGGATTTTGGTCTGTCCCAAGCCTTGTAGCGTATACCGTAAAATAAAAAGAATAGCCAAAATCCAATAAAGACTAGCGACGATTAAAAAGTAAATACGAGAAAGTTCAAAAACCTTCGTCTCACTACGACTAACAAATAATGCAACAAAGGAATCACCAAATAAAATTACGACAATGCCTGCAACAATACTAAAAATAATACTCATAATTAAGCATTGCTTGACCCCTTCTAGAATGCGCCCATATTCTTTTGCCCCGTAATTTTGGGCGGTAAAGGTGGCCATTGTCACGCCAAAGCTCATCATCGGCTGAGTTGCAAATTGATCAATCCGTCCGGCAGCAGCTTGAGCTGCTACTGCATCTGTTCCCAAACTATTGAGTGCCGACTGTAAAATAACTGCCCCAATAGCGATAATAGAAGCTTGAAAGGCCATTGGTAGACCGGCATTTAAATGAACACGGTATTCATCTTTTAAGTTTTTGAAATCATTTTTGCTAATTTGTAAAAGCGGGATACGGCGTTTAATATAAATAAAGCACATCAAGCTAGCTGACATTTGGGCGATAACCGTTGCATAACCAGCGCCTGATACACCCATATTAAATTTAGTAATGAAAATTAGATCTAATACCACGTTGATGATGACAGCAAAAATCAAGAAGAATAACGGCGTACGACTGTCCCCTAACGCCCGCACCATATTACTCAAAAGATTAAAAGCCATGGCTGCAAACATTCCGCCCAAAATAACGGAGATAAATTCTTCCGCTTGATCAAAAATTTCTGGTGGAGTTTGCATAATATGCAGTAAAGGGCGTAGAAAAACTAAACTCAAAACCGTCAAAATAAGGGTAACGATTAAACTAATCACAAGACTTGCAGCAAAACTTTTTTTGACTCCTTTGTAATCTTTTGCACCAAAACGTTGGGCAGTAATAATGGAAAGCCCTGCGGTTAAACCTTGGGCAAAACCAATGATTAAAAAAGTAATGCTCCCTGTTGAACCTACAGCGGCTAAAGCATCTTTGCCGATTGTTTGACCGACAATGATCATGTCTACCATATTGTAAAACTGTTGGAAAATATTCCCTACAAATAATGGAATTGTAAACATAAAAATCAGTTTGGCCGGTGTTCCTTTTGTCAAATCTTTCATTTATTTACTCCTATTTTTTTGTAAATTTATTTTTAATTCAAACTTGTTACCTAAGCAAAGTAAATGGTAGCATAACGACTATTAAATACAAGCCTTTTCAAAGAGGTTTTGCAAGAATTTTCATTTTTTTCATGACATTTCTTTTTATTACTGGGATAATAGAGCTAAGGAGGCGGCAAGATGAAAGTTGTATTGATACGCCACGGTGAAAGTATTGCAAATTTTGAAAATTATTGGACGGGGTGGCTGGACGTCCCCTTAACAAAAAAAGGTGAAGAGCAGGCAAAAGCAGCTGGAAATAAAATAAAAATGGCTCAGCTGCAATTTGATGCCGTTTTTACTTCTGTTTTGCAACGTGCCATTTTAACAAGTCAATTGGTTTTAGAAGCAAGCGATCAATTGTGGGTGCCATTAATAAAAACTTGGCGCTTAAATGAACGACATTATGGTGCTTTAATTGGTAAGAATAAAGATGAAATGACAGCAATTTATGGCGCAGAACAAGTAAAAAAATGGCGGCGGGGATATTTTGAAATGCCACCATTAGAATATGCAGGAAATTTTGATCGCCGTTATCAAAATTTGGCAACCCAAGATCTACCAAAAGGAGAAAGTCTTGACTTAACGGTTAAACGGGTTATTCCATTGTGGCAAGATCAAATTGTACCGCTATTGTTAGAGGGTAAGAATATTTTAATAGCTGGACATGGCAACAGTTTACGGGCATTAGTGAAATATTTAGAAGCTGTTCCAGAAAATGAGATGGATACGATTGCAATTCCCAATGCTGCACCAATCGTTTATGAATTCGACGATAAGCTGCAAATAATCGCGAAAAAGTTGCTATAAACACGAACTTTTCAAGCTTATAATTCAATTATGTTCACTTTTTTGTCGAAAGGACAACTTTTTTTTGCTATACTCGAAAAAAACAGGAGGTATTTTTATGAAAGCTATTTTAACAGTAATCGGACAAGACAAGGTGGGAATCATTGCCGGCGTCAGCCAAAAGTTGGCTGACTTAGATATTAACATTTTAGATGTCTCCCAAACCATTATGGAAGATTATTTTACAATGACCATGATGTTACAGTTAAAACAAACCGCAGAGTTTGAAAGTATCAAAAAGGCACTTAACTTAGTAGGAGATAGTTTAGGTGTCAAAATTAACATTCAAAATGAAGAAATTTTTAATGCAATGCATAAATTATAGTAAGGGGTTATAACCATGGAGACAAATCAGATTTTAGAAACCATTCGCATGGTAGAAGAAGAAAACCTGGATATACGTACGATCACAATGGGAATCTCTTTACTAGACTGTATCAGCGGCGATGTCAAAAAGACTTGTGACAATATTTATCAAAAAATTACAACCAAAGCTTTCGACTTGGTAAAAGTAGGAGAAGATATTGAAACGGAATTCGGTATTCCTATTATCAATAAACGTATTTCTGTAACACCGATTTCACTGATTGCTGCTGCAAGTGGAACAAAAGATTGCATTCCTTTTGCAAAAACTTTAGATAAAGCAGCAATTGCTTTAGGTGTAAACTTTATTGGTGGCTTTTCAGCTTTAGTTGAAAAAGGCTATCAAGGTGCCGATGAGGCGTTGATTGCTTCAATTCCAGAGGCGCTAAAAGAAACGCAATTTGTTTGTTCTTCGGTTAATATCGGTTCTACCCGGGCGGGAATTAATATGGATGCAGTTAAATTAATGGGGGAAACAATCAAAAAAACTGCGGATGCTTCTGATATGGGGTGTGCCAAATTAGTTGTTTTTGCTAATGCAGTTGAGGATAATCCATTTATGGCTGGCGCCTTTCACGGCGTTGGTGAAGCTGATTGTGAGATTAATGTTGGTGTCAGTGGTCCCGGCGTTGTAAAACGGGCATTAGAAAAAGTGAAAGGCGAATCTTTTGATGTCGTAGCTGAAACTGTTAAGAAAACTGCTTTTAAAATTACGCGTATGGGTCAAATGGTCGGACAAGTTGCTTCAAAACGTTTAGGTGTACCCTTTGGTATTGTCGATTTGTCATTAGCACCAACGCCTGCTGTAGGAGACAGCGTGGCTTTAATTTTAGAGGAAATGGGTTTGGAATCAGTTGGAACCCACGGCACAACTGCAGCTTTGGCACTTTTAAATGACGCTGTAAAAAAAGGTGGCGTTATGGCTTGTAATCATGTCGGTGGATTATCGGGTGCTTTTATTCCAGTTTCTGAAGATGCAGGGATGATTAAAGCTGTTGAAAACGGATTATTGAATTTAGAAAAATTAGAAGCAATGACGGCAATTTGTTCAGTTGGTTTAGATATGATTGCTATTCCTGGTGATACGACTGCTGAAACGATTGCGGCAATGATTGCCGATGAGGCAGCGATTGGCGTGATTAATCATAAGACCACTGCAGTTCGGATAATTCCAGCTAAAGGACAAAAAGTTGGAGACATGGTAGAATTTGGTGGCTTGTTGGGTCGTGCGCCAGTAATGAAAGTTAATCCGGCTAAAAGTGCTGATTTTATCGCGCGGGGCGGCCGTATTCCAGCCCCAATCCATTCATTTAAAAACTAAAGGTTGATGAAAATGAAAGATTTTATTTGGGATTTTGACGGTACTTTATTTGATACGTACCCCAATATGTTAAAAGCTATTTTAAAAGTTTTGCAAGAAGAAGGTCTAAATCCTCCAAAAGAAGAAATTTATCGTCTTCTAAAAGAAAAATCTTCAAAAGCCGTCACTGAAGGCTATGACTTAGACTTTGTTGATTTTTCCAAGCGATTTCATCAATATGAAGATCAAATGGATAAATGGCCGCATCCTTTTAAAGGCGTAAGAGAAATGTTATCGGCTGTAAAAGAGCAGGGTGGACAAAATTTTATTATGACCCATCGAACTGTCGCATCCACCAAAAAATTATTGGCCTATTACCAATTGACTGATTTTTTTGTTGAAATTGTCGGCGAAGAAAATAATTTTGCAAGAAAACCGAATCCAGAGGCGTTGCTTTATTTGCTTGCCAAATATCAGTTAATAAAAATGCAAATGGTGATGGTAGGTGATCGCCTTTTAGATATTACTGCGGGTAAACAGGCTGGTTTAAAAACCATCTTTTTTGATAATGAAGGCTTATTAAAAAATATCCCCGCAGATTACTACGTTACTGATTTTAATCAGTTACAAAATCTCATTACAAAATAAAAAAATCGTGAAGATTAGCAAAAGCTGGTTTTCACGTTTTTTTATTTAGAAATTATTGCAGTTTTTTTATTTCTTTTGCGTAAATAATTGTGAAAGGAGGAAGAAGATGGCATTTTTTTATGAACACAAAACACGAGTGATACTAGTTGGTGCAGTTTTGTCTGTCTTGTTGCTTATCGGCGGGCTTTTTATCTGGCAAAAACAAAATGAAAAAAAGTCATGGGCGTCGTTACCTTTGGACTCGAGTAGTCAAATTGAACAGACAAAGGAAAGTAAAACAAAAGTAAAGACAATTACAGTTGATATTAAAGGAGAGGTTGCAAAACCAGGGGTGTATGAACTACCTATGGATTCTAGGATGCAAAAACTTGTTCAAGTAGCTGGAGGATTTACTAAAGGTGCCCTGCAAAAAGAAATTAATTTGGCCCAAAAATTGCAAGATCAACAGATGGTTTATGTACCAAATCAAAAAGAATCAACGTCTGTCAGTATTGGTAATGATTTTAGCGTCGGTAAACAGGCAACTTCCAATTCAGAAATGGTCAATATTAATACCGCAGATTTAACCAAGTTACAAACACTTTCAGGCATTGGCGAAAAAAAAGCGGAGGCAATTATTGCGTATCGGGAAGAAAATGGAAGTTTTAAATCAATAGAAGAGCTAAAAGAAGTTTCAGGAATCGGGGAAAAGACGGTTGAAAAATTACGTGCATCGATTACAATATAAATAAAATAATAAAGGAGCAACGCTATGGCTGATCAAAGAATCCCTTGGGACCAATATTTTATGGCACAAGCGGTACTTTTAGCATTACGCAGTACATGTACCCGTCTTGAAGTTGGGGCAACATTAGTAAAAGATAAACGCATTATTGCAGGAGGTTATAACGGGTCAGTTAGTGGTGATGTTCACTGCATCGATGATGGTTGTTATGTGGTAGATAACCATTGTATTCGCACCATTCATGCGGAAATGAATGCATTATTGCAATGCGCGAAATTAGGCATTTCCACAGATCAAGCAGAGGTTTATGTAACGCATTTTCCTTGTCTGCAATGTACCAAAGCGCTTTTACAAGCAGGTATTCGAAAAATCTACTACTTACACGATTATCGTAATGATCCATATGCGATTGAATTAATTGCACAAGTGGGAGCAACCGCCCAAAAAGTTGACTTAGATCCTGAATATTTTCAAAAACTTTCTTTTGGTTCTTTAAACGAAGTAACTGATTAACGATTTAGCTAATCGCTGGATTATCCCGAGTCTTGCGATGGTTCTTATTATCTGTGGTATTTATTTAAATTGTCCACTGCTATTTTTAATACTGTTTTTATATTGTGTCTATTTTTGCTGCAGCCGCCAGTTCAAACTTGTTTTTGTGATTGGGTTCTGCAGTCTTTTTATCGTACCACGGCTGCTGACAACTTTAGATAAAATTGATCATGATTATACATTAAAACAGGAGTTTATTTTAAAAGTTTCTGCAGATAGTCTAAAAATTAATGGGGATAATTTGAGTTTTCATGGCGAAAATCAACGTGGCGAAGTTTTTAGCTGTTATTATACTTTTCAAAGTGAGACAGAAAAAAAGCAGATAGCAAATAAAGACCTTCAGCAAAACTACGCTACTATTTTTGGCACGTTTACAAAAGGAAGAGGGCAGCGAAATTTAGCTGGCTTTAATCAACAAAAGTATTTGAGAAGCCATGGTTATTGTGGTGTGTTAAATAGCAAAAAAATTAATTGGCACGCTAAAAAAACTTTCACCTGGGATCAAGTGCGTGCTTTTTTTATTCGCCAGCTAAAGAGGAAGCTGCCACAAAAAACGAGTGCTTATCTTGGGGCATTATTTTTTGGCTATAAAGATCAAGACTTTAAACAAACGCAGGGCACATTATCACCAAGTGGTATTTTGCATTTTTTTAGTATCTCAGGTATGCATGTGCATATCTTTTTAGGGGCATGGTTAGGTTTATTGCAATGCTTACGGCTAACGTTAAAAGAAAGTCTGCTGCCAGTCCTTATTTTTGCTGTATTTATTCTCCTTTTGACAGGTGGAAGCGTTGGAATCTGGCGAGCAACGTTGCTTTTTATCTTAAACCTATTAATAAAATTTTTGCCGATTGTCTTATCACCAATGGATAAATTTGGTATTGTTCTTTTGCTATGTTTATTTAAAGAGCCGTTACTAATTTTCCAGACTGGCGGGCAATTATCCTTTATGATGTCGCTTTTATTGGTTATCACAGTCAATGAGCAAGGTAAGCTAAAAGACTTTAAAACGAGTAGTTGGTTAACCCTTTTGGCATTACCGTTAATTTGCTTTTATTTTTATGAATGGCCATTGTTGGGCGGTTTTTTAACTGTCACCTTATTACCAGTGTTCAAATTTTTTTTATTACTAGTAGGACTGGTGATTATAGTCGGTACATTTGTTATTTCGTTTGACTTTCTGATTCATTTATTTGAAAAATTTATTTTTCTCTTTGAAAGTCTTTTGGCAAATACCGTCCATTTTACTTTACCAATTGGCTGGGTACCGCCGTTATATGTCTTTTTACTAACTTTTTTAGGGATTTATCTGTATCAAAAGAAATTTTCTAAAATAAAACTAGCTATTTTACTGCTTTTTTTGCCATTTTTAATTAATCGCGTGACATTTCCTTTAATGGTGGCTTTTGTGGATGTCGGTCAAGGCGATGCGATCGTTTTTAAAGCACCCTTTAACCGGGAAGTAATTTTAGTGGATACAGGTGGAAAAGTGCTTTTTCCACAAGAGAAATGGCAGCAGAAAATTCAAAACAGCAATGCCCAAAATACACTGGTACCTTTTTTAAAAGCTTGCGGGATTAAAAAAATTGATAGCGTAATTATTACCCATGGTGACAGTGATCATATGGGAGACTTAGATGTCGTATTGGAAGATTTTGATGTAAAGGAGTTAGTTTTAGGTGCAGGAAGTGAAAAACAGCCCAATATTGCAAAGTCTTTAAATCAGTTGCCCAAAAAAACAGATTTAAAACTGCTTTCTGGGGCAGCATCTGTCACCGGTTATTTTCCGTTACGTGTTTTTGCCCCCCTCAAAAGCAAAGGGGAAAATGAAGACTCCCTTGTTTTGCAAACTCAAATAAAAAAGCAACGCTTTTTATTGACTGGAGACTTAGATCAAGCTGGAGAAAAACAGCTGCTAAAAAAATACCAAAATTTAAAAAGCGATGTATTAAAGTTAGGACATCACGGGAGTAAAACCTCATCTTCGTCTATCTTTATTCAAAAGGTCGCACCAAAAGCCGCTATTATTTCCTGTGGCTTAAATAATCGTTTTAATCATCCGCATCAGGAAGTTTTAGAAACACTAAACAAACAGCAAGTCACAACTTTTCGCACCGATCAACAAGGGATGATTTATTATTCTTGGGGCTTTTTAGAACCTGTCGCAACGCCCAAAACCGTTGAAGAATCTGCTAGCCCTCCGCAGTAGAAAATGTTAGGATGTAAAAAAGAGTCATTGTAAGGAGAAAAAAATGAAAGCCCAAGAAGCATTACAAGCAATTAAAGAAAAACCACTGGCACCGTTATATCTTATCTTAGGGACCGAAAGCTATTTGCAAGATCGCATCAAGCACGCTTTTATGGAGCGACTGCAATTAAAAAAAGATGATTTAGACTTGGTTTATTTTGACTTGGAGCAGGACCCTTTAAATTTAGTCGTGGCAGAAGCGCAAGCACCGTCTTTGTTTTCTTTAGAAGATAAACGGTTAATCATTGCTGAAAATCCGTTGTTTTTGACTGCAGAAAAAAAGAGTAATGTGATTGAACAAGACTTAACAGATTTTTTGAGCTATTTAACCGATCCGGCGCAAAGTGGTGTCATAGTTATGATTGCGCCTTATGAAAAATTAGACGAACGTAAAAAGGTCACCAAGTTGTTAAAAAAACAGGCAGTTGTAATCGATGTACAACCTTTAAAAGAACAAGACGTACAGCGTTATGTGCGCCAGACGCTAGCGGCTGCAAACATTCAGTTAGACCGCCAGGCTTTTGATACTTTTATGCAACTTACAGAAATGGATTTAACCAAAGCAATGCAAGAGTTGGATAAATTATTATTATACGGGGCAACGGGTGCGTCTTTAACAAAAGATGTGATTATACAGTTGGTGCCACAATCTTTGGAAAATAATATTTTTGAATTGACAGAAAATGTCTTAGCAGGTAATGCCGACAAAGCATTACGGATATATGAAGATTTACATCTACAAGGAGAAGAGACGATTAAAATCAACGCTATTTTAATCGGGCAGGTGCGCCTGTTGTTGCAGACTAAAATATTGATGAAGGCGGGCTATCAACAAGCCAATATCGCCCAGACGGTAAAGGTACATCCTTATCGTGTAAAATTGGCCATGCAGCAAGTAAAAAAATACGATGAAAAACAGCTTATGACGCTGTTTGATGAATTAGTCGAAAATGATTATCTTGTTAAAACGGGCCAGATGGATAAAGAATTTTTATTCCAACTTTTTGTTTTAAAAACCGCGCGATAAAAATTTTGCTAAACTTAATAAGTAAAAGAAAAAGCGTTGAAGAATTAACTTCAACGCTTTTTGAAACTACTTAGCGATTTTTTTGCTTAAACGAGCTTTATCGCGGTTAGCTTTATTTTTGTGGATCAAGCCTTTAGTTTCGGCCATATCGATCGCTTTGCTAGCTTCTTTATACAAAGCTTCTACGTTGTCGGCACCAGCTTCGACAGCTTGTTCGAATTTTTTGATGCTTGAACGCACAGCACTCATTTGAGATGAATTTTTAGCGTTAGCAGCAGTGCTAGTTTTCACGCGTTTGATTGCAGATTCAATGTTTGGCATAAGTTTCACCTCCGAATAAAAAGTTTTGCATGATAAGTCATACAAATCAACACTAATCATTATACCCAAACATTGTAAGCAATGCAATAAAAGTTGTAAAGAAATTTTACTTAACAGAAAAAGTTAAAAAAATAGCGCAAACAAAATTGAAATATGCTATGATACTAACGTAAAAAAACAAATCTGCTTTTTGGTGGTGTAATTTTTTGAGTATAGCATTAGTTGTAACGATTACCCTGGTAATGGGCGTTATTTTTGTCAACGGATGGACTGACGCACCCAATGCCATTGCGACGGCTGTTTCTACACGGGTTCTAAAACCAAACGTGGCAATCTGGATCGCGGTAATTATGAACTTTCTTGGCGCATTAGTGATGACTTATTTTAATGCACAAGTTGCAGAAACAATCAGTAATATTGTAAGTTTTGACGCCCAAGGGAATATTGGCGCCTCACAAGTAGCACTGGCAGCTTCACTTTTTTCAATTGTTGTCTGGGCAGTCGCGGCTTGGTATTTTGGTATTCCCACCAGTGAATCCCATGCGTTAATTGCTGGTTTAACTGGTTCTGCAATGGCTTTAGGCGGTCTTGGTGCCGTTAATGGACAAGAGTGGATTAAAGTGTTAATTGGTTTAGTCGTGTCTACAATCTTAGGTTTTGGTGGTGGCTATTTAATTACTAAGCTCATTGCGCTTATTTTTCGCGATGTTCCAAGAAGAAAAGCCAACAAGTTTTTTACTGTCGGCCAAGCTATTGCAGCGGCAGCCAATGCCTTTTTACATGGCGCTCAAGATGGGCAAAAATTTATGGGGGTCTTTATGTTAGGCCTTTACTATAACAATTTGGCTGAAAAAACTGGTGGTGGTTTTACCATTCCACTATGGGTAATGGCGTTATGTTCGATCACGATGGGGATTGGAACTTCCGTTGGTGGTATGAAAATTATTAAATCGGTCGGAATGGATATGGTGAAACTAGAAAAATATCAAGGCTTCTCTGCTGACGTAAGTGCAGCAATTGTTTTATTTCTAGCTTCAGTCTTTGGTATTCCAGTTTCAACTACCCATACTAAAACGACTGCTATTATGGGCGTAGGCGCATCAAGACGACTTTCCAGTGTGGATTGGCGGATTGTAAAAGAAATGATTTTTGCCTGGGTAATGACATTTCCAGGTTGTGGTTTAATTGCCTATTTAATGGCGAAATTATTTGTTGCAATCTTTTAATTTAGATAAGGAGCTTATACAATGGCACGAAGAAAACAATATGATTTTTTAGGTGCAATGGCACATTTGACCCAAAATGCAGCGGATGCGGCAGAAGTGTTAGTGCAATTAGTAAAAAATTATTCTGCAGAAACGCTAACATTAGAGGCAGAGAAAATTCATGATTTGGAAAAAGAAGGCGACCGCATTGTGACGGAGCTGACTAATGAATTGTATGATGCATTTATAACCCCTATTGATCGGGAAGATATTTTGATTATAGCAGAAAGAATCGATGATATTTTAGACGGGATTAATGCCTTGACTTATCTTTTTGAAAACTTAGCTATTACTAAAATGCGTCCACAAACAGATGAGTTTGCTAAAATGGTTTTAACAGCAACAAACGGAGTTCATACGGCGATGCTAGAATTTCCGAAGTTTAAACATTCAAAAACTTTGAAGAAAATGATTGATGAAGTAAATCAGGTTGAATCAGAGTCTGACCGCCTATATTCTGAATTGAAAAAAGGCTTGTTTACCGAAGAAACTGACGTTTTAGAAATTATTAAATGGAAAGACGTCTATGATCGTTTGGAACAAATCGTTAATGCTAGTGAAGATGCTGTGGATATTATTGACGGCATGGTAATTAAAAATACTTAATGAAAAGGTGCGGGCAAGTTTTATGACTTGTCCGCACCTTTTTTAAACAAAAAAATTTACGTTGACCTGCTAAGCTGTTATTTTTCAATAACGTAAAAGTTTCATCTAGCTATTTTTATAGCAAACACGTTTATTTTTAGCGACGTCTTTTTAGTAAATGACGAGATATTTTGCTAAGTTATAAAGAAAAGGTGTGGCATCGCTTCGATGCCACACCTTTTCTTTTATTCAATGAAAAAAATTACATTGCGATTAGCCAATAACCAATTAAGATAACGCCTAAAATAATTCGGTACCAGCCAAAAATGGTAAAGTCGTTTTTCTTGATGTAGTTCATTAAAAATTTAATTGCTAATACTGAAACGATGAAAGATACGGCAGTACCAACTAATAATACAATTGTACTTTGGAAGCTAAAACTGTTGCCATGCATAATAAATTTTACAATTTTCAAACCACTGGCACCAATCATCGTAGGAATTCCCATAAAGAAAGAAAATTCGGTGGCAACAAAGCGAGAAGCCCCAATTAAAATACCACCCAAGATTGTCGCACCAGAGCGGGAAGTACCAGGCACTAATGATAAGACTTGGAACATCCCGACGATTAATGCTGCTTTGTAAGTAAATTTATTTAAATCTGTGCATTTTGGTGTTACATTTTTGTTGCGTTTTTCCACCACGATAAAAGCAATCCCGTAAATAATCAACATCAATGCTACTGGGAAAAACTTATGGAAATGTGCATCTAACCAATCATCTAAAGGTAATCCGATAATAACTGATGGAATAACGGCTACAACAACTTTGAACCAAAGATTCCAAGTATCTTTTTTCTCAATCTCACTTTTATGAGGAGAAAAAGGATTCAATTTATTAAAGTAAAGATAGATAACCGCAAGTATTGCACCTAATTGAATCACAACGTTAAACATTGTCATAAAGGCTTCTGATTCTTGCAGCTTGATAAATTCATTAGCCAAAATTAAGTGTCCAGTACTACTAATTGGCAACCATTCTGTGATTCCTTCAATGATTCCTAGAATAATCGCTTTTAAAATGTTAAGCAAAAACATGCTTTCATTCCTTTCTTAACTTGATAAGTTTGTAGTTGGCACTAAGCGCCATAAAAAGATTACAGGCTATAGTATACCCTTAAAATTTTGGAAAACCAATTGCTTTATTGAGTCTTTTATAAAAAAAAGACAATCCGCAAAATTTTTTGACGGACTGTCTAAAGGGAAAATATTTTTTTAAAAACTTATTGAATTAAACGTTTAAGCTAAAAGGTTTTTTGAAATCTTTTTGCCCTCTTCAATAAAATTAGTAGAACCGACTTCTTCGATGGAAAAATTGCCATTTTCGTCATAAGTTAACCGAGTGACACTCCCGTTTTGCAAATCGACCCGAACCGGTTGTGTTTCGTCGATTAAATTGAGTAAAAAGGCAATCGTGAAGCCGTGGGAAACAATGACAGCTTTGCCACCACCTTTTTTTTGCACGCGATGTGCAATATCTTCAAAACCAGAAAGTACGCGATTTTTAATTGTTTCAAAATCTTCTGCCCAATTAGCAGTGTCGGCATCTTTAACAGCTTCAGCAATTTTTTCAAATGAAATGTTAGTTTCCCACATTTCTTCGCTGTCTTTAAAGTTTAAAACTCGAGGCAAAACACCCCACATTTCAGAATCATAACCACCTTCTAAAGAACCCCAGCACCACTCTCTGATGCGATTGTCTATCGAGTAAGGAATTTTATTCCCATCGTTATGTTCACCTAAGACGATCCGCATTGTTTCGATTGCGCGGCCAGAATCACTGGAAACAGCTTCAACGAAGTCTGTTTCTTTTAAACCAAGACCTAAATAATGAATCATTTGGGCACCTTGTTCCGTTAGGGGAGTGTCACACCATCCTTGGGCTCTTTGCAGTGCATTAAACATTGTTTTGCCATGACGAATAACATAAAGTTCAACTTTTTCCATCTTGAAATCTCCTTTTTAATTCTTTAACTTTTAGTAAAATAGTAAATGCTAACGTGTTGCTAGAAAAAACGGATTGGATTTTTTTTCGCGTTCAACAGTAGTTGCCTCACCATGACCCGGATAGACGGGAAATTCATCTGGTAAAGTAAAAAGTTCTGTTTTGATACTGGTCAATAGCTGTTCAAGATTGCCTGTTGGTAAATCGGTACGCCCGATACTGCCACGGAATAAGGCATCGCCACTGATAACAAAAGAATCAAAAATAAAGCTAACACTCCCAATGGAATGACCCGGAGTTGCCACAACCTCAAAGGTCATGCCGCCTAGCGTGTATTCTTTTAATTCAAATAAAAAGTCTGCTGGTGCAACAAGAATGTTTTCCAGCTCATCGTGTCTTCCTAGGCCAGAAAGATTCATAATCGGATCTTGCAACCAATCTGCCTCTAAGGGGCTAACATAAAGAGGAATGTTGTAGTAATCGCGTAATTCATCGACAGCTCCAATGTGGTCATAGTGGGTATGGGTCAATAAAATTGCTACCGGTTTTGCCTTTAACTTTTCTATTTCTTGGATAATAATTGGACCATCCGCACCGGGATCGATAATTAAAAGATTTTCTTTATCAGCTACTAAATAGCAATTTTCTTGAATTGCCCCGGTTGGAATTTTGATAATTTCCATTTCTTCGCCTCCAAACAACATTTGTCTCCTTCAGTATAGCGTAAAGAACAAAAACAAACAAAGGGAGATGTCTGAAGTAGCCCTTTGTATAAATATGCTATGATAAAAGAAAAAAGTTGCAGCGGGGGTAGAAAAAAGATGAAATTTTATCTGAGGGATAGTTTAGTAGAATTAGGTATGACAGCCATCGTACTAGCAAAAGTAACAAATGTTACACCAGATGTTCCGTTAACCAAAGAGTTGGAAAACTATATTACCGCAAGTGAGAAATTAGCGGCAAATTATGATCGAGAGGCGATTCGTGTTCATTCAGTTATTGCGGGTTATCGTGCCAAGATGCAAGCAATCGGTCAGAGTGTAAAAAAAAATCCCCCCACAGCAGAAGCCTTGATCAAAAATATTCAGCGACGTGGAAGTATGCCGCGGGTAAATAGTATTGTAGATTTATACAATGCAGAAGCACTGCACTCATTTTTGGCCATTGGTGCCCATGATTTTGATACCATTACTGAATTTGTTGAATTTACACGAGCCTATGAGGCGACCGTTTTTTTCCCAATTGGCTCTAATGAAAAACAAGTTAGCGTAGGGGATATAATTTATCGCGATCAAAAAGGCGTGATGGCGTATCTTGATGCCCGTGATGGCGAAGCTTATAAAATCACACCAAAGACGAAAAACCTATTATTAATCATGCAAGGAAATGCCAATACCGATGTCCCTTCACGAATCGCGGCATTAAAAAGAGTCTGTAAAAATATTAAAAAAATATGTCCTTTATCAGCTTATGAAATTGCTGTTGTTACGCAAAAAGATGACACTTTTTTTGAATAATTTTTGACATCTTTGCTGCTTTCTTCGTTGTTATAATGAAGGGAGGAGAAGAAGATGTATCAAGAGTTTTGGTATTTTTTATTGTATTTGCAAGGTACAGGGATTTTTAATGTAGTAGCAGTTTTAGCAATTGCGATGATTTTTGACTTTTTTAGTGGTATGGTAGTGGCTAAAATCAAAAGGGTGATATCTTCTCGGATTGGCATTAATGGGATTATTCGAAAACTGGCAAGCATGTTGTTGTTACTGTTCTTTGTTCCAGTCGCCTTTATTTTGCCAGCTAAAACGGGTGTCGCCATGTTATGGGTCTTTTATTTAGGCTACTTATGTTTAGAAATTGAATCTATTTTTGAAAACTATCGTAAACTTGGCTTTGATATGACGATCTTTACAAAGTTTTTGGCCGAAATCGTTGCATTATGGAAACGCAAATAAAAACCACAAAATAAATGAATTGACTTAAAAAAGCTGTGACAAAAGTGTCATGGCTTTTTGGCTTTTAAAAGACCTATATAGCCCTAATAGAAAAGTCAGCTTCCAGTTGTTTTGGTTTTTAATTTCTGTTAAATTGAGTTGTATTTTAAAAAGATGACTTAAATTATTGGGAGGTGAGCCTTTGCAAAGTGCGAGAGTTTCAGTTAGAAAACTAGTGACCTTTATTTTGCGTAAAGGGAGTATCGATAGTCGTCATACAAGTAGTCATACAGCCCAAGAAGGTGCCAAAATTCACCGCCGTCTGCAAAAAGCTGCCGGAGACGACTATCAAAAAGAAGTCTTTTTAAAACAGACTGTTAAAATAAATAATGACGAACTTACAGTAGAAGGGCGTGCGGATGGACTATTTGCCAATGAGGTAGGCTATGTGATTGATGAAATTAAAACATCTGAAACACCTTTTGAGGAATTACCGCCGGAACAAAAAGAATTATTCTTTTATCAAGGTATGGTTTATGCTTATATTTACGCTTTACAACAAGAATTAACGACAATTAGTGTTCAGTTAACGTATTTTCAAACAATTGAAGAGAAAATTACAAAAGAAATTCGCCAATTCCAGTTGGAAGAATTGGCTGATTTTTTTGGCGATTTAACCAACGAGTACCAAAAATGGTTAGAATTTCAAAACAACTGGCGTAGAGTTCGCAATACGTCCTTACAGCTTTTGCAATTTCCATATGATGAATTTCGGATTGGGCAAAGAGAGCTAGCTGTTGCAGCCTATAAAACCTTAAAAACACAACAGCGGCTTTTTGTTGAAGCACCCACAGGTACCGGTAAGACGATTTCAACACTTTTTCCAGCTTTAAAGGCATTAGGAGAAGAAGACAACGACCGCATTTTTTATCTAACAGCAAAGACCATTACCCGCCAAGTAGCAGAAGACGCCTTAAAATCCCTTAGTGGTGAAAAAGGTGCCCAAGTAAAAAGTGTTACACTCACTGCCAAAGATAAAATTTGTTTTTTGACGGAACGCAACTGCACCCCAGAGCACTGTCCTTTTGCTAACGGGTATTACGATCGCATTAACGAAGGTTTATGGGACTTATTGCATCACGAAAATCAAATTACTAGACCAATTATTGAAAAATACGCGAAAAAACATACCCTTTGTCCTTTTGAGTTGTCCCTTGATGTTAGTTTATGGTGCGATGTTATTGTAGGGGATTATAATTATTTATTTGACCCCACTGTGTATTTGCGCCGTTTTTTTGAAGAAGAAGAAAACTATTATTTTTTAATTGATGAAGCCCATAATCTAGTCGCTCGTTCAAGAGAAATGTATTCTGCTAGTATTAATCGGCAAAGCGGGGAACATTTACTAGCATTACTACCAAAAAAAGAGCGGAAATTACGGCGGGCGTTAACTTCATTGGATGATGAGTTTAGCCTAATTGAGACAGCAGTCACAAAGAAAAATGATATTTTTTTCTCCCAAACGCCACCGGCCGAGACTTTAAATAAAAGATTGTATAAAGTTTCTGAAAAACTCCAAGAGTGGTTGGGCGAAAATCCGAAAGACAAAGCCCAAGAAATCGCATTAAATTACTACTTTGCTGTATTAAATTATCTTAAAATTAGCGAACTTTACGACGATCATTATGTCACGACAGTTACCCGTAACTACCACGATGTTACCTTAAAACAATTTTGTCTTGATCCGGCGCCGTTTTTAGAGCAAATGCTAGCAAAAGGGAAAGGAGCGGTTTTATTTTCTGCCAGTTTTACACCATTAGATTACTATCAAGATGTTTTAGGCGGAGGCAGTGAGGCATTGCGTTATCGTTTGCCCAGTCCTTTTCCCAAAGAAAACCAAGGGTTATTTTTATTGGACTATATTCCGACAACTTACAAAAATCGCGAAAAAAGCTTGCCAGATTTAATTTTGGCTATTTATGAGATGGCAACAGCCAAAACAGGCAATTATTTCGTTTTCCTACCTTCATATGCGTATTTGGATTTAGTAGCTGAAGATTTCAAAAAAACTTATCCTAACATACAGGTAATGATTCAAAATACTGAATTAACTGAAATAGAACGAGAAAACTTTTTAGCGGCCTTTGTAGCTGAACCTAAAACTTCTTTAGTTGCATTTTGTGTACTCGGTGGTGTTTTTTCAGAAGGAATTGATTTAAAAGCAACTCGTTTGATCGGCAGTATGGTGGTAACTGTTGGTCTGCCTCAAATCAATCCTGAACAAGAATTACTAAAAGACTATTACGGTGGCAAAAAAGGGTTTGATTATGCATATCGACTGCCGGGGATGAACAAAGTCCTACAAGCAGCCGGTCGTGTCATCCGAGATCAAAATGATTATGGTGTGGTTTTATTAGTAGATCAACGGTTTGAAAATTCTGATTATAAGGCCCTTTTTCCGGCGCATTGGCAACATTATCTGTCAATTAACAATCGTCAGGAACTAAAACAAAATTTATTGCATTTTTGGGCACAAAAAAATAGCTAAAATGATTGCATTAACAGCAACAACTGCTATATTAGAAATGGAATGATATTGTCAAAATTGATGTGAAATAAATTATCACAAAAAGGAGTTTGAAGGTAGTGACAAAAGTTTGGCAGCAGCACCTGCAAATGGAAATGATGAAAAAAATTGGAGTTGTTTTGCTCTCAGGCGTAATCGCTGCGGTGGCACTGAACTTCTTTTTAATCCCGGCACAAGTCTTGGCAGCAGGGATGAACGGGGTCGCACAAATTGTTGTCTCATTAGGACAACAATACTTAGGTATCACTTTTGATACTGGGATTTTTATTTTCTTATTAAATGTGCCAATTTTTGTCGTGGGCTTTTTAAAATTGGGGAAAGCCGCAACATTTTGGAGTTTTATGAATGTTATTAGTGTTTCTTTATTCACCATTATCATTCCACAAGGAGAAGTGACAAATAATATCTTGATGAATGCCATTGTTGGTGGAGTCTTATTAGGTGTCGGTGGTGGCCTGTCTTTGAAATTTGGGTTTACTACCGGTGGTTTAGATATCGTTTCGCTTATTTTATCCAACACGACCGGGAAAACTGTCGGTAATTTTATGTTGTTACTAAACGGGATTATTGTTTTGATTGCTGGTTTTATTTTTAACTGGGAGAGCGCACTATATACAATCATTTCTATTTATGCGATGAGTCACGTCGTTGATGCAATTCATACAAGTCATCAAAAAGTGACGGCTTTTATTATCACAACAAAACCAAATGAAGTCGGTCAGAACATTTCAGAACATATTTTTCGTGGAATGACGTTACTACCTTCAATGGGAGGGTATTCTGGGGTAGAAGGCAAAATGATTATGATGGTTGTCACCCGTTATGAATTATATGATTTAGAGCAGGCAATTTTAGAAGTGGATGAAAATGCTTTTGTCGATTTTGTACCAACGCAATCTATTATCGGACGTTTTGCTAGTGAAGATGATCAACGAACGTTTAAAGCAACAGGAGTCTTTCCTGAAATTAAAATGACGAAGAAAAAAAGCCATAAATAATTCCTTTAAAAATGTTAGCTATAAAGTGAAATAAAAAGTAAACGAACAATTCAAACTATCCGTACTCTCTTTAAGTAATTTACTTGTGAGAAGAGAGTGACAGTTAAATGAAGTGTTCGTTTTTTTTATTATTCTAAAATAATTTTAAGAAATTTAAGAAAAATATAAATTGAAAGAAGCCTACTATTTTTTTTTAAAAAGACTTTTTCTTTTTTTATAACATATGCTATTTTGAAAGTAGGAAATAAATTTATGTGCAAAAAATAAATTTATTCACTTGCTAATGAAAGGGGATGGTATTTTTGGATGACGACTCACCTGAGGGAGAGCAGAAGTTTTTAGTTTGTTTGGCTTACTTTTTAATTGAATAAAAAATAAAGCACGTCATTGACCGTTGTGTCTGTGAGGGGCTTATTTGTCGTTTATTCAAAAATAAAGGAGTGCAAACATGGAAAAATATCAAGATTTTCAGTTGGAAAAACAAGAACTATTAAAAAAATATGGTGTACGAGAAGTTGCATTAGGTCTTGGTGAGGATGAGGCCAAAAGAAGGTTGCAAAAAGATGGTTTGAACCAGTTAACGAGTCAGAAAACTCCCAAATGGAAATTACTGTTGCGACAATTTCACAATATGATTATTTACATTTTATTATTTGCGGCTGTTTTGACGTTGTTAATGGGACATGTTTCAGATGCGATTATCATTGCTGTGGTTGTTATTGTCAATGTATTAATCGGCTACTACCAAGAGGCAAGTGCTGCAGATGCACTAGAAAAAATCAAAGAATTGTTGTCGCAAGAAGCGACAGTTTATCGCGATGGCATTCGGCAAGACATCGCAGCTGAAAAATTGGTGGTAGGCGATGTTGTCTTTTTAGAAGCTGGCGATAATGTTCCTGCCGACTTAAGAATGGTCGAAACCGACAATTTACGTATAAAAGAGTCTTCATTGACCGGAGAGGCTGATTCGGTAGAAAAAAATGCGGACCAAATCAGTGAAGCTGCTACGCCGCTAGCAGAAAGAAACAACTTAGCTTTTGCTTCAACTGCAGTCACAGCGGGCAGCGGTATTGGAATTGTTATTGCCACTGGTGCAAACAGTGAAATTGGAAAGATTTCAACAGAAGTAGCTCAAACAAAAAGTGAAAAGACACCTTTAATGAAAGAAATTGATAATCTGGGAAAAGGGATTACTTGGGTAATTATCGGCGTTTCGGTTCTTTTATTTATCCTAAGTCTTCTGTTAGAAACCTATGCAATTTCGGTTCTAACACTGGCGGTGGTGACTATGATTGTGGGCTCAATTCCAGAAGGACTGCCGGCAACGACATCTGTTGTTTTGGCCATGGGCGTAAATGAGATGGCAAAAAAAAATCATACCATTGTCAAAACGCTTCCAGCTGTCGAAACATTAGGATCAGTTGCGGTGGTTGCAACCGATAAAACGGGGACCTTAACCAAAAATGAAATGACCGTAAAGGACATTATTTTTTCAAAACGTCAATTAAAGGTCTCAGGAGATGGGTATGACCCCACCGGTGCTATTCTTAGCGCTGATAATCAAGTTGTCGAATTAGATGAAGAATTAAAGTTGTTTTTAGAAGCAGGATTTGAAGCCAACGATACTGTTTTGCATAATGAAGCTGGCTGGCAAATTAATGGTGAACCAACGGACGGTGCCTTTTTAACATTGTATTATAAGCAATTTCCCTTCCCTAAAAAAACAGAGTATACCGAAATTGACATGTTGCCATTTGACTCAGATTACCGATATATTGCTAAATTAGTAGAGAAAAAAGATGGGCAGCGAATTTTATTTATCAAAGGGTCCCCCGATAAATTGTTTTTAATGGCAAAAGCCAATGGAAAACAAAAATTTGCTGAGGACTATTGGACAAATCAGGTAACCAACTTAACTGAGCAAGGAAAACGAGTTGTTGCGGTTGGGTACCAAGTTGTGAGCAATTTGGTTACACAAATTACACCTGAGCTTTTAACCAAAGGTATTCATTTTCTCGGAATTGCCGGCATTATCGATCCACCAGAAGAATCGGTGATACCTGCGTTAAAGGAAATGAATCAAGCTGGGGTGAGTGTCAAAATGATTACAGGCGATCATCCGCTGACAGCAAAAGCAATTGCAGAAAAGCTCAATTTGGCACCTGAAGTTTCAGTTATCACCGGAGGCCAATTAGAGCAAATGTCCCCACAAGAACTAGAACAAGCAGTAGTAGAAAATCAAGTGTTTGCAAGAACGACACCGCAAAATAAATTGGAAATTGTTGCTGCCCTCCAAAAAAATGGCTTGGTGACAGCGATGACTGGAGATGGCGTGAATGATGCGCCAGCATTAAAAAAAGCCAATATTGGTGTTGCAATGGGGAAAAAAGGAACGGATGTGGCCAAAGATTCAGCAGATATGATTTTAACTGACGATAATTTTGGCACAATGGCAGTTGCGATTCGTGAGGGGCGCAGGATTTATGACAATATCAAAAAGAGCATTCTCTTTTTGTTGCCAACTTCTTTTGCAGAAGGGTTGATTATCGCCTTTACAATATTATTGCAAAAAGATATGCCGCTACAGCCTACACAGTTGCTTTGGATTAACATGGTTTCAGCGATTACGATTCAATTTGCCTTCATTTTTGAACCGGCAGAAGCCAATATTATGACACGAAAACCAAGGCAGTCAACGGGACGAATATTTAATCGCCATGACATTTTTCAAATGGGCTATGTCTCTATTTTAGTGGCAGCTATCAGCCTGATTTCATACGAGTGGTTGCTTTTGCAAGGTGTGACGAGGGTCGTGGCTAGTACGATGATGATTAATATCGTTGTTTTAAGCAAGATTTTTTACTTGTTTAATATTCGAACGAAAGCGCCACTTTTTTCAAAAAGTTTCTTTACTAATCCCAAAGCCTTTTGGATTAGCGGAACTATGCTTTTGTTGCAGATTGCACTAACATATCTTCCGTTTATGCAAAACTGGTTTTATACAGCCGCTTTATCGCCTTTGGAATGGGGAATCGCTGTGGCAGCCGGGGTCATGATATTAGCTATCACTGAATGTGATAAATTATTACGCATAAAAAATAAGACTAAATAAAAAATTGAAAATTGTTTTTGTAAAGATAAAAAGATAAAAGGCGTAACCTTTCCTGTGGTTTAGGGAAAGGTTACGCCTTTAAATTTCTATTAAAGTTTAGCGAATACCCAAAGCAATTCGGGCATAACGGCTCATTTTATCAGTAGTCCAAGCAGGGTACCAAACCAGTTTAACTTCCGTTTTAGTAACTTCTGGCACTTCAGCTAGCGCTTGATGGATTTGATCGGTCAAAATATCAGCCAAAGGACAACCCATGGTGGTCAAGGTCATTTTAATGACGGCTTCTCCTGTTTCGCCTTCAAATTCAATATCATATATTAAACCAAGATTGACAATATCGATCCCTAATTCAGGGTCAATCACAGTTTCTAATGCGGTTAAAATACGTTCTTTGATTTCTTCAATTTCTTGTTCGGTGCGGATTTCATTCATAACTGCAACCTCCTTTAGAATTCTGTTCAAATAATAACTTGTTTTTTGGTATTTGTAAATCATCTGTGCGCTAAAAAAAGAAAGACGAACAAAAAACAAGAATTATGCGTAAGTTTTATTGTTACTATTGAATTTATGCTAAAAAGCCGCTATGCTAAGTCCAACAAAAAATGAAATGAGGCGATTTTGTGTTAACCACCAACTTTTTGGACTTTGATTTTGAAAATCCCTTTATGAATGCTTCAGGTGTTCATTGCATGACCATAAAAGAACTTGACGAACTAAGTACTTCAGCAGCAGGCGCTTATATTATGAAAAGTGCGACACCTGAAAAGCGAGCAGGAAATAGCGAGCCGCGTTATTACGATGTTCCTTTAGGTAGTATTAATTCGATGGGGTTACCTAATTTAGGTTTTGAGTACTATTTGGAATATGCCTTGAAACAACAAGAAAACACAAAACGCCCCCTATTTTTCTCAGTTGCCGGAATGAGTGTGGCAGAAAATATTGCGATGTTAAAAGAAATTGAAGCCAGTGATTTTGCAGGGGTAACTGAATTAAATTTATCTTGTCCTAATGTTCCAGGCAAGCCGCAAGTTGCTTATGATTTTGAGTTGACAGAAGAAACATTAAATCAAGTTTTTACATTTTTTACCAAGCCTTTAGGTGTGAAATTGCCACCGTATTTTGATATGGCACATTTTGATCAAATGGCAGAAATTTTAAATAAATATCCGTTAGCTTACGTGAATTCTATCAATAGTATTGGAAATGGCTTATATATCGACACAACCAGCGATCAAGTCGTCATTAAACCCAAAGAAGGCTTCGGTGGAATTGGTGGTCAATACGTAAAACCAACGGCTTTAGCCAATGTGCGAGCTTTTTATACACGTTTAAAACCAGAAATTAAAATCATCGGAACCGGCGGTATTTTAACAGGCCAAGATGCCTATGAGCATTTATTGTGTGGCGCTACGATGCTACAGGTGGGAACGCAACTGCAAAAAGAAGGACCGGCTATTTTCGAGCGTTTGACTAAAGAGTTGGCTAGCATTATGACTTTAAAAGGCTATCAAACAATTGATGAATTTCGGGGAAAATTAAAAGTCATTGACTAATTAGCAAAAAAGATTGTACCTCAAAAGGTATAATCTTTTTTACTACCAAAAGAAAATTACAATAGTAGGTACTTTAAAAAAATTAAAATGAAACGATCAAAAAAATGTGTTGAATTTCTTTTTTCATAAATTTTGTGATTTACTTACGAGAATCTTCCTTTTTGCTTAAATGGATATTCATTGAAATACCGGTGTCGTTATTATATATTTATTGTAAGAAGGTTCTAATCCTAGCGTAAGTTATGGAATAGAGTCGGGTTACGTTATAAATTTTTATCAAGAACATTAAAAAGAGCCGGCTAAAGGATGTTGTTTATGAAGAAGATGAAGATATCTGTTCGTGATATCGCGATTTTTGGTGGTTTTATCGCCATTTTAATAATCATTCGAATATTTATTTTCTCCCCAGTAATTGTTGACGGCTCATCAATGGCACCAACGCTTTACGATGGTGATCGGGGGTTTGCCTTGAAAATCGGCAAGTTGCAGCGGTTTAGTATCGTTGTATTAAACAATCCAGATCAATTTAGTGAAGAGGAAAAATTCATTAAACGGATCATTGGTTTGCCAGGAGAAAAAATCGAATACAAAAACAACAACCTTTTTATTAATGATAAAGCCACTTCCGAAGGGTTTAAAACCGGTGATATGGTATGGGAGATGGATAATTTTACTTATCGCATTCCTAAGGGTGAATATTTTGTTTTAGGAGATAACCGAGATCACTCGACAGATAGCCGTAATTTTGGTTCCATCCACCGTGATGAAATTATCGGCGCATTTCGTTTGCGCTTTTACCCAATTAGTTCGTTTCGTTTATTTTAACTAAGGAGTTTAAGCAGTATGGAAATAAGATTAGCAACTTTTTTTGATCTACCTGTGATTATGGAAATTATTGCAGATGGACGAGCTTCTTTAAAAGCTCAAGGATCCCCTCAGTGGCAAGATGGCTATGGACCTGATGAAGACCAAATGACAAAAGATGTGGCAAATAAATTCTGTTGGGTTGCCATAATGGAAGGCAGTATCGTGGCAGTTGCAAGTTTAGTCGAAGGAATTGATCCTGTTTATACTGCTATTTGTGGTCGTTGGATGACAGTTGACCGTAAGGATTATGTGTCAATTCATCGCGTAGCGGTTAGCAAAAATTTTGCCAAAAAAGGAATTGCCCAAAAATTTTTAGCTGCTTTAATTAATAATGCCGAAAAAAAGGGGTTTAAAGATATTCGAATTGATACGTATCCAGAAAATTTTCCTATGATCAAGACGATCAATGCACTTGGATTTAGTTATTGCGGTCAAGTTGAATTTCCCATTCCGTCAGGTCTACGAAACGCATATCAGTTGGTAACGCAATAAAGTTAGTTATTTTTTCTTTAATTTGGACGCGTCAAAATAATTAAATTTATTTATTAAAATTGGCTGAAATCATTCTCTAATCTTGAGAAACTAGCAAAAACCCTTTAGGATGCTAGTTTCTCTTTTTATTCAAGTTGTAGTTACGACTGTTATATTAATTATTCAGACGTTTTGACTTAGAATTTCATGAGAATATGTGCTAATATAATAGCGAGGAAATAAAAGGGGGTTCTCTGATGAAAAAAAGGAATAGTCTACGTTTGCGAAGGGCACTTTCTATGTTTAGTATTGTGTTAGTGCTTTTTTCGCAAGGAACGCCGGCTTTCGCAAATGTTGTTACAACTACGCAAGCAAGTGAAGCAGTTCAAAATAATAGTGATACAGCGGTAACAGAAACCAAAAATAGTCCTGAAAATACAGGTGAAGTTAGTGAAGGTGAAAACGACCCGACACCTGCACCGACACCGGTGGCTGTGGACAAAACTGTGTTAACAGAAATGTACAATCAGTTGCAAAATCTGATTAATACAGAAGATCAATATCGCCCCTCTACATTCCCAGGTGATAAAATAAATGAGCTTTTCCAGGAAGCTTCGGTAATGCAAAATGCAAACGAGGTTGATCAAAATACTGTTGATGCTTTGGTTGAAAGGATTAAAGTGTTTTTAGGTAGTCTACAACTGGAAGTAAAACCCGATAAGGAAAGCTTACAAGCTTTGTTGAAAAAGGCAATGGACTTTAAGGCTAGCGAATATACACCAGCTTCATTTAAGGTTTTGCAAAAACAAATTGGACTAACCAATACTCTCTTAACCAATGAGGATGCTTCTAGTGATGAAGTTAGCAGCATGTTGGTTAATTTACAAAAGGCAATTACTGGATTAGTAAAAGTGGAGGCGCAAAAACCTACGCCTACGCCAAAACCAGATCCTAAGCCAGAAACAAAGCCTAATCCTAAACCAAAGCCACAGCCGAATAAGCCTGCGACCAATAAACCAAATCAAAGCAATACAAATCAAAACCAATCAAAGCCAAGCACAACAGATGCAACAACCCCCAAACAACCTGTTCAAGGTCCAAGTAAAGATGGCACAGCATCTGCACCATTGGATGATAATTTGGTTGTCGACAGTTTAACTGATTCAAATTTAAATGGTTTTGAATTGCCGTTGTTAAATAGTTTAAAGGATAAAAAGCAAGGTGCTATAATCGCAGCTGCTTTGAAGACTCTGAATAAACCTTTTGCAAAAGATGGTAAAGCACCGTCTGCCTTTAATAATTTAAGTTTACCAAATTACCTTTATAACGAAATTTTTGGCATAACTCTTGGTAAAAATTATGAGGAAATGGTAAAAGATAAAAAGCAAATTTCATTGGAAAAAGCGCAACCTGGTGATCTTCTTTTCTGGCAAGATAAAGAAGTTAACAAAGTTGCCATTTACCTTGGTCAGGGTAAATATATAATGGCCACTGATGAAAATCACGAGGCTTTAAAAGAACAAAATAAACTAAAAGAAGCAGCATTAGAGAAAAAAGAAACTACTAGTGATGCTACTAAAGATACAGAACAAACAAAAGATAAAGAAGAATTGCCAGGTGTCCAAATTTTCACCATTCAAGGTTATGAAGTTAATGACGCCGGAATTGTAAAAATTGCTGATAAAACAGATGCAGACAGTAAAGAAGAAAATGATACAGCGCTATTAAGCGAAAAATATGGCGTTATAAAAAACCCATCTTTTGCAGTTAGCATGCCGGGAAATCTCGTTTTGACACAACAAGGTGAAAAGACATTAGACAATTACGCAGCTACTGTTGATTTTAAAGCCAATCCGATTACACAACGCTTCATCGATGCAATTGCAGATGATGCCAGAGAATTAGGGTTAAAATATGATGTTTTTGCTTCGGTCATGATCGCTCAGGCAATTTTGGAAAGCGGTTCTGGTGGCAGTGGGTTATCAAGAGCACCTTATTACAACTTGTTTGGAATTAAAGGTTCTCACGGCGGTTCTTCTGTTGCTATGAAAACAATGGAAGACAAAGGAAACGGCGAGTTGTATCAAATCACGGCAAACTTTAGAAGTTATCCTAGTTACAAAGAATCATTAGCAGACTATGTTGAACTAATTCGTGGCGGTATTTCTGGAAACGATGGTTTTTATCAAGGCGCATGGCGTTCTGAGGCGGGAAATTATCTCCAAGCAACAGACCATCTAATGGGGAAATATGCAACGGATACGCAATACAGTAATAAATTAAATTCGATTATCGCAGCTTATCATTTAACCCAGTACGATGAACCTGAAACACCAGTTGGAACAAAAACCGGAATGATTATTCAATCACGGCAAAATATTCCAACCTACTATCGTAATAAAATGATTTTCCCTGATTTTGATGGTCGCAACTATAATACTTCTGGTTCTTATCCAGTGGGACAATGTACGTGGTATGTTTACAATCGGATTACCCAATTAGGTGGCCGGGTTGACAACTTTATGGGCAATGGTGGCGAATGGGGCCAAAAAGGTGCTCGTTTAGGCTATAAAACAACTGGAACACCAAAAGTTGGTTATGCCGTAAGTTTCCATCCTGGAGTTGCTGGTTCTAGTTCCGTGTATGGTCATGTGGCATTTGTTGAAGCTGTTGGACCAGATGGCATTTTGGTCTCAGAAGGAAATGTTGTCAGGCCAACAACTGTTTCATACCGTATTATCCCTAATAGTATTGCCCGCTCTAACAATGTTACGTATGTAGCACCAAAATAAAAAATGAAAGTCCCCGTACAAAAGCTAAACTAACTTTTGTACGGGGACTTTTTGTGTCTGTCTAAGTATTAAGTAAAAAGCAATTGAAATTTATAAAAGCGATTTAAAAGAAGAAAAAATCCTGGGCTTAAAAAATTTCCAATCTTTTTTTGCGGTATCTTTTTTCTTAGAATTGATCAATCGCTACTTCACGCTTTTATCAACACTTCAAGTGAAAATTTCCAACACTGTATTTTTTTGTTCTAGATGTGTTGAAAGTGTCAGAAAAACGCTGAAATCAAGCGGGATTTGAACCTTAGACAAAAGTTGGCACGCAACTTGCTTGTATAAAAGTGTCAGTAAGGAGGGAAGAAAAAATGAATACTATCATTCTAGCAAGCCACGGAGAATTATCACAAGGCTTAAAGCAAACCGCTGAAATGATTCTAGGTCCAGCAAATAATATTTACGCACTATCGGCTTATCGCGATGAAGATGAACCAATCGAAGGACAAATGCAGCAATTAGTTACAAAACTGGGGACGAAAAATTTATTTATCTTAACAGATATTTTAGGGGGGAGTGTTAATAACGAAATGTTACCCCTTTTAAAAGACAACCCCGAAATACATCTTATTACCGGAATGAATTTACCCCTTGTGATTTCCATCGCAACACAGGCTGGGAAAATTAGTTCAAATGATTTACAAAGGATTATCATAGAAAGCCAAAATTCACTAATTGATTGTAGTCGTCTATTACAAACATCAGAAAAAGGAGGTGATGATCTATGATCAAACTTGTACGCATTGATCACAGATTGTTACACGGACAAGTAGTGTTTTCTTGGAGTAAGTCTTTACAAATAAATCGCATTATCGTGGTAAACGACGAAGCGGCCAATGATGAATTTAAAAAGATGTCCTTAGAATTGTCCAAACCCCAAGGAATTAAATTGAATATTTTCACAGTGGCCAACACTTTAGCAAAAATGCCAAAAGTTGAAACGCTAAAAGAAAATATCATGTTGATTTTTGGGAATACTAAAGATGTCCGCAAATTTTGTGAAGGCTATCAGAAAATTGAGGCCATCAATTATGGCGGCATTATTAAAAAAGAAGGGGCTAAGCAATTTAGCAACGCTATTTTCTTAACAGAAAGTGAAATTGAAGATGCCAAAGCGCTAAAAGCAATGGGGATTACACAGTTTATGCAGCAGGTACCAACCTCTAAAAAAGAGGATTTAAATACAATGATTTAAAAGAAAGGGGTTTGCGTTATGTTGTTTCAATCGATTGCCCTGGGTCTAATCGGAATATTTTGTATTCTGGACTCCAGATTGTTAGGAAGACTGAACTTTGAACGGCCTTTAATTGTGAGTACGCTGGTTGGTTTGGTATTAGGAGATTTGGAAAAAGGTTTGATGGTTGGGGCATCGTTGGAATTGATGTCTTTGGGGTTGGTAAATATTGGGGCAGCTGCACCGCCGGATATGAATATGGCTTCTATTATTGCAACGGCTTTTGCAATTTTATCTGGTTCAAATGCGGAAACAGCGTTAACCATTGCAATTCCAATTTCTGTATTAGGTCAAATGTTAGGGATTTTAATGCGAACGGTCTTATCAAATTTAACACACCGTGCGGATACGTTAATTGCTGAAGGTAAGTTTGCTGGTGCAAGAAGGATTCATATTGTTTATGGCTCGGTTTTGTATTCCTTAATGTATTTTATTCCGATTTTTCTAGCTATTTATTTTGGTACCGATTTGGTCAAAAGTATTGTTGACAGCATTCCTGCTTGGTTAACAAATGGTTTGACTTTAGCAAGTAAGATTTTACCGGCTTATGGTTTTGCCTTGCTTTTACAAACAATGTTAACAAAGAAAATGGTACCGTTTTTATTGCTGGGTTTTTTAATAACTGCATATTCTGGCCTAAGTATCACAGGGGTTGCAGCATTTGCCTGCATTGTAGCGTTTGTGATGGCCCAAGTTAATTTTGGTGGCAGTAATGGTGGTAATGCTGCGCAAAGTGAACCTGATCCTTTAGACGATTTATAGAAAGGAGTCTTATAAATGACTAAAAAAGATCCAAACAGTTGGAAATATTGGCAATTCTTCTGGCGCTCGTGGGCGATTCAAGCTTCATGGAATTACGAGCGGCAAATGAATATGGGGTTTATGTATGGAATTGCGCCGATCATCGACAAAATTTACGACAAACCAGAAGACGCTTCAAAAAAGATGGAAGCTTACGAACGTCACATGGCGTATTACAATTGTACACCGCAGACTAGTGCTTTTGTACTGGGTTTAGCCGCTTCAATGGAAGAACAATATGCACAAGACCAAGAAAACTTTAATCCAGAAGCAATTGGGGCTTTAAAGACTTCTTTAATGGGACCACTATCAGGGATTGGCGATTCTTTTTTCCAAGGAACTGTCCGGGTTTTAGCTTTTGGTTTTGGGATTAATTTAGCGCAACAAGGAAGTATTTTGGGACCAATTTTAGCGATGATTATCTCATTTGTCCCTTCGTCTTTAGTAACTTATTACGGTGGTAAGATTGGATATAACACAGGGAATAAATATTTAGCTAAACTTTATCAAGAAGGTTTAATGGATAAGGTAATGTATGTTTGTACGATTGTAGGTTTGATGGTAATCGGGGCAATGATTGCAAGCATGATCGGCATTACAACACCTTTAAAATTTGGCAAAGCATTTGTTTTACAAGATGTTTTAGATAATATTATGCCACAATTAATTCCTTTGGGTCTGACATTTTTTATGTACTGGTTACTACAAAAGAAAGTTAAAACCGGCGTAATGTTGGTCATTTGTATTGTAGGCGGGATTTTATTAAGTGTATGCGGCATTTTTAGTTAAGGGACAAACCTATTCAGGTTCAAATAAAAAAGTTAAGAGGAGGAATTCAAAAATGAATTCAAAATTAAGTCCAAAAGAGATTGTAAAAGAAATCGTTAGTAATAAAGAAGTGACATCCATCGTCTTTGTTGGCTGTGGTGCGTCAAAAGCTGATTTATATCCAGGTAAATACTTTTTAGACCAAAATGCACAAAAATTACGGATTAGTCATTTTACAGCCAACGAATTTAACTATGCGACACCTAGCTCAGTCGACGAGCATACTGTGGTTATTTCAGCTTCATTAGGAGGTACCACTCCTGAAACTGTTCAAGCTAACGCAGTAGCCAAAGAGAAAGGTGCCACAGTTATTAGTTTAACACGTAGCGTAGATTCTCCGCTAACAAAAGATGCAGATTATGTCATTTATCACCGTTTTGCTGAAAATTATGCTGCGAAACTTGAAAAAACCGGCTATTGCTTGTTGTTAGCAGTTGAGTTGTTAAATCAAATTGAAGGCTATGCTGACTACGATAAAATGATGGATGGTTTCAGTAAAATTTACGATTTATCACAAGAGAGCGCTGAAGGAGCACGCTTACAAGCGAAACAATTTGCCCAACGCTTCAAAGACGAAAAAGTTATCTATGTTATGAGTTCAGGGGCAACTCACGAAGTAGCCTATTCGACTTCAATTTGTTTAATGATGGAAATGCAATGGATCAACTCCGGTACTTTCCATGCCGGTGAATTCTTCCATGGGCCATTTGAAATTACCGATAAAGGTGTGCCATTTATCTTACTGATGAACGATGGCCGCACACGTCCAATTGACGCACGAGCATTAACCTTCTTAGATCGTTTCGATGCGAAAACAGAAGTTGTGGATGCACTAGATTGGGGTCTATCGGCTCATATTGCAAAAGAAGTCTTAGATTACTTCAATCCATTTGTCATTACGGCCGTCTTCCGTGTTTATGCTGAAGAATTGGCTGAAGCGCGTCAACATCCATTAACAAAACGTCGTTATATGTGGAAACTTGAGTACTAAGCTTTCATAAGCTGGGGCATTTGCCTCAGCTTTTCTGTCTTGTATTGAAAGCTGGTATGAAATCTCTTACAATTGATTAAAAAAGAAGCTAGGTGGTGTAAATCATGAATGAAAAAGTAGAAAAATATTTAATTGACTTAACGCGAGATTATGACAAGCATCATCGTGGGGATTTTTCTGCCTCAGCCATTAGTGAGCATATCGGGTTAAACCGTAGCACGACCAGTTCTTACTTAAATCAAGGGTTAAAAGAAGGCGTAGTTGTCAAAGTTAAGAGCTATCCGGTCGCTTTTTTACACGTTACAACACTTGCTGAGCTGGGAATTATCGTAAAAGGCGCAGAGTATGAGAGTTGGGAAGATTTATTTACATTGGAAAAACAAAATGCATTAGAGCTAGTAATTGGTGCCAAAGGGAGTCTAAAAGAAGCGATTGATCAAGTGAAAACAGCGGTGCTTTATCCAAATAACGGGTTGCCGATTCTTTTGTCTGGCAGTAGCGGTTCAGGGAAAACATTCTTAGCTGAAAAAATTCACGAATACGCAGTCACAGAGAAGGTCATTCAAAAAGATTCCCCTTTTATCGCCTATAACTGTGCTCAATATTTCAATAATCCAGAATTGTTATCCTCTGCTTTGTTTGGTCATATTAAGGGGGCTTTTACCGGAGCTGAAAAAGATCATATCGGTTTAATTGAAAAGGCAGATAACGGTATTTTATTTTTGGATGAAGTGCATCGACTGTCAGATGAAGGGCAAGAAAAATTATTTACCTTCATGGATACCGGTGAATTTTCACCTATGGGAGATAATGCCCTTAAACGCAAGGCAAAGGTACGGCTAATTTTTGCCACAACAGAAAATGTCTATCAGACTTTTTTGCCAACTTTTATTCGGCGTCTGCCGGTAATTGTAAGTTTGCCCAATTATGAACAGCGCCCGCAGTCAGAAAGAATGCAGCTAATTGATACTTTTTTTGTGAATGAGGCGAATATTTTAAAAAAGCGAATTGATGTTAGCTATCAACTAGTAGACTTTTTGTTAAATAGTGACTTAGAAGGCAATGTGGGTAAAATCAAAAATATTGTTAAATACATTTGCGGCAGCGCCTATGCAAAAAATCAAAACAACCCTGCAATAAGAGTGCGCTTAAAAGATTTACCTCAAGAGAATGCGCTACGTTTAAAAGAGCAGTTGAAAAAGACGATTAAAGCTTTACCAGATCGCCAATATTTGCCCCATACGAAAAATCAGGTTTTTTTAGAGTCTACTGAAGCAAAGCAGATCCGACAATTATTTGAAAAAATGGTTCAACTTTACCAAAAAGTCGATGAACAAGAGTTAGCCATCAAGGATTTTATTACAACGATGGTAAATCGTGTCAATAACTTAATGGATGAATTTATGTTTAAAGATAGTTATGCTAAAGAAGAGTCTTTTTATTCCGTTTTGACCTATCAAATTCGAGAAACCTTTGATTGGATGCACGATAATTATGGATTTGATCAAGATGGTAACCGGGTTATCGCACTCGCACAATACCTTTATCGCAAAAATAATACCGATACGATTGCAGAAAATCACGAATGGCATACGATAAAACCAAAGCTATTGCGTTTAATTTCCAGTTCAATGGATACTTCTTATTGGTATGCAAAGAAAGCTTTAGGTCATATTTCCCGTCAATTGGACCAGGATTTTAAAGACGAGGATTTAATCTTTATTTCTTTTTACTTTCACGGTTTGCAAATAACGCCCCGTGAAAAAGAAATCAAAAGTATTATTCTAGCCCATGGTTATTCCACTGCCAGTAGTCTAGCTAATGTCGGCAATCGCATGTTACAACAAAATATTTTTCATGCTTATGATATGCCGATAAATATCACACTAGACAAAGTCGAAGAACAAGTCATTCGATTTATTAACGATTACCATACAGACGCTGGTTTAATTTTATTAGTGGACATGGGTTCGTTAAATCAATTAGGTGAGCGCTTAGAAGATAAAATTCGCGGACCATTATTGATTATTGACTATGTTTGCACCCCGTTAGTTTTAGAAATTGGTCATTTAATTCAAAATCAATTATCTATTTCAGAAATCAGTCAACGAGTTGATATTGAAAATAAAGTTCAAAAGCAATTGATTTTGCCAAAGCAAGAGAAAAAACAAGCTATTTTAACTTGTTGCTATACTGGAATGGGCTCTGCCATTCAAATTCAAGAAATTTTAGAACATTGTCTAAAAGACTACTGCGACGAGTTAGCCATCATACCTTATGATTATCACAAGTTAGAAAAAAATAAACTGTATGAAGATCCTTTTCAAATGTATGAAGTGTTAATGATTGTTGGTACAGAAGATCCCAAAATTCAGCAGATTCCTTATATCGGCTTAGATCACTTAATTAATGGGGAAGATATAGAGAAATTTGTTACAATTTTACAAGATTATTTTGATATTAGTGACAAAGCATTAAAGGAACAGCTAATGTTTAGCTTTTCCATTAACAAAATCGTTGAGAATTTAACGATTCTAGATGCGACAAAGCTTTTACGTCTGGTGCAAAGTGCAGTATCACAAGCAGAGGTTAATTTAGCCATTACGCTTTCAAATAGTAAATTATTTTTATTGTATTTGCATTGCTGTTGTATGATTGAACGAATTTTACGTAAAGAAAGTGTTGATCAACAAGAAGATATTGCTGAATATTTAGCACAAGCTGGCATGGAAATGGAACAAATTCATCGAGCATTTCGCAATGTCGAAAATGAATATACTATTCAGATCTCGGATTTAGAGCTGCGTCTAATTCACGAAATAATTAATGGCTAGGAGTGATTTATATGATTTTAGGTATAATTTTTGATATGGACGGTGTTTTAATTGATTCTGAAAGCTTTTACTTTCAGCGGCGGATGGATTTTTTTGCTGAAAAAAATTTGAGTCCAGGCTCAAAAAACAAATTGGATTTTGTTGGCTTGACTGAAGCGGGTATTTGGCAAGTTTTAGTCCCAGCAAAAGAAAACCGTGCATTATTAAAAAAAGAGTATCAAGATTATCAGCAAACACATCCAATTGATTTTACCAAGGCCTTGCGAGGGGATGTTAAGAGTGTATTGACTTATTTGAAGGCTAAAAAAATAAAGATAGCACTTGCTTCATCATCGCCTGAAAACGAAATTTATACGATGCTTGCTCAAAATAATTTAACATCTTTCTTTGATTTTGTTATTTCCGGCGAAAGTTTATCAAAAAGTAAACCACATCCAGAAATTTATCAATTGGCTGAAGCGGCGCTAAAGTGTGATCGCTGCATTGCAGTAGAAGATTCACCAGTCGGGATTGCTTCTGCGAAAGCTGCACAACTGTATACATTGGCACTAAAACAAGATTTTCCAATTGATCAACGACAAGCGGATATAGTTATTGATCATTTATCTGATATTATAAAAGTGGTAGAGAATTGTCTTGTATATTAAGTTAGTAAAAAAAATGTACCTTGTAACAATCTTTGAGAATCGACGAAAACTACTTGTCCAATGCGTAACACTTTTGGTAAGATGACAGTGATTTGAAAAAGGAAGGTGCCCCATGAAAAAAAGATTAAAGAAGAAGCATGCCTACAAAAAATATATTCACGATATTTTTACTGGATACGAAGAAATGATTAGCACGCCAAATTTAGAAAAACTAACTTTTTCTTACTTAAACGAAGAAACAATTATTTACCGCGATGAAGAAAAACGGATTCGCTTTTTAAGTCGCGATAAGTAAACTTGCTAAGGAGATGGAAATCTCCTTTTTTTGTGCCTGAAAAATAAAAAAATAACCGAATTTTAAGAGGGATTTCTCTTACTTTTTTTACAGTTTAGGTTTTTTTGTGAAGAAAAAGATTAACTTCTTTTTTTGTAAGCGCAAAAAAAGCGAACAAAAGATAAAAAGAGTAGTTTTGGCACGGTGGTGAGCTGGTATTTTATGAAAATAAAACGGTTGACGCAAATACTTGGAAGTGGTAAATTAATCAACGTTGGCAAGGCAGTCACACGATTGAAAACAACTTGAAACATTTTTGAAAAAAGTTGTTGACAGTTGCTACAACGACTGTTAAACTAACGAAGTTGCTTGATGAGCGGCGAACTTCTGAAATATCATTTCAAAAAGTTTTTAAAACTTTTTGAAAAAAATAGTTGACAGAAATCAAGTCAGCTGATAGGATATAAGAGTTGCTGAAACATTTCAAAATGCAACCAACTGCAAGTTAAATAAATACATTTAACTTCGCAAGTAGACCTTTGAAAACTGAACAAAGCAAGCAAACGAACCAATGTGTAGGGCGCTTCTTTTATAGAAGCAAACAACATGCAAGCAATAGCTAGCAAAGTTAATTTTTATTTGAGCTTAACAGTCTATGACTGTTCAAACACTTTTTATGAGAGTTTGATCCTGGCTCAGGACGAACGCTGGCGGCGTGCCTAATACATGCAAG